>NZ_DATMYD010000127.1:0-28498 GCF_035561155.1 Sporomusa sp. | reverse complement strand
TGACAACCCGCTCTAAGACTCCCATCTTCTACAAGTGGGAGTTATACCCAAAGGGCACAGGCGAGCGGCTAAGTCCCTGGATAAGGGCGACTAACCTTCAGATGGGGTTAAAACCCCACCTGAAGCTAAGTCTACTTTATCTTTGGGCTGCAAGTGTTTTCTGCGATCGAAGTATTTTTTATTGAAAAGTTGAGGAATAGGGTTAGCATTATGGAGGTGGAGAGGCAAGGGCGCTTTTCCCCTTCACTAGGAGGCAGTGGTTATGGAGAACAAAAGGAATAGTGCGAGGGCAGTAGTGCTTGGCAGCCAAGTGTCAATTGAGGATTTGGTGGCGGTCTCCCGGTTTGGCGCCAAGGTGGAGTTCTCTGACGCGTATTGTGAGCAGGTGAAAAAATCCAGGAGCTTGGTGGAAAAATGGATCGGTGAGGGCCGGGTGATGTACGGTATTACTACCGGTTTTGGGGCGTGCTGCACGGAAGTAATATCACCGGAGGAAACGGCACAATTACAAAGAAATATCGTGTTGTCACATGCCACTTCGGTAGGAGATCCTTTATCAATTGAAGAAGTGCGGGCAACCATTTTTATGATATTGCAAAATGTCGGTCAGGGTTTTTGTGGTGCACGTATGGAAACGGTAGAGTTGTACCGGCAGTTTCTGAATCTTGGTCTTACACCGTTCGCCCCCAAGGAGGGGTCAGTCGGCTATCTTGGCCCGGAAGCACATATGGCGTTAGTCCTGATTGGTGAAGGGCAAGCTTATGTGGAAGGAGAGCTGTTGCCGGCCAGAGAAGCGTTGCGGCGGGTTGGCCTTACACCGACAGAGTTATCAGCCAAGGAAGGTTTAGTCCTGGTTTCCGGAACTACCAGCGTTACCGCGCTCGGTTCCCTTGCCCTATATGACATGTTAAACGCTGCAAAATGCGCAGATATCATCGGTGCGATGACACTGGAAGTGCTAAAAGGAACTACGCGCGCGTTTGATGACCGGCTGATGAGCGTCCGTCCCCATGAAGATCAACGCAGCACAGCAGCCAATGTAAGAAATATCTTGCAAGATTCGGGGATTGCGGCGCATTTTCGAGATTACCGCTTGCAGGATGCGTTGTCGATTCGCTGTATACCGCAACTGCATGGTGCTGCTAAAAAAACCCTGAAAGACGCGTTAAAAACCATTGAGATAGAAATGAATTCCTGCTGCGACAACCCAATTCTTTGGCCGGAAGGGGATGATGGGGAAGCTATCTCCGGCTGTAACGCAGATTCATCCTATGTGGGGATCGAGATGGACTCAGCGTGTATTGCCGCCACCGCGCTGGCTAAAATGTCAGAGCGCAGGAATAACCGGCTGGTAGACGGGAACCTCTCCGAATACCCCTGGTTTCTTATCAAAAAACCTGGACTTAATTCCGGGCTAATGATACCGCAGTATACACAGGCGGGCTTGCTGAATGACATGAAGATCTTGTCCCATCCTGCTACAACTGATGGGATACCAACCTGTGGCAATCAGGAAGATTATGTGGCGATGGGCTATAATGCTGCCAAGAAAGCCAGGCAGATTGTCGAGAAACTGGAGTTTATTCTGGCAATTGAACTGTTGTCTGTATATCAGGCTCACCAATTCATAGAAGATGATAAATTGCCGGCGACTGCTGTGCAGGCTGTCCTTGAGGAGATTGCTCTCACTGTGCCAATCATGAATGAGGATATCTATCTGTATCCTCATATCAATACCATAAAAAACTTGATACATTCGCAAAAAATAGTTGGGCTGGTTGAAGAGAAGATTGGAATGTTGTTATAAGTCTGAATAGACCGCAGAGTTCTTGACGGATTTTGTAGAATCAGATAGAATGGTGGTAGAGACAGAGCGAAAGAAAATGAAAAGCTTACATTAGCTTTTTGGACTAAGAGTAATAAGAGTCTGGTTTGGCATAGAATAATGATAAGAGTGAAACAGGGACAGAGTGGAATGTCATTCCAAGCTGTCCCTTATTTTATTTCATTTCATAGTACAATCAATTTTACAGGAGGAATTTACAAATGGGGGTAAATGAAAATATTTTTTTATTTTCCGGTTATGCCAGGCTGCCTGCTGGTACTGCATCGAGTGAGCTGTATAAAGTGATGGCTTTGGTTGTGTTAATTGATATGGAAACGGGAAATATTGTTGAAGCAGATTGCACCCTGTCTACTCCAACCTCTGAACGGTTCGTAGCCCGTATGTTAGTGGGGCGTAGTTTGCAAAATGGTGCTGAGGAGTTAGTAAAGCATATCGATGCTGTTTACCATGGGAGTGCTAAAAAACCAATTATGAGCGCCCTTCGTGTGATTTACGATAAATATTCGACTTTGGCGCGAAATAGAAGAACGAAAGCAGATTAACTGGTACAAAGAAAAAGCCTGCAGGGAGAAATTCCTCGCAGGATTTTCTATATATATTCTGAGGCTTTCGACATAAAGTTCCTGAAGAGTATAAATTTCTGTATAATTTTTGTTTTTCTAATTTAATAAAGGGAAAATGCTACACCCGCGGCGAATTACTATTAAGCGAAACTATAAAGCTGGGAGGTATCACTATGAAGAAAGATATCCTTGTTCCGTTTGATGGATCAAAAAATGCCATCGAGGCGTTACAGTTGGCTGTCACTTTGGCAAAATTGCTGCAGGAAAAACTTATTATACTAAATGTTCAGCCAAGCTTTCATACCGTACATACGAAAATGTTTTTCAAAGAAAACACAATTCGTGCATATCAGGAACAGCTTTTCGAGGAGACTGTGGTCCCGGCAAAAAAGATACTGGAAGATGCCGGCCTAGAATATGAACTAAAATTAAGAGTCGGTGATGCCAAGGAACAGATTTGCCAAGAAGCAATGGCCGGCAATACCGTTCAACCGGGCTGCGCAACAACCGGTGTGCGTATGATCATCATGGGATCTCGCGGCATGAATCCGGTGCTTGGCGGGGTGCTTGGCAGTGTCAGTTATGGCGTGGTTAACGCCGCTGCTTGCCCTGTTACCATCGTTCCTTTTTCTTGTGCTGAATAAGCGAAAGTACCCCTATTAGAAAATATTAAATCAATAGAAGAAGCATCTCTTTGGTGGTTGACCAAGATATGCTTCTTTTGCTTATCTGTCATTACTGATAGAGGAATTGTGATGATAATACAGTTACTAATGGAGGTGTAGACCGTGAAATCGTGGTACCAGATGAGTGGAGAGGAAACAGTTTTTGAGTTTAAATCCGAATCATCAATAGGCTTATCTTCAGCAGAGGCCTCCAGGCGGTTATCTCAATATGGTTATAATGAGTTACAGGAAAAAGAACCGGAAGGTCTTTGGCAGAAGTTTTTGAACCAATTTAAGAACTTCCTTGTACTGATTCTCTTGGCCGCCAGTGTAATCTCTATTCTCGTCGGGGAATCGGCCGATGCTCTGGTTATTATCGCCATCGTAATCCTTAACGCCGCACTTGGCATTTTTCAAGAATCGAAGGCAGAGAAAGCATTGGCTGCGCTAAAAAGAATGAGTGCAGCTACTTCTAAACTGATCCGTGACGGAAATCTTGTTGTTGTTCCCTCCAGAGAGCTGATTCCAGGCGATATAGTAGTATTGGAGGCGGGCGATTATGTTCCTGCTGATGTACGTATTCTGGAATCATTCAATCTAAAAGTTGAGGAAGCCTCATTAACAGGCGAGTCGGTACCAGTGGATAAAAACTCCCAGGAACTTACCGAGGTTATTCCTTTGGCTGAGCGACACAACATGGCATTCATGGGCACCATCGTCACCTATGGCCGGGGTAAAGGAATTGTCGTGGCTACAGCCATGCAAACTGAAATTGGTAAAATTGCCGGCATGCTTCAGGCTGTACAACAAGAGCCCACTCCCCTGCAAATAAAGCTGGAAGAATTCGGCAAGACACTGGGCCTACTTTGTTTAGGTGTCTGTGCCGTGGTGTTTGCCATGGGAATTTACGGCGGGTACAGTGACGGCATATTATCATTGTCAGAGATTCAACATATGCTCATGATCTCCATTAGTCTGGCAGTTGCCGCTATTCCGGAGGGACTTCCGGCGGTTGTGGCCATCGTGTTGGCTTTTGGCATGCAGCGAATGGCCAGGAAGAATTCCATTGTGAAAAAACTGCACGCGGTCGAAACCTTAGGCAGCGTATCTGTCATCTGCACTGATAAGACTGGAACTCTCACGCAAAACCAGATGACAGTTGTCAAAGTCTTCACCGCCACTGATATATTTACTGTCAGTGGCTATGGCTATAATCCGGAAGGAGAATTTATTGCCGGTGAAAAGCCGGTCAAAATAGATACGGAGCAGGAGCTGGATCTGCTGCTGCGAGCGTCTCTGTTATGTAACGACGCAGAACTGAAGTCGCTGGATAACCAGACCTGGTCTATTGTAGGTGATCCGACCGAGGGGGCGCTCGTGGTCGCGGCCGCAAAGGGCGGCTATACCAAGGAGGCGGTGACGTCTCTGGCGCCGCGTCTTCAGGAGATTCCTTTTGATTCCGGCCGCAAGATGATGACCACCTTCCACTATGCAGCTGAAAAAATTCGGGCTTTTTCCAAGGGCGCCCCGGACATCTTGTTAAGCCGGTGCACCCGCATTGCTGCAAAGGGAACAGTACGCACTTTGACTGAGGCAGATAAACAGGCAGTACGTGCAGCTAATCAGGAAATGGCGTCACAAGCTTTGCGGGTTTTGGCTGTCGCTTACCGGGATTTTGATCAGGTACCTGACGTGTCTAGTCCCAGCGAGGTAGAGAAAGATTTGGTGATGATCGGTCTTGTCGGTATGATTGATCCGCCGCGCAGCGAAGCCAAAACGGCTGTACAGGTTTGTCTGGATGCGGGAATACGGACGATCATGATTACTGGCGATCATCCGACCACCGCCTTTGCTATCGCCCAAGACCTTGGTATTGCCGCCAATGAGCAACCGGTTATTACCGGACAGGTGCTTGATACTATGCCGCTGGAGGAATTGCAGCAACAAGTACGCGCGTCCAGTGTATTTGCCCGTGTTTCTCCGGAGCATAAGCTGGCTATCATAAGCGCGTTACAAACCAATGGTTATGTCACCGCCATGACCGGCGACGGTGTCAATGATGCGCCCGCGCTGAAAAAGGCGGACATTGGTGTGGCCATGGGCATAACCGGGACAGATGTGGCGAAAGCCACCGCTGATATGGTCATTACGGATGACAATTTCGCCACAATTGTGGCGGCGGTGGAAGAAGGGCGGGTAATCTACGCCAACATCCGGAAATTCGTCTATTTCCTACTTTCCTGTAATGCATCAGAAGTACTGACTATTTTCATCGCTATGCTGCTGGGCTGGCCGATACCTTTATTGCCTACCCAGCTTCTGTGGGTAAACCTAGTGACAGATGGTTTCCCGGCTCTTGCCCTTGGTATGGAAAAGAAAGAGCCCAATGTCATGCGCCTTAAGCCCCGTGATCCCTCCGAACCCCTGCTAACTAGGAATATGCAGGTGCTGACCGGTATCCAGAGTCTGGTAATGAGTATGACTGTACTCTGTGCGTTCCAATATGGCCTGACTGTTAATAATGGTAACTTGGACATTGCCCGTACTTTTGCGTTCATTACGTTGATGGCAACGCAGATCATTTGCGCCTATGCCGCCAGGTCGGAACATTATTCTGTATTCCAATTAGGCTTTTTCAGTAACAGGTACCTGAATATGGGAGTCGGCCTTTCCTTTGTTCTTCTGGTGCTTTCCGTGTACAGTCCGTTACAAGCAATATTTAGAACAGTCCAGCCTGATCTTACAGATTGGCTTGTACTTGGTGCACTGGCTCCTATCCCCTTCATCACTGCTGAGTTGAACAAATTCATCAGAAATTTTAAACTAAACTACAAAGCAAGCCAAATAACGTACAAGGATTAAGTGATTGTTATATCGAGGAGCCGATTGTTCGAAAAAACCTGTTGTTGTTTGTCCGGGAATAATGAATTATAATTATAATACATTTTAAATACGCGGGGTGATACCATGAGCGAAGAACAGTTTGACCGTCTGGAAAAAATGATGGAACAACTCATCCACATGGTAGGACACAATAATGCCGTTACTGAAGAGTTGCGCCAACGGATGGACGGTCTGGAAATTAAAGTAGGCAGTGTGGAAAACAAAGTAGATAGCCTGGAGAGTAAAATAGGCACTCTGGAAACCAAAATGGATAGCGGTTTTGCAGGACTTACCGGTATGGTTGACCTGCTGGGTGAGAAAACTGAGGCTGTACAGCGGATTGAATCTAAGCTAGACGTTTTGAATCATCGGCTCTTTGAGCAAGAAGCAGAAATCAATCTACTTAAACGCGCTAAGTAATACAATCGATTATGCCATATTTGTCCTTATTGCGTCATATATTGCGGCCTAGCACATAGAAACCGGTAGGTGAGTAAATTCGCTTATTGGCTTCTTTTTTTTGTGTGTGCAGGAAAAATATTGAAAAAGACGAATTTTAGCTAAAGGTTGAAAAAAGAAAAAATCTTCCAATGTGATGCTTACAGGATTTGGCCATATTGTAATACTGCCTCGCAGGTGGCTTTGTTAAATTCCACTATGGAAACTTTAAGTTGGGACGTAAGGTGCCTGTTAAAGATATATGGCAGAGATATTGTCCGTTTTGGAAGGAGACGAAATTTATGAGTAAAAGAATTGAAACCAAAGTATCCATAACTGCACAAGGCACTTGTCTTATGCGTGCTATATCCTATTATGAACAAGATAAATACTACAAGAGCGACGATTACATAGCTCCGCTCATTATTCCCCAGTTTCTTAATTTCCTAGCCAAGTATACTATTTCGAGAACTGTTTTAAAGAAACGTTTCTTTAAAAATCCAGGTCTGTATGAGTATATTATTTCGCGGACAAAATTCATTGATAATGTTTTCAAGAACCTGGCCGCGAATATTGAGCAGGTATTAATATTTGGGGCCGGATTTGATTCCCGTGCTATTCGTTTTAAAGATGAATTAAAGAATGCAAAAGTATTTGAGCTTGATGCGCCGGTAACACAACAGGCTAAAATACATAGGCTAAAGGGAAAAAATATCGAAATTCCAGGAAATCTTAAGTTTATTTCCCTTGATTTCACCAAAGAATCGTTATCCCAAAAGCTAGACGAGGCCGGTTTTCAGAAACATCGCACCTGCCTTTTTGTCCTTGAAGGCTTAACCTATTATCTAAATCAAGAATCTATTGATAGTACATTGAGTCTCATAAGCGACTATTCCGCGAAAGATAGTCTGCTTGTTTTTGATTACGCCTCCGCTTTGGCCATCAGGCAAGAACATATTCATGATGATCCCAAGATAAAAGAACATTATCAATTCCTTGCTAAAGCGGGCGAAAAACCTGGCTTTACGCTTGAGGGACCGATACAGGATTTTTTAGCAAAATATAATTTTCAATTAATCGATGAATTGGATTCGACCAAACTGGCGGAAATGTATTTTAATAAAGAAGAACTTGGGCTAATAACTAAAAAGTTTAGGATTGTAAAGGCAAAAAATGTTTAAAAATATTCAAAACGCATGGGGGGAATACCATGGATTATTTCACCTTATTTACATCGGCATTTCTCGTTGGGCTATCTGGTGCCATGATGCCTGGGCCTATGCTTACTGTGACAATAAGCGAAACGCCTAGACAAGGTTTTTGGGTAGGTCCGCAAATTGTTCTTGGTCACGGTATTGTTGAGCTTTTGCTTGTTGCAAGTCTGGCTGGGGGGCTTACGTATTATATTCAGCAGCCTCTTGTGACTGGAGGTATAGGGTTTATAGGCGGACTAGTTCTTCTTTGGTTTGGATGGGGAATATATGTGAGTGCTAAAAACAGAGAAGTTTGCCTTAGCTTCTCAGAGGCAGGAATAAGTTCTGACAGGACAACGAAATCACAGTCTATCAACCCTTTGGTCTCAGGTATAATACTTAGCTTTACTAATCCTTATTGGTCTCTCTGGTGGGCAACGGTTGGTGTGAGCTATGTAGTAATTGCGATGAGCTTGGGAGCGGTAGGATTAGTAACGTTTTTTACGGGGCATATTTTATCAGACTTGGTTTGGTTTTCATTTATTTCTTTTATTATTACTACAGGTCGTAGTTTTATCAGTGACAGACTATATCGTGGAGTATTAACAATTTGTGCTGTTTTCCTTGTTGTGCTGGGGTGCTGGTTCTCTTATGATGGTTTTCGAAAGTTGGCCTTGATTTTAAACTGAGGTAGGATAAGAAATTGAAAAGGTTAGATCAACTGGACTCTTTTATCCGTTGATCTAACCTTTTCGTATCTGGCGGTTACTGTTCAAAATCTGCTATGCGCTTACTTGCCGAAAAGACCGGCAACTATTGACAGCATTCCGGCTGCAATAAGCGGGCCGACAGCAATACCTTGAAAAAATGATATCCCTACGATAGTTCCTAAGATAAGAGAAGTAATCATATCTGGTGAAGTTTTGAAGAACAGCACGCCTTTACCTCCCAGCCAGGCGGCAAAAATGCCGGCCAACAGCGCCAGCAAGCCTACCGGACTAACGACCGAGTCATACATATCGCGTAAAGTAATTCGTCCTGAGGCGACTGGTGCCAGGATTGCAATCGTAAGAATAGAGATACCGACAGTAACGCCTTTGTTTTCCAATATAGAAAACCAGGAAGCAAAACCCAGCAGTTTTATTATCAGCAACAGGGCGGCAGCCACCGAAACCGCATGGTTTTTGGCGATAGCGGCAAGTACCAGTATGATCAGAATAGGTATATTGTCCACAGACATGAGTTCACTTCCTTGATGCTAACTAATTTTCAACTGCGAGGGTAAACAAAGCTATTTCCTCTTGTATAGGGACGGGACGTTTTTTGGTACTAATCGTTTTCACTATGTTTTCCGCTACAGGAAAATTCATTCGTCTAATCGATTCAAAGGGGTACGGGGCGAAATAATTTATGAGCACATTGGTGGGAGGAGTTTGCAATTTGCTGTAGAAATAGATGGCGTTTAGTAGATTATTTGAGCTACTATAAATTAAAGTACTACTTTAGGGTTGGAGGCGCATGTTAGAAATGAGGAGACCGGCAACGATCGCAGTGTTTATTATTATCATAGCTTGGGTCAATGTTGTGTTTGCTGCGTCGCTGCCACAGGTGGACGCGGAAGCTGCCGTTGTCATGCGGGCTAGCGACAAACGGGTATTGTATGCGAAAAATCCAGATAACATTATGTATCCAGCAAGTACGACCAAGATCATGACTTTGATTACGGCGCTGGAGCAAGGCGACCCAGATAGCGTTATCGTTGTCAGTCCGAAAGCGGCAGGTTGTGAAGGCTCAAGCCTCGATTTGCGGGCAGGTGATCGCTTGACGCTGCGGGAGGCGTTGTATGGGTTGATGCTTGTTTCCGGGAATGATGCCGCAGAGGCCGTGGCTGAGAATGTTGCGGGCTCGGTGCCGGCCTTCGTCCAGATGATGAATGATAAGGCTGAGAAAATTGGTACAATACGCACCCATTTCAGCAATCCCCACGGGTTGCCGGACCCTGTCAATCACTTTACCACTGCTTACGACCTTGCGCTGATGACTGTGTACGGTATGCAAAAGCCGGTGTTTGCTAGCATCGTTTCCACTCGGGACTATGATGTTCATTTTGTGAGCCGGGGCGGGATCGCCCATGCCAGAAACACCAACAAGCTTCTTGCTACATATGCGGGAGCTAATGGGGTAAAAACCGGTTTCACCAATGCTGCCGGTGAGTGTCTCGTTGCTGCTGCCAAACGCAATGATGTTCAGCTGATTGCAGTTGTTTTAAACAGTGAGCGGCGCTGGGAGGATGCAACCCAGCTTTTGAACTATGGCTTTCAGCAGTTGGGCTTATAAAGGACGCTAACCAAATGAAATTAGGCCATTGCTGGCCGGAATTTATCAAGAAAACCCTAGAAACTTACTGTTTCTAGGGTTTTCTTATAATGCAGTTTTTTTAGCGACTGTACAGTGACTACACCCGCAATTCAAAGTTTCTTTTGACTTTAGGCGCTGTAGTCTGTGGAGATACAACTATATCTATGCCCTCCTTATTCATTACTGTAGTTGATCTCTTAGAATAGTCAATAAGAGTACGAGGTTGTTTAGTCTTCATTTTAAATACACGTATGCCCAGTAAGATCACCACAATAACTCCCATTATCCCTATAAAAGGAACGTAGCTCAAACTGGACGGTTTGCTATCCATCGCCGGCGGTTTAGTAGGAACGGTAGTCTGCGAAGAAACGCCATTCTGAGAATCGAAGGACGCGATGGGAGCTGCCTGGATACTATTTGTTTTGCTTACCTCTGTTGCGGCAGGCTCTGCCTTTTCGCCGCCCTTGGTTTGTGTCGCTTTCCCCTGAAAAGCCTCTCCTAGTCCTTCTAGTTTCTTGGCAGTACCTGACACTTCCGGGCTTACCGGCTTACTCAAGTTTTGGGTTGAGTTAGCAGGAGAAGCTGTATTAAGATCAGAAGCTGTATTTGAGCGTGACGGAGTAAATGCCGGGGCAACAGGCGGAGTGGGTTTTGTTGGAGGAGTGGGAGCTACTGGCATAACAAAACTCCTTTATGATCTATAATATATAGAGGAAAAAACGAATGCAATTATTCTACTCTATTTACCAGCATGATACAAAAATCCTGCATAGTTGATTTACTTTTACAGAAACGTTAGCCTTCATCCCACGGTTTCAGTCGAGGCCTTAAAGGTGCTTTGCTGCGAAGGAATGGTTAAAGGTGAGCCAAAGGGACGGTGGTTTTGTCTTAAGAAGACGCTACTACCGTCCCTTTGGCTCGCTGGACTTACGACCGACAACATTGCTCAAATCATGGATTGCCCGACCTCACCAGAAAATGATCGGCCACTCTGCAAAGAAGCTTATAAGTTGTATAAAGCTAAATTAGATGAGGTAAATGAGCAACTGGAAATACTATGTGCTATTCAGTTGAGCTACCTATCAGTCGTAGTAAAACGGGGAACATTAATTATTTGATGACAAGAAATCTGCGAATTTTTTTCGCAGATTTTCTTGTTTCTTTTGGTTATTCTTGTAATTATTTCGTAAGACTGGGAAGAATATTGACAGACATTGTGCGCGCAGCAAAGGGGGGAATGGATGTTGAAGTACGCTTGTTCGCTACTCTAAGATTTTAGTAATACCTTACATAATGGTGACCGTATCGGTCTTTTCCCGCCTCTTGGGGGCGGCTGAAATCAAAAGTGATCTGTTGGGAAATAGAAATATACAGAAGGAGGGGCAAGTATGGAAGAAAGGATCACGGAAAACATAAAAGTTAGAGCGACCAAAGAAGTCGACAAGGCTGTAGCCGAGCTACTTGGACAAACATCACCCGCATCGGATGACCTAAACTTCGCGGAAAACAAACAAGATCCGGACGGGCATGCAAAGTAATTGAAATTAGATTTCCGGTAGATGCAAACTAACAATACAAGGAGAGCCAAATATGGATAAGATTTTGCGAGTAAACATGTCGGAACTTACGGTCGCAGAAGATCCTGTGCCGCAAGCTTATCAAAATCTCGGCGGACGGGGTCTGACATCCAGGATATTGTTGGACGAAGTCGAGGCTACCTGCCATCCGTTAGGCATTAATAACAAATTGGTCGTTGCTCCCGGAGTTCTTTCAGGTACACGGTGTCCGAACTCAGGACGGTTGTCCATCGGCGGTAAAAGCCCTTTAACCGGCGGCATCAAGGAGGCAAACGCGGGAACCCCCCTTTCCCACCAGTTAGCCAGCCTGGGTTACAAGGCGATCATTGTCGAAGGATTGCCGGAAAATGATGAATACCATGTGCTGTATATCTCGGAACAGGGTGCTCGCCTTGAACCGGCAAAAGACCTAGCCGGCTTAGGAATGTATGCCGTCAACGAAAAAATCCGGAAACGGTATCATGAGAAAGTTTATGTTATGGGTGTCGGGCAGGCTGGGGAATGCCGGTTGTCTAACGCCGGGATCTCATGCAATGATCCCGAGGGTGGACCGGGCCGCTTTGCAGGACGCGGCGGACTTGGGGCGGTAATGGGATCGAAAAAACTGAAAGCAATTGTGGTAGATACCAAAAAGATCTTTGATGCGCCAGTGACCGATAAAGATAAATACGGCGAACTCTGCCGGAAATTTGTAAAAATATTGCGGGGTAACCCAGTAAGCGGACAGGCGTTGCCTGCGTATGGTACAAACGTCCTGATGAATATTATCAACGAGGCGGGAGCATTGCCTACGAGAAACTTCAAATACGGGCGATTTGAGGGCGCCAATAAGGTCAGCGGCGAAGAACTGTCGGCCAGAGCAACGGCCCGTGGCGGAGTGGGTACTCCTACCCATAACTGCCATCCCGGCTGCGTTATTCTTTGTTCTAATATTTACCCTGATGAAAACGGCGAAGCGATCGTATCGCCTATCGAATATGAATCGGCGTGGGCTTTGGGGCCTAATTTAATGATTGATGACCTGGACGTGGTGGCCAGACTAAACCGGATATGCAATGATGTAGGGCTGGATACCATCGAAGCCGGCGGAGCCTTGGGCGTGGCCATGGAGGCAGGGGTAGTTTCTTTTGGCGACGGTCAGGGGGCGATAAGGCTGCTTGAAGAAGTAGGCAAAGGGACGCCATTAGGGCACATTATCGGCCAGGGCGCGGAAGCGGTCGGTAAAGCGTACGGCATAACCCGGGTGGCAACTGTCAAAGGACAGCATATGCCTGCTTACGATCCGCGCGCCATTAAAGGCATCGGGGTAACTTACGCCATGACCACGATGGGCGCTGATCATACAGCAGGTTACAGTGTTTCGGCCAATATCTTAAAAAGCGGCGGTTTTGTCGACCCTTTAAAAGCAGAGGGACAGGTTGAACTTTCGACCAAGCTCCAAATTGCCACAGCTGCGATTGACAGCTTCGGGCTTTGTGTGTTTGTTTCCTTTTCCTTGTTAGACGATCCGGAGGGGTGGCCCACGGTAGTGGATATCTGGAATTATAAAACCGGTGGGAAATATACCCTGGATGACGTCATGGAAGTTGGTAAAGAAGTCTTAAGGGTTGAGCGGGAGTTTAACCGGCGGGCCGGTTTTACCCCTGCCCATGACCGCTTGCCGGAATTTTTCCGTACTGAACCGCTGCCGCCTCATAACACCGTGTTCGACGTACCGCCGGAAGAAATGGACAGGATGAACGAACAGTTTAATATGCTGCGGTAGACGGAAAGGGAAGAGAGGAATTTAAGAATGGAGCGTGCTTACAGCGAGCCCAAGGGACGGTGGTAGTGTCTTAAGAAGACACTACCACCGTCCCTTTGGTTCGCTAAAAAGAAGCAAAAACAACGTCTCCTCTGCTTTCCCGAAATAGAGATCTCCGAGGGGCTGATTACACGGTTAGTATTCAAGGGATTTTTGAATTGGAACCACATAAGGCGATTGAGAATATAATTAAACTGGAGTGTGAAAAACAAGGTGGGGTGATAAGTTTATGACTTTAAGTGCCTGTAAATATAAGGATGATTTGCCGTTGAAAACGATAACTAAGATACGAAATATACTAATGAACTTAAATATTCTTACGGTTGAAACTGGATGGAAGAACTCAGCGGATGGGTTTTACTCCGTCTCTGTTACGATTAGCAATACAAAGCTTGCCACAAACGGCAAGGGGACCACATACGAGTATGCTTTAGCAAGTGCTTACGCAGAACTTATGGAGAGACTTCAAAACCAGGCGTTCTTTCGGCTTAATTATGATTTGAAAGAAGAGGCTCTCGGGTATCAGGGGTTTTACTATGCTCCTGATGAGCAACGTATTAGTATGGACGATTTCCTTAACAGCAATGAGGAGTGGTCCAGCATTCAAATTAACAAAACGCCTATGGACATGGATGTTCAAGAATTGCTCAAAAAGTGGCAGCAAGTTTCTTACGAGAAAGTTCCATCAGACTTTATTGCCTTACCATATCTTAATATCAGTAGCGGACGTATATCCCACATACCGATAAAGATGGTTTCCAAAATGTATATGTCTAATGGAATGTGCGCTGGTAATACAGCAGAAGAGGCATTGGTTCAGGGACTATCAGAGGTGCTGGAACGCTACGTTAACATGCGTATGCTTGTTGACGAAATTACTCCGCCTGACATTCCGTTAGAATATTTAAAACAGCATCCTAGCATTTATCAAATGATTCAAGAAATTGAAAACAGCGGAAACTTTGAAGTAATTATGAAAGACTGCTCCCTCGGGCAAGGACTTCCCGTAGTAGGGGTAATTTTTATCAACAAAGATGATCAAAGTTATTTTATTAAATTTGGTTCTCACCCCATCTTTGCCATTGCGGCTGAAAGAACTTTAACAGAACTATTACAGGGGCAGGAAGTCCGAGATATGATGGGTATGAAAGAGTTTTTCTACAGGAGTCCGGTGTATGAAGAGCATGCAAACGTACTTGAAATTTTAGTAAATGGATCGGGATACTATCCATCACGATTTTTTGCTTCAAAAAGTAGTTATGATTTTACCGAATTTCCTGATATAAAAGCAGATAGCAATAAACAATTGCTTGAATATTTATTTAACTTAATCAAGGGAAATGGTCATCAAATTTTTGTTCGTGATAATTCTTTTTTAGGTTTTCCCAGTTTTCATATCATAGTCCCCGGTATGAGTGAAATTGAACGGTTTTTTGATACAAAACCTATAGATGAATACGCACAATACAACAAAGTAAAAGAGTATATTAGGAAATTGCCACAAATAACCGTCACCGAGGCTGATGAAATTATCAAGTTTTTTAGCAAAATTCCTTATCATAATGAAAGTTCAATTGCTAATATATTGGACCTGACAATCAAGGAACCTCTGCCTTGGTACTA
This sequence comes from Sporomusa sp., assembly GCF_035561155.1. Lineage (GTDB taxonomy): Bacteria > Bacillota > Negativicutes > Sporomusales > Sporomusaceae > Sporomusa. The sequence continues at coordinate 13,548 of NZ_DATMYD010000127.1, read as the reverse complement.
CGTAAAAATAGACTTGTTTCTGAGTGCACTCCATTATAGAAAAGGTGATTTTACTAATGCTTATTATGCAATTGATAGATTCTTAGATTTTTCAAGGCGTATGCAGCAGGGAGTATTCAATCGGGGATTATTTAATTTTTTTAAGTGTGTGCGAGACTATTTTGGAGCCCGTGCCGATGGAATGGAGGAAAGCGATATTATCAGTCTTCTGAATGAATTTTATCCTATTCCTATGGTTCAAGGGGTTGTTAACGAATTTAACAGTATGGATCGATTGTTCAATATATTTGGGTATCTTCCGTGTTGGCAGTGCCAAGAATGTAACTATAATGAGGGCTGTTCGTATATTGAGCATGAAAAGGTATACAAAGCACTTAAGGAAAAGTATGCAGAAAAACCGATAGACCAGGTAACATTATCGAGACTAGCATTGTCATAATTTTCTTCAAAGCAAATAAGCCCGTAGGTGATCTTGGATCCCACGATCACCTACGGGCTCATTAACATGCTTTTTTATCCATTTCTGATGGCCGAAAATGCCTGGCCGCTTACACATGCTAACTATGCTGGTAGTTTATCTGGCCATGCAGTTCATGTAGTTCATACACTTCATACACTTCATGCACTTCATGCACTTCATACACTTCATGCATTTCATAGCTTGCATGTAGTCCATAGCTTCGCAGGAATCCATATAGGACATGGAGTGGCAAGAGTCCATAGGTTCGCAGTAATCCATATAGGACATGGAGTGGCAAGAATTCATAGATTTGCAAGAATCCATGAATTTGCAACAACCCATGGATTTGCAAGAATCCATAGATTTGCAAGAATCCATGGATTTGCAACAACCCATAGATTTGCAAGAATCCATAGATTTGCAAGAACCCATGGATTTACAGCAATCCATGTAGGACATGGATTTGCAAGAGTCCATAGATTTACAGGAATCCATATAGGACATGGATTTGCAAGAATTCATAGATTTACAGGAATCCATGTAGGACATGGATTTACAAGAGTCCATAGATTTACAGGAATCCATGTAGGACATAGATTTGCAGGAGTCCATGTAGGACATAGACTTTTTGCGGCTCATAACATACGCCTCCTCTTAATAGTGGGGTGCCTAGTAACATAATATGCTATATAGTAGCAAATGTTACTAATATGGGTTATTCTAAGGAGCCAAGTAAAAGTGTCAGTAATTTGCTGAAGAAGGTTAACTGGTTCCTGATGTCGTTTTCCTACTGGATAAGTTCATCCTTTTTATCAGCTGAGTTTAATTATATTGACATCGTTACAATGGCATGATACCATATATAATTATTTGGATTATATCTTAACTGGTTAGCAAAAGCTAAAGGTTAAAATTATATGTCTATAACACATATCCTGGTTTTTTACATAGCATGGACAATTTAATGGTAAATAGATAAATTTAGTTGGTCAGTAGAAAACTGAAGGCTAAAGATGCTTTTTTGTGCATCTTTAGCCTTTTTTATTTGCCCTATGACATGCGGAAAGACTTTAGCAAAGTACATAATCAATGTAAAAGACGGAGCATGCACCTTGAGTAGTAGGCTGATGTTCATAGTGTAGTACGAACCGCACTGTAAGGGTGTGTTTGTAATTATATTTGAATTTTTTGAGGGAGATGAGAATTTTGGTTGACAAAAAATTAAAGGTAGTAGTGATGCTTGTTATTATGGCGATTTTTGGAACATTAATTTCTGGTTGCGGAAATAAGAATACAGCAACCCAAGGCCAGCAGGAGAAGGCTGAGAAAAAAGTGGTGGAATTCAATTACCCGGAACTAGTGTATTATGATTATATTTATCTGGCAGATGAACTGGGCTACTTTAAAGACGCTGGCGTACGCCCCAAATATGTGGGTAAAATCGCGACAGGACAGGTTATACCATCATTGGTAAGCGGTTCAATTGACGTGGCAACCCGCCATACGCCTGTGGTTATCGCAGCTATTGCCAGTGGTGCGGATGTCAAAATTTTTGCTGCAGGCAGCAAATCAACTAAACAGTGGCCGCATATGAAGTATTTCGTGCGGGCTGATTCTGATATTAAATCAGTTAAGGATTTTGGTGGCAAAACAATTGGACTCAATAGTTTTGGTGCATGCTCCGAATATGTGACAAAAAAATATCTAAAAGACAATGGAGTCGATCCCACCACGCTTAGTTTCAAAACAGCACCAGAAGATCAACAGGAAATACCTCTATCTAAAGGAAATACGGATATAGCCATTATCCATCCCCCAACCTCAGGGCGTACAGCAGAAAGCCCTAACTTTAAAATGTTGTTTAGTGATTGGGATATCGATGGCGGCATAAGCGGTATGTGCCCATACTCAGTAAGTGGTAAATTCCTTAAAGAACATCCAGAAGCAGTCAAGGAATTAACTGAGATTCTTATCAAGACTTCAAAATGGAATAATGAGCATCCTGAAGAAGCACGGGCCATCATGGCTAAGCGTTTTAACATAAAACCAAGCCAGGCAGAGATGTATGAGTTCTATGAGGATCAGCTTGTGCCGGAAAAAGGCGTACAGTACTGGATAGATAGATTGGTTGAGGAAAACAAGCTAAGTGCCGGGCAGGTAAAACTTGAACAGATTTACACCAATGAATACAATCCTAACTATAAAAAATAAATAGATGGGAGATCGAAGTTAAGATGATCAAAATACAGGCCAGCCAAGTTCACCGCGAATTTCAAGTGAAAAACACTTCCGGAAAACAGGAGAAGCTGGTAGTTCTGGATGATTTCAACCTGCAGGTTCGCGAGGGGGAATTTCTGTCGATATTGGGGCCAAGCGGCTGCGGGAAATCGACCTTCTTAAATATCTTGGCCGGCTTGGATAAGCATGATAGTGGACAGATCTTGGTGGATAATGAGCCGATAAAAGATAGAAGCTTTGATCGAGGCATGGTTTTCCAGGGGTATGCACTTTTGCCCTGGCGGACGGTGTTAGAAAATCTGGAAATAGGGCTTGAAATACGTGGTGTGGGTAAAAAAGAACGTAGGGCCCAAGCACAGTACTACTTATCACTGGTAGGTTTATCGGCTTTTGCCAATCAGTATCCACATCAATTATCTGGTGGGATGAAGCAGCGTGTTGCTATAGCACGCGTGCTCGCCTATCAGCCTGATCTTTTACTAATGGATGAACCGTTTGCGGCCTTAGATGCCCAAACACGGGAAACCCTGCAGATCGAATTGATCAGAATCTGGGAAGCCGACAAAAAGACCATTGTGTTTATAACCCATAGTATTGATGAGGCTATTTTGTTATCTGATCGTGTAGCGGTAATGACCGCAAGGCCTGGACATATAAAAGAAATTATCGATATTGATCTGCCGCGGCCACGTACTGAGGAGATTCGCAATTCAGCTGAGTTTGTCAAAATCAGGCAGTATGCCTGGAACCTGATAAAAGATGAGGTTACAAAAGCTCAGAATTTGCAGCGAAGTACCGAAGAGCGTGAACCCCATAAATCGACTATCCCTTTACCACAAAAGGAGAATAAAAACATTGCTTTGAAAAGGACTGGTGAACGTAGTGAAAAAGTTGGCTGATTTTTTTAGTAACTCATTTGAAAAAACGATTGGCCTTATCCTCTTCATTGCGTTATGGGAGTTGTCTCCGCGCGTAGGCTGGGTAGATGCTACCTATCTCAGTCCGCCTTCAGCTGTACTGGCAGCGCTGGTTTCCCTTTTTAAAACAGGGGCTTTGGGTAAACATCTGTTGATCAGTCTGCAACGTGCCTTAATCGGTATGCTGGTTGCGGTTACTTTTGGTACGGTATTTGGTTTATTTATCGGGTATTTTAAGCGAATTGAAAGTTTTTTGGACGCTTTGTTTCAATCTTTCAGGCAAATGTCGGCTTTTGCGTTGTTTCCAGTTTTCATTTTGTTGTTTGGCGTTGGTGAGCTTTCTAAAACCATCATTATTTTTTGGGCTTCACTTTGGCCGATTCTGCTAAATACCATTAGCGGGGTTAAGAATGTGGATAAATTAGTAGTTCAATCGGTTAAATCCATGGGTGCATCGCAAGGCTTCATCTTCTTGAAGGTCATACTACCTGCTGCTGCGCCTGATATTTTTACCGGAATCAGGTTGGGCGGGTCTTACTGTGTAATGGCTCTTGTTGCTGCAGAAATGATTGGGGCTACAGCAGGCTTGGGATATTTAATCATGTACTCACAGGAAACCTTCAATATTGCTGAAATGTATGCAGGTATTGTGGGGCTGGCTATCATGGGTCTGGGAATTAACTATGTTTTAAGGCTAATTGAAGGATCATTTACTACTTGGAAACAGGGAACATCAATCGGAGAGTAAGCAGAAGGAGGGAAGACAATGGCTATTAACAGGAGATTATTGGAAGTCTTGCAGGAAAGAAACATTGCGCATCATAATAAGCAAGACCTCAAGCTACCAAAAACATTCGCAGACAGAGAAATAAAGAAAGCGCCGACAGCCCGAACTAAAAAATTGCTGGATTTATATTACGCAACATTATCTTCCATTGATACTGAATTTTCCTACTGGTACACACGAAAATGGGATGAACTTGAAGGTGATATTCCTACGATAAAAAGGGCGGAAGCATTAAAAAGCGCCTTTTCGCATCTGACCCCTAACATTATTCCGGGAGAAAAGTTGGTCATGCAAAAGACTAGTTTTTACCGGGGATCTTTTCCTATGCCCTGGGTTGCTGGAAGCTTCTTGTTGGAGGATGCGGCAAAATCGGCAAAAGCCAGTGCTGTCAGCAGTGGTGATAAGGTCATGGGTACAGGGGGCGGCAATGTAGTCAATAATTTTGGCAAGGTCGTTTCGGTTTCTGGTAAATTTGGCCTTAGAGAAGAGGAATTGCCGAGTCTGAAAAAGCTTGCCCAAAATTGGGTAGGTAAGTCGGTTGAGGATCTAGGGCACAAGTATGAAGCCCTCATTCCGGATTATGAACTGAAACAGAAATTATTGAGTACTAAGATTTCCTTTGATGATAATGGCTATACACTTGTGCAGGGCAGGGAAACCATGAATTTCTACTTTCCTCTGCAATACGGCTTGGAAGGCGTTAGGCAATTAGCCATTGCCAGAAAAAATGAGGTAGCTGGCAAGGCCGATGGCGATGGTGTATTAGGGATGGATCGCTTTTACTATTATGAAGCGGTACGGCTTGTGATTGAAGGACTGCAAGCATGGATATTGAATCATGCCAAACTGGCCAGAAAAATAGAAGGCCGGACCGAATCGCCTGAGCAGAAGCAGGAATATGCTGAAATTGCCGAATGCCTGGAGTGGATTGCCTATAATAAACCCAGGACGTTCAGAGAAGCATTTCAATTGGTTCATACCTTGCATATTGGTGCGTCAAACGAAGATCCGATTTGCGGCGCAGCACCCGGTCGCATCGGACAGGTGCTTTATCCTTGGTTTGAGCAGGATATTGAGGCTGGTCGCACAAGTGAAGCCGAGGTTCTCGAACTTCTCCAATTGCACCGGGTTAAGGTGACTTGCATGGATATCTTTGCTTCGCCTAATATTGTCGGGGGGGCTAATTCCGGCAATACCTATAATAATGTTGCCGTTGGCGGATTGAAGAAAGATGGAAGTTCGGCGGTCAATCGTCTGGAGTATCTCATTGTAGAGGCAGGTATCACCTGCAATACACCACAGCCTACCTTAACCTGCTTATATGATGAGAAGCTGCCTGAAGAGTTTTTACTGAAATGCGTAGAATGTAACAAGACCGGCGTAGGGTATCCGGCATGGATAAATAACCGAAATTCGATTGATATACTGCTTAAACAGTTTGCTGAGGAAGGCATGACGGTGGATGATGCGCGGGCGATAGCCATTGGCGGCTGCCTTGCGATTGCACCAGGAGGCTTTCAGGAAGTAGAACTGAATGGGAAGAAATATGATATTACTGGCGGTGCCGGGCTTACATCTTTAGGCGGTGTGGCTTCATTAGCCAATCCGAAGATTTTGGAACTGGTTTTAACTAACGGGTTTGACCACAAAGCGGGCATTCAGGTTTACGAACCGCACAATAAAAAACTGGAAACATATGAACAACTGTTTGCACAGTTCCAGGAATATTTCGATAAGACTTGCTCAGTGCTGGTACGTTTCAATAATATTCATCACGATATTGCCAGAAAAAATAATATGTCTATACTCAATTCCTTTATGAAACCTGACTGCCTCAGTAAAGGGCGGCATAATGGCCAAGTTGGATACCGTTATAATGGCACCATGATGGTAGTAAACTGCGGTACGGGTACCTTGATCAATTCTCTGGCTGCTATCAAAAAACTGGTATATGACGATAAAAAGTATACCCTGCTGGAATTGACAGACGCACTCGTGAATAATTTTGGTTTTAAGACCGCCGAAGAGATTGGCAGTTTTTCATTGACAGAACAACAAAAGCGTGCAGGTGTTGACCAGTATGATACGATTTATCGAGATTGTCTGAAAGCGCCTAAATATGGCAATGATGACTGGTATGTAGATCAAATCTTGGCTGATTATGAAAAGTGGTTATGCAAGGCAGTACACAATTATGAATCGCTGTATGGCCGGAAGCTGCAGGCTGGGCAGTTTATCACTGGACACCATGGCCCCCAAGGAATTATAACCCTAGCCACTGCTGACGGCAGGCTGTCCGGAACAACTTATTCGGATGCCTCGATGTCAGCTTATCCCGGCACAGATAAAAATGGTCCGTATGCACTGTTTAGTTCTGCAACTGTCTGGGATCACACTGATTCTCAGAGCTCACAAATGAATTTAAAACTTCATCCTACCGCAGTGAAGGGTCAAGAAGGTTCCAGCAAGCTTTTGGAGCTGACTCGTTCTTACATGCGCAAGGGGGGGCAGCATATCCAGTATAATGTGATTGATTCTGATGTACTTAAAGACGCGCAGAAACATCCGGAGAAATACCGTGACTTGCTGGTGCGTGTAGCAGGCTTTACCCAGTACTGGTGTGAGCTTAGCAAGCCTATCCAGGATGAAGTGGTTGCCAGAACCGAATATGAAGGGGTATCATAACATGGCTGAATTATTGAAGCAGCATAACGATTGCGATAACTTTGCCGCAGTAGACGTTACAAAAGGCATTTGCCGGTTAACGAATGAGCTGGTGCTAATTGATTCTCAGATTTGCGTAAAGTTTGACGCCATACCAAAATGCAGTGGTTGCAGCTTTTTTCAGCATCCTGATAAGGAAGGTATTGGCACCTGCACCGGGCTGCAAAAAGAATATTGGACGGCAGCAAATTATAATGCTGCCTTATGCGAAGGATATGTCGGGAAATAATGCCACTCGCTTGGTCGCCAGCTCTCATGACTAAAAAGGAAGGTTTAGTCTTTGATATTCAAAGCTATTCGGTACATGACGGGCCAGGATGTAGAACGACCGTTTTTCTTGCTGGATGCTTTCTTAATTGCTTGTGGTGCGCAAATCCAGAAAGCTGGGATCTGAAAGAAAAGATAATGTTCGCCAAGTCCAAGTGTCAATATCTGAATGGTTGTACGCGATGTGTAAAGGCTTGTGAAAAACAGGGGATAGGTTTAGATAAGGCGGGTTCTTTAGCGGTAGATTGGCAAAAGTGCCAGCATTGCTCGGAGTTTAAGTGCGCTGACGCCTGCCATACTGAAGCATTAAAAATTTGTGGACGGCGATATACGCCAGACGAATTGATGCGTATTATTAATCGCGATAGAAACTTTTGGGGGCCAGCAGGTGGCGTTACTTTCGGCGGTGGTGAACCCTTTTACCAACAGGCTTTTTTGACCGAAATGGTGACAAGATGTAAAAAAGCAAATGTCCATACTGCCATTGAAACAACAGCTTATGTGAAGACCGAAGAGTTTCTGACAACAATGGATTATATTGATTTTGCCTTTATTGATGTTAAAAACATGGATTCGGACCGGCATCGAGAACAGACCGGAGTTGGCAATGAACTGATTCGGCACAATATTGCCGCTTTGGTGAAAAATGGCTGGCAGGGAAGGCTGGTACTTAGAATGCCGGTAATTCAAGGGTTTAACGACAGTAAGGAAAACATTATAGCTACTGCATCTTTTATGGATGAACTGGGCTTATATGAAATAAATATTTTGCCTCTTCACCGCTTGGGAGATTCCAAATGGGAGCAGTTAGGTAAGACATACGCATATAAAGATTATGCGGCGACACCACAGCAAAAGATGGAAGAAGTGCAAAGCATTTTTTTAGATCGAAAAATTGCTTGTTATGTCGGCAGTGATACTGCTTTTTAGACTATAAGGATGGCATCGGAGCCTGCAAACGGGATCTGCTAGAATATTGCTATCCATGGGTGTATGCGTCAAAGTCTGCCAGCATGGTTCGGGCGGCGAGCGGATACTTTGTTCAATTACTAATGGTGATATCCCTGATGTTGCTGTCGCGGCAGTATATCAGGGATTTTTTACTTTGCTTGCATGATTCTCGGAATGTGAAACAGCTTTTTTCCAGACTAGAGGACAGTGAAGGCGGCGAGTTTTCAGGGTTTAGGCTCTACGAATCAGTAATTTGCTGAAGAAGGTTAACTGGTTCCTGATGTCGTTTTCCTACTGGATAAGTTCATCCTTTTTCTAAAGATTGGCAGGGATAATCTTTAGAAAGGGGAAATAAATTAACTTAACATGCAGTCCGGAAACGGTGGATATGCTGGAGGATGCGATTGAACAACAGACACCTTATTTCTCGGACTACTTCTAATCAAGAACATAAGGCTTCAGTAGTAACGCGCATCCTTGATGCTAAGATTATTACTGCGTGGCTGATGGGACAGCACTCAAGTATGAAATTGAATAAAATAATTGCCGGTTACGGTGCTATCGTCTAGTTAATTTGCGGGTTGTATCGTAAGACAGAACCTGCGTGATTTTTATAATTAAGCGTATTTAAAAAAAGTACGGGGTGGCAATATGAAAGTATTAGTTGTGGACGATGACGAAAAGATATTGAAAGTGCTGACGACATATTTGGAAAAAGAGGGTTATACTGTAATAACAGCAAAGGATGGCTTGGAAGCGGTGGACAAGGCGCGTAAGCTTGAGCCTGATATAATCCTTCTCGATGTGATGCTGCCTAGTCTCGACGGCTGGGAGGTATGCAAAGAAATTCGGCGTACCAGCACTGTTCCTATCATCATGCTGACAGCTAGAGATGCCGAAACGGATCGAATTATCGGCTTGGAATTAGGCGCTGATGATTATGTCGTTAAACCATTTAGCCCCAAAGAAGTGATTGCCAGGATTCGGGCGATTTTCCGCCGATTACAACCTGCTGAACGAGAAAGCGGGGAATGCGTTATCCAATTTGGCGGACTGGTTTTGAATAAAAATAATCATAGTGTTACTCTTACCGGAACCCCCATAGAGGTAACACCAACAGAATATAAACTATTGGAACTATTACTCGCTCATCCTGGTCAGGTTTTTTCCCGGCTTCAATTAGTTGAAAATATACAAGGCTATGCGTTTGAGGGCTATGAGCGGACGATGGATTCGCATATTAAAAACCTGCGTAAAAAGTTAAATGCTTCACCTGGTGAGCCGCATTATATCAAAACCATTTATGGCGTTGGCTATAAATTGGCAGGTGAACAAAATGCGTAGCTTACTTGCACGGGTTACAGTGACCGTTTTTGCAACAACGTTTATTGTAGTAGTAGGGCTGATGTTTGTTGTCAATTATCAGGTATCTGAGAATTTTAGCTCGTACTTATATATGAGTGGCATGCATGGCATGATGATGAATCATGGCAGTATGAAAGCCATGATGGGCACGCCGGAACGGCAGTTTATCACATCGCTTCGGCATTCGCTAGTGCTGACTTCCGTTATTATGTTAGCAATCGGTGCGATAGTAAGCTACTATTTGGCTCGTAGTATTGCTGTACCTGTGATCAATCTTAACAAAGCTATCAATAACGTCACAGCTGGTAACCTTAATACAGCGGTTGCTATTGAGCGGCAAGATGAGGTAGGCCAATTAGCGGAAGCGTTTAATGAAATGACGGCAAAGCTTAAGTCAAATACAATTCTTAGACAACGGTTTTTAGCAGGTGTTGCGCACGAACTGCGTACGCCGTTAACAATTCTGAAAGCAAACTTAGAAGGCATAGCAGACGGAATCATTTCACCAGATCAAGAACAAATTAATTCTCTGACCGAAGAGGTGGACCGGTTAACGAAAATGGTGGGGGAGCTTCGGGATTTGTCCTTGCTAGAAGCCGGACAGATGGTACCTGAATACGGAGATGTTGATTTAAATACCACGCTGAGCCAGGTAATACAAAAGATAAAACCATTGGCATATGAAAAAAATTTAGAATTAATTCTCAAGGTTGATGACCATGTCTCGCATTTATGGGCAGATAACGCTATGTTGCAGCAGATGGCTTACAATCTAATAATCAATGCAATCCGCTATACCTCGGAAGGCAGCATAACCGTGAAAGCAGGCTGGGACAAACAAGATGTTTATATAGATGTTATCGACACTGGTATTGGAATTGCGCCAGCTGACATTAAGCATATATTTGATTATTTTTATCGAGTTGATCAGGCTAGAACAAAACAAAGCGGTGGTACTGGTTTAGGATTGGCCTTAGTCAAGCAAATGGTGACAGCACACGGCGGCCAAGTTTTTGTGACAAGTAAACTAGGGCATGGAAGTACTTTTACTTTAAGACTACCGCTAAATACACATAAAAGATGCATAATTTCTCCATAAAATCTCCACATTGTTTGGGTACAATAAAACCAAACGAAGGAGGTGCATAATTATGATGATGGGTTATGGTTTTGGCGGTGGTCCGCTGGGCTGGTTAGGCATGGGTTTCGGCATGATTATTCACTTAGCATTTGCCGCTCTAATTATAATGGCAGCTATTTGGATGTTCAAAGCTGTATTTCGCGGCGGGCATCAGGTACCACAGACAACAAGTGCGGTAGAAATAGTAAAACAACGGTATGCCAAGGGTGAAATTAATGCTGAAGAATATCAGCGGATGAAAAAAGAGCTAGAATAAATCAACATAGATTCTTCATAAAGGCTCTGTAACTTCTCCACAATGTTGGATTAAAATATAGACAAAAAATAGGAGGATATTTACATGAAAAAGAAAATTATGATTGCTACTATGTTGGCAGCCTTAGCTGCTGTACCGGTATTCGCAGCGACCGCTGACCAGGCTCAGTCGAATGACTGGTTTAACCAGATGTTCAACAATCACAAACAAATGGTGCAACAAGCTGTCGAAAATGGCACTATCACAGCCGACCAAGCGACTCAAATGAATGAGCATATGCAACAGATGGCCCCTGTAATGCAAAAGATGATGCAAAATGGTGGCATGATGAACGGCAACATGATGGGTAATAGCGGAATGAATCAAATCTGCGGTGGCACAGGCAATATGAATAACAATAATAAATAATAGAACAACAAAAAACCAGGAGCAATCCTGGTTTCTGTCTTTTAAGGCAGCACGTATATGGTTCACTCCTTTTCTGTTAGGAGAATATAATATGGTGAGTAAATAATGGGGGGATGCTAATGGTAATTAGCCCCGATTTAGAAAATTTACCATATATAATGATAAAAGGCGTTAAATATTTTGAATTAGTTGCCGAGCCGGTAGAAAGGGAATTGCTTCCTGGGCTGTGGATTCGTGGCTGGGGCTATAATGGTAGTATTCCAGGACCAACCATTCAAGTGTATCCCGGAGATTATGTCAATATTAGAGTCTATAACGCTTTACCGGAAGGGACTAGTGTTCACTGGCATGGGTTAGATATTCCAAATAATATGGATGGTGTACCTGAGATTCAGCCAACTCCCTTAATTAGGCCGAAGTGCTATTTTGATTATCATTTTAAAATCACTAATCCACCAGGAACCCATATGTATCACACCCACCATAATGTGGCTAAGCAAGAAATGTTGGGTTTGGCTGGTGGTTTTATCATACTAGATCCGAGCAGTCCGGCGGTAGATCGCGACTATTTTATTATGCTGCAAGAGTTTGCTGTAAAGGATTTACCAATGGGTATTTTAAAACCAGGCAGTTATGAGGTTGGCCCGCTGAATGATGATCTGCAGTTTTTTACTATGAATGGGCGGTGTTTTCCGGCAACTTCGCCGTTACCGGTGATGTTTGGTGAGCGCATACGTATCCGACTAGCCAATCCGGCTATGAAAGAGCATCCTATACATCTTCATGGTCATCAATTTATTGTGACAGCTGCTGATGGCAATGGAATTTTTGAATGTGCTAGGATGAAGAAAAATACCATTGCTGTTTCATCCGGGGAAACATGGGATATTGAATTTGAAGCGGATAATCCCGGTAATTGGTCGTTTCACTGCCATATTCCGCATCATAGCGCTAATAATATGACCAAAGAAATGGGAGGAATGCTTACTGTTGTTCAGTACTGCCAAAGTAGGCCCAAATAGAATAGCTACTTATTTTAGGTTTCCTAAGCTGTCAATGTCCGGCGTAATATGTGCTGGACATTTTTGTGTTTAAGTATATTTTCTCCTGAGCAAATGCCCTTGCGAAAATACAAGTAATGGCTGCCAATAAAGTGGTTTTGCTTACCCGCTGTTACATTAATAAGGGGACTTTTTCCATTCGGAGAGTACTTTCAAAAACCTTGGATAGATATTGGAATAAATAGTAATATATTGATAACGAAAACCACATAGGCTATAATAAAACCAAGTAGCCGGAAGGGAGTTTTTGGATGTTTGTTCATTTCCTTGGATAACCAATTTGATATGGTTTAGTATCCTTTTGCTAAATGTCCTGGCTTGTCGAGGACTATTTGGGTTGGCATAAACAAAGGGATACACCAAGGATGAATAATTGCTTATATTTTATCGGCTACTTTGTGTAACCATTATTAGCCATGCCGTAGGCGGATAGTCGTCCGTTTACGGCATTTTTTTATTTAAAATAAAAAATGATAAGGTGGTAAAGACAATGTTTATAAAGAGTAATAAATATAATGCTAATTTTGTTAAAGAAAATATGATGGGGCCAAATGCGATGAAAATTATGGAGGAATTAGCGGGATCCTTAAAGCTTGAGGAAGGCATGAGAGTACTTGATCTCGGTTGCGGGAGAGGATTAACTTCGATATTTTTGGCAAAAGAATATGGAGTTACTGTTTTTGCTACCGACCTTTGGATTAGTGCGACAGATAACTATGCGAGAATTAAAGCGATGGGAGTGGAAGATAGAGTAATACCAATACATGCGGAAGCGCATGATTTACCGTTTAAAAATAGGACTAAGGGCCGGTGGTATATGAACCGCTACCCATCAAGTGGACAATGAAATAAGAAAAAAATATTTTCTCTGCCAGTAGCCCTGCAGAATGGGGCTGCTGGCAGTTTTTATGCGGCTAGATACATTTCATGTTTTTCATACGGAGTCAAAACACCAAGATTTCGTTGTACTCGT
>NZ_DATMYD010000126.1:0-41513 GCF_035561155.1 Sporomusa sp. | reverse complement strand
TTTTGATGCAAAACAGAATTGGAAGCGGTTCGTCGAGAAATATGGAAAACGGATTCGACCTGTTGTTCGCAAAGAGGTAAAAAAATTTGAACATTGTGGAGATCCCAAACAGGGATTTAAGCTTTTTGTTTGTGAAGGTTGCCATGATGTAAAAATAGTGGCCTACCGATGTCGAAGCCGATTTTGCACAAGCTGTTCAAGCGGAGAAGCAGAAGAATGGAGTCGTGTACTAAGCCATGATGCCTATCAGGTAATGCACCGGCATGTTGTTTTTACGATAGATGAAGAATTGCGACCAATTTTTGCAAAACACCGGTATCTGCTAAAAGAACTAATGGATCGGTCAGTAAAATTGGTGCAAGAATTTTTCCAACGGAAAAGCAAGGTGATGCCAGGAATAATTGCAGGCCTGCACACATTCGGAGCCAAAGCCCAATTCAATCCCCATGTACACATGATGGTGACGATGGGAGGAATGACGGCAAAAGGAGAATGGAAACAATACGACTTTTTGCCGTTTGAAATGCTAAGGAAACAATGGCAGACAGTAGTATTGAAGATGTTGAGAGAGAAATTAAGTCGGGAAGAAATCAAACGGATACAGCCGATATTGCAACAAGCGTGGAATAATCACCAGAATGGTTTTTATGTGTATGCGCCAAAACAAAAAGGGAATATAAAAGAACAATTACGATATATTGGGCGTTATTTAAGGCACCCAGCCATTGGGGTATCTCGTATCATTGCTTACGATGGAGAAAGCGTCAGTTTTCGGTATAAAGATAAAAAAGATGGCCAAGAGAAAGTAGAAACACTTAGTGTAGAAGAATTTATAGGGCGGTTAATCCAACATATACCAGAAGAATACTTTAAACTTATTCGGCATTATGGAATTTATGGACGAAGAATCCGGAGTATATGCAGGAAGATCCTGGGACAGTGGCAAGAGAGAGTAAAGCGATGGATTATAAAAATGAACCGTATAAAACGGAGGAACTGGAGTCAAAGGCAAAAAGAGCAGAATGGTCAAGACCCAGCAATCTGCAGACGATGCGGCAATCATTATGAATACAAGGGAGAAGTCTGCCTGGAGAACGGGCGATTAGTCATCCGATATACAACAGATCTCATGGCAAGAAAATACTTGGAGAGGATGATAGGCTATCAATCGGGGAATGCAAAAAAAGAAGAAAAAGCCAGGAAAACCAACCCCACCGCGCCCCAGTACAGTGCTCTACATTTGTTTGGGTTGTGAAAAACAAGAAGAAATCCCCTACCAAGTGGTAAGGGACTTTGATAAACAAGATGATACAAGGGATTTAAGCTACCCACCGCAGTTTAGCTGTGAATCTTGTGGCGGGGTAATGCATCCACGTTACTATAAAGGGGTCCATGGATTTGAGTACCGACTTTCGGATGTGCTCAATACCAAAGGACCGCGTTAGCGGTTTTTCTTATAGAGCGCGAACATCCGCGATTATCCACTCATGGCCTGAAGTTCGCTCCAATAATACGTTATATAGTTTTCCGGTGTCATAACTGCGCACTTCAACGAGAGCTCTCTGACTGGAAACGGTGAGAAGTGAAAAAGAATCACGGGAAGAATCAAAACCATAGCTAGCAGCGTTATCTTTTACATAATCTACAGGACTACTACTCAAGTAGGCATAGTTATTATCGTACCGCTGATTGTTATTGTCACTCCGATAATAAATCTTCCCGTCCTGGTACCAGGCTTGGTTTTCATCAGGGCTGTTGGTGCCAACCACGGCCTGGTTGGAGAGGATCTTTATTAGCTTGTAGCGACTGTTCGGTTTGCACAGGAGATAGATTTGAGGGTGTTTCCGCAGCAAGGGCTTTAGTGGCTGGGATACCAGATAATACTGCTCCTGTCATGATTGCGGCGCCCATCAAAGCGGCGGTGCGGCGTTTTAATTTGAGTCTTAATTGCCTGCGCTTGACTGCGTTTTTCCCCTCATTTTCCCTCCTTGTGCTACTTAATTATAGTATTTCGGATTTAGCAGATCATAATTCTAGGTAAATATAGCAACAGGCAGACTTCGTTATGCCACTTTTGTAGATAATCAATACTGCGATTTTCTGAGCAATGGTGGAATACACTGAAGATTCTGGTAGACTATCATAAAAAAATGTAATATAATTGGAAAAAAGGTGTATAGATGACTAGTTAACTAATTAACAGTAGAATATTTAGGCATACTTGTCGAAAGGCAAGGACGCAAAGCCATGGGTCTAAAGGCCGTTAACGCCAATGATTGCCAGGTTGCACATTTGATTTTTACAAATCAAAGATGACAGACCTGCTATAGATAGGTCTGTCATCTTTGCATGGGCGCCTTTTATGCCCTACTATGAAATCACTGTCATAGCTGCAATCCAAATACAGAAGAATAGATCTTTACAAAGTGTATTGATGGGGTCAAGGGCGAGAGCGGCGGAGCTCAAGGGGGTATTTGTCTGTAACTATGGTTGAAAAACGTGTGTGCTGTAAGTTTTGACGTAACATTGAATGGAGAGTTGATTGTGAAAAGTTTAAGAGCAAAGCTTTCGGTAATAGTCATTGCTTTATTTGTGGTTTCGCTTGGCGTGCTGGCTGGGTTAAACTATTGGCAATCACAAAAAATGCTAACACAGGATGTTGAAAAAGAAATTGCCCTCGTGGCACAAACCAATGGCGAAGCAGTTGGCATGTGGCTTGCAGGAAAGAAAATCGAATTAGAGGCGATCTCGCGGTCGCCGATTTTGACCAGTGGTAATCGCGAAGCCATGGTGTCTTATATTACCTCAGAAATAAACAATAATAAGTTTTACGAAAACATTTTTTGGACTGATGCTAAAGGTAACTACATTGATACACGCGGTCTAGCCGGGAACTCAGTGAACAGACCCTACTTTGCAAGTGCAATTGCGGGGAATACCTTCATCACAGATCCGATAGTATCTCCGGCTAGCGGCAAGCTCGTCGTAGTTATCGCTACCCCGATCAAGGCTGAGGGGCGCATTATTGGGATTTTAGCAGGAGCAATCAATATAGAAGAGGTGGAAAAACGCGTCCTTGGCATCAAGGTGGCCCAGACGGGTTACGCTTACGTTTTGCGGACTGATGGCACAATAATCGTTCATCCGAATAAAGAATTAATGAACAAAGCCAATTTTAACAACGACCCTAATGCAACCCCTGCTCTGAAGGCAGCCGCTGAAAAGATGCTGAAAGGTGAAAAAGGGATTGCCGATTATCAATATATGGGAGTGGAAAAATATTTAGCGTATGCGCCGATTACAGGAACTTCCTGGTCCATTGGTGTAACTGTGCCTACTAGTGAAGCAAGGGCGCAGCTGCGAACCTTTGCCTGGACTTCATTAATTACTATTGGTGCAGTACTTATTTTAGCTAGTATCGTTATCGTAGTTGTAGCCGCACGTATCGCGAAACCGCTGCAGACACTAGAAGGAGTGGCTGGCCGGATTGCAGGCGGCGATCTGAGCATAACTAACATTAATGTAAACTCACAGGACGAGCTTGGGCGTTTAGCACGGGCCTTTGAAACAATGGTAGGCAATCTACGTAACCTTGTGCGTGAGATTGACACTTCTTCAGAGTTGGTAGCTGCATCGGCCGAGGAATTGACCGCTAGTGCCCACCAGTCATCTCAAGCGGCAAATCAGGTGGCGAGTTCTATTGCCGATGTGTCTAAAGGTATGGAAGAACAATCGACTGTAGCCAATGATACTTCGGCTGTGGTACAACAAATGTCAGCCAGCATCCAGCAGATTGCTGCCAATATTAATGAAGTAGCAGCGCAATCGGCGCAGGCTTCGGTTAAGGCCAATGAAGGTAACAAATCAGTTGATAGAGCGGTAAGTCAAATGGCCAGTATTGAACAGACTGTTATTAGTTCAGCTGGGGTTGTAGCCAATTTAGGCGAACGTTCTAAGGAAATAGGACAGATTGTGGATACTATCTCTGGTATTGCCGGACAAACCAACCTATTGGCGCTCAATGCTGCCATTGAAGCAGCCCGGGCAGGTGAACAGGGACGCGGTTTTGCCGTAGTGGCAGAAGAAGTCCGTAAATTAGCCGAGCAGTCGCAGGAAGCAGCCAAGAAAATCGCAGTATTGATTAGTGAAATTCAGGGTGATACTAATAAAGCTGTAATAGCCATGGACGAAGGAACTAGAGAAGTGAAGCTGGGAGCAGACGTGGTCAATGCTTCTGGACAAGCCTTTCTGGAAATCACTACTCTGGTAACCCAGGTATCAGGTCAGATAAGTGAAATTTCCTCAGCCATTGAGCAGATGGCTATTGGCAGTCAGCAAATTGTTGGTTCAGTAAAGCGGATTGATGATTTGAGTAAAAATGTATCAGGGGAAGCTCAGACGGTGTCGGCGGCGACCGAAGAACAATCAGCATCTATGGAAGAAATCGCATCTTCAAGTCAAGTACTAGCCAAACTGGCAATGGACCTCAGGGAAGCAGTTAATAAATTCGAGGTTTAAAGGAATAATGTAAAAGAAGATAAACAACACTAGTTGCAGTTATTTGGCAATTAGTGTTGTTTATTCTTGGGATTTATTACTATTCAGTAGTCCTGCTTAGTGGCAGGCGGTGCCAGGGGGACGGGGTTGTTGACAACATTGCGTTATACTGGGGGACGTTCCTTACTTGCCGCTCTATCTGTCAGAGTAAACGGACTACTAGTGAGTTTGGGGCTCGCAAGCGACCGCAAGCCCTATGATTTCAGAAAGGAACCATGGTATAACCCCTGTAACTATAACATAATGGTAAGCATATTATGTAATAGTTCTACCATCAAACTCTGAAAGGTGATGCTTCAATGTCTACTTATCGTGAATGGGAATATCCTGAAATAGAAAATTACATGGAAAATGATAATTACCAATGTAAACTACGGCAATATAGTCCTCGCATATGTTTACCTTTTCAATGCGCTCCAAGGAAGTGTTCTCCAGAGTACTGTCGTCCGTTTAGTTGCTATCCTAAAGATTGCTATCCTAATCACCAGTGTTATCCAGTACAATGCTATCCTATATGGCCATGTACCCCAAATATATGTTTTCCACGTTAATGGGACAGGGGGCAGGGACTTTGTGTGTGTCAAGCGCGCATTGTATGGCAAAGACCAGGTTAATTGTCCCGCAAAATAAAGGTTGCTATACTTGATGTAGCAGTGATAAAAAACAACCTGTACCGTTTGGTACAAGTTGTTTTTTATCACCCCCAGAGCATGGGGGCATAACTGAGCTGCCGGTAAAAGTAATTGAAATTAGCAATAGTGTGATTGTGATTAGTATGAAGTAAATGCTTCAGAATTTGAAACTCCTGTCCAGAAGTCATGTATCGCAGGTAGAAGCTCGTTTGTTTCATGAAATCATTAATAGAGATGAGCTTGGATATAATAGGTCACTTTCTTAAGTTACTACTACAATGCCCGAGTCTGTGACCACATACCCTTTTTGTATATCCTCTTCATGATTATAGCCAATTTCCGTGCCATCGGGGATTTTTACGTTCTCATCGATTATTGCTTTTTTGATCTTTACGTGTCTGCCAATTTCAACATTTTCAAACAGGATCGAATCTTCAACCAAGCTATAACTATTAATCTTGCAGCAAGGTCCTAGTATGGAGCGTCGTACTGTACCACCACTGATGATACAACCGCCGCATATATATGAGTTGAGATTTTGTCCACGTCTGCCTTCCTCATCAAAAACCGTTTTTGCAGGAGGTAAGTTACCTTGATTGGTTAGGATTGGCCACCTATAGTTATAGAGATTCAATTGCGGGACCACGTTTATCAGATCCATATTTGCTTCATAATAGGAGTCGATTGTCCCAACATCTTTCCAGTAGCCTTTTTCTCCCGGCCCCATTCTGGGAATCAAATTATCAATAAAATTATAGGCAAAGACTCGATCACCTTTTTCGAGCATCATTGGAATCACATGTTTGCCAAAGTCAAGATCTGCATGTTGCTTCCTGCCTTCTTTCAGTACTTCAATAAGCTTTTTTGTAGAAAAAATATAATTGCCCATTGATGCAAAACAAGTCGAACGATCTGGAATTGTTACCGGATCTCTGGGCTTTTCTGCAAATGCAGTTACCCTACAATTTTCATCTACCGAAAAAATACCAAACCGACTGGCTTCGTCAAGAGGTACCTCGAGAGCCGCCAAAGTAATATCGGCTTTATTCATAATATGATAGCTTATCATCTGACTGACATCCATCTTGTAAATATGGTCGCCGCCGAAGATTGCAATATAATCTGCATCTGTAGATTCAAGAATTCTCATAAACTGAAATATCGCATCAGCAGTCCCCTTAAACCATTCCTCACCTATGTTGGTAGTCTCGGGAGATATCGTGTCATAAAACTCTCCGAGTCCAACCCATTTTGACCATGATTCTTTGATGTGTTTATTTAAGGAATAAGCCCTGTATTGTGTTAGAATGTATACGTTTTTGATGCCTGAATTAAATAGGTTACTCAATACAAAATCTACGATTTTATATTTTCCGCCAAAAGGAACATAAGGTTTGGGTCTGTTTAATGTAATGGGGTTCAGTCGTTCACCCTTGCCACCTGCCAAAACCATTGCGATGGTATTTCTCGCAAAATTACTCAATACAGCAGTATACATTCTGTTCCCTCCCTTATTAAATTTCTCTTAATAAGCCTCTGGTTGATACAATAGCTTAACATTGGACATTATTAAGCATTCAGAGAAAAGATACTATATTATATTTAAATATTCTGACAATAAGTACAGATTTCCTGCTATATTACAATTTTCTTTACTAATTGAAGGGACCTTATAAAAAAAGAAAGGCAACAAAGTGGTGTCACCTTGTTGCAGCGGTCCTCGTATTCATCTCTCTGCATTATTTGTTTTCATCAATGGCAAAATTTAATCTCATACCGCCTATTGATGTGTGCAACGGAATTGTTAACGTTTGCTCTGTACCAAGAGCAGAAGAACTACTCTCCCTAATAACAATTTGCGGTGGCAGTATATCGCAATGATAATTTGCCTGGGAAAGGTATGTAACGGCATTACCGCTAATGATATTAGATACCTCTCCTAACGCCGAAGTTACAAAACTGTCTAATTTATGTAGTTCCATTCCAGACATTATTTTCACGATTTCCAGCGTAGTGCTCTCAGGGAAACTGAAAAGTACAGAACCAGAAATATCTCCAGTCAGCTTAATGGCTACAGTCACTTCGTTTTCCGATACCAAATCCTTCTTTGCGTTTAATGTGTTTTTGGTAATCTCTAAATCCAACATTAGTTTAAATACTTCTTTAAGTGCTTGAAAAAAAGGATTTACATACTCTGCTTTCATGACTTGCCAGCCTCCTGACCGATGTATTGTGCCATTTTTAGATCATCGGCCACTACGTGATTGATTAACCACGCCATTAGTTTCCCACCCAATTGCTGCACTAACTCTTCATTATAGCCTTCTGTTGCAAAGGTTTCAGCATACTTACCGATCTCTCGCTTAAAATCTTCATGGATTTTCCGGTGTCCTTCATGGTTAGGATAGTTAATTTCTTTTTGATATGCTTCCTCATAGTCAAAATGAATAATAACATAACTTTGCATAAATTCCATGGTTTCTTTTATCTGGCTGAGTTTCTCTTGCCACGGATCTTCCTGGTGGAGTAATTTTACAAACTTTGATACCCTGTAAAAAAGTTCTTCATGTTGTTCGTCTATTATTTGAATTCCTATTTTGTACTTTTCTTTCCACATCATTAATTTATTCTCCCTCCTCTAATAAACACTGTTATAATTATTTGTTAATAATTATAACAGTGTTTATTAACAATGTCTAACTGAAATAGTAAATAAAGGATAAATGAGTCATAATATCAAATAATTTAGTAAAGTCCAATGATTTACAAAATTTAGCAGGATAGTTTATGCACTATGGAGAAGATGCCAATATTAAGAAAATAGGTTACTGACATCTTAATTTATGGAGGTGTGCTGTCGTCGTGATGTTATATAAATATCTTGCTCCGGGGAGAATCGACGTTTTACAGAAGTGTTTGCTTCGGTACACACAACCTGGGGCATTCAACGATCCGTTTGAAGTTAAGCCATATATAAGCAAGCTGGCTGATAAAACGGATGCTCAATCTATACTTGAAGATACAGCGCGAGAAGCAATTCGCAAGGTTTATGAGGAGATTCCAGCAGCGCAGCGAGCAGCTGTACCGTACGACCAGTTTCAGGAATTTGCCAAACAAAAAATCGTCGAGAGCTCAGATATCATTTTGGGGATGATGGAATTTGTTACGCCAGCGATTCGGAAAATCTTCGACGATAAGTTTAACGAAACGCTTGGGATCTTATCTTTAGCGGAAAAGCCGGATAATCTGCTCATGTGGGCTCATTACGCGCTTAGCCATGAAGGCTATGTGATTGGCTTTGACTCCATGCATCCCTATTTCCACGAACAGAAGGGTCCAGACGATGAACTTCGTTATCTGCGAAAAGTTGAGTATCGTGAGATTCGGCCTGTTTTCCCAATGGTAGAGATGTCGGGAGTAGAGGTTTTCCTGGTAAAGAGTACTCAGTGGGCATATGAACAGGAATGGAGAATTGCACGTCCTCTCCAAGAGGCGGATAAGATTATTGACGCGCAACCCTTTTCAGTTTATCTTTTTCAGTTTCCTGCTGCAGCAATCCAGGAGGTCATTCTTGGATGTAGAATGCAAGATGAGGTAAAGAAAGAAATTATTGCGACCCTAACAGCTTCACCTCAGTTTCAGCATGTCCGATTATTTCAAGTAGCGCCTGATGAAATGGGCTTTAAATTGCGTTTTAATCAGGTGCGGTAATCGCCAATAAGGCTTCGCCAGTGTCCTGCAAATGGAAGCATTACTGCCTGTATGCAAGGCCTATGCTTCCATTTAGTTTAGGTAAGGTTAAGGCCCCTAAGGGCTGGTGTCTCGACCAGTTATTGACTCTCACTAAGTGATAGAGGGTTCAGCAGGAAAGCGAATCTAAGATAACGAATGGAGAGGTAAAGAAACTGCTATGAACTGGTTTGTTCCTGATTAAGCAAGCAGATAGGCAAGTGAGTCACGGGCAAAGGGGCTGGGTAACTTGTGAAAACAAAGTGTATGAAAGACTTAGAGATTTTCTCGGCGTTAACCTCGGCTGAACGGGAAGAAGTCGGAAAGTTAGCGATTAAAAAAATTTATAAAAAGAATGAGTTTGTTTTCCGGGAGGGCGAAGCGGCAGATAGTATTTATTTAATCAAATCCGGACGAGTGAGGGTGTTTAAAACTTCTGAGGACGGTAAAGAGCTTACTCTGGATTTCTTCAAGTCGGAAGATATTCTAGGTGAATCAATGTTTTTTGAGAACGCTTTACATACTATGAATGCCAGGGCCTTAGAAGATACGTTTATTTGTTGTTGTACTAAAGAACTATTTTCTGTGCTTTTACAAAACCCGGAAGCTTCTTTAACAATTATTCAACATTTGGTCCAAAAAGCAAATAACTATACAGAGCATTTGTCGCGCATTGCCTTTATGGATGTTAGAGGCCGTATTATGGATCTCTTATACAGACTGGCTGAAAAATACGGTACTCCGACACCAGCAGGTTCAACGATTTGTATTGATTTAACTCACCAGGATATTGGCAGTCTTGTTAATGCCTCAAGAGTTATGGTCACTAATGTTTTGAGCGAACTACGCAAGGAGAAGCTGGTGCATATTAATGGACACCGTATTACGATTCTTAATCAAACCTCGGCAATGTAATTACTTGTCTTATATGTAAAACAGTTTACAGAGTTTTGCGTCCTTCTAAGATAAAATGATGGTGAACGGTTCAATATCATTTTATGGGAGGTATTCAGATGTCGGTTCGTCAAATTATTAAAGGTCAGATTCTTTCAGCGTTAACAGACGCCAAGTTTCCCATTAATACTCCTGAACTATTGTTAAATGCCTTTCCCCAAGGGGCAAATACCACCTGCAAAGCAGGCGATCTTGAAGTAACTGCCGGTCAAGCGGGCAATCTGCTGAATGCCAATGACTTTCCATTCAAAAGTGCCGAGGACGTTGCTGAAACTATTGTCAGCAGAGCCGGTTTATCTGATGAATAAGTCGCTCTACAACACCTAACTTCTATTAAAGTGGGGGTTGAGTTCTAAGTCCTGGAAGTTGGTCGACTAAGTAAAGTAGCCTGCCTAACAATGAGGCAGGCTACTTTTAGTTAATCAAGATTAGCGAAAAGCAACTTTTTGAGGTTATCCAGTTCAATGGGGATAATCTCAATGGGCACTTGCGTATACTCAAAAAACTCTAATATCTGTTCATCTTCTAATGGGATTAGGCCAGTATCAAGTAAAAGAATACGGTCGTAAAATCCAAAGTTTTGGCGAGCGTCAATACTATCCCATTTAAGCTGTTCAATAAATATTTTGCGCCAGTTTTCAAGCCAGCCACTTGTAATATAAAATGTCCGTGATTGGGCATCCAACTCTTTTAACTTATCGCCGAGCAGCATTTCGATACAGTTTTTTGCCTGCAACGTGTTTTTGCCATAGTTAGCCGCGAGGAGCTCCATCTCTGGATGACACATTGTTCCGAAACCTAATAATACATCATTATTGTTGCCCATGTTTTCTAAGCCAGTTTTGATAGCGTGCTCCAGTTTTTTTAAATCTGCGTGCAAACCAGCTTCCAGGTATTGAATCTCAACGGTTTTCTCTTTTAAAAGTTGTTCAATTTCAGTGCGTAATATTTCGCAGCACAGAAGTTTATTCGCCATTTAGTTTACCTCCCTACTTTATGCGCAGCTTAGTATCTAGCTTTTAAAAATGACATTACCCTCCTTTTTATAAGATTTTGCAGCTTGTGTAATTTTAAGGAATATTCATTGTTTTCTTTGATTCCAATTATATATTTTGTTTGCAGCTAAGGATGTAAACCATTTAACAGGGCCGAAAAAATAGTTGAATAGATTAATCGACTCGCAATTATGTTGAAAAGAATAGTAAATAGTGAGGTTCGAACGTGTTTTATGAATAACAAGGGATATTTATGTTTACGCGATAATGCACTGTTTTCCGGGTTAAGTATGGAGTTTTTTAGGCATATCTGTTGGGCTGCTAATAAACAACACATGAGAAAAGGGCACATTTTGTTCCAACAAGGAGAAGCTGTAGATAGTGTTTATGTTATCAAAGAAGGACGCTTTAAATTACTGCGGATGACTGAAGACGGCAATGAAACAATTTTGCAGATCGTGGGGCCTGGCGAGATGCTGGGAGAAACAGCATTGTTTCGCCAGGATGCCATTCAAGTGGCAACCGCGATCTCATTGGAAGAAGCTAAAGTCTGCAGTATTGATCGGTGTACATTTGAAAAAGTAGTTAAAAAGGAACCAGACCTGGCGTTAGAAATTATTAGAAATCTTAATGATCGCCTTTATCACGTATGGGAGCAAGTGTCCGAAGCAAACAGGCAGTCAACACAGGAGAAAATACTGGGATTGATGATACGTTTGGCGCGTGAACAGGGTGAGGCTTGTGCTGATGGGTCCCGTATCACGATTCCTTTAACCCAGCAAGAGATTGCTGCATTGGTGGGGGCATCAAGAGTAATGGTTTCGCAGTCGATCAAAGAGCTGACTGCTAAGAACTATCTTTGCCGGGAGAAAAGACACTATATTCTAAAAAATAGATGTTTTTAAATCTGAAAATGTTAAATAGTTAATAGCTTATCCTTATTTTAAGAAGTACGCTAGTATTAGTTCTCCCAGAAAGAAAGTATAACTTTCCCTGGATAAGGGCAACATCGGCTTCCGCTTTCGCCAAAGGCTCGGCGCAAGCCGTGTTTACTTTATAAATAACTTAAAATGAGGAGTGATCAACGTGAGTAATGAGTTGAGAGAAACCAATGGGCTTGCCATACTTACTGCCGAGATGAAGGAGGTAATTTTAGCATCCCCCTTTATTGCCTTAGCATCTGTGTCAAAGAAGGGTGAGCCCCATTTGATCGTAGTGGGAAAAGTAAAGCAGATAACAGATGATAGTCATTTGGTTTTTGGTGTATATAAGATGGAGAAAACGCGAGAGAATCTGGCCGAAACCGGTTGCCTGCAAGTAGTTGTAGTTTCGGGGAAGATTGGATATCGCTTTACCGGCAAAGCTGTGGCTCAAAACGAGGAAGTCAGATTTTCGATTCAGGAAGTGGCGGCACTACTGTAATTTTGCTTTAAAGGAGTAATCATGTTGAAAATCATTGGTATAAACGGTGCTCCAAACAAAGGTGGTACAGTAGATCAGTTGGTAAGCTTCATTATGAATAGTATTGATAGTGAACAGAAAGAAACAGTTTTCTTAAGAGAGCAGCGAATAAATTGCTGTTTAGGCTGTTTAAACTGTATTCAGACCAATCGCTGCGTTCAACAGGATGACTGGGATTCTATCCAAAGCAAATTAATGGATGCTGATGTATTGGTATTAGGAGCACCAACCTATTTTTCAGGAGCTTTAGGTATAAATGCGTTAACCCATCTCTTTTTAGAAAGATGGTTTGCCTTACGGCATCTGGGAGTAAAGCTAAAGTTGAAAAAAATTGTATTGGCTCTAGCTAGCGCTAACGGTGTTGTGGAGCCGGCAGTAAACGGTTTAAGGACCTTCTTCGAGGTTTATCATGGACTGCCAGAGGTAGAAATAGTCATTGCGCAGGGTACGATGCCCTGTATGGTTTGCGGGGTGGGAGAAACTTGCCAAATAAGTGGTTTCATTCGTCATTATGGTGAAGGCGCGAAGATTACATCAGATGTATTGCCTGCTCTTAGCAAGCAGATGGAGGTTATAAGTCAGGCCAGGACCATTGCCACAAACATAATGTAGAAGAAAATGCTTTTACCCAATAAGTGAAAATACATAACTAGGCCCGCTTGGAGCGTTTCCAAGCGGGTCTTTTATTTGCAGACTGCGGAATAAATCAAGCCTGACACTGAAACCAGAATGGGTTATTTTACGAGCTTTATTGGTTGCAAATTTGATATAATAACAGGTGAAAACGAAAGTTTACGATAGTACAACCTAAAGGATGGCGATGGAAGATGCCGGAATACATAATTCAAATTGATTTTGTAGATTGTCCAGGCTTAGGCTATGAAATATTTAAGCTTACGGAAAAAAATAGCATTGATAAAATAGCGATGGAAGTGCTCCCGCAACACGGGATGATCATTCAGTTTCAATGTGATTCGGACAATCAAGCTCAAAAATTAGTGCATGACCTAAAAGCAGTGACGAATGTAAAATCAGTCACATTCCGCAGCCAGATGCCTTATAAAGAAAGAGAACACGAATTACGAACCATCCTTGATTCTGTTAGCGAGGGTGTTCTGGCTATTGATAAAGCTGGTAAGATATCACATATTAATGAAGTTGCTTGTAAAATATTTAGCTGTACCCCTCAAGCAGTCATGGGTCTAGGGGTGGAAGACTTACTGGGGGCAAACCCGCTGCTGCTTGAAACATTACGGAGCGGTCTCATTTACAGACTGAAAGAACAGAAGATCAAAAAAGATGGAAAAACGATTCAGTTTCTAACCAGCAGTCTACCGGTTCGAGATGATACGGGAAAAATCATCGGAGCTGTCTCGACGATTCAAGACTTCCATCAAGTAGAAAAAGCAATATTACAGGCCGATAAAATGCGGCGATTAACTACTTTCTCAGATATTGTTTATCAAAGCCGCGAAATGGCCCGGGTTATAGCAGCTGCCCGAACCGTGGCAAAGAGTAGTTCTACCATTTTACTTCGTGGGGAAAGCGGCACAGGCAAAGAATTATTTGCAACTGCTATTCACACTGAGGGGCTGCGCTATAAAGCTCCCTTTGTTCCAATAAACTGCACTGCCTTGCCTGATACTCTTTTGGAAAGTGAGTTGTTCGGTTATGAGGAAGGTTCTTTTACCGGTGCTGCTAAAGGGGGCAAGAAAGGGCTTTTCGAACAGGCTAACGGTGGTACGTTGTTTCTGGATGAAGTAGGCGATATTCCGCCGCGCCTGCAAGTACAGCTGCTTCGTGTTCTGCAACAGGGGACAATACGCAGAGTGGGAGGAAATAAAGAAATCGGGATAGATGTACGCATTATAGCTGCAACACATCGCAATCTGGAAGTAATGATTCGTAATGGGGAATTCCGGGAGGATTTGTATTATCGGCTTAATGTAATCCCGCTAACTATTTTACCACTACGGGAAAGAAAAGAAGATATTCCATTGCTTGCTCAACATTTAATCCGGAAAATTTGTGCAAAGCTAGAAAAACCCGAGGTTCATTTATCAAGAGAAAGTGTCGAACTTTTAATGGTTCAAGCATGGCCAGGTAATGTCCGACAGTTAGAAAATACCCTGGAGCGCTTGATCAATTTAATTGATACCATTGAAATTACGCCTGCCCATCTTTTTGACTGGACAGACATAATTGACTTTAAAAATAATGTTAAGAATATTTCACGAACTGAGCAAACCTTGCAGGTTGAAATTCCAGTCGATGGTGAATGGCCTCAGTTAAAGGATATTGTTGCCGGGGTAGAAAAAGAAGTGATCTTGAGGGTCTTAGCAAAGTATCCATCATCTAGGTTAGCGGGGCAGGTATTAGGAGTATCCAATACCACTATATTAAATAAAATCCGGGCATATGGAATTTAGTAATCATAGCTGATAAGTATTCTTTTCAACTGACAAGAAAACTTGACAAGATAATTTATCACAACTGCAATTTTTCTTATTTTTCCTCCTTATCGGTTTGGCATGATAGTTGCATCCTATAAGTATATGACTCACTTACTATATACTAGGAGGCATTACTATGTTTAGAAAAGCTGAACCTTATCGCATTAAAATGGTCGAACCACTACGTATGATCTCGAAAGAAGAAAGAATCAGCGCCCTGAAGGAAGCAGGCTATAATCCTTTTGCTCTGAAGGCGGAAGATGTGTATATTGACCTTTTGACTGATAGTGGTACTGGCGCAATGAGTGATCAACAATGGTCTGCTCTGATGCTAGGAGACGAATCATATGCTGGTAGTAAATCTTTTTATAAAGTCAAAGATGCCGTTAAGGATATTTTTGACTACAATTATGTAATCCCTACGCACCAAGGCCGGGGTGCAGAGCAAGTTCTCTTTCCGCACTTAATTAAGCAAAAGGGTCAGTATGTCTTAGGCAATATGCACTTTGATACAACGATGGCCTGGATCGAACTAAATGGAGCGGTGCCTGTAAATTTGGTTATTCAAGAGGCTTTTGATACCGATAAGGAACATCCCTTCAAAGGTAATATTGATCTTGAACAATTAGAGCGTTTTATCATAGATAAGGGTGTAGAGAACATCGCGTTTATTAACATTACTGTCACCTGTAATTCTGCTGGCGGCCAGCCTGTTTCCATGGAAAATGTCCGGGGGGTAAAACAAATTGCCGTAAAATATGGTATCAAAATTAATTTTGATTCAGCCCGCTTTGCGGAAAACGCATACTTCATAAACCAACGTGAAGCAGGGTATGCCAATAAGAGTATTAAAGAGATAGTAAGAGAAATGTACGCAATGGGTGATTTCCTTACAATGAGCGCCAAGAAGGATGCGATTGTCAACATGGGCGGGCTGATTGCCATGAAAGAGGATGCCGATCTTTATGCTGATGCCTGCGCGTCGTGTGTTCCGATGGAAGGGTTCGTTACCTATGGTGGATTATCAGGCCGTGATATGGAATGCTTGGCCGTCGGGCTTCAAGAGGGATTGGATGTTGACTACCTGGAAAGCCGGATTGGTCAAGTTGAATATCTAGGGGAAGAACTGCGTAAGCGCGGAATCTCAATTCAATGGCCGGTAGGTGGGCATGCCGTATTTGTTGATGCCGGCAAGTTTCTTCCCCACATCCCGGCAGAGCAATTCCCTGCTCAAGCACTTTGCAATGAACTTTACATTGAATCAGGGGTTCGCCCGGTAGAAGTTGGTTCATTACTTTTGGGTCGTGACCCTGAGACTGGGATTCAGAAAAAGGCCGATGTCGAATTTATGAGACTAGCAATTCCACGTAGAGTATATACTGACCGCCATATGGATGTGGTGATAGATGCCTTGGCTAAAATTTGGGAGCGCCGCGACCAAATAAAAGGGTTAGAGTTTACCTACGAACCCAAAGTACTTCGTCACTTCCTTTGCCGCTTGAAGCCAATAGGAGAATAACTCAGAATTACCGCTTGTTGGTTAGGAAATATGTTTAAGGCTCAAATCGGCTAAAAGATGCTTGAAAGAAAAAGATATGATAATTTGGCATGTACTAAATATCATATTGAATGTTAGCTAGGTAAAGAGTATAATGTTTGTAATAATTTGATTTATTTCTGCTTGCTCCTCTTAGAGGTGCGAAAATATAAAAAACGTTAAAAAAAGGCTTTATTTGTCAATCGCGGCAAATAGGGCCTTTTGGGTATACATGTATGTAACTGAAAAAAGAACTATGTACTGCAAGCAGAGACTCAACACAAAGGAGCGGGAAATATGCCTATAAAAATTCCTAATAATTTGCCGGCTGTCAACATCCTCGAAAAGGAAAATATTTTTGCAATGGACGAGGATCGCGCCTATGCGCAAGACATACGTCCGCTTCGTATATTGCTATTAAATCTGATGCCCACAAAAATAGTCACAGAAACGCAATTGCTCCGGTTGTTGGGGAATTCTCCGCTGCAGGTAGAGTTTGATTTCATGTACACAGCAACATATGAACCGAAGAATACTCCGCAGGAGCACTTGGTTAAATTTTATGAAACCTTTAATGAAGTGAAAAACCGTAAATATGATGGCATGATTATTACCGGGGCGCCAGTGGAGCAAATCCCTTTTGAAGAAGTCGTTTATTGGAATGAGTTATGTGAAATTATGGAGTGGAGCAGACGAAATGTGTATTCGACGCTCCATATTTGTTGGGGAGCTCAAGCGGCCTTGTATCATCACTACGGTATTCCTAAATATGACATACCGAAGAAAATGTTTGGTGTATTTCCACACACGGTAAATATCAAAGAAAAAATGTTGTTTCGCGGTTTTGATGATGTTTTCTACGTGCCTCACTCCCGTCATACAGAAATAAGACGAGAAGACATTGAGAAGGTATCGCAACTTTGCATACTCTCGGAATCGACAGAAGCGGGTATTTATGCAGTAACAGACAAAAAGTACCGGCATGTATTTATCACTGGTCATTCCGAGTATGATCCACTGACGCTCAAAGCTGAATATGACAGGGATGTTGCGCAAGGGCTGCCAATCAATATTCCGGCTAATTATTACCCTAACGACGATCCGCAGCAAACGCCGGTGGTTCGCTGGCGGAGTGCAGCTAATCTACTGTTTTCTAACTGGCTTAATTATTATGTATATCAAGGAACACCATTTGATCTTGATAAACTGACTGATTCAGATGATTTAAGCGGGCTTTACGGGGATGGAATTTAGAAAAAATTAAATTTTCCCTATTTTCTTATTTATAGTAATATGGTATGCTGATGGTATAATGTATTCAAAAAACATATTTGTACGGAAGGTAAGGGGATACCCTAACCTCAAGTGCTTAAACAAACAATTAAGACTACAGCCATTTGCGAATAACAAATGGTTATAATGGTCTGGATTCCAGGTTTGTTTTGTCGCGAGACAGAATAACCTGGTTTTTTTATTTGTTTGTTGAGCGGTTCGCAGATATGAATTTGAAGAGGAGGCGGTATTGTGGAATGGTCAATGTTATTTAGTGTTGTGACAATTAATCTGCTGCTTTCTAGTGATAACGCGTTAGCCATCGCCATGGCTAGCAGACGTCTTGCACCTGAGTACCGGCAAAGAGCTGTCCGCTGGGGAAGTCTTTGTGCGGTAGTTTTGCAGATCGGTCTTACGTACATGGCTTCTTTACTCCTTAGTATACAATACTTAAAAATTGTCGGTGGAGTTGTGCTAGCTTTGATCGCAGCAAAAATGATCAGCAGTGATGACTGCGGCGACAGCGTTGGTGCAATAGAAAGTCAGTGTGGGAACATATGGTCTGCTATCAGATTAATTGCAGTAGCTAACCTGGTTATGTGCCTGGATAACACGCTGGCCGTTGCCGCTGTTGCCGGTAACAATGCTATACTGTTGAGCCTAGGAATATTGGTGAGTTTCCCCATAATTATGTGGGGTAGCAGCCTTGTTGCCAGTCTGCTTGAGCGGTTTCCGGTCCTTATCTGGATAGGTTCAGTTTTTTTAGGTTGGACAGCAGGTGGCATCATTGCGTCAGATTCAAGCGTAGTACCATTATTAGGATACTTGGGCATCAGCCATACCGGTATATCGGCTTTCATCGCGCTGGGTATTTCTTTCAAGGCTTGGAGAGAAGCGATGACAAAATCCCGCGTTGATGAAAGGGGCCAGAGTGAGCAGTAAGGCCGGAGAGTAAGGCAGAGAACATAGAAAGATTTATAGCACTGAGGCGTTATGCTTCAGTGCTATATCTATGGTCTTTCGGACTTAAATATTTGAAGATGATCCACCCGTGGTTTCCCTTGTGTTCGACTTCCCAATAGTATCCGTCTGGGGATTTTTGATATACCTTAACTACATCGCCTAATCTTAAAACCTCTATAATAGTGCTAGCCGGTCTTGGTTCGGAAAACATTTTTATTTGGTCGGTATTGGTTACTGCTGTAAAGACAAATAAAACAATAATTCCTAACATGAATTTTATTTTTTTCATAATGCCTCCAGACTGCAAAATGGTGATGCTCTATAGAATTCAACAAATTAAACCTTAAGTCCTATCTGAGCTGTCATAGTTTTGTCACATTTAGTGGATAGAATTAACAAAAAGGAGGTCGGTAGCAATGAAAAAAATGGTGCTTTTGCTTCTGGCGATTTTTGTATTGGCGATGTCTTCCACAGCAAGTGCTAAGGAACGTCATCACGACTGGTCAGAATCGCAATTTAATAATGGCAGATGGCAACAATCCTACTCTGTATCAGAGCGGTCTTTGCCGTTTAAATGGCACGAACGCCGTGACAGAGATAGGGCTTCAAGGCATAACATGGAACGCATTTATGATCACAGACTAAGTGATCGCTTTCCCGGATTACACGCTTATAAATGGCGGGATGAAGACGGTAGAGGTTTCTTTTATAATGGCAAACGCGTAAGAAACGCTATATTATTTTACAACGACTCAGATGAGTTAGTGAGTGTCGGCTTTATGCGTAACGGAAAATTTATGTTTATTCGCGATGACTACAGAAGCTATGAAACCCATGACGACTTCTTTGTTTCGTGGTTGAAAGTATTAATAATTAGCGAGATAGTTAGAAGCTAGAATAGATACCCTTACCCTTACAGTCTAAATGATGCTGTAAGGGTATTTTTCTGTCCAATAATTTATTTGTTGGACAGCATAGTATGTAGGGATTTCGTAATTAGGTGCGAATACATAAGTATAAGCAGGCTGAGAAGCTCATTGAGCTATCAATGAGAGAAAGGCAGGGAGCCTATGACAGATCCGATAGAAGATTATAAGTATTTGCTGGCCCTCCATTTGCGAGATATTAGCAAGCGCTATGGAATACTCTATTATGATGTGCTTAGGGGTAAAATGCCGGAGGAGGTTCAGGGGGTGTATGCCGAGGGGCTGGCCCGTGTATTTGACTACATGAGTATTCGGCACGGTTTGGAGATGTCTGATATTATGGCAGTTCATGAGACTGTGATGGAAACCGCGCTTACTGAATTTGTTGCTGTGGCATTACATAATTCTGTGGTGGATAACCCTCAGGCTTTGCATTGATTTATTAGCAAGGGATATTATTAAACGATAAGATGTCATGCTATTAAAATAGATGTAAGGAGGCAGGAATTTGCATACTAACTTGGCCTATACAACACGAATCGCGATTCTAGCCAGTGCTGCCGCGATCTTGATGGTACTAGAGCTTCCGGTTATCTTTATGCCTGGTTTTTTGAAACTCGATTTTAGTGAAATACCGGCCATCATTGGCGCTTTTGCGCTTGGACCGCTCGCTGGCTGCCTGATTGTGCTGCTAAAAAACCTGATTCATTTGAGCAGTACACAGACGGCGGGGATTGGTGAGATGGCAAATTTTTTCGTGGGAACGTTTCTGGTTGTGCCAGCTGCTTTCATTTATAAGGGTAAAAAGAATCGGACAGGGGCGATAATTGCGCTTACGGTTGGAACGATGTCTATGACGCTGGCGGCAGCAGCCCTAAATTACTGGGTGTTAATACCGTTATATCAAGCTGCGCTACACCTTCCGCCTGAGGCCATCGTCAGTATGGGAAGATTGGCGAACCCGCTAATTATTGATTTAAAAACGTTTATCGTTTTTGCCATAGTGCCATTTAACCTATTCAAAGGAATCGTTGTTTCGGCAATTACGATGCTGGTATACAAAAAAGTATCGCCTGTTTTACACTAACAGGGATTTGAGGAGGCTATACTATGACTGAATCAAAGCCGGACAAAATAAAACCCGGTATTTACCGGCATTATAAGGGAAAGCAGTACCAAGTGATTGGTGAGGCTGCGCATAGCGAAAACCTTGAACCGATGGTGGTTTACCGGGCATTGTATGGAGAATATGGTCTGTGGGTAAGACCAAAGGCAATGTTTTGTGAAAGCATTATAGTTGAAGGTAAGGAAGTTCCCCGGTTTGCTCTCGTGCTAGAAATTGACTGATAAATACCGAAAAGAAAGGCCGCCTTGGCGGCCTTTCTTATTTATTAAACAATTTTGGGGTTAGGTGTTAACGTGCCAATAATCGCCAGTATCTGGCGTACGGCTACCTCCAGTGAACCGGTGTTTTTTACTACATAGTTGGCTGTTTGCCAGTTGTTAAACTCGCCAGTACTGTTGGCATACTCTATACGGCGGTTAATCAGGTCGTGATTATCGCCGCGTTCCAGCATACGGCTAAGAACTGTATCATAGTCAACCATAATGAATATCGATTCAACCCGGTTGGCAAGTAGCTTTTTCATCTGGGAAAAGCCTTGTGCTTCAACAGCTACCGTGCTTACCGGGTGCCGATTGACCCTGTCTAATACCTCTGCCTTACTTAGTCCGTACAAACTGCCCGAGTATTCAACCCGTTCGATAATCTCGGTTTTTTGGAATTCCTCTTTACTCACAAAGTAGTAGTGGATGCCATGCTGCTCGCCAGCCCTGGGTTTCCGTGTGGTATGGCTAAGTATTTCGGGAATTCCATATTGTGCAAGCTCTTTCTGGATACTGGTCTTTCCAGAAGCTGGCGGACCTATAAGCGCATATATTTTATTCATAAATCCTGCACTTTCTAAATAGTTAGTTTTGTCGGTGAAAGAGAGTGGGGTACAAAAAAGCTTCTGGTTTATCCAGAAGCTTTCCGGCTCAAGCTACGCAGAAATATCGATACTGTTGCCTAAATGGGGCGGTGAGATACGGGAAGCTGTTGCCGGGAGCAGCTCAATTAGGCCTTGGTTTTGCGTGGTAGCAGTGTCCATGACCTTTTTCATGACCAAAAGACTGGCTTGATTACTAACACTCGCTTGCGAGACTGCTGCGGAAAGCGCTGCAATATCCATATTAGTTGCCTCCGTTACTATTATATGTAAATTATACCCCTGCGGGGGAGCGTAAGTCAATGCCGGAAAAGATGCTGTGACTTTAGGTTACCTGCAGTATGTATATTTTTATTGCTATCATGCCAAAATGAAGCAGGAATATTTAAAAAAATAGCTAATATAAGCAATTATTAGCTTAGTAAACCGGTTTCCTAAACCGATTTACATGAAGGAAGGATGATTCATATGATACCAAAATTAAATGTGCTGCAAAAAATCATGGACTCTGGCGTAGTCGCTGTTGTTCGTGCTGAGACCTCCGAACAGGCTGTAAAAATTGCTGATGCTTGCCTCAAAGGTGGAGTTGCTGCGATTGAGATTACCTTTACTGTACCTGGTGCTGCTGAAGTAATTAAGGATCTTGCCGCTACTTATAAAAATGGTGAAATAATTATTGGTGCAGGCACTGTACTTGATCCAGAGACTGCCCGTGTCGCCATTCTGGCAGGCGCTCAGTATATTGTCAGCCCGTCGTTTAACCTTGAAACCGTTAAACTGTGTAATCGCTACCAAGTTCCCATCATGGCAGGATGCATGACGATTAAAGAAGTCGTTGAAGCCATGGAAGCAGGTACTGATATTATTAAATTATTCCCTGGTGAAGCTTTGGGCGCATCGTTCGTAAAAGCGCTTAAGGGACCGTTGCCTCAGGCTCCGGTTATGCCAACAGGTGGTGTTAGCCTTGACAACGTGCAAGACTGGATTAAAGCAGGTTGTGTAGCTGTCGGTGTTGGCGGCAATCTGACTGCTGGCGCCAAAAAAGGCGATTATGAGTCGATTACTGAGATTGGCAAGCAGTTTATTGAAAAAGTCCGTCAGGCTCGTGGCAAGTAATTATATAACTACATTTTAAGAGGTGTATATTGTGAAGAAAGTAGTATGTTTTGGTGAGATTATGCTCCGTTTGGCTCCTGTTGGCTACCAGCGTTTTGAACAAACCCCCAGTTTTGAAGCCGTTTATGGCGGCGGCGAAGCTAATGTATGCGTATCGTTGGCTAACTATGGCGAAAACGCTGTATTTGTAACCAAGGTTCCTGAGAATCCTATCGGCCAGGCTGCTGTTAACGAAATGCGCCGTTATGGTGTTGACACCCGTCACATGATTAGAGGCGGCGAGCGTCTGGGCATCTACTTCTGCGAAAAAGGAGCTTCCCAACGTCCCTCCAAGGTAGTGTATGATCGTGCGCACTCTTCCATTTCGGGCGCGAAGAAGGAAGACTTCGACTGGAAAAAAATCTTTGAAGGCGCTACCTGGTTCCACTTTACCGGCATTACTCCAGCTCTCGGCGACGATGTTGCTGAATGTGTGTTGGACGCTTGTAAAGCCGCTAAAGAAGCTGGGCTGACTACTAGCTGTGATCTCAACTTCCGCAAAAACCTGTGGACAAGCGAAAAAGCCGGTAAGGTTATGGCTCAGTTCATGCCTTACGTTGACGTGTGCATTGCCAACGAAGAAGACGCTGAAAAAGTGTTTGGCATTAAAGCCGACAATACCGATATTACCGGCGGCAAGCTCAGCCATGAAGGCTATAAAGATGTTGCCAAGAAGCTCAAAGAACGGTTTGGTTTTAAAGCCGTAGCCATTACCCTGCGCGGTAGCATCTCGGCTTCTGACAACAACTGGGCGGCTATGCTGTATAAAGATGACGAATTCTATTTCTCCCGTAATTATGCCATCCACATAGTTGATCGCGTAGGCGGCGGCGACTCGTTCGGCGGCGGCTTAATCTATGCGCTTATGAACAACTACTCTAATGGTGACGCACTTGAGTTTGCTGTAGCTGCTTCCTGCCTCAAGCATACTATCGAAGGCGACCATAACCATGTAACAGTCAGCGAAGTGAAAGCGCTGATGGGTGGCGACGGTTCAGGACGCGTACAGCGGTAACCGGAAATGCCTGTAACTATTGCTGAGGTTGCCAGGAGATCAGGTGTCTCCAAAAGTACGGTATCCAGATATTTAAACGGTTTGTACGACCATATGGGAGTAGACACCCGGGACCGTATTGCCCAGGTTATAGCCGAACTTGATTATCGGCCCAATGCGTTGGCCCGTAGCCTCAAGCAAAAACGTACCCATACAGTAGGAGCGATTGTCGCCAACATCTTAAATCCCTTCTCTACCAGTATCATCCGGGGGATTGAAGATACGCTGCAAGAAGCGGGCTTTAATCTTATCCTGTGCAATGCCGACGACGACCCAGTCAAAGAGCGCGACTATGTCAACATGCTTGTAGATAAGCAGATTGACGGGTTAATTGTGAATACTACCGGCTGCAATAATAGCCTTATCGCTCAAGTAAATCAACACACTCCGGTTGTTCTGATTGACAGGAAGGCTCCGGAAATTGGCGTAGATACTGTGACCGTCGATAGCGCCAGCGGCGTTCGGCAGGCTATCGACCATATGGTTGCATTGGGTCACCGCCGGATTGCCATGTTTACTCTGCCGTACGATCATGTCAGCCCTCGCCTGGAACGGGTGCAAGCGTATCAAGCCGCTTTGGCTGGCCACGGGTTGCCTGTCCGGGAGGAATGGCTGATACGCACTGGTATTGCAGAGGCGGATATTGCAGCTAAACTGCAGGAACTGGTTGGAGCAGGGGACAGCGATGCAAAACCGACAGCAATCTTCTGCGCCAATAATCTGATTACTATGTCAGTGGTTAGAGCCCTGAAAAAGATGGGACTGGCCATACCTGACAAAGTCAGCGTGCTTGGCTTTGATGACTGGGATTGGGCTGAACTTATTGAGCCGCCAATTACTGTTGTTGCCCAGCCAGTGTATGACATGGGCAATAAAGCTGCTACAATGCTGATAAAACGCCTGAAAGCCGCGCGACCGCCTAAAAGGCCGGCAACTGTTATGTTTAAACCGGAGCTAATAAAGCGTAAATCGTGTGGCGAACAAGAAGCAGAATAAGTTAAATGTAAAAGGTAAGGAATAGTTCAGTTGAGCTAGCCCTTACCTTTTTTATTTTTGCCTGGACATTGCACATTGCAAAGAAATTATTAACGTGGTACAATAATTTGTATATAGTTTGTTTCCGACACTAGTACAATTGTGCGGGAGGACTTAAACCGCGACTGGCTAGTGCAGCAAATTGGCGCAGACGGTGAAACATATAGGCTTGTTGCCAGCAAAAATCCTTCATTAGTATATGTGGAACCGTAGAATACGTGAAAGGCTTTCCGGTGCTGTCGGAAGGCTTTTTTTCTACCAAAAATTATCTTGGTCTATTTTTCTCTAATTCTCATATACTGTTTATTGTGGGATTAATTTAGGAGGTGGCAGGATGCTGGTTCATATTCAATGCGGTGCGGTTATGGAAGTCGACCAAGAAGGGATTCATATTTGTCCGAAATGTGGTAAGACGATTAAACCCCGAGTTTCTCGAAAGTAGGCGGTAGCGGCTGTTGACTGGTCTGGGGGATTTTGCTACACTAATAAAATGCAAGACTAATGAATGTAAAGGGTGACAATATGCTGCATGAGTTTTCCCGGACCGAATTGTTAATTGGCGCAGAGGGCCTACAAAAATTGGCGCAAAGCAAAGTCGCCATTTTCGGCATCGGCGGAGTAGGCACATTTGTTGTTGAAGGCTTGGTCCGTTCCGGTGTGGGCAAGTTTGTCCTGGTGGATGACGATTGTATTTGCCTGACTAATATTAACCGGCAGCTACATGCTACCAGAAAAACAATCGGTAAACCTAAAATTGAAGTGATGCGTGATCGCATTCTGGAAATAAACCCCAAGGCTGAGGTAACTATCTTTCAAGAGTTTTATATGCCAGACACGGCAGAAGGACTATTAGCCGATGACTACAGCTACATTGTAGACGCCATCGACACAGTTACCGGAAAACTTGATCTGGTAATGAAGGCCAAAGCCAGAAACATTCCGGTCATCTCCTCTATGGGAGCCGGTAATAAACTGGACCCAACCAAGTTTGAAGTGACCGATATCTTCAACACTTCGGTTTGTCCGCTGGCCAAGGTAATGCGGCAGGAGCTAAGGAAGCGAGGAGTCACTTCACTTAAGGTAGTCTATTCTAAGGAAGAGCCGCTTACGCCTTTTGAAACGGAGAATTCGAGCTGCAGCGTAGGGTGTGTCTGCCCGCAGGGGACAACACGCAAATGTACAACACGCCGCCAGATTCCAGGCAGCATTGCCTTTGTACCGTCAGTAGTCGGTCTGATTATTGCAGGCGAAGTGGTTAAGGATATTGTGTTCGGCAGAGTATAAAAGAAGCTTTATGGGTGTAACTAACCCATAAAGCTTCTTTTTTTGTACTCATTTGCCGATCCGGTTTTGATTGTATACTTCCCACGCGCTCATGACCTTTTGGCGGGAAAACTCGAGGCGTTTGGCTGTTACTTTGCTACCACCTCTCTCGTTTTCAGCCGCTAGGTCATAGAGGGTGTTGTTGAGTGAAGATACGATTGCTGTTAATAGGTCGTGTACTGGATCTTTGTCAGATTCCATTTAGATTAGGCCTCCATCTTATCGGAAATTTTAGATAGTCTGCTGTGGCTGGGGGGAGCAGGTTTTACTCGCCCCTTAATTTTCATATAGGGATTATAGCTGGATATTTACAGAAATGCAATGAAAAGTTTTAGGTTGTCCAAAATTGTAGAAAACTTAATTTTCCAAAATTATTGTAAGCTATTGCAGGGGAGTTTTATCTATGTTATAGTTGTGCTAATCAATATTTGGTTATCAGCAATGGAGCTATGGCGCAGTTTTTCTGCCTATAGCTTTTTATTTTTCAAAAAGAATATGATTCAAAAGCAATGAGGCTTACTGCATTTACTAATGCGGTAAGCCCTTGTCTTTTTTTCAGCAATGTAAGGAGGTGATCGGCTTTCGCGCATAATAAAAGGCTTCACGCGTATTACGAGTACCCGTGAAGCCGGGGGCAAAATCACATTCCCCAAGTGGCGGCAAGGGTTTATTGACATGCCCATCTTCATTATATTCTACACACTAACATTTTTCAACATAAACCCGGAAAGCCAGACTATCTCATTAAGTAAAAATAGGGAGGAATTTTAAATGAGACAGGTTGCTATTTATGGTAAAGGCGGTATAGGTAAATCGACTACTACTCAAAACACCGTGGCCGCATTGGCTGAGGCCGGGAAACAAATAATGGTGGTTGGCTGTGATCCGAAGGCTGACTCAACCCGCTTGCTACTAAACGGACTTTGTCAAAAGACAGTGCTTGATACACTGCGTGATGAAGGCGACGATATTGATCTTGAAGATATTTTAAAGCCTGGATATAAAAATACCCTTTGTGTTGAGTCAGGCGGCCCTGAACCAGGTGTAGGCTGCGCTGGACGCGGCATAATTACTTCCATCAATATGCTTGAATCACTGGGAGCTTATACTGACGAACTTGATTATGTGTTTTATGACGTATTAGGCGACGTTGTCTGCGGCGGATTTGCTATGCCGATCCGTGAAGGCAAAGCCGAAGAGATATATATTGTAGCATCAGGTGAATTGATGGCTCTTTATGCGGCTAATAACATTGCGAAAGGCATTCAGAAGTACGCCGTATCAGGTAAAGTCCGGCTTGGCGGTATCATCTGCAACAGCCGGAAAGTAGATAATGAATTACCACTCTTAAAGGCATTTGCTGAAGAGCTTGGTTCGCAGCTCATTCACTTTGTACCGCGTGATAATGTTGTCCAAAGGGCTGAAATCAATAAAAAGACAGTTATTGACTTTGAACCTGAGGCTGGTCAAGCCGAGGAATACCGTAACCTGGCTAAAGCCATTGATCAAAACAAAATGTTTGTTATCCCTAAACCTATGACCCAGGACCGTCTGGAAGAATTGATGATGCAGCACGGTTTTCTTGATGCCATCGCCTAAATCCGACCGACGATAAAAAGAAGGAGTGAGTGTTGTGATATTAATTAGAGCAATCATCAGACCGGACAAAAAAGACGAGGTATTGGCCGAACTGTCGGCAGCCGGATTTAATGCTGTTACCGTTGTAGACGTTGTCGGACGTGGTAAACAAAAGGGCATCAAAATTGGCGGTGTCGTATATGATGAGATTCCTAAAAGCCTCTTGTTAATGGCTGTAAGGGCAGAGTACAAACAAGAAATTGTTAAAGTCATCATGGAAGCAGCTAAAACAGGGGAAAAGGGAGCTTACGGCGACGGTAAAATTTTCGTCAGCCCAGTTTCCGAGGTATACACCGTATCGAGCGGCATGAAAGAACTGTAAAAGGAGGGGTGATACCATGAAAGAGATCATTGCCATCGTGCGCATGAATAAAACGGGCGCTACGAAGAGAGCTCTGGTAGACGCTGGCGTGGCCGGTTTCACCGCCTTTAAGGTAATGGGCCGTGGCCAATTAATAGATGACCCGGCGATTGTAGCCGAACGGAAAGCCAAGATGATGGCGATGGCCGGCGCTGATGAACAAGATGCAGAGGTGTTGATTGACGGTTTTCTTGACGGGCATCGGTTGTTCCCACGGCGATTATTTACCATCTTGGCCCACGACGAAGACGTCACCACAATTATAGATGCTATTATGTCCGCCAACCGCACCGAAAACGGGGTGGGAGACGGGAAAATCATAGTCGTACCAATGCTGGACGCGATTAGGGTTCGTACTGGCGAATCTGGCGAAGAAGCAGTATAAATAGCAAGGTGTAAAGGGGGTAAAGCAGCATGGCTGTTACTGAAAAAGAATTACAGGAAATTCTAGACCAATATCCATCCAAAGTCCAGAAAAACCGAAAGAAACATATTTTGATCAAGGATGGAGAGCATGCAGCTCAAATCATTGAAGCCAACACCCGAACTGTTCCTGGAATAATCACTAACCGCGGCTGTGCCTACGCCGGTTGTAAAGGCGTAGTGCTTGGCCCGCTGAAAGATATGGTTCATATTACCCATGGCCCAATTGGTTGTGCCTATTATACCTGGGGTACGCGCCGCAATAAAGCCAAAAACGATGATCCCAGCCAATACTTCCTTAACTATAGTTTCTCCACAGATATGCAGGAAAGTGACATCGTATTTGGCGGCGAAAAAAAGCTGGCTAAGGTTATTGATGATGTGGTAGAAATCTTCCATCCGAAAGCCATTACAGTTTCTGCTACTTGTCCGGTAGGCCTTATCGGAGACGATGTGGGGGCGGTAGCCAAAGCGGCTGAGGGCCGGCATGGTATTCCCGTACTATCTTTTAGCTGTGAGGGCTATAAAGGTGTCAGTCAGTCTGCAGGTCACCATATCGCCAATAACATCCTCATGGACAGGGTAATCGGCGCCTCTGATATGGAAGAGGCTCCTGGCAAATATGCAATCAATATCCTGGGGGAGTATAACATCGGTGGCGATAGCTGGGAGATTGAGCGAGTTCTAAAAGAAATCGGCTATACCATCGTTTCGGTTATGACTGGCGATGGCACCTATAAAGATTTAAGGAACGCCCATACGGCTGAACTCAATTTGGTGCAATGCCACCGCTCCATCAACTATATTGCAGAAATGTTGGAGATTAAATACGGAACCCCCTGGCTCAAAGTTAATTTCATTGGTGTCAACGGAACGACTGAGTCCCTCCGGAACATGGCATTGTACTTCGGGGACGAGGCGCTTATCCAAAAAACCGAGGAAGTTATCGCCCGGGAAGTGGCTCGCGTTGAACCCTTGATGGATCAGTACAAAAAGATTTGCGACGGCAAAACAGCCTTCTGCTTTGTGGGTGGTTCCCGCGGTCATCACTATCAGGGTCTTTTTGCTGAATTAGGTATCGAAACCGTGCTGGCCGGCTATGAATTTGCGCATCGGGACGACTATGAGGGGCGCCAAGTAATTCCCACTATCAAAACCGATGCTGATACGAAGAACATTCCTGAACTGCATGTTACCACTGACGAACGGCGTTTTCGTCTGAAGGTATCGCCGGAAAAGATGGAAGAATTGAAGAAGAAGATTCCACTCAGCTATTATGCTGGTATGAATGCAGAAATGAAAGACGGCAGCATTATTGTCGATGATCTCAATCACTTTGAGACAGAAGAGTTTATCAAGCTCTTGAAACCAGATATTTTTGCCTCAGGTATTAAAGATAAATATGTTATTCAAAAGATGGGTATCCCAGCTAAACAGCTCCATTCATACGACTATAGCGGCCCATACGCCGGTTTCAACGGCGCAGTAAATTTCGCCAGGGATGTAAGCATGGGTTTTGCTTCCCCTACTTGGAACTTCATAGTCCCGCCATGGCAGGATGAACCTCTGCTCAGCGGTACTGTAAACGAGGAAGGAGTGGCCTAATATGCTGGACTGTACACCAAAAGAGATAAAACAACGCAACGGCGCAGTAATCAACCCTGCAAAGACTTGCCAGCCCATTGGCGCGATGTACGCTGCGCTCGGGATTCATAGCTGCCTGCCACACAGCCACGGCTCGCAGGGCTGCTGTTCTTT
This sequence comes from Sporomusa sp., assembly GCF_035561155.1. Classification (GTDB taxonomy): domain Bacteria; phylum Bacillota; class Negativicutes; order Sporomusales; family Sporomusaceae; genus Sporomusa. The sequence continues at coordinate 11,299 of NZ_DATMYD010000126.1, read as the reverse complement.
CCATCGTATGCACCTTTCACGGCATTTCCGGGAACCGGCTATGGCATCAACATCTAGCTTCACCGAAGGGGCTTCGGTATTTGGCGGCGGTGCTAACCTAAAAACATCTATTAAAAATGTTTTTTCTATTTATAACCCGGAAGTTATGGCCATTCATACTACTTGCCTCACTGAAACCATCGGCGATGATATCCCCAGTATTATTAAATCTGCAGAGGTTCCTGAGGGTAAGCTGGTCATCCACGCCAACACCCCAAGCTATCAGGGGTCCCATATTACTGGTTTCTCCAATATGACCAAGGGAATGGTTACCTATATTGCCGAGGCTACTTCCCCGGTAAAAAAAGAACAAGTGAACATTATTCCAGGGTTTGTTAACCCTGGCGATATGCGGGAAATTAAACGTATTGTCAAGGCTATGGGTATTAAGTTCATCATGTTCCCAGACACCTCCGGTGTTATGGATGCGCCGATGACAGGCAAGTTTGCCATGTACCCTAAAGGTGGTGCTACTGTAGCCCAAATCAAAGACAGTGGTAATTCCAAAGTAACCCTTGCACTCGGACGGTTTGCGTCCGGCGATGCGGCAGAGGCGCTGGTTAAGAAATGTCAGGTTCCGGCAGCAGTCTTAAAGACTCCGATTGGTATTAAGGCAACAGACTCTTTGTTGTTAGCTTTACGTCGGACCTTTGCCCAGGAAGTTCCGGCAGAGTTGGAAGAAGAGCGGGGTCAGTTAGTAGACATTATGACAGATACCCATTTTCACTTTCATGGTAAAACAGTAGCCATCTTTGGCGATCCTGATGTTGTCACCGGGCTTACTGAATTTGTTCTCAGCTTGGGTATGGTGCCACTGCATGTTCTGACAGGTACTCCGGGGGGAGCTATGGGTTCAGCTGTCGGTAGTTTTGAGGATGACGTTAAGGAACTTTTGACTCAGGCCGGGATTACCGCCAACGTTAAGGCGGGTGGCGATCTGTTTGCACTGCACCAGTGGATCAAGAACCAGCCAGTTGACCTCATTATCGGAAACACCTATGGAAAATATATTGCACGCGCAGAAGATATTCCCTTAGTACGGGTTGGGTTTCCTGTCCTGGACCGCAGTGTTCATTCCTACCTGCCGATTGTCGGCTATCGGGGAGCTATGCGGCTGATTGAAAGTATTAGCGGTGCACTCTTAGAACGGGCTGACCGTGATGCTGCTGACGAAGATTTCGAACTTGTCATGTAAGTAGACTGGAGGTGAAGCAAATGAGCGAGACGACTGTAGCCATTTCGGAACGAGAGCAGTTTATATCCACTAAAGGGCGGCGTAAAAATTCGTTGAAGTGTGATTCTGACAGCATTGCTGGCTGTGTCAGTCAGCGGGCTTGTGTATACTGTGGTGCCAGAGTGGTGCTTAATCCGGTTACCGACGCCATCCATCTGGTTCATGGCCCGGTCGGCTGCGCCAGCTACACCTGGGATATTCGCGGCAGCCTATCCAGCGGCTCAGAACTCTACCGCAATAGTTTTTCTACCGATTTACGTGAACAGGACATCATCTTTGGCGGTGAAAAGAAGCTGGCCAAAACCATTGATGAACTTGTGGCTAAACACCCGACAAAACTGATGTTTGTGTATTCAACCTGTATTGTCGGGGTAATTGGCGATGATTTGGCAGCTATTTGTAAGGCTGCTGCCAGCAGGAACAATATTGAGATTATCCCTGTAGAGTCAAGTGGCTTTATCGGTAACAAATCAGCCGGTTACCGGGCAGCCTGTGAGGCACTTTTGAAACTTATTGACCCGGTTGACCGGTACGAAGCTGCCGCGATCAACTACTTAGGAGACTTTAACCTGGCAGGCGAAGCCTGGATTATCAAAGACTATTTGGCACAAATGGGGATAAAAGTGAATACGGTATTCACTGGTGACTCAACCAGTACGACGCTTAAGGGAGCGGCTAACGTATCACTTAATATCGTCCAGTGTGCAGGGTCGATGAACTACCTGGCCGCCCAATTGCAGGAACTGTACGGCATACCCTATATGCAGGTGTCGTTTCTAGGGGTAGAGGATACAGCAAAATCCCTTCGTAGTATTGCTGATGCTATGGGCGGCGGTGAGATCCGGGCTAGGGCCGAAGTTCTCATTCGCCGGGAGACTGACCGGGTGTTGCCCCTTATTAGCAGATACCGGGAAAAATTTGAAGGCAAAAAAGCAGCCGTCTATGTCGGCGGCGGCTTTAAAGCCATCTCCCTAATCAAACAATTCAGGGAGATTGGTATTGAGGTTGTGATGATTGGTACCCAAACCGGGCGGCGCGAGGAGTACGATACCATCCATGAACTGGTTACTGATGGCACCGTTATTTTGGATGATGCCAATCCGGCCGAACTGGAACGGTTTATGACAAGTCAGGGTGCCCATCTGTTGGTCGGCGGCGTAAAAGAACGACCGCTGGCCTATAAGCTGGGGCTGGCATTTATTGACCATAACCATGATCGCAAACATCCCTTAAGCGGTTATGACGGCGCGGTTAACTTTGCGCAGGAAGTGTACTCTACCTTGTGTTCGCCGGTATGGAAATATACTGCTGCAAAAGGAGGTGGCTGATATGGAAAACCCTTGTCATATGTGTATGCCCATGGGCGGAATTTTGGCGCTCAAAGGGATTGAAAGGGCTATGGTTATTGTTCATGGCTCACAAGGCTGTAGCACCTATATGCGGCGTCATATCGCAGAGCACTTTAACGAGCCTGTTGATGTCGGGTCTTCTTCCCTAAATGAAAAAGGGACGGTATATGGCGGGGAATCCAATCTGCGCAAGGCACTTGATAACATTAACAGGGTATATCAGCCCAAGCTAATCGGCGTTGTTACGACTTGCCTGGCAGAGACCATTGGCGAAGATATTGCCAGGATAGTAAAAGAATACCGTCAGGAAAACAATCTTGATATGTCAATCATTGCTGCCAATACGCCCGGTTATGGCGGTAGCCACAGCGAGGGCTACTGGCTGACAGTAAGGCGGCTTGTTGAGACGCTGGCAACTCCTGCTGAGCGGCATAACAAAGTCAATGTGATTATCCCCAGCATGAGTCCGGCAGACATTCGTGAGCTAAAACGCTTACTGGGCGCTATGGATATTGATTATACCCTGTGCCCGGATATCTCTGACACATTGGACCAGCCGTACCTTCCGGCATATAGTAAGCTGCCGACAGGCGGCACACCTGTTGCCGATATCTGCCGCATGAGTGGAGCACCTGCGACAATCGAATTGGGTGTCACGATAGAAGACAGTGTATCACCAGGGAGGTATCTGCAAGATACCTTTGGAGTACCACTCTACTCTGTGCCTATCCCAATTGGTATTGAAAACACGGACGCCTTTATGGCTGTACTTGAGGCCATCAGTGGTAAAACACGGCCGGCTGCTATCGAACTCGAACGGGGGCGGCTTATTGATGCCATGATTGATTCTCATAAATATAACTTTGCTGGACGATGCGCCATTTTTGGAGATCCGGAACTGGTGTATGCCGTTACTCAGCTCTGTTTGGAAAATGGCATTCGGCCAATCGTGGCAACTGGGGATAAAAGCGGGAATCTGTCCAAGCTACTGCCGCAAAATGAAATGACAACTGAGACCGTCGTACTGTCAGACCCTGATTTTAGTTTAGTACAGGAGCAGGCCAAAGCCGGTAAGGTCAATATTGCAATCGGCCATTCTGACGGGCGGTTTCTTACCGAGCGGGATGGTATTCCGCTGGTGCGGTTAGGGTTTCCCATCCATGACCGGGTAGGGGGACAGCGCCTCTTATCTGTAGGGTATAGCGGCACAGCATTTCTTTTAGACCGGGTTACCAACACGCTGCTGGAAGACAGATACAAAGATTACCGTAAGAATATGTTTAATAAATATTTTGAACAGCCCAAAATTGAACTCCAAAGAAAGGGGGTGGCCGCTCTATGACGAGCGTGCTTACCGACAAACATCCTTGCTTTTCAGCTCAAGCCCAACATCAATATGCTCGCATGCACTTGCCGGTGGCTCCCCGGTGTAACATTAGCTGTAATTACTGCAGCCGCAAGTTTGACTGTGTGAACGAAAGCCGTCCGGGGGTAACCAGCGAAATACTGTCACCCCTGGAAGCGAAAGAGAAGTTTGAACGGGTCAAATTAGAGATTCCTAATCTTAGCGTAGTCGGTATCGCTGGCCCAGGAGATGCCTTGGCCAATTGGGACGAAACCAGGGAGACAATTGAACTTATAAAAAAGGTTGATCCGCGCATTCTGATCTGCTTGTCAACAAATGGTCTGCTATTGCCTGAATACGCTCCGGAGTTAATTAAGCTTGGCGTCAGACACGTAACCGTAACCGCTAACTGCACTGATCCAGTCGTTGGAGCACAAATTTATGGGACGGTGAATTACCAGGGTAAACGTTATGTGGGAACTGAGGGCTCCGAAATTCTCTTAAATAACCAGCAGGAAGGGATTATGTATCTGGCTGGACATGGCGTTACCGTCAAAGTAAACATTGTTATGATAAAACTGGTTAATGACTGGCATGTGCCTGAGGTTGTAAAAAAAGTAAAACAGCTGGGGGCCTGTATGACAAATATCATGCCCTTTATCCCGGCGCCCGGCAGTGTGTTTTCCGGTCTGCCGCAGACAAACATGCGTGATGTTACAGCCGTTCGGGCAGCCTGTGCCAGTGAACTGAGACAAATGAGTCATTGCCGCCAGTGTCGGGCTGATGCTATTGGCCTACTAGGCCAAGATCGCGCCAATGAGTTTAGAAGCTGTGCCAGCCAAGTGGAACCGGTTGAGCCCAAGCCAGTACCGTTTGTTCCTCACTATAAGGTTGCGGTTACCAGCAAATTTGGCAAGTTGGTTGATTTGCATTTCGGTCAGGCTGAAGAGTTTCAGATCTATCAGGTTAATGGCAGCCGCTATGAACTAGTGGAGACTCGCCAGTTAGAAAAATATTGCTCCGGCAATGCTGCCTGTGACACTGAAGATGGGCGGAAAGACGCTCTGCTAATGGCGCTGGCTGACTGTGATGCTGTGTTGACCATGCGCATTGGCTATCAGGCGCAAAAGCGGCTCTTAAAGCGGGGTATCATGTCAGTCGAATATTGCTATACAGTGGAAAGCGGGCTTGGCTATGCCACAGAGCAGCTTGACTTAAAATCAGCCGCCGTTTAGGTGCAAAAGGAGGTAGTAAAATGGCGCGGGAAATAGCAGTGTTTGTTGGTGAAAACGGCAGTACTGCCGCCCTGGAAGAACCGGGAAAAGTAATTGTCTACCGCCGCCAGAAGGGAAAATGGCAGCCGGTCAGCGAGACAAAGTTTCAGCTTGACCGCTCAAGCGGTATGGCCGGAGTGCGGCAACAACTGACTGCGATGATTGAATTAGTAGGTCTATGCCGTGTGTTTGTTGCCCGGACCGTTTCCGGTCTTTTATACAAAGAACTTGAACAGGCCGGTTTTAGTATTTGGGAATTTGATGGCCGTCCTCTAGAATTTCTGGAATATGTGTTAATTCAGGAAGAACTAGCCGCACGCCAGCCAGCGCCTCTGAAGGCTGTAGCCCCGGCTGTTGTTGAGACTGGGCCGGGCTGCTATCAGGTATCGCTCAAAGAGTTGCAGCAAAGCGGCAGTGGACTGACCTCTAAGCAAGTGCTGCAACCACTGTTAAATGGCAGCTTTTATCATGTAGAAGTCTTATGCAGCCATATCCCCCCCTGGTTGGAGGCTGAATGGGTAAGCGGACGATTTGACTGTAATGTAGAGCGGCTTGCCGATGGCGTTAAGCTGGTAATTAAAAAACAAAGTTGCGGGTGATTTACATGAGCAAGCTAACCTGGATTGATCAGACACTAAATGCAGCCGTCAGGCGCCAGTTTACCAGTGACCAACTGGCGGAGGTTGCCAGCTTGCTTTCAAGACTGGGGATTGGGCAGGCTGGTATTTGCATGGTGGATTGGCAGCGGTATCGTCCGGATTTGTCTGGGGCGCAACAGTACCTTGAACTCTGCGGTATGCTGGACATATCGGTTTGTGAACTCGAATGGGTAGAGCAGGCAGGCATCAAACACGTAGTGGTATCTGCTAGCGTTGCTTGCCAGGCTGATTTTACAGTGAAGCTGGAAGCGGTTATAGCTGAAGCCGGCAGGCGGGGATTACAAGTTACGTTGCTTTTAGAAGACTTCGCCAGTCTGGCAGTACCAGAACTATTAGCTGTTGTGCCCAAGATCAGCAGTTATCCGGTAGCTGCCGTTATTTATGGTGATAAGGCAGGAACGGGACATTCGTTTACCACCTTTGATCAAATAACTGCTCTAAATAATAGCCTGAATTGTCCTGTTGGTATCCAGGCCGGCAATGCTTATGGCTTGGCAACTGGTAATACGCTGGCCGCGATGAAAGCCGGCGTCAGGCTGGTAGTAACGGCAGTAGCCGGAATCGATGGCTTTGCTCCCTGGGAAGAGGCCCTTATGGTCGCCAAACAACTAGCAGGAATGGACGTTGAGATACCGCCTAATCTGGCGGCAGGCTGCCAGCAGGTGCTCTCGGCGCTACGACTTACGATACCGGAGAACAAAGCCATTATTGGTCCGGCTATTTTTTCTCACGAGTCCGGGCTGCATGTTGATGGTGTCAATAAAGACCCTTGGTTGTATGAGCCGTTTGCTCCAGAACTGGTAGGGTTAAGCCGGCAGCTTATTATTGGCAAGCATTCAGGGACTACAGCACTGAAAACTAAGTTCGCAGCTTGGGGTATACGACTGGAAGACGCTGAAACTAGAAGGCTGCTTGCCAATGTACGGGCGTTAGCTGTCAGGCAAAAGACGGCGATTAGCGATGACGAATTACGACGCCTGTACCTATCAAGCTGAGAGGAGCAAACATATGCAAGAACTCAATCAGGGTGTCATGATTGATACCACCTTACGAGACGGCGAGCAAGCGGCCGGGATTGTATTTACGGCCATGGAAAAGCTGGCTATTGCCACTGCGCTTGATAAGGCTGGGGTAACCTGGATCGAAGCCGGTACTCCGGTCATGGGGCAGGAAGAAGCCGAAGCTATGCGTTTTATTCTTGATGCCCGCCTAGAAGCAGTGGTATTTGCCTGGAATCGCGCGTGCCGGGAAGATATTGAGGCCTCGCTCGCGTGTGGCTTTGAATTTTTGCATATATCTGTTCCTGTATCAGATCTTCATATCCACCGTAAGCTAAAGAAAAGCCGCGAGTGGGTGCTGAATCAACTGAGGAGTGCTATACTTTTGGCGCAAAGCCATGGCTGCTACGTGTCAGTTGGCGCCGAAGATGCATCAAGGGCCAGTTCCGAACACTTTCTTGAACTTGCTGAACTTAGTGCCAGCCTGGGGGCTGTGCGCATCCGTTATGCTGACACAGTGGGTCTGTTAGATCCGTTTTCCACCACTGCGATCATGGCCGACTTGACTGCTCGCTGCCCGCTGCCAATAGAATTTCATGCTCACAATGATTTTGGTCTTGCTACAACCAATACGTTAGCCGCCTTACAGAACGGGGCAGTATTTGCCAGTGTAACGGCAGCCGGTATTGGGGAGCGGGCAGGTAATGCCTCGCTTGAGGAAGTTGCAGCTGCGCTTATTGAGATATACGGGATACCAAGCACAATCGACTTGGCGTTGGTAAAAAAAATAGGCTGCCAAGTAGCAGCCTTGAGTGGCCGGCGGATTGTTCTGCCACCGGAACTTTAAACGATCCTAGAAATTTGATGTGCCTGTCCGTTTATTAGTCTTTACGGGCGGGCCTTTTTGATGTTTTCCTGGATTTGGTGATTGGTGCGCGGACTCGCCAGCACCGTAACTGAGGACAGGTTCTTACTAAATCCTTTACCGTGAGCGTATTTAATCGTAGTTTTCACGGCAGTACCTCCTGTTGTAGTAGGTTATCTGTCTAAGCGCTGGTAGAGCTCCCGGTACTTTCTTAGTACGGGATCGGCAGCCAAGTCGTTGTCAGGGCTGAGATCAAGCGCGGCTTTAGGGCAGAATTCTGAGGAAAACTCACAGGAGCTGCTTTCAATACAACCATTGCAACCCATGATTTTGCGCATCAGCACAAAATCACCTCCTGAGGGAATTATTGAGCGTTAGAACATGTAACGCTTACTATAGTGTTCCGAAAACAACCGCTAGATTATTACCGGCTCTCTATGCCAATTTTTGATGTATGAGATTCAGCATGCGAACTCCCGCAGGTTGGTTTATTATCCATAAAGACAATGGTATAATATAGTAATCGGGACTACATAGGAAAAGTGGTGGAGCATGGTGCGAACAGGCCAAGTTGGACAACTGTACGAATCAGGCCAGGACAAGCTGGAAGAAAAAATTATGTATCGGTTGGATAGTGACGGACATGGGCTTGTTATTGTCAAAGCAGGAATTATTAACCAGGAAGTAGAAAATATTCAGTACGGTGCCGCTGAGCTAAGTATATACATTGATGGCCCCATTATTTTTTTACTCTTTAAGTTTGGAACCGACAGCTGGAATGATGCACCGTTTTCCTGGCACACTGTGCCGCGGGGGATTCGCGTGTATCCGGAAGAAGTCGCAGATACTGCTACGCTCAAGGTCACCCTTGTGGATGCTGGGGACGGTATTGTCCGGGGCGTACGGGAAGTGGCGATGACTCCGGAATTTGCCGGTAAGCTTAACGAGGTTATAACGATCCAGGCTAATGGTAGCTTTAATGGTCTGTCCTATGCTAAACATTTAAACATCGTGTACAACCAGTATACTGCCGAAGATATGGCAGACATGGCCAGCGTGCATATGATTTCCTAATAACTTATAGGTTGAGAGGAGCATATTTCAATGAGTGAATTTAAAAACTGGCACAACCAGACGATTGCGGCCAAAGTTGTTGAAGCTCTGCAAAAGAACAAATTTACTGCCTCCTATGTCAATACCAGACAAGAAGCGTTAGACAAATTGGCTGCGCTGATCCCTGGTGACGCTACTGTAGGCATAGGCGGCTCTTGGACAATTAAAGAAGTCGGGATTGATACTTTGCTGGAAGAGCGGGGCAACACTGTGTTCAACCATAATAAACCAGGGCTCTCGCCGGAAGAGACTCTGGCACTGCGCCGCAAACAAATGACGTGTGACGTATTCTTAACAAGTACTAATGCCCTGACTTTAAAAGGTGAACTTGTCAATGTCGATGGCGCCGGTAACCGGGTTGCTGCTATGATCTTTGGCCCCAAAAAGGTTATTGTTATTACAGGCATAAATAAGATCGTTACTGATGTTGATGCCGCGATGGACCGGATTGAGCTGTTTGCCGCTCCTATTAACAACAAGCGTCTAAGTCGCCCTAACCCATGTACTGTGACAGGTGAATGCATGGACTGCCAAGGGCCAACCCGGATATGTAATGTTACTACAGTCATGCATAAGAAGCCGGCGGTTACCGATGTAGAGATCATCATTATCGGGGAAGAATTAGGTTTTTAATTAACACTGAATATCCAATTCCAAGGCAGCGCACTACACCGTGCACTGCCTTAATTTTTTTGGGGCTTGTACGAATAATTAACGAATACCAGCGGCTCTCCCCTCATATATGTTATTGTCTTAGGCATTTACAAAAGGGGATGGCTGCATGGGTAAACAGGTATGGAAACAGGCTCTCTTATTGATCTTTGGGTTTATCGCATTTATTTTGCCAGCTCACGCACAGGCTGCGGCACAGGAAGCTTTGCCTCAAATTATCGTTAATCTTCCTAGCCGTACCCTGGAACTGTATAAGGGCAATGCTTTGGTGAAGGAATATCAGGTTGCCATTGGAAAACCTGATACTCCTACGCCTACTGGAGAATTCTCGATAATCGACAAAGAGATCGATCCGGCGTGGTATCCCCCCGGCAAAGGCTATGTCGTGCCATCCGGGCCCAGCAATCCCTTGGGTTATCGTTGGATGGGGATTGGCTCATTGTATGGTATTCATGGCACAAATGCTCCCTGGTCAATAGGACTGGCTGTTTCTAACGGCTGTATACGGATGCAGGAAGCAGATGCTGAAGAAATATTTGAACTTGTTGGCCCTGACACACCGGTCAAGATTGAGTATGAGCGAATTAAAGTACGAATTGATACAAAGGGGCAGGCGTCTATTGGCATTTATCCTGATGTATATAGTCGGCAGAAAGTGACGCTAGCTGGTGTTAAAGCGGCGCTGGGGCAGGCGGGTCTGGATGATTTAGTTGACGATGCGTTTTTACAGACACTCATTAAAACTATTCCTGACCGTCAAGTTATGTTTGCTCAGCTCCATAATCTTAAGATAAACGGGACATTGCGTCCTGAACGGATAATATCCTGGAAAGGTAAAAAGCATGTACCGGTCTTGGCTCTGGCCGATAGTTTACGTACCAACGTAGTCTGGAATGCAGGCAATCAGACAGTAACCCGTCAGAACCAGACGGTTCCTGGTGTTAAACGAGGCAATACCGTATATGTTAATATTGATCATCTGCCAATATTGTTCGGTGGGCGGGAAATCTGGAATGACAGCCAGAACTGCCTAGAGCTGATGCTGCCTATTGCCAAATTTGATGGCCATATACTGTCAGGTGATATTCAACGTATCGGCAATACCTTGGCAATACCGGCCCTTACCGTAGCAAAAGAGTTAGGCGAGCGCGTAACCTGGCGGCCCAATACGGCCGAACTGCTTATACACGGCAAGCCGACACCTGTTAAGCTTATCGGAGGACAGCCGTTTATAACAATAAATGATATCGGTAAAGTCTATAATATGGCAGCCGTCTGGGATGACCAGACGCAGATCATAGATCTGGTCTATCCTCTGTATCCTATTGACTACTCTATGTACCTTGATCCGGGTGAAGAATATTTGTGAAAAGCTAGTACCCTGGGTAAAATTACCTGTATAAAGTAGATTGACATAGGCAATTGAGGCGTGATATTATAAGTAAGTCGCCAATTGGTGCGGCAAAATATTCCAAAACAGGTAACGTACAGTTAGCTTTGGAGTAGAGAAGAAGTAAATATATTATGTTGACACGATGAAATAAACGTGATAACATATAAAAGCTGTCAAATTCAGCAGCAGTGCGAATGCGACAACCAATATGCAAGAACGTTCCCTGAAAACTGAACAATGTAAAGTAATGCATCATAAAATGCCAGATGTGCGTTGTGCTACTTGTAGCACAAACAAAAACATTTTTTTTGATTTAATGAGCCGATAAACGGCTTCAATAAATACACTTTATTGGAGA
>NZ_DATMYD010000125.1:0-47163 GCF_035561155.1 Sporomusa sp. | reverse complement strand
GACTAACCCGCTCTAAGACTCCCATCTTCTACAAGTGGGAGTTATACCCAAAGGGCACAGGCGAGCGGCTAAGTCCCTGGATAAGGGCGACTAACCTTCAGATGGGGTTAAAACCCCACCTGAAGCTAAGTCTACTTTATTTTGCCTCAAGTTGTTTTGAAATATCGGCAAGCTCCCGGGCGTCAAACTGATATTTCTCATTGCAGAAATGGCAGCATACTTCGGCTTGACCTTCGGCAGCCATTTCTTTTATCTCGTCAGCACCAAGACTAACCAGCATACTCTGCACCCTTTCGCGTGAACATTGGCAATTGAATCTAAGGTTCAGCGAATCGTAGACTGTGGTTGGCAGTCCGGAAAAAACGGTTTCTAAGATTCCTTTGGCATCTTGGCCGCTATGTATCATATGCGAAACAGGTGGTATATGGCGCAGATTATCTTCGAGCTTCATGAGAGCGTCTTCTTCTGCACCTGGCAAAGCTTGTATAAAGAATCCACCAGCTGCTAATGTTGTTGTATCAGGGGCAATCAGTACGCCCAGAGCAACGCTTGACGGTGTTTGTTCAGATACTGTAAGGTATTGGGTTATGTCTTCGGCTATTTCACCTGACACTAGTGCGGCGCTGCCGGTAAACGGCTGTTTGAGGCCGACAAAGCGGGTGACATAGATATGACCGCTTCCTACTGCCTGGCCGACAGCCAATTTACCGTTGTTTAGCGGCAAGTCCACAAATGGATTTTTGACATAGCCGCGCACCGAGCCGTCTGGGGAGGCATCAGTTACTATTTCGCCAAGTGGCCCATTACCTGATATTCTAATAGTGAGTCTTTCTGCTGTTTTTAAATTAGCAGCCATTAACAGCGCGCCAGTCATGGTACGGCCCAGCGCTGCTGTGGCAACCGGAAAACAATCATGACGTCGGCGCGCTTCTTCCACCAGGTTAGTAGTAACAGCGGCAAAGGCGCGGATTCCAGGCGCTGTAGCCCGAATCAGATGGTCGTGCATAGGTAACCTCCGGTACTAGGCCAGTAATTCTGAGATAAGGGGTTGGCCTGTTGTTATATCTAGTATTTCAACTTTATTGTCCTTTATCCAAGCGATGGTACCGCGGCCATCTGGGCGTTTGGTCATACCGGGTGAGCCTGGATTTAAATAAATGATCCCATTATTCTTCTCCATGGCGGCGATATGGGTATGGCCGGTAATAAAGATATCGGCCTTTAACCGTATTGCAATTTCTTGTCTGGCTTCATCCGTCAGATTATGGCCATGGGTTACGACTATTCTTAGGCCATTTAGCATTAGATAGGTGTACGGCGATTGGATGGGTAGCTTAAGCACCATACCGTCAACTTCAGCGTCGCAGTTGCCGCAGGCCGTAACAATAGGCACAGGACAGCTGTTAAGAACTTCGGCCAGTTGCTTGGGATTATATTCGGCAGGAATAACATTACGCGGGCCATGATATAGTACGTCACCAGCATGGATAATTAAATCAGCGTCATGGAAATACCGGTTAAATACTTCTTGCCAGGTTTCCAGACAGCCGTGAGTATCACTGATTATGCCTACTTTCATATGAACCTCCAATAGGGTGAGATTGTGCGCTATCGCTCTCAATAAACCCCAGGATTTAAATTATAGTCCCCTGATAAGGTTAGCCATCTCAATGGCTGACACGGCGGCGTCAAAGCCCTTGTTTCCAGCTTTGGTACCGGCCCGTTCAATGGCTTGCTCGATGGTATCGGTGGTAAGTACGCCAAATATGGTAGGGACTCCGCTGTTTAATCCGACATGGGCTACGCCTTTGGATACCTCAGCACAAACATAGTCGTAGTGGCTGGTACTGCCTCTGATAACTGTGCCGAGGCAAATGACAGCATCATATTTTTTGCTCATTGCCATTTTTTGAGCAATAAGGGGAATCTCATAGGCACCAGGGACCCAGGCAATTTCCACATTTTCGACGGCAGCGCCGTGACGTTTGAGTGCGTCCAGGGTGCCACCCAGTAATTTGCTGGTAATAAATTCGTTAAATCGTGCAATAACGATACCAAATTTTAATCCTTCGGCAACTAAATTTCCCTCATACGTTTTGATGTTTTCCATTAGTTTTGCGCCTCCTCATATTGTTTGAGTAAATGTCCTAGCTTGGATTTTTTTGCAGATAAATACCGGTTGTTAAATTTATTGGCTAGTATTTCAAGCGGTACTCGTTCGGTAATTGTCAAGCCGTAGCCTTCAAGCCCTACCCGCTTGCGGGGATTGTTGGTGAGTAGCTTGATGCTGGTTAAGCCTAGATCAGCCAATATCTGTGCGCCAATACCGTAATCTCTAAGGTCTGGAGCAAAGCCTAACAATTCATTGGCTTCAACAGTATCTTTACCTTTGTCCTGCAGCGCATAGGCTCGAATTTTATTAGCCAAACCAATGCCTCTGCCTTCCTGACGCATATAGAGCAGTACACCGCAGCCTTCTTTTTCAATACGTTTTAAGGCATGGGCCAACTGATCACCGCAGTCGCAACGCAGAGAGCCTAAAACATCGCCTGTCAGACATTCGGAATGAACCCGGACTAATACATCCTGCTTATTGGTGACATCACCTTTTACCAGGGCGATATGGCACTGATTATCCAGCTGGCTTTCATAGGCAATGAGTCTAAAATCACCGTACTTGGTTGGCAGGTTGGTCTCTGCCGCTCTGGTGACAAACCGTTCGTGCTTTTTCCGGTATTTTATTAGGTCAGCAATGGTGATTAGTTTTAGATCATGTTTTTTTACAAAGTCCATTAACTCTGGTGTACGGGACATAGTGCCGTCTTCATTCATGACTTCACAAATCACGCCAGCCGGATATAGACCGGCCAGCATGGCCAAATCGACAGCCGCCTCGGTGTGGCCGGTCCGCCGCAGCACACCACCTTCGCAGTATCTGAGCGGAAAGATATGACCAGGCCGCCTGAGGTCGCTGGCCACTGTTTGGCAATCAAGTACTGTTTGTACGGTTTCGGCCCTTTCGTGGGCGGATATACCGGTCGTCACTGATTTGGCGTCAATAGAGACTGTAAAGGCCGTACAATGATTATCGGTGTTTTCAATGACCATAGCACCAATACCCAGTTCATCCAGCCTACTGCCGATGATGGGCATGCAGATAAGACCGCGGGCGTGGGTAGCCATGAAGTTGATGGCTTCGGGTGTTACTTTTTCGGCGGCCATAATTAGGTCGCCTTCGTTCTCGCGGTCCTCATCGTCTATCACCACAACAATTTTGCCATTTTTTATATCTTCAATAGCTTCTTCAATGGTGTTGAATTTCATATAAAATCCTCCGTTTCGTTGCCTATCCGGCATATAAAAAACGCTTATAATGTGAACCCGTGTTGTTCGAGAAACCCGAGTGTTATCTTGTCCGATGGTTTGACGTCCTGACCCAAACCAAGCAGTTTCTCTACATATTTACCAATAATATCTGCTTCTAAATTTACTGGCTCACCTGTTGCTTTAAGTCCTACGGTAGTCCGGGCCGCAGTATGTGGAATAAGTGAAACTGTAAACCAGTCCGGGCCGAAGTCGACAACAGTGAGGCTTGTACCATCAATGGCGATGGAACCTTTTTGGATAATGTAGCGCATGACTTCGGGGCCGGCACCAATTCTGACAATAACGGCGTTGTCATTTTGCTCTTTGGCTAGAATCTGCCCTACCCCATCAATATGACCGCTGACAATATGTCCTCCTAGACGATCACCTACCCGGAGTGTACGTTCCAGGTTGACAGTATCACCTGATTTGAGTCCAGACAGAGCAGTTCGGTCAACTGTCTCTGGCATGACATCGGCAGTGAACCAATCACGGCTAAAATCGACGACTGTCAGACATGTGCCGTTGACGGCAATGCTGTCACCAATTTTGACATCTGTCAGCACTTTATTGCCAGCCACAGTCAGGCGAACAGATTTGGCACCTCTTGCTATCTGTTTAACTTTCCCAAGTTCTTCCACAAGACCGGTAAACATCTCGTCCCTCCCTCCCGGTTATATAGCCGGTAATTAATATGTCAGTGCCAATTGATTCAGCAGTTGTTTCCTCAAGCATGATGGCTTGATCTACGGCTGGGATGCCCATACCCCCTACCGGACTTGGCGCATTTTTGCCGCCAAGTATTTTGGGAGCAATGAAGCAGTGAACTTTATCAATTAGGTTGGCTGCCAGCACTGAAGCATTAATGGCAGCGCCGCCTTCAACCAAAACACTAGTAATCCGACGTTCGCCTAATATTTTAAACAGGTGGCGCAGATCGATACCTGTAGGCGTTTGTTCAAGGGTCAGCACTTCGACACCTCTACTCCTGAGAGCCTCCACTCGTTCAGCAGGTGCCGCCCAACTGACGGCGATGATTGTTTGTGCCTGCCCGTCTGTAACCACTTTAGCACTCAGGGGGGTGCGAGCCATACTGTCAACAATGATTCTCACCGGATTTTGTCCAGTTGACGGCAAGCGGGTAGTCAGTTCAGGATTGTCAGCAAGGACTGTACCGATACCTACCAGGATGCCATCATAGGTATCTCTAAGTTTATGGACATGTTCTCTTGCAGCTGAACATGTTATCCATTTGGAATGGCCGGTATAAGCGGCGATTTTGCCGTCAAGTGACATGGCTGTTTTGAGAACGCCCCAAGGCATTCCTGTAACAATCCATTTAATAAACACTTCATTTATTTTCGCGGCTTCTGCTGCCAGAACACCTTCAACCACGTCGATACCAGCGGATCTCAAGCGGGTGAGACCATTGCCAGCGACTAGGGGATTAGGATCTGTCATGGCAACAACGACTTTCTTGACACCGGCTTGTATCAAAGCATCGGCACAGGGACCGGTCCGGCCGTGATGGGAACACGGCTCAAGTGTTACGTACACAGTAGCACCTTTTGCTAAATCGCCTGCTTGGGCTAAAGCATGAATCTCGGCATGTGGTGTGCCAGCTTGACGATGCCAGCCTTGGCCGACGATTCGTCCCTCGTTTACAATAACGGCACCTACCAACGGATTAGGACTGGTGCGACCTTCGGCATACTGAGCGATGGTCAGTGCCTGACGCATGTAATATTCATCCATAGAAGTCCCCCAGTATCGATATGGTAAAATAAAAAAACTGTTGATTAGCTTTGGGGCTATCAACAGTTAAATAGGCAAATTTAGGAAATGCCATCATGGCAGAACTTACGCCTTTTACCATCCAGACTATACTGTCGGCTCTGGAATTACACCAGATCAGCCGTATAACAACGGCTCGCGGGCTGTACCGCCGGTCAGGAATTAAAAGATTTCTCTTTTTCACCTTGCCCCAAAGGCTTACTATGTAATTGTAACAATTTATTATCTACTGTATATGTTACCATCAAGCGGCAAATTAATCAAGCCCCTCGTATTGCCTTAATTGCTTCTGCTATATCTGGTGCGCCATACACCGCTGAACCGGCAACTAAAATATTGGCACCAGCTGCCGCTACCTGTCGGGCAGTAGCCTCATTAATACCGCCGTCAACCTCGATATCTACGGTAAGTCTCCGTTCAGCAAGCATAGCTCTTAAGCGGGCAATTTTGTCGACAGCACCTGGTATGAACTTCTGTCCGCCAAATCCTGGATTGACGCTCATGATGAGGACCATATCAACGTCACCAAGCACCTCTTCTACTACGGTTAGTGGTGTTGATGGGTTTAATGACACGCCTGCTTTTTTGCCTTGCTCTTTAATGGTTTGAATCAAGCGGTGCAGATGCGGGGCAGTTTCAGCGTGAACAGTAATAATATCTGCGCCTGCTTTTACAAACGGTTCTATTAATTCCTGCGGATTGGTAACCATTAAGTGAACATCAAAAGGTAGTTTGGTTACTTTACGAATTGCCGCGATAACAGGCGGACCAAATGTTAGGTTAGGGACAAAATGACCGTCCATAACATCAATATGTACCCAGTCGGCCCCGGCCTGTTCTATCTTAATTATTTCATCAGCCAACCGTGAAAAATCGGCAGATAAGATGGATGGAGCTACCTTGATCGTATTAGTCATCTAGTATCCCTTCTTACTTTCTCTAATTTCAGTGAGTATCTCAAGATAGGACTGATATCTTTCAGGATGGATGCGACCGTCGGACGTCGCTTGTTTAACAGCACACTGCGGTTCCTTGTAATGAAGACAAGTACTGAATTTGCACTCTGGCGCTATCCTGGATATATCGGGAAAGTAGTCCATTAAGTGGGCTTCTTCGATATCGTTAAACTCTGTGAAGCTAAACCCTGGAGTGTCGACGACAAAGCCGCCACCAGTCACTGGTAAGAGCTCGGCAAACCGAGTGGTATGTTTGCCGCGGCCAATTTTGTGGCTGACTTCGCCTGTCATGAGCTCCAGTCCGGGCTGAACGGCGTTAAGTATTGTTGACTTACCAGCGCCTGACGGCCCGGCAAATACAGAAATTTTGTCATAAAGAAGCGAGCGCAGCGTGTCAACACCTGTTCCTATCTTGGCAGATACAGTGAGTACTCTATAACCGATCTGCTCATAGCGCTCTGCCAATTTAGCAACTTGTTCTGAGTCAGCTAGGTCAATTTTGTTAATACACAAAACTATCTCAAGCTCAGAAAACTCTGCGATGACCAAAAACTTGTCCACTAAAGCAGGGTTGATGTTAGGATTGATAGCCGCAAAAGTCAATACTACCTGGTCGACATTGGCTACCATTGGTCGTTTTAGCATGCTGCGCCGGGGCAGTATTTCTTCAATGACGCCTTTGTCCGGGCCGGTTAATGTATAGGTCACCTCATCACCCACGAGGAGTGAAAAGCGTTCCTTCTTAAACCGGCCGCGCAGATTGCAGGTAACAATCTTACTGCCTGACTGTATATAGTAGTAACTGTTATAGGCTTTTACTACAATACCTTTCAGCACATGGGCCTCCCAATTCGGGCGTGTTTGCAAAACACGCTACTTTAATCTTCGGAGACTGGTTCAAAATGTTCAGATGCTAGGCGCGACGAGAACACGAACGAAGGCGTACAGGGGTAGTACGCTGAGTGAGTGCTCGCAGGAGCAACGACGCAGATGGGCGTTTTCAACCAGTCTCTATATTGTTTGTTCCTGTAATAGCTTCTCGTTTATATAAACCTGAACGCGAACTTGGCCGATACCTTCTACTGTTTTTTCTACTCGCTCTCCAGGTTTGTGTGTGCCTTCATAGACAACACGGCGGCCATTGGCATCTGTAACCACGATTTGCAGTGGTTGACGGCTTGGGCCATCAGGTACTGTTATCTGAACCATTGCTCTTTTGACAGCTCCGGGTACGCCTTTGGCGACAGAAAAGTCGATTGCTGTACCTTCAGCTACTTCAGTAGCTGGGGGCGGATTCTGGCCGATAATGGTTCCAGGCGGATATTTGTCATTAGGCGTTTCGGTTACTTTTCCTTGTTTTAGTTTCAAGCTTTCCAGTTGAGTAGTGACAGTACTTAAGAGTGATCCTTGGAAATCAGGCAGCGATACTTTTTTAGGACCGGCGCCTTTACTTATAACAATGTCAATGGCTGTACCTTTAGTGATTTGGGCCGGCGGCCGGGGATTCTGGCTGATAACAGTATCTAGCGGTGTATCTTGAGCAAATTGCTCGTCAATCCGGCCTAATTTTAGCCCAGCGTTTTTGATTTGCAACTCAGCGTCGCGTCGGTTAAGTCCGCGTAAATCGGGGACTACAGTTACCTCACCGCCCTTGCTTACAATGACTGTGACGGTTCTCTGTTCTTTAACAGTTGTCCCAGGTTCTGGCTGTTGGGAAATGACATAGCCTACCGGAAATTTGTCGCTAAAGGCATCAGAAACCGAAACCCGGAGGTTATTGCTAATTAAGATGTTGCGGGCTGTATCTACCTGTTTGCCGACAACGTCCGGTACGGTAACTTCATTAAGGCTCCAAAATTTGCCGAACCCTAAGAAAGCGGCAAGTGCTGAGCCAACTAAGAGAAAGAGTAGTATTCCCCACATCCACGATTTGGTAAGTTTTGTTCCGTCAGGATTAGGGGTGGTAACATGTGATTGCACCGGTTTATTGGGGTTCCCTTGGTCCGGCAGCGCTGTTACCTGCGGTAGAACCTGTGTGGGGAAGTCATTGCGGGACAACCGACGGGTGCTATCATCTCTGAGATAATGCTGGGTTAGCTTAAAATCTGCAATCATTTCGCCGATATCATTAAACCGGGCTACAGGATCTTTAGCCATTGCTTTAAGTACAATGGCCTCAACGAGTGGCGGTATATCGGGGTTTAGTTCCCGGGGCGGTTTGGGCTCTTCCTGTAGATGTTTCAGGGCGATGCTTATAGGTGATTCGCCTGCAAACGGCACATGGCCTGTCAGCATTTCGTAGAGAACGACACCAAGAGAATAAATGTCTGACTTGGCTCCTACTGCAGTACCTTTGGCCTGTTCGGGAGAAAAATAATGGACTGACCCAATAATTGTGCCGGAATTAGTCATAGTTGACGAAGTAACTGCTCTGGCAATGCCGAAGTCAGTCACTTTAATGCGGCCTGAACGGGTAACCAGAATATTGTGCGGCTTTATATCGCAATGCACCAAATTATTTTGATGGGCATGTTCAAGCGCTTCAGCTATCTCAATGGATATCCGTACAGCAGTCTCGACAGGCAATGGCGCTTCTCGTTCAATTTTATCCTTAAGCGTCTCGCCAGAGATATACTCCATAATAATATAATAGGCTTGTTCATCAAGGCCAACATCATAAATATTGACGATATTAGGGTGCGAAAGCTTGGCGGCTGCTTGCGCTTCACGTCGGAAACGGCTTACAAACTCATCATCGTCTGTAAACTGAGAGCGAAGTACTTTAACGGCTACGGAACGGTCAAGCAGTTTATCGTGAGCGCGGTATACATCGGCCATTCCCCCGCCGCCAATACGTTCTAGTATTGTGTAACGATCATCAAGTGTGCGATTGAGCATTAATTCACCCCCTTAACGTAATGCCTGTACTAATACTTGTCGAGCTGCCGGAGCGGCGATGCTGCCACCGGAACCGGCGTTTTCGACAATTACGGCTATAGCTATTTGTGGATTATCAGCTGGCGCAAAACCAATAAACCATGCATGAGGAGAGCCGTGCGGGTTTTCGGCAGTACCGGTTTTTCCGGCAACTTCTACGCCCCGAATTGCCGCACCACTTCCTGTTCCTTCTTTTACTACAGTGACCATCATGTGGGCTACTTGGTTGGCAAGCTTAGCATCTACAGGTGACAGCCATTTTTCCGGTGAAGTTTCGCTAATTACCGTTCCGTCAGGAGCAGTAATTTTCTGTACTAGATAAGGTTTCATCATAATTCCTCTATTGGCAAAAGTTGATGCCAGCATGGCCATCCTTAGCGGTGTGACCAGTAGACTTCCTTGACCAATGCCTGATTGGGCCAAATCGCCATCACCCAATCTGCTGAAATCAGGCAATTTACTTGGGCTTTCTAAGATATCGCCTCTAAGTGGCTGGGAAAACCCATAACGTTCAAAGCTTTTAGCCATTTTGGTTCGGCCAAGATCTAGCGCTAACTGGCCGAAAGTTACATTACAGGATACTGCCAAAGCTTCTTCCAGGTTGAGTTTTCCATGAGCTCTGTTACCAGACTCAGGCAGTACATAATCAGGCCCGATTTTAAGCGATCCGGTACAATTAAACTCGCGTTTGCTGTTAGCCGTTTGTTCGGCTAATGCTGCTTCGGCTACAAGTACTTTGATAATTGAACCTGGCGGATATAATCCTTGCGTCGCTCTGTTTAGGAGAGGACTGCTCGCAGATTGCGAGATATTATTCCAGTCGGCTTCAAGACTATCCGGGTCAAACCCGGGGCGGCTAACCATGGCTAAAATTGCGCCAGTTTTGGGTGATAAGGCTACAATGGCGCCGCGATTAGTTCCAAGTGCCTGATATGCAACCTGCTGAAGCCGTGCATCAATGGTAAGTGTGACATTGTTCCCGGCGGTACTTTTAAATAACTGACTGATAGCTCCTAACCGGCGCTCAGGATTTATCTGTCCGGATAGATAGCCGTCATAGATGCTTTCAATCCCTGTTTTTCCATACTTAGGGCTGTCATAGCCGACTACATGAGCAAATAATACGTCATAAGGATATTCACGTCTATATTCCTTTTGGGCTGTCAGTTTGCTTAACGCAACTATTTTTCCATGACTGTCGGTGATTTGGCCGCGCTCAACCTTGAGAGAAGCCTCGGCTGTGCGTCGGTTAAGCGGATTAAAGGTAAGATTATTACTTTCAATAACTTGGAGATATGTTACATAACCAAGCAGTGTAATAAGTAACCCCATAGAAAACAGCGCTACTTTACGGATATTCCGGCGAATTGCCTGATCATGAATGGTATTATTTTTCATTGGGCACTGTCGCCTCCGATACGGCAAATAGCATACCCAGAAGAATAAAGCTTGAGACCATTGAGCTGCCGCCATAGCTAATGAGCGGCAGGGTTATACCGGTCAGTGGCAAAAATTTGGTAACTCCACCAATTATAAGAAAAACCTGAAGCGCCGTAAGTATGGCTAGGCCGCCGGAGAGCAGCATGGTAAATGGCGTTTGTGAAGTCAACGATGTACGGAAGGCACGATATACCATAAGAATATAGGCGATGATTACGGCAGCTGCGCCTGCTAGTCCCAGTTCCTCACCAATAGCGGCAAAGATGAAATCTGTATGTACCTCAGGGATGGTATTAGGATAACCAAAAGTTAGACCGCTTCCAAGGATTCCGCCTGAGCCGAAAGCAAATAATGACTGAACAATCTGATAGGCACGCCCAGTAGGGTCAGCCCAAGGATTAAGCCAGATATCAAATCGGACTTGTACATGAGGAAACAACCAATAACATACAGTAGATCCTACGCAGAATAGACCAAGTGCTAAAAATACATAACTTAGTCGGCCACTTGCCATATAAGCCATGGTTACTGTAGTGCCGAAATATAACAGAGCTGAGCCTAGGTCACGCTGAACGATAAGCATGGTCATCGTTAGCCCCCATAGCGCCAGAAGTGGTGCTATAAAACGAGGATGCGGCAAGGTAAAAGGACCATAATGCCTGGTGGCAAAGGTTAAGAGCTGCTGCCGCTCGCTTAAATAAGCGGCTAGAAATATTATAATAAATAGTTTAGCAAACTCGGACGGCTGAAATCGGACTGGGCCTAAAATAACCCAGTTCTTATTGCCGCCAATGTCAACGCCAAAGGTGATGGTGATTAATAAAAGCGCTATACCGGTTATGCCGCATAAATATTTATATTTGGCGATAACTTCGGCCTGGCGAAAAACAATGACAGTAATAGTAAAAGCGATTAGTCCTGCAGTCATCCATAAGGCTTGCGGCAAAAAAAGTTCTGGGCGCAGCCTTAGGATAATTGTTAACCCGATGGACGCTAAAAATACAGCCAAAGGTAATAGCACCGGATCTGCACAGCCTGAGGAACGGCGAATCACGAGCGCAGTCACCGTCCATAGAAGAATCAAGCAGGCTACAACGCCAAGACCCTGGTAACTAAATTGATTATTTGCTAATGAAACTGCAAGGTATCCGTTTAACAAAACGAGACCAGCCATAACCAAAAGACCAAACTCGGATAATTTTGTATGGTTCATGGCTAATCCCTATACTCTACGACTATTGCAGTAATATTGTCGTAGCCGCCAGCCTGATTAGCCTGTTCGACAAGTTTGTTAACAATTGTCTGCGGGTTCTCAGGTCTCAAACAGATGCTAAGTATTTCTTGTTCAGACATCATATTAGTAAGTCCGTCTGTGCATAACAACAGGCGATCACCTGGTTGTTGTAAAAACCTGCCTGAATCTACGCAAATTGTATCACTGGTTCCTACCGCTCTGGTCAAGATATTGCGGTGCGGGTGAACAAGTGCTTCGTCAGCTGTAATACTGCCGCTCTGCACTAATTCCCCAACCAGCGAATGGTCGTTAGTTATTTGTTGGAGTATATTATCTCGAATAAGATACAGTCTGCTGTCGCCTACATGCCCCCAGAATATTTCAGAGCCTTCCGCATATATCGCTGTAAGCGTAGTACCCATTCCAAGACATTCGCTTTTAGATTGAGACATTTGATAAATAATGGCATTGGCCTGAATAATTGCTTCTTTTAGAATTTGTTCCCAATCAAATTGTTGTTTGCATTTTTTTATATACTCCTGGATAGTATTGGCTCCTAAGTTGCTGGCAATTTCTCCGGCAACATGCCCGCCCATGCCGTCGGCAACTAAAAATAAGTGCGGCGGCGAAAAAATATAACTATCTTCATTGGTTTTGCGTACCATACCAATGTCTGACTGTGCAAATGCCAGCATGGAAGTCACCTCTCAAACTTAAGAGTAACCGCCCCGATTTGTATTACATCGCCGTCCGCCAGAGCAGTCTCTTCTTCAATCCGTTGACCATTGAGCAATGTACCGTTAGTGCTGTTTAAATCAGCTATAAGGTAGACGTGTTTCGACTTAGATATACAGGCATGTTCATGGGAAACAAAAGTATCATTGATAACTAAATCATTATGCTGACTGCGCCCCATGGCTAAGCTTTCAACTATGGGATATACAGTTTGTGACAATAACTCTTTGCTGTCATCAATAACAATCAGCTTAGGCGGCTGACTTATACTAGCGCCCTCCTCTTGCTGAGAATGAACTATTAAAGCCTGGGGTTCCAAGGTAAGTTTGGTTAAGTCTTGGGACGCTATCTTTACTACGCGGTATAAAAAGTAATAGAGCAGTAGTACAAGACTATACTGTAAGGCTATTATAACAATACTGAGGACCTGTATTTTACCAGGCAATTCACTTCACCTCGTATAAAATCACAGTGTTGCCTACTTTTATCCTGTCACCGTTTTTTAGCAGTTTATGTGTGATGCGATGGTTACCAACATAAGTGCCGTTAAGACTCTTGGCATCATGAAGAACATGACAGCCGTCTTCGTAAACAATATATGCGTGTAAGCGCGAAGTATTCATGTCCGTAAGAGGCAATTCATTCGTATTACGGCGGCCAATGTTTATTCTGTTTGTGGTGCAGTCAACTTTAAGACCGGCATCAAGTCCTTCGATCACTGTTAAGAGTCCATGCAGGAGTTGCGGCGGAGAACGGTCCAAGAGCGCCGGGTTGAGTTTATCAAATATCCTGGTATCGCTGGTCACGCTTTCAGCCTGACTGGAAGTTTCCTCGTAGGGAGCATCGGTAAAACTTGATGTAACCCGGAACGCTTGCTTAATTAAATTTTCATCAGCAAAAAGTTCAATTTGGGGGCCACCGGCCATGGTATAGCCTTTATGCCTACTCTCTTCGGTCAAATAAGCTGAAAGCTCACCGCATACAGCCGACGCATAGGGCTCCAGCCGCTCATAGGTTTCACGGCTTAAATATACGGAATAATGATTAGGTACATACACGTGGGAAACGCCAACAGTACGCTCGTCTTCCATTATTCGCGCCAACTGTTTGGCAATCTCCACCGGCTGCAAACCGCTGGTAAATTGCTTATTAAAGAAACCTTCAATGTATTTTTCGAAAAAGTTTTCGATATTGCGGACAAACTTCAAGTTGTAACACTCCCGCTATTATTGCGTAAATTAGATATCTATAAAAAACTTAGTCTAATTATACGCGATATTGCCAATCTAGTCAAAAGTAACCATTATTTCGACAATACTTTGTGCCGCAGTTGGCCACAGGCAGCGTCAATATCTGTCCCCATCTCCCGTCTGAGAGTAACATTGAGATGTTCGCTTTTTAGGAGTTGCTCGAACCGGACAATATCGGTCTGTGCCGGACGGAGCAAGCCGCGCTCAGGCACTGGGTTGATAGGGATTAAATTGACGTTAGCTAGTCGCCCCTTGAGAAGTGCAGCCAGCTCACGGGCGTGCACTGGCTGGTCGTTGATGCCGGCAATCAGGGTATATTCATAAGTAACACGTCTGCCTGTGATTTCGGCGTATCTATTCCCTGCCGCCAGCACTTGTTCAATTGGATATCGTTTGTTGATAGGCATAAGCCTGGTTCTAAGCTCATTGTTGGGAGCATGTAAGGAGATCGACAAGGTAATTGGAATCGCTTCTTCAGCTAACTTGTTGATTTCCGGAACAAGTCCCGAGGTGGACAGCGTTATGCTGCGATAGCTTAAGCCTAGGCAGTATGGTTCATGGATCAAGCGGATAAATCTAAGAACATTGTCGTAATTGGCCAAGGGTTCGCCTGAACCCATGATGACAATAGAATCGACTTTATGATCTTCTTGTTTTAATAATTCGTTAATATATAGAACTTGGGACAGGATTTCGCCGCCAGTGAGGTTTCTGGCCAGTCCGCCCAGTGTTGAGGCACAGAACGAACAACCCATGGCGCAACCTACCTGGGTCGATATGCAGACACTATTGCCATAGGGCTGACGCATGAGGACAGTCTCAACGGCCATATCATCAGGAAAGGCTATTAAAAATTTGCTCGTTCTGCCGTCCACGGAGTGCTGTGCGGCCTTTTGGCTAAGTTTCATGATGGTAAACCTGAGAGCGAGTTTGACGCGCTGGTCTTTGGAGAGATTGGTCATTGCGTCAAACTCACGTACCCCGTGTTTATATAGCCATTCAACAATTTGTTTACCGCGGTACGGCTCAAGGCCCAATGGTTTCATGGCCTCAGCAGTCTCAGCGGCAAACAAGCCAAATAATTCAGTTTTTGCTAGAGTTACCATAGTAGATACCGCCTTATTTCTGCCTTGTCATGCGAGCTATGAAAAAACCGTCTACGCCGTCGGTGTGCGGCCAGAGCTGCAGCATAGAATCAGACCGCTTTTGGCCAGGCAAGTATTGACCTGCCGGTTCAAGGGCAAACGCAGGATGGGCTTGTAGGAATGCATTGACAATATTCTGGTTTTCTTCAGGCTCGGTCGTACAGGTACTGTAGACTAAAACACCACCAGGTTTTACACATTGGGCGGCGCTGGCTAAGATGGCGGCTTGCAATTTGGGTAAATCCTGCAAGATTTCATCTGATTTACGCCAGCGTGAATCAGGTTTACGCCTCAATACACCCAGCCCGGAACAGGGGGCATCTACAAGAACCCTGTCAGCCTTGAGCGGGTACATGCTATCCAAGTTGACAGCGTCAAGCGCTTTTGTCTCAATGTTGGTTAAGCCTAGGCGTCCAGCGTTTTCTCGAGTCAGAGTCAGCTTATGTTCATAAATATCGGTAGATAATACCTTTCCGGTATTATTCATGAGGGCGGCAATGTGGGTGGTTTTACCGCCGGGAGCGCCGCAGGCATCGATAACAAACTCGCCAGGTTGCGGGCCAAGGATATGCGCTACAAGCATGGAGCTTTCGTCCTGTACCTGAAAAAGACCTTCTTGCAGTGATGCAAGTGAGCCTAGGCCTGGGTGTTCGTAGCATACTATACCTTCTGGAGTCCAGTCTGAGACCTGGCACGTTACCCCCTCGTCTGTCAAACGCTGCATGAGTTCAGTACGGTTAATTTTAACTGTATTAGTGCGTACCGACAATGGCGGTGTATTATTATTAATTTGACACAACTCTTCGCACGCGGCTGCGCCCAGACGTTTAACCCAACGTTCAATAAGCCATTCGGGGTGAAAGTATTTGAGTGCCAAGTATCTTATGGGCTGTTTATCACGATCAGGATAAACAATCTTTTCTGGGCTGCGGGCGGCATTCCTCAAAACACCGTTGACAAATTTAACTGTGCCGGCATGACCGTATTTCTTGGCCAATTCAACTGCTTGATTGCAAGCTGCAGAAGCAGGAACCTTTTCCAAAAAAAATAGCTGATACATGCCTAATCGCAAGATGTTTCTAATAATGGGCGCTACTTTAGTAAGCGGACGACTCAGGTAATTGCTAAGCATCCAGTCCAAAGTAGCGCCGGCTTTAACGGTACCGTATACCAGTTCAGTTATAAAACGCCTGTCTTGATCAGAAAGCTGCCCCTGGGATGTCCGCCGGTTTATCTCTTGCCCTAAGGCAATATTAGCGTAAGCGCCATTTACTTCAATGTCGTTAATCACTTTGAGAGCGACGTCCCTGGCGTCAATTTTTTTTGCAGTCATGTAGATGCCTCATCTTTAAATTTTTCTCTGAGGAGTGTTCGATAAAAAGCTCTGAATAGCTTGTTCAACTTTAGCGAGATTAACTCGTGTATTGCAGCATGGCCCGAACGGCCGGTCATTGAGTACGCCAATTACTGGCAGCGGGAAGACATCCTGAATACCGCTCGTGAGGTCACGTTCGCAGGCAATGGCCAATACAGCGTGCGGGCGGATACTTTTTATTACTTTTCTAGCCAAGGTACCCCCGGTCACGACAGCCAGATGGACACCATAGCTCTCGGCAAGTATTGCCAAATCGCCAATTTGACATTGACCACAGTGATGGCAGTTGGACACGTTGCGCGTAATTTTGTGAGGGCAAGTCTCCTGCTGTAGGCAGTGAGGTGTCATAATTAGCAATTTGGCCGGTTGTACAGTTATGTTTTTTTGCAAGATTAAATGGTTACTGACTTCGATGAATGACCGTTCAATCCGTTCTTTGTCAACATCAAACAATTTCCCGATACAGATGGCTATTGGGAATAAAAGATTGATGGCTGACCACGCCAGACCCTGGAAGATGCCGAGTGTCCTAAATCCAAGAATAGCCAGCAGGATACCAGAGACACCGCAGGCGGCGGCCAGAATGACTGCTGCTAAAAGGAAGCCTAGTATCATGGGTAAATAGCTGCTGATATTAGTTAAGCCCGGTGAACTGACAACCCACAGACCGTAGCTGGATACTATTGCTAAAAATAGACTAATAAGAATGAGCGCCAAAAAAAGTCGTTTGCGGGGCCTATGTACTACTTCAATCACGTTTTGCCACCTTCTATTCAAATAGGTTGCCTATTGTAAGGCAATAGCCGCAAACACAGTCACTGGCCTTCATCCGCCGTTTAGATTCAGGCTGTACCTCAAGCATCTCTATTGTCCCTTTACCGGTTTCGACAACAAGCCCTTCTTTGGTTATTTGCACAACTCTACCTGGTTCTGTGCAGGGTTGTGACTCGTTATGTACTTTAGTCTTCCAGATTTTCAGTGATTTATTTTGAAGACTGCAGTATGCTACTGGCCAGGGATTTAGTCCTCGCACCAGGTTATGGATGGCTACTGCCGGCTGATGCCAGTCAATGCGTTCGGTATCTCGGTTAAGCATCTGGGCGTAGGTAGCCTCAGCCTCGTTTTGCGGATGACGTGGCGCAAGGCCAGCTTCTATCTGTTTTAGTGTGTCTGCAAGTACGACAGCGCCCAAAACTTTGAGTTTATCGTGAAGGCTGCCGGTTGTGTCAGCTGGCAGAATTGGCAGTTCAGCTTTTAAAATCATGTCGCCGGTGTCCATGCCGACATCCATATACATAGTGGTAATACCGGTAGTTGTTTCCCCATGGATGATAGCCCAGTGAATGGGCGCTGAGCCTCGATATTTGGGTAATAGTGAGGCGTGCACGTTAATGCAGCCATAGGCCGGCATGTCTAAAATTTTCTTGGGAAGGAATTGACCAAAAGCGACAACAATGATTACATCAGGAGAGAGTTCTGCTATGTGGTTGTAAAATTCATCAGTTCTAATGCTGTCAGGCTGCAAGACTGGTAAATTATATGCCAGCGCTGCTTCTTTAACAGGCGAATAAGCAAGTTTCTGACCACGGCCTTTGGGCCGATCAGGCTGGGTGACAACCGCGGATATGTGGTAACCTTCTTTGACCAGCATTTCTAAACAAGGCACTGCGAAATCCGGTGTTCCCATAAATACTGCACGTAAATTTCCCATTCAACTACCCCTTGTGCATGGTTTTTGCTAATTCAATAAATAAAATACCGTCAAGATGGTCTATTTCATGCTGCAGAGCACGAGCCAGCAGACCTGAGCCGTTAATCCGAATTTTCTTGCCGTTCCTGTTCAAGGCCTCAACGGTAACTGTAGCATATCTCTCAACTTCACCGTACATACCGGGAACACTTAAGCAGCCTTCGGTGCCGATTTCGCAACCTTCTTTTGCAACAATCTCAGGGTTAATTAGTTCAATAATACCTTCGCCTACGTCTATGACGACTATGCGCCAAGACACTCCAACCTGTGGCGCGGCTAACCCTACGCCGTCAGCGGCATACATGGTTTCTGCCATATCATCAAGTAAGTGTTTAATTTTACGGTCAATTTTGTCGACAGGCATAGCCATTATTTTTAATACCTTGTCGCCTGCTTTTCTAATTTCCATTACCGGCAATGTGTATACCTCCTCTTACCTATCAGACCATTAGAAAAATTTTACCACAGTTTCGTTTGTCATGAAAGTAGCTAGCTCAGACTAAAGGACATTAACCGGATCAATGTCGACAATGATGTCGCGGCGGCTGGCTATACCTAAGGTGGCTAGCTGTCTGGTTATAGTGGGCAAAACCTGAGTTTTTATGAGAATATTAACACGGAAGATATCTTTTATCTTATTGACTGAAGCCGGAAATGGCCCAATAATTGACGCATCTGTCACGGCAAGTGACTGAGTAAGTTCTGCCGCTAATTGGTTAGCATTGCGGTGAACGGTTACTTCATCAGATGCTTGAACAGTTATTTTTATCAAATTTGCGTAAGGCGGATAGTTTAACTGACGGCGGAAAGCAATTTCATTTTGATAAAACGCCTGATAATTATGGTCTGCCCCGGCGGTGACGGCATAGTGTTCTGGATTATAGGTCTGCATGACTACCCGGCCTATTTTGGTGCCGCGTCCAGCTCGGCCAGCCGCTTGCGTCAGCAGTGCAAACGTCTTTTCGGCTGCTCGGAAGTCGGGTAAATTGAGGGCAGTATCGGCCGAGATAATGCCGACTGCCGTTACATTGGGAATGTCGTGGCCTTTTGCCACCATTTGGGTGCCAAGGAGAATATCATACGTTCCGGCGGCGAATGCTGACAATATCTTGTCATGAGCCATTTTGCCGCCAGTAGTGTCTTGGTCCATGCGGACAATTTGAGCTGACGGGAATAGGGCGGCCAGAGCCTCTTCTACCTTTTGCGTGCCGGCACCAAAAAAGCGAATATACCGGCTGCTGCATTCCGGACAGGTGTCTGGTATGGCGTGACGCTCCTGGCAGTAGTGGCAGCGCAAAACATTAGCCGGAGCGTGATAAACCAGCGAGATGTCACAGTGGCGGCATTTGAGGACATGGCCGCATTCACGGCAGAGGACAAATGTGGAGTAGCCGCGGCGGTTAAGCAGGATAACGGCCTGTTCTTTTTTTGCTAAGGCTTCGGTCAGCATTTCCTGCAGGGCCTGCGAGATGACGCTGCGACGGCCTTGTGCCAGTTCCTGACGCATATCCACAACAGTAACCACCGGCATGGGGGTGTCGTCCACCCGTTTATTCATGGGAATTAGTGAGTGTTCCCCTTGCAATGCCTTGTAATAGGTTTCCACGGCAGGTGTAGCACTGCCAAGCACAACAGCTGCTCCTGCCAGTCTGGCTCTTGTTAACGCCACCTCTCGGGCATGGTAACGGGGTGTTTCTTCCTGTTTGTATGTAAATTCATGTTCTTCGTCTATGATTATTAGGCCTAGACGGCTTACTGGGGCAAATAACGCAGAGCGCGCGCCAATGACAATTCCAGCGTCGCCTGCCTGCAGGCGGCGCCAGGCGTCATGCCGTTCGCCTACCGACAGCTTGCTGTGCATGACAACTACGTCCTCACC
The DNA here is from genome assembly GCF_035561155.1 of Sporomusa sp. Classification (GTDB taxonomy): domain Bacteria; phylum Bacillota; class Negativicutes; order Sporomusales; family Sporomusaceae; genus Sporomusa. Next base: position 27,302 of record NZ_DATMYD010000125.1, on the reverse strand, counting down.
AAATGCAGCTTTGAAACGGGCGACAATTTGGCTTGTCAGGGCAATCTCTGGTACTAAAACTATGGCTTGGCGGTCAAGCTGTCTCGCCTCGGCGACTGCCTTGATATAGACCAGCGTCTTACCGCTACCGGTAACACCATGGACTAAGAATGATGAGTGGAGTCCGGATTTAATTGCTGGAATAATTAAATTTAGCGCATGAGACTGCTCTTGTGTCAAGGTTACTTCGGACGCTTGCTGGCTCCCTCCGGCATAGCTGTTTCGGAACACCGGCACACGGCGGGTGTTGACGAGACCCTGCTCCGCTAGTTTTTTCACAGTGTCTTGGGTAATATTGAGACTGCGCAATTGAGAGGTGCTAAGTTCTTCGGTAGTTAACAGCGCATTGAGCAACCGCCGTTGTGCTCCCTTGGTTTTGGGCAGTGTTAGCTCAATTTGAGCGGCCACTTCCCTGCTTACAGCCAAATTAATCATTGTGGTTACATTGGCCTTGCCGCGTTTGCTAACAGTGTCGGCGTTCACGATTAGCTTATGCTGTAAAAAGAATTTTATCATAGCATCCGGGCTATCTGTTAGCTTAGTAAGGTCAATCGGTGTGACAGGGCCTCGCTCATATATGTAAGTAAGCGCAGTACGGTACTCTTCCGGTTTGTTGTTCAGCAAAGCAGCAGCCTGTTCAAAATTAACCTCAGCAGGTGCCTGATAAGCTTTTTGCGTTTTGATACCCGATTGGCCAGGAATAAATAGCCGCATGGCTTCACCCAACGAACACAGGTAGTATTCACTCAGCCATTTGGCAGTTTCCAGCATATTGCCGTCAAACCAGGGATAATTATCCAAAACATCAAGAATGGGTTTTAAGCTTTCAGTGTTTTCTTCCGCTAAACCAACAATAAAGCCTTCGACCTTACGGTTACCAAAAGGCACAAGGACCCGAAAGCCTACCTCAACATTTGGTAAATGGGCGGGAATGATATAGGAAAACGGCTTATCAAGGCTGCGAGCCGGAATATTAACAATAACTTGGGCAGTATTTGACATGTTTTCACCACTTATTATCGAATAAAGAGAAGGGGACTTGTAAAGTCCCCTTTTTAACTAAAGTATATATTCGCTTTTAATTGTCAAATACCTGCTACCGGTTTTTCGGGGTAATGAGCGGCCATTTCCCAGTCAAGCCCGGTATCCATAGGCAAACGCTTAAAAAAACGTTTAGTCCGGTGCCTTCTTAGCGGAGAAAAATGGAGCTTCATTAGCACACTCCCTAACCCTGAATGGAGTAGCCAAGTGATTGTAAGGTTTCTTCAATATATCCGCTAGAGGTAAGTGATTCGTCATGGTTGACCGCAACTTGCTTGGAAGCTAAGTCCACCTTGACTGAAGAGACACCATGAAGGTGGGATAACGTATGTTCAATACGGTCCCGGCAGTGGTCGCCTTTGAGGCCCCCAACACGGTAAATGGATTGTTTGGTATTTTTCTGTGTAGCCAACGGAATACCTCCCTTTTTACTGAATTGAGTGTCCAGCATAGTTAGTATTACCATTGGTCACTAATTAATTAGTTTATATATTAGCTTCTTTACGCAGAACTTCAGCTTTGTCGGTCTGCTCCCATGGCAGGTTAACATCGGTGCGACCGAAATGACCATAGGCAGCAGTCTGACGGTAGATGGGACGTCTGAGGTCAAGAGATTTGATAATGCCGGCCGGTCTTAAATCAAAGTGTTTGTTGATGAGTTCAACAATTTTGGTTTCGGAAATTTTAGCTGTGCCGAAAGTTTCCACCATAACAGACACTGGACGGGCAATACCGATAGCATAAGCCAACTGGATTTCGCACTTATCGGCTAAGCCAGCGGCAACCACATTCTTGGCCACATAGCGGGCAGCGTAAGCAGCTGAGCGGTCAACCTTTGTTGGGTCTTTGCCTGAGAAAGCGCCGCCGCCGTGACGGGCCATACCACCATATGTATCTACAATGATTTTACGTCCGGTTAAGCCGGCATCACCTTGTGGACCGCCAACTACAAACCGTCCGGTCGGGTTGATGTAGTATTTGGTCTTGGCGTCTAAGAGTTCGCCGGGAACGATAGGAACGACGACTTTAGCGATTAGGTCTTTCTCAATGGTTTCACGGTCAACCTCCGGGCTATGTTGGGTGGACACGACAATGGTGTCAATGCGCACCGGTTTGCCATCTTCATACTCAACAGTGACCTGCGTTTTGCCGTCAGGACGGAGGTAACCAAGTTCACCGTTTTTGCGGACTTCCGACAGGCGGCGAGCCAGCTTATGAGCTAAGGCAATTGGCAGAGGCATATACTCGGGTGTTTCGTTGGTGGCATAGCCGAACATCATGCCTTGGTCGCCGGCACCAATAGCTTCAATAACATCCATGTCGCCTTGTTTGGCTTCTAACGCCTTATCTACACCCATAGCAATATCTGGTGATTGCTCGTCAATCGAGGTCAAAACACCGCAGGTTTCGCTGTCAAAACCGTATTTGGCGCGAGTATAGCCGATTTCTTTGATGGTCTCACGGACAATCTTGGGGATGTCCACATAACAATTAGTGGTAATCTCGCCCACTACATGCACAATACCGGTAGTCACCAGTGTTTCGCAGGCTACCCGGGCTGATGGGTCATGAGCCAGAATAGCGTCAAGCACGCTATCAGAAATTTGGTCGGCAATCTTATCAGGATGGCCTTCGGTTACAGATTCAGATGTAAAGAGCACACGTTTTTTTTCCATGATAACTATCCCTCCTAGTTTTTAATCTAAAAAAGAAAAACCCCCGCAAGGGAGGCGTGATTTTTCGCTCCCATCTTACGGTCTTGCCGTCGGAATTGGCACCGTTTTTAGCAGGTAAAAATGCTAAATGGTTGCCGCGGTTTCATCGGGCCAGTCCCTCCACCAACTCTTGATGAGTATAAGATATGCAATTTTCACACCAAAAAAAGTTTAATCCAATTATTTAAAAAAATCAAGTAGATTTTGTCAACATTGCACAAATTTTGTCTATAATGATTTCTGCCACCTGGTATTTACTCAGTTGAGGCAGTTCTTCCACCACACCATTTTTGTGGATGACTTTTACAATATTAGTGTCTATGTTAAAGCCGGCCCCGGGTAATGTAACATCATTGGCAACAATCATATCAAGATTTTTATTAATCAATTTTTCGTGAGCGTGTGCCATAAGATCTTCTGTTTCAGCAGCAAAGCCGATCAATAGCTGTTGTTTTTTCCGTTGTCCTAACTCGCGCAGGATATCCGGGTTTTTGACCAGATTCAGGGTCAGCGTGTCGCCGGTTTTCTTTATCTTCTGCTCGGCTGCCAATTCGGGTCGGTAGTCGGCAACCGCAGCCGCTTTAATTACGATATCAACAGTGTCAAATTCAGCTAAAACAGCTTCACGCATTTCGGCGGCCGTTTCTACACGTTTCACGGTAATGCCGGGCGGTGTAGGCAAGCTAGAAGGGCCGGAAACCAGAATAACCTCAGCGCCGCGTGCAGCTGCTGCCTGTGCCAGTGCATACCCCATTTTTCCGCTGGAGCGGTTGCCGAGAAATCTGACAGGGTCGATGGGTTCCCTCGTGCCAGCCGCAGTAACCAGTAGTCGTTTGCCTGAAAGAGCATGGCGGGTATGTAATAGGGAAATTATTTTCTCCACAATGACTGCTGGTTCTGGTAAGCGGCCAGATCCCTCGATACCACAGGCCAACATGCCGGAGGCAGGTTCAATGATATGATACCCTATCCCTTTTAATTTGGCTAAGTTCTGTTGAGTAATCGGGTTAAGAAACATATTCGTATTCATGGCTGGCGCAAGTACAACCGGCGCTGTTGTGGCCATGACTGTAGTTGTAAGCATGTCGTCCGCAATGCCGCCCGCTATTTTGCCAATGACATTGGCAGTTGCCGGGACAATGAGAAATAAATCTGCGCGAGAAGCCAACGCGATATGTTGAACGTTCCAGGTTTTGGGTTCTTCCCACATGTCGGTAATAACCGGGTTGCCGCTTATCTCGCGGAAGGTGAGCGGAGTGACAAATTCTGTGGCGGATTTAGTCATAATGACATAAACATTGCAGCCGGCCTTTTTTAAACGGCTAACAACATCTACGGCTTTATAGGCCGCAATACCACCGGAAACCCCCATGACAATAGTATGACCTGAGGACATTGTTTCCTCCTATTTAATTCCAGTTTTAGTACGTTCGTACGTAATTTTGTTTTGCGCAATTTCTTCCAGGGCAATTGTTACCGGCTTGTTGGACTTGGATTCAGCTAAAGTTGGCTGTCCGTCCATAATCTCTCTCGCCCGTTTGGCGGCAAGTACCACCAGTGTGTATTTACTATCAACTTTTTGTACTAAAACATCTAAAGACGGATTAATCATTATGTCTCCCCCTTGCCTATTTACTTGAAGGTACCCAGTGCTCGTTACATGTACATTTTGTATGACAGAGGCTGTCAATTAAATCAGTATTGCGTTCTGCCCGATATTTCTCAGCGGTAATAATGGTTTCGACTTTTTGAACAGCTGCGGCTACTTGGTCATTAACCACAATATAGTGATAATTGTGCGCTAGGCTAAGTTCACCGCTTGCGCAGTTCAGACGATTTTGGATTGCGTCAAGACTGTCAGTGCCGCGTTTATAAATTCTATCAGCCAGTTCATCAAGCGAGGGAGGGATGATATATACAAAAACACCTTGCGGAAAATTATCCTTTACCTTCATGGCTCCCTGGGTATCAATTTCCAGCACGACATCATACCCGTTATTTAGCTGATCAAGTACATAATGGCGTGGTGTTCCGTAGAAGTTGCCATAAACTTCGGCCCATTCCAGCAGTTCGCCATTATCAATCATGGTCGTAAACTGATTTTTGCCAATGAATAGATAGTTTACCCCATCTACCTCTCCCACTCTCGGCGGGCGTGTAGTGGCTGATATCGAGTATTTCAGATGGGGATTGCTACGCAGCAACTCACGGCATATAGTACCTTTACCGGTGCCGGAAGGACCGGAAATAACGATTAAAATTCCTTGCTGCGCCATAGTCAATCTCCTTTCAAGCAGTTATTCGGCAGAGTCATCACTGGTATCTTTGCTAGTTAGACGGTGGGCCACTGTTTCCGGCTGTACGGCCGATAGAATGACGTGGTCGCTGTCGGTAATAATTACTGCGCGGGTACGGCGTCCATATGTAGCGTCAATAAGCATACCCCGATCTCGCGCTTCCTGGATAATCCTCTTGATGGGAGCAGATTCTGGGCTGACGATAGAGATAATCCGGTTCGCAGATACTATATTGCCAAAGCCAATATTGATTAATTTTATGTCCATTAAGACTCCTCCTATACGTTTATAGGTATTTAGACGTAAGCTCCTATATTACTCTATGTTTTGGATTTGCTCTCTGACCTTCTCAATCTCACTTTTAATTTCAACGACCACATTGGCAATTGTAGAATCATTTGCTTTAGAAGCAATAGTGTTTGTTTCCCTGTTAATCTCTTGGACAATAAAATCAAGTTTTCGTCCAACTGCTTCAGGCGCTGTAACAGCCGCTTTGAATTGAGATAAATGGCTTTTAAGTCTAACGATTTCTTCAGTAACATTAGTTCGATCGGCAAATATGGCTGTTTCCTGGAGCAGTCTGGTTTCATCAGGCTCTGCTCCTACAGCCGCTAACAATTCCCGCATGCGGTTTAGCAGTCTCTCGCGGTATTCAACCAGAATTTGCGGCGCTCTCTCTTCAACAATTGCAATGTACTTATACAGTTTGTCAACCCGCTCCAAGAGGTCGCGCTCAATATTAGCTCCTTCGGCCTCGCGCATTTTCATAAGATTTATAACTGCTGACTCAATAGCAGTTGCTAGTTTGGGCCACAGTTTCTCAACATCTTCAGATACTTCCTCAACCTTGAGTACATCAGGATATTTGGAAAGGTGGAAGATATTATCGCTGGCTGGCATTTCAAGAATACCGGCTAATTCTCTCATTGCATTATGGTAAGCCATTGCCAATTCTTTGTCAACCCTTACCGTCCGTTTCTTTTCACCATATTCATCGACGGTAATAAAGGCGTCCACCCGGCCACGCAAAATCGTATTAGCAATACCACGGCGGACTTTGTCTTCCAGACTGCCTAAGGCTTTGGGCATACGAATAACAATTTCGTTATATCGGTGGTTTACCGCTTTAATCTCAACAACAATTCGATGGGTCGAATCGATATATTCACCCCGGCCAAATCCGGTCATACTTTTTAGCACGAAAACTGCACCTTCCTTTGCGTATGTTATTATTGACTGATAATACAATTTTAACCCGTAGATTTTTACTGTTAATTCGCGTTGCTTGTCCTAAATCCCTTTTTACCAAAAAAATAAATGGAGATAAACCCCATTTATGGTAGCTAATCATTTAAAATTCGGCAAATCGAAGTAAAAGCGGCGCTCCTGTTTGTCTTTGGTCGTGACTATTAATGTAAGAGGTTTGTTTAACATAATGTCTTTATCCGAAAAGTAAAAATATGAATGGGCAGTATATTGTGGTTCATCAGGAAACCAGGGTGTTTTGACCGGAGAGTTGGCTACCACGTGGTAGGGTTTGACCACTTTCTTTTCTTGCTTGAGGATTGTTTGAATACCTTCAGTAAAGTTTGGACTATTACCATTTGCTGTTATACTAAAAACCAGGCACCCTGCATAATCAGCTAAAATTTTTTCGCTGTCGGCAAGCTCCACGACTTGCTTACTCCTGACTTTATCCCGGGCGTCATTAGCTATAAGCAGAAAGGGTGTATACAAATATGCCTTTTCCGTTGTTTCATTTAGAATAGGAGCCTTTTCTTCATAAACAAGCCAGGGCGCAAGAAAATCGGTAAGCGCCAGTAGTTTACGTTTTACGCCATAATCTTGAGCTTCGAGGATGACTTCTTTGTTTACCAACGATATTGCCCCGGCGGGCCAAGGGCTTGAGAGCAGGAGTATTAGGCTAAGAAAAGCAGAAAGAAACCTCACCTTAACACCTCCGATGACCAAAATATCCTCGCGTATTTATATTACGCATAAGTGTAAAAAATCCCTTTTTTCTGAATTTATAAGTTATATAAAAACCGGCTCAGCGTGAGCCGGTTTTCTTTATCCTGTTCCTGGATAAGGGCAACATCGGCTTCCTCTTTCGCCAAAGGCTCGGCGCAAGCCGTGTTTTCTTTACAGTAAGTACTTTCCCCTGAATACTTCAACGGCTGGGCCCGATTTATAAATGTGGTTGTTGTCGGCCCAGAGGATAAACAGATCGCCGCCGTCTAATTTTACGGTTGCCTGACGGTCTGTATGACCGTTTAACACAGCGGCAACTAAGGCGGCGCTGGCACCAGTGCCGCAGGCTTTGGTAATGCCGGCACCGCGTTCCCAAACACGCATTTTAAGGGTATGCCGGTCTATCACTTGGATGAATTCAACATTGGTTTTTTTAGGAAACAGGCTATGTGCCTCGATTTTGGGACCAATCATCGATAAGTTGATTTTGGATACGTCATCGACAAAAATGACACAGTGCGGGTTTCCCATTGACAGAGCAGTAACTTGGTAGGTTTGGCCGTCCACCTCAATCGGCACATTGATTGCCTTTTCTGCAGGATTGCCGGCCATCGGGGTTTCACCCCGGGTAAGTTTTGGTTCGCCCATATCAACCTTGACTGTCACCAGTTTACCGTTTTCAAAAATAAGCTCAGGCGTAATAATTCCTGCTAAGGTATCTAGGGTGATGACTGTTTTATCAGTCATCCCGGTTTCATAGAGATAACGGGCTACGCAGCGGGTAGCGTTACCGCACATGTCGGCTTCGCTACCGTCAGAGTTAAATATGCGCATTTTAAAATCAGCAATGTCTGATGGCATCATGACGACAAGCCCGTCAGCGCCAATGCCGAAATTACGGTCGCAGACGGCTAACGCCTGTTTGCGGTAATCAGTAATATGTTCTGTTTGGCTATTGATAATTACAAAATCATTGCCCAATCCATGCCACTTTGTGAACTGCATGCTATTCCCCCTAGATATTGTAGTTACCGGTTTTGCGGTAAAACTGCGCGGCGCGCAGGACGACGTCTGAATAGGTGTTTAAAGCCGTTTAGTATGAGCGTCCAGCCGGATACTGTCAGGACAAGCGCCCAGTTGCCCAATGAAAGCGGCACAGTGGAAAAAATAGCGCTTAAAAACGGTATGTACATAACTGAAAGCTGCATAACTGTCGAGAATGTTACGGCCGCCAGCAAATATTTATTGCTAGTAAATTTAAGTTCAAATATGGTAGCAGTTTCCGACCGGCAGTCAAATACATGGAACATCTGGCAATAAACCAGTGTAGCAAATGCAGCTGTCCGGGCCAGCGCCAAATCATTCTGTAGATAGTATACCACACTAAAGACAAAAAGTGTGCTTAAACCAATTTGAATGCCGCGCCCAATAATTTTCCGGCTTAGGCCGCGGGAGAAAACACTTTCCCCAGGATGGCGGGGTGGGCGCTGCATAATGTTAGGGTTATTGGGATCAACGCCAAGCGCCATGGCTGGCAGCCCGTCAGTGACAAGATTTACCCAAAGTATTTGTACAGGCAGTAGTGGCATCGGTAGACCTAGCAGCGCAGCTAAAAACATGGTCAGTACTTCGCCAATATTGCAAGACAGCAGGTATCTGATAAATTTTCTGATATTATCATAAATACCGCGGCCTTCCTCTACTGCTGCGACAATTGTGGCAAAGTTGTCATCAGCTAAAACCATAGCCGAGGCTTCTTTGGTGACATCGGTTCCGGAAATTCCCATAGCTACGCCAATGTCGGCTTCTTTTATGGCTGGTGCATCATTAACTCCGTCACCGGTCATGGCTACTATATGGCCCTGGCGTTTAAGCGCCCGGACGATACTTAATTTATGGGCAGGCGAGACTCGGGCATACACAGTGACTTTATTAACTATGGCGTCAAGTTCCCCTTCGCTCATAGCGTCAAGATCCTTGCCGGTGAGCGCCTTATGTTGTCCTTCTTTATAAATTTGCAGTTCCTGGGCGATAGCAACTGCTGTATTTTTGTGGTCGCCGGTAATCATTACTGTTTTAATACCGGCTTCACGACATAAGGCAATTGAGGATTTGGCTTCTTCGCGAGGTGGATCAATCATACCGATTAGCCCAGCGAAAACCAAATCATTCTCGATGGTTTCGTCAGGATTCTTTGCTTGAGCCGGTGTCAGGCGGCGATAAGCCACCGCAAGTACCCGGAGGGCCTGGGATGCCATTTGTTCGCTAATACTATTTACTCTGGTAATATGCTCATTAGTCATAGAAGTAGGACCTGCCGCCGTATGGTAATACCGGCACAGTTCGAGAATAGTATCAGGGGCGCCTTTAATATATAGAATATTATTATTATTTACATCGCGATATACAACCGACATGCGGCGTCGCTCGGATTCAAATGGAATCTCAGCCACCCGCTTTTGTGTTTTTTCTATCTCAGCCTGCCAAATAGCAGCTTTGGCAGCAGCTACAATAATGGCCCCTTCAGTTGGGTCGCCTTCTACCGACCAGCTGGTTTCGGTTTTATTGCGCCAGATACCTGTAATCGCAACATTGTTTTGTTTTAAGGTACTATTATTACAGAGAACACCAATGGTGAGGCATTGCTGAAGGGCTTTATCCTTACTGATAGTAAACGACTGCTGATTAAGTAGAATATCACCTTTAATATCATAACCTGTTCCGGTAATTTCATATTTGTTGCCGTCAGTAAATACCTGTCGCACTGTCATCGCATTTTGCGTCAATGTTCCTGTTTTGTCAGAGCAGATTACTGTAGTGCAGCCAAGCGTCTCCACCGCTGGTAGTTTCCGGATAATTGCCCGCTGCTTAATCATACGCTGGACACCAAGAGCTAAGGCCACTGTTACGATGGCAGGCAGGCCTTCAGGGATAGCCGCAACAGCCAAGCTTATGCCAGCCATACACATCAGGAATAAGGATTCGCCTTTTGCCACACCAGTAATGACAACGATCAAACAAATAGCCAAACAGCCCCAAACCAACCATTTACCAAGATGGTCCAACCGCCGTTCCAGTGGAGTGGCTTCTTCTGTTGTTGATTGAATCATACCGGCAATATGACCAACTTCTGTAGCCATTCCGGACGCGCAGACGACGGCCTTGCCACGGCCTCTGACTACACTGGTACCGGCGTATACCATGTTCCTTCTGTCACCCAGGGGAGCATCTTCACTAAAGCTTCTGTCAGCTACTTTGCGCACAGGCATGGATTCGCCTGTAAGCGCTGCCTCTTCTACTTCCATATTATGAACATCAATGAGCCGGCCATCAGCAGCCAGCTTGTCGCCCGCCTCAAGTACTAAAATGTCTCCAGGCACAAGTTCTCTGGCTGGAATTTGCTGAACCATGCTATTCCTCACTACTCTTGCAGTGGGCGAAGCCAGCTTTTTTAATGCAGCCAGCGACTGTTCGGCCCGGTATTCCTGGACAAACCCTAAAACGGCATTCATCAGCACAATGATTAAGATAGTGACCGCGTCGGCATATTCGCCCAGAAAGGCGGATATCAGCGTGGCCCCCAACAAGACTAATACCATGAAATCCTGAAACTGTGCTAAAAACCGTTTCCACCATGCGGTTTTTTCTTTTTCGGCCAGCTCATTAAATCCGAATTTGTCCAGTCTGGTGTTAACTTCAGAGGAAGATAACCCGTCTACAAAGCTTGTTTGCCAGAATTGAACCGCTTCATCTGACGTACGTGTATACCATTTTTCCCTATCCATGCAGCCACCTCGCTAACATGCGTTTTGCTTTATTAACCATGTTATTCTGTTAGGTGGCGAATTAGACCGAGTTTGACCGCTAATTGCCAAGGGTGATATACTATTGGCAAATTGCTTAAGTTCTGTAGACTGACGGAGGTTTCGAAATGAATATTGATGGATTGTCTCTCGCACCGCTCGTGGGTGAGATTAACGCGGCCCTCACCGGCGGTCGTATTGATAAAGTGTTTCAGCCAGACTCCTATTCGCTCTTACTGTGGGTGCGTCAACCGGGAGAAAACCTGCGTCTTTTTCTCTCAGCTAATCCGGAACGCCCCAAATTGCTCCTTACGGCATCGGCTCCGGAAAACCCGGCTGTGGCTCCTAATTTTTGCATGCTACTTAGAAAACACCTGGAAGACGGACGCATTGCCAGCATTGAGCAGCACAGTCTTGACCGTATTGTAAATATCAATATTGATGTGCGCGGCGAACGCGGGATAATTGTGACCAAACGGTTGGTGGTCGAAATTATGGGTAAACATAGTAATATTATCTTAACACAGGATAATACCATTATTGATGCTATTAAACGGGTGACCGCTCATGTAAGTCGCTACCGTCAGGTACTGCCTGGAAAAGAGTATGTCTACCCGCCAGGCCAAGACCGCCTGAACATCTTGGAGATTGAGCCGTCCTTGTTTGCGGGGCGGGTATTAGCGGCTCCTGCCGCTTCACTCAGCAAAGCAATCATTGCTACCGGGATTGGTCTTGGCCCGCTCACGGCGCAGGAGATTGCATGGCGCGGCGGATTTTCTCCAGACATTCGCCTCGGTGAGCTTGATAACGCTGATGTAGACGCACTGAGCGAAGCGGTTGCCAGTATCGCTATACCCCTTAAGGAGGGGCAGGTCACACCCAGTGTTATAGTCGAGGGGCAGAGCCGGCCATTGGCCATTGCTGCCTTTGTACCCGGGCATCTCAGCCAGTATAACCTTAACAATTTTTCAAGTATGAGCGCTGCTGTCGAGTACTTTGACAAATTCAGGGGTCGTCCGTCCTTGCCCGAAAAAGAACTATTAACCAAGTTACTTACGGTGGAATTGGCCAAGCTAACCCGCAAGCATGCTGTCTTAACAGAAGAACTGTCCCAGGCAGAAAACGCAAATGAACTCCGAAAATATGGCGATATTCTGATGGCTAATCTATATGCTGTTACCTCTGGCGTTCATGAACAAGCTTTGCTAGACATCTATAGTGAGGAGCCTAATGCTCAGCAGATTGTTATCAACCTAGATCCTGCGTTGTCACCACTGGAAAATGCGCAGCAGTATTATGTAAAATACAATAAGGCCAAACGCTCTGGGGAGCATTTGGCCTGTCAGCTCAAAGAATGCCAGGGAGAGATCACCTATTTAGAGAGCATTGCTGTAGCTCTTACCCACGCGGTCGCGAGTGCCGAGGTGAACGAAGTACGTCAGGAACTAATCACAGCTGGCTATATAAAAACATCCGAAAAGCGTCGTCTGCCAACGGCACCATCATCACCTCTAACTGCGAAGACCAGCGATGGCTTTAGTCTTATCGTTGGTAAAAATAATCGCCAAAATGACCAGGTGACATTTAAACAAGCCCAACCTGATGACATTTGGCTGCACACCAAAGATATACCTGGTTCACATGTCATTATTCGTGGTGATAACCGAGAAATTACAGCACACGCGATCAAAGAGGCAGCGCAGTTAGCCGCCTATTTCAGTAAAGGCCGTCAATCGGCCAATGTTCCTGTCGACTATACCAAGCGGCGCCATGTCCGTAAACCTTCTGGTGCTAAACCTGGTTTTGTCATTTATGATCATCAGAACACAGTATATGTAACACCGGATGAAACACTTGTACAACAACTGATTAGTCCTCAATAATTTCTTTAATGACAACCTGCTCACTGCTATCAATTGAGGTCAGCTGCACGCTGACTATTTCTTTGCCTGAAGTCGGTACATTCTTCCCTACATAGTCGGCTCTAACGGGGAGTTCTCGATGGCCGCGGTCAATAAGCACAGCCAGCTGAATAGCAGATGGACGGCCAATATCAATGATAGCATCTAGCGCCGCTCGTACAGTACGCCCAGTAAATAAGACATCATCAACAAGAACAACTTTTTTGTCGTTAATAGAAAACGGAATGAGCGTCTCGTGGACAATGGGCTGATATGCCAGTGTTGACAGGTCATCCCTGTACAGCGTGATATCCAGGATGCCTACAGGCAGATCAACACCTTCAATCCTCTTGATTTCCTCTGCTATGCGCTGTGCTAACGGAACACCGCGTGTTCTGATACCGACCAGCGCTAAGTCACTGACCCCTTTATTGCGCTCAACAATTTCGTGGGCTACCCGGGTGAGTGCGCGCTTGATGGCTTGTGAATCCATGATGACAGCTTTATCCGCCATATTTACGTGATTTGCCATATTCTTATTTCTCCTCTCTCTTTATCGCTTCTAATTGTTTAAGTATATTAATCATATCATCTGGCATGGGTGCAGTAAACACCATGATCTCGCCAGTAACAGGGTGCTTAAGTGACAGTTCTGCCGAATGAAGCGCTTGGCCTTCAATTTCAAACCGCTTTTTCTCAGGTCCGTATTTGGGATCACCCACAACCGGGTGCTCTATGTACTGCATGTGAACTCTGATTTGGTGTGTACGGCCGGTCTGCAGTTTGCATTCGACAAGTGTAAAATTAACAAACCGCTCGACAACGCGGAAGCGGGTTATTGCTTCTTTGCTGTTACTAAAGGTAACAGCCATTTTTTTTCGGTCAGACGGATGGCGGCCAATAGGAGCGTTAATGATGCCCTGTTCTTCAGCAATGTTACCATGAACAATAGCTAGGTACTTGCGACTGGCGGTGCGGCTTTTGATTTGTTCAGCCAGATCGAGATGGGCGCGGTCATTTTTGGCGGCTACCATGACGCCGGAAGTATCTTTATCAAGGCGATGCACAATGCCGGGGCGGATTTCGCCGTTGATACCTGATAAGTCTGTGCAGTGTTCTAACAGTGCATTGACCAGTGTGCCCTGGTAGTTGCCGGCTGCCGGATGGACAACCATGCCGCGGGCTTTGTTTACGACTATAATATCGGCATCTTCGTAAACGATGTCAAGCGGGATAGCTTCCGCCGCAATTTCAACAGGTTTAGCTTCAGGGAAAGTGATCGTGATGTTATCTTCGGCCTGGGCCTTATAGTTAGCCTTAGCTGCTTTACCATTAACGGTTACCAGCCTGTCGGCAATTAATTTTTGTAGATGAGAGCGGGATAACTCGGGAAACCGGTTTGTTAATAGAACATCCAGTCTGATACCCTGTTCTTGGCTGGTTGCCTCGATGCTAGCCATGTTACTGTCGTTACATTGGTTGTGTTCCACAATATCATCCTATCTTGAGTTTTCTTGGTTTTGGTTTGGAAAAGACATAAATACAAGTGTGTAAATTACACAGCTGACACCTGTTACAATAGCAATATCGGCCACATTAAATACCGGCCAGATGCGGAAATCAAAAAAATCCACCACATATCCGGTTTGTACCCTGTCAATAACATTACCGACAGCACCACCTGAAAGCAAGCTTAAGCCCAGTCGCATGAGAATGAAGTTTTTGGGGATCTGTTTGAAAAAATAAACAGTAAGTCCCAACATAACCAAAGCAATTACAATAAAAAACATCTGCTGGTTTTCTAAAATGCCAAAAGCAGCGCCTGGGTTTAACACATAAGTTATATGAAAAATGTTGTCTAGCACTGGTATCGACATTCCGGGCAGCATATGGGCCTGTACATATTGTTTTGACCACTGATCAAGGACGATAACTGCGGCTGCGATAACTCCTAGTAATAATATCGGCACCAAACTTCTCTCCTATCCTTATCTAAATGCCTTAAACTATGATAATATGATACCGGAAAATTTTCCAAACGTAAAGAAGCGCGGCGAATATTGCCGCGTTTTTTACTTGTCTTTGTTGGGAATAAAGTAGCGTTCAAAGGTATCACGGTAGTAATAGACAATGAGCCCTGAGGCTATAAGGAGTGACGTAATCGCTGCGGCCAATCTAAAATTATGGGTAAGATTTTGCCCTAGTATCGAATATAGCACAATAGCCGGAGTCTGGCCGATGGCTGTAGCTACAGTAAATTGAAGCAGTGAAATTTTTGTCAGTCCTGCCCCATAGCTTATGACTTTAAAGGGAACGATTGGGATTAGCCGGGTGATAAACACGGCCAATACACCCTGTCTCCTAAAAAAGGTATCAGTAAAAATTAAATATTTGACGCTGATAAATCGCTCAACTACCGGGCGGCCATACCAGCGGGCAATACCAAAATCAAGGGCTGCGCCCAGGAGAGCGCCTGCCCAGGAATACAAAGTGCCGTACTGCCAGCCAAATATCCAGGCGTTGGTGATAGTTATAATGAGCCCTGGTACCAGCGGTACCATAGATTGCAGGGTCATAAGCGCAATACTGGTCAAAGGAGCCCATAGGCCGTAAGATAGAATAAACTGACGCAGGCCTTCAAAGTTGCGGCATCTTAGATATGTAATACCTTCGGTGGCAAACTGCTGTACTCCAGGCAACCAAAAATAAGCGGCTATAACCAGGCCCAAAACGCTAATTTTGGCAAACACTATGCACTTGGGTTCCGGACGGGTCATAAAGCCACCTCCATGCCCTGGTTTCTATAGAAATATTCGGCTGAAAGCCATGATGTTAATAGTTTATCAACCTAAATAGTATACCCGCTTGCACGTTTATAATTAAACAAAAGCAGGTAAAATCCTGCACACAAAAAAACAAACCAGGCAGTTAGCGCCCGGTTTGTTTTTCCTCTTTCTGTCGTCTTCTGGCGTGGTGGCTGGTGCTGCCCGGTTCGTTGGGGATAGCATCTGCCAGGTCAACAATGCCCTGGTGCTCGTTGCTATTGGGAAACAGCGCCTTGTAATTGTATGAACCCGGAATATCCTGCGGCGTGTCTGAGCTTCCGTACCGCGCCACATCCTGCAACGCATCCTCGCCATCATAGCCGACAAATTCAAACTTGGCCGAGTCCAGAAAACTTCTATGAAACGGCGGCTCGAGTGATTCTTCTTCCAGTGGTCGGGGGGTAACGTCTGTTTGTTCGAGTGACTCTTGGCAATCTATACACTGGGTGGCCCATGGCAGCGCCTCAAGCCTCTCAGGCGATATCTCCGCGCCGCAGTGGTCACAACGTCCATAGGTGCCATTGTGGATTTTTTCTAACGCTCGCTCGACACTACTTAAGAGTACACGCTCATTGTCCCGAAGTCCTAAGTCCTTGCCTCGCTCAAAAGTCTCACTGCCTAGGTCAGCTGGATGATTATCATAGCTGGATAGTTCACCTGTTGTATTGGATAAAGCAGACCGGAGACCGTTATCTTCTAGTTTTAAAATTGTATGAACTAAATCACGTTTTTTAGCATCTAACTGCAACTTGAACTTTGTTATTGTTTCAGGGTGCAAGATGAAGCCCCCTTGTCAATGAATAAATTTGGCGACTTCAGCCAAACGCAGCCGCTCTTTATATTCTTTAGGCTGCTCATCACTGTAGCCCAAGCAAATCATGGCTACAGCTCTGAGGCGCGGTGGAGCTTCTACTGCCTCTTCAACTTTGGTTTCGTCGAAAGCACCGACCCAGCAGGCCGCAATACCCAGTCCCTCAGCAGCTAATAGGATATTTTGAGTGGCCGCTGCCGTGTCCTGAAGACAATATAGCTGGGCACCTCGTTCGCCGTACCGCTCATTGGAACGAGCTGGGTCAGCTAAGATAACGACAACGGTTGGCGCGTCGTTGACCTGCTCTTGGTCAAAAGCGGCAGAAGCCAGTTTGTCCTTTACTGATGAGTCTTGCACTACAAAGAAGTACCAAGGTTGCAGATTACCGGCGCTTGGTGCCATATTCCCTGCCTCTAAAATTCTTGTTAAGGTTGGCTCAGGAATTTGCGCGGACTTAAAACTACGGACACTGTGGCTTTCACGAATGCAGTCAAAGATGTCTTTTGTCATGTTCCAGCCTCCCTAGATGGAATTAGAACGTACCGTTTTTAGTCTCGACAAACCGGACAATATCGGCGATAAAACCGCCGATACCTGGTATGTTGAGCATGATCAACCGCTTGAGAAAAGCGAGCAGCAAGGCAAACACCAAGCTGGCTCCAATTGCAATTCCTAAACCACGGGCTATGCCAGCAACAAAATTTGTGAAAATCAGCCTGGCCGGACGTTCAAGCATTTCCATGTAATCAGCAATCCGCATGGCTTCCAGCCGATTGACAAGCCGTTCGAGCTGTTTGGCTACAAATTCAGGCTGTTGCTCGTCAGTCTTAATAGTATTTACCCGATTTTTATTGTCCATACAACAGTCCCCCACCTGTATTATTATTCCCCGGCTAATAAAAATAAACCGGGATTAAACTCCCGGTTTATCATGCTTACATATTTTTTACTACAGTAGCGCACCGGTGACAGAGAGATGGATGCTCTGTGTCCTGGTTCACTGTTGAGCTATAAATCCAGCAACGTTCGCATTTGACGCCTTGCGCCGGAGCCACAGCAACGGCCAGTTGCATGTCAGCGGCACGATAAGCTTCACCTGGAGCTTGTTCAAATGTATTAGATAAAGTTACGTCAGAAACAATGAGCAGTGTGGCTAAATCGTCCTTAACAGCCGAAAGAGCAGTTAGTTCTTCACCAGCAGCATAGAGACTAACAGCAGCATCTAAGGAGTGGCCAATAACTTTGTTGCGGCGGGCAGTCTCGAGTGCTTTGGTAATTTCGCCGCGCATTTCGAGGATTTTATCCCATTTGGCTCCCAGCGCAGCATCAAGATATTCAGGATGGGCTATCGGCCAGCTAGTCAACTGTACACTTTCAGGACGCCCCTGCTCTTTAGGCATATGCTGCCATACCTCTTCGGATGTAAAGGTCAATACCGGTGCCACAACGGCTACCAAGGTATTTAGGATTTCGTACATGGCTGTCTGAGCAGCACGGCGCTCAACAGAACCAGGCAGCGCGGTGTATACTCGGTCTTTAAGGATATCAAGGTAGAAAGCGCTTAAATCTACGGCGCAGAAGTTATGGACAGTATGGTATAACAGATGGAACTCATAATCTTCATAGGCTTGGGTGACCTTAGCCCGGACTTGTTCCAGACGCATGAGCGCCCAACGGTCAATTTCAAGAAGCTGATTATAGGCAACTTTGTCGGTGTCTGGGTTGAAGTCATGCAGGCTACCTAGAATGTAGCGGAAGGTATTACGGATTTTACGATATACTTCAGCTAACTGCTTTAGAATATCATTGGAGATGCGGATATCAGCCTTATAATCCGCAGACGCTACCCACAGGCGGAGAATATCGGCGCCATATTGTTTGATAACTTCCTGCGGATAGATTGTATTGCCGACTGACTTGGACATTTTCCGGCCATCGCCGTCTACAACGAAACCATGGGTCAATACCGCCTTATATGGCGCCGTTCCCCGGGTGGCCACTGAGGTTAAGAGTGATGACTGGAACCAGCCGCGATGCTGGTCACTGCCTTCAAGATAAAGGTCGGCTGGCCATTGTAGCTCCTCGCGCTGTTCAAGCACAGCGGCATGGCTGGAACCACTGTCAAACCACACATCCATAATGTCGGTTTCTTTGCGGAACTCACTGTGACCGCAGTGCGGGCAGGCAAAACCTTGGGGCAAGATTTCTTCTGGTTTTTTTGCCCACCAAGCGTCTGAGCCCTCGCGCCGGAAAATTTCTTTAACAGCACCAATCGTCTCGTCATTAATTATATGCTCGTTGCACTTAGTGCAGTAGAAAATCGGAATAGGAACGCCCCACACGCGCTGGCGTGAGATACACCAGTCCTGGCGGTCTGCCACCATGTTATGAATGCGGTCTTCGCCCCAGGCCGGAATCCACTTAACGTCATTGGCAATAGCATTAAGTGCCTCGCTTCTGAACCCTTCGACCGAAGCAAACCATTGCTCAGTGGCACGGTAAATAATGGGGTTTTTGCAGCGCCAGCAGTGAGCATATTGGTGTTTAATCGAGCTTTTACCCAGTAGTAAGCCAAGTGCAGCCAATTCTTTAATGACAGGCACATTGGCGTCAGATACTGTCATACCTTCAAATTTGCCGGCTTCGGCAGTAAACTTACCTGCCGGGTCAACCGGGTTGATGATAGGAAGACCGTATTTCATACCGACTTCAAAGTCTTCTTGTCCATGGCCGGGGGCAGTATGTACGCAACCGGTACCGGCTTCCAGTGTAACATGCTCACCCAGGATGACGGGAGATTCACGGTCAAAGAACGGATGGCTGAATACCATGCCCTCTATGTCGGAGCCTTTCATTGTCGATAGGATAGAATATTCTCCTAGGTTGTTGGCTTTAACAACACTTTCAACCAATTCGCTTGCTAGGAGGTAAATTTCGTCGTTTATCTCCACCCAGGCATATTCAATCTCAGGGTGGACGCTGATGGCAACGTTTGCGGGCATCGTCCAGGGGGTTGTCGTCCAGATAACGGCGTATACTTTCGCAGAGTCGACGCCTACCGGCAGGTTGCCTTTATCGTCAATAAGTGGAAACTTAACATAGATTGAGTGGGATTTTTTCTCAGCGTATTCAATCTCGGCTTCAGCCAGCGCTGTTTCACACGAAGTACACCAATAAACCGACTTAAGACCTTTGTAAATATAGCCTTTTTTAGCCATAGTGCCAAACACTTCAATCTGTTTGGCTTCATATTCAGGAACGAGTGTTACATACGGGTTTTCCCAGTCGCCGGCAACGCCCAGACGTTTGAAGTCTTCCCGCTGCAGGTCAAGACACTTGAGGGCATATTGCTTGCACTCACGGCGCAAATCTAACGGATTTAGCTCATGACGGTTTAAGCCAAGAATCTTGATGGCAGCGTGTTCGATGGGCAGGCCGTGGGTATCCCAGCCTGGCACGTATGGGGTGTCAAAGCCTTGTAATGATTTATATTTGACAATTATATCCTTGAGGATTTTGTTTAAAGCCGTACCAATATGAATATTACCGTTGGCATATGGCGGGCCGTCATGTAGGACAAACTTGGTCTTGCCCTTACTTTGGGTCGTCTTTTTGTCATAAATCTGTTGTTCACGCCAATATTCGAGCAATTTGGGCTCTCGTTCAGGAAGATTGGCGCGCATAGGGAATTCTGTCTGTGGCAGGTTAAGTGTTTTGCTGTAATCCAAAATTAGCACCTCCATAAAAATAAAAAAACTCTCATCCCTGAAAAGGGACGAGAGATAAGTTCCCGTGGTACCACCCTACTGGCTAATATAGCCACTTTATAACGCTGTAACGGGCGTCAAACGGCGGAGCTTACTTGAATGTTCAGTCCGCAGTTCGGGAGCGATGTCAGACCATGACTTTGGTTACCAGGCTTACACCATGTCCTGGTTCGCTGTAAACCGCCATCGAGGCGTGTCTCCGTCATTACTGATAAAAATATTATCATGTACGCATATATTATACATGATTGGCGAACAAAGTCAAATATAGGCAGCTAATACTGTGAAAAAATTATTTTTATCAAGGCCGATCACTTTGATAATTTTTGAACGGCTCGTTTGCCCACTGGTGATAATAACAGTACTTTTGGCCACCTTGAATAAACTGGCGATAAAGGCAATGCAGGCTGCATTTGCTTCACCGTCAACCGGTGGCGATGTAAGGTTGATTTTTAGGCTGTCGCCTATAATACCGCCAACAGCGCTCTTGCTTGAACGCGGCTGGACACGTACTTTAAAGGAAATACCGTCCGGTAGCTCTTTAATATCCAGCTTATTTTCAGACAAGGCTAGTTTTCATCTTCTTCGGCATTATTGAGCATTTCCATTTGAGCCTGTAAGAGGGTACGCAGTCGGGTGCGAAAAACCTGCGACTGTTTTTTCAGTTCCTCATACTCTCCAGTCATCTTACGGACTTTGGACAGCCCTTCGTCAACTAGTTTTTGGGCGCGTATTTCTGCCTCTTTAACCATGAGCTCGGTTTCTTTTTTCGCATTGAGTTTGACTTCT
The DNA here is from genome assembly GCF_035561155.1 of Sporomusa sp. Classification (GTDB taxonomy): domain Bacteria; phylum Bacillota; class Negativicutes; order Sporomusales; family Sporomusaceae; genus Sporomusa. The sequence continues at coordinate 6,343 of NZ_DATMYD010000125.1, read as the reverse complement.
TCGGCTGTTTCCTGCGCAATAACCAGCGTACTGTGGAGAGTATTCTCCATATGCTGATAGTGTTCGAGTTTGCTGTTAAGACGTTCAATTGTTTCTTTCAAATCAATGTTTTCGCGGTACAGAGTTTCATAGTCTTTAATGACTCTGTCAAGAAACTCATCCACTTCTTCCTCGTTGTACCCGCGAAAGCTGCGTTTGAACTCTTTACTGTGGATATCTAACGGTGTAAGCATAACTCCCCACCCCTATTCTAATTACATAAATCTTCTAAGTAGAACACTGTATCTGCCCTTTTTTGTTTGACCAGGGACTTCAATGACTTCAACCCTGCCGCGACCGCGCATTGAGATAACATCTCCAACCTTTACGGCTTGGGATGAGCTTTTGGCTTCCTGCCAGTTAATTTTTACCTTTGCGGCGGCAATATCTTCGGCCATTCTGGTGCGTGAGGTTCCAAAACCTGATGCAGCCACGGCATCTAAGCGCAATGAGGCGACTGTCGACCGGATTTCCTTGACTTTTTCCTCCTTGGCAGGAATATCGTCAAGTGATGCCTGTGAAACAGAGACAGCAGCCTGTCCTATCTCGGTTAGATTTTGCACAATATAGGCGGCCATAGCTGTGTCAGTTATGACATAGCACTGCTCGCTAGCCATAATAATGTCGCCTAGAATTTCGCGTTTAATCCCAAGGCCCATGAGCGCTCCGAGAACATCCCTGTGCGACGGACGATAATAACGGCTGTCCCATTGTATAACAAGGGTATCTATACAATAATCAAGTGACCCCGCATAATCAAGAAAATCTGTATCAACAAAAGCTGCTTTCATTCGCTCAGCACCGGCGTACCCGCCATTTGTTTCCATAGTCAGCCGATCATAGTGGGCGGCTATGGTTTCAGCAATGCTTTGACCATAGGGATCAAGAAATTCGCTGACTTTATATTTGCGATTTTTGAGCGTTACTTCAGCTAAGTCCAGGAGTTTGGCAGCCAACTCGACATCACCGGAAGAACGGTAATAGCGCAATATTTTATCTCGTTCGCTCATTACCGTCTCCCCATTTCGCGAGAGCGGTTCGTGGCTGCAACAACAGCGTCAATAAGCGCGGCACGGATGCCGTTTTGCTCTAACACATGGACACCGGTAATGGCTGTACCGCCCGGTGAAGTAACCATATCCCGCAGTTTTGCCGGGTGTTCGCCTGTTTCCAATACCATTTTGGCCGCGCCCATAAGTGTCTGAGCGGCTAGCAATACTGCTGTCTGGCGGGAGAACCCAACTCTAACGCCAGCGTCAGTGAGCGCGTCAATTAACACAAAGGCGTAGGCCGGACCGCTGCCGGAGAGGCCGGTTACAGCATCCATAGCGTCTTCATTTACTGTGACTACTTTACCGACTGAGGCAAATACCTCGGCTACCGGTTCACTTACGGCAGTGGTAGCGTATTTACCGAGCGCCATAGCTGACATACCCTCGCCCACAGCAACAGGCGTGTTGGGCATAACTCTGATAATAGGTACTCCTGGCATTTTACCCTGGAAGGTGGCAATGGTTACTCCGGCAGCGATTGAAACCACAACAGTCGTTTTGGCAACCACTGGCGCAATGTTATCAATCACACCATTAATAACCTGTGGTTTTACTGTTAAAAACAGTATGTCGGACTGTTTTGCGATTTCCTGGCTGTCAGTCGTCGTCGACACTGTAAAAGTGCCGCGTAAGTAGCCCAGACGTTCAGGCGAAACATCGCTTACTACTATTTGTGACGGCGTCACTAATCCGGCGTGTAAGATGCCGCGGATAAGTGCTTCGGCCATTGCGCCGCCGCCGATAAAACCAATCTGTTTATTTGTCAGCATAAATCCTCCGTCTGGTATATAAAACTATTTATTCGTCCAAGGAAGCAGCGTCTTGTCGCCGCCATCGTCCCGCGGACTGTAGGCAACATCCACGTTATTAGGGGCGCATAGGAAGATATTATTGCCGACTTTTTGAATTTGGCCATTTAAGGCATAAGTTGTGCCGCTAATAAAGTCAATCATGCGTTTGGCAATGTCAGGATCTGTGTTTTCAAGATTGACAACAACCGGTTTGCGGCTTTTTAGATAGTCGGCGACATGCTGAGCATCATCAAAGGAAAACGGTTCAACAACCATAACCTTAACTTGTTTAGTTTGCTGCTGGCTGTTGTTCTGGGCCATAGGCAGTGACACTACGTTGTTACTCTTCTGTCTGGTTCTCGACTCGGCTTCCTCTATTTTCGGACGATCTTCCTCTTGTTCTGATGGTTCAAACAGACCAAGGCTGCCCCAAACTTTCTCCATGAACTTCATAGCTTCCTCTCTCCTCCTTAATATTGACGCGAGCCAAATATTCCAGTGCCGATACGCACCAAGTTTGCTCCCTCTTCGATAGCTACCATATAATCATTCGTCATGCCCATCGATAGCCACTTGATCTCAGTATTGGCTAATTTTAGCGTTTTTAGTTCGCTGAACAGTCGGTACATTTCCTTAAATACGGGACGTACTGTTTCGGGATTCTCGCTAAAAGGTGCAATTGTCATAAGACCACACAGCCTGATATGCTCAAGCCGGCTAATGAAATTAGCCAGCGGCAGGGCTTGTCCAGCTTCAATGCCGAATTTGCTCTCTTCATCGGCGATGTTAACCTGAAGCAGCACATCCTGACGTTTGCCCAGTTTGCCGGCTACTTTGTCAATTTCGATGGCCAGGCGCTCACTGTCGACTGAGTGAATGAGATCAGCCAGTGGTACTGCTTGACGCACCTTGTTTGTTTGCAAATGCCCGATAAGATGCCACTCAGCCAATTTGCCTGCAGCCTGTATTGCGGGATACTTGGTCAGCATTTCCTGAACCCTATTTTCCCCCACAGCTATTATCCCTGAGGCCATTGCTTCTAATATGGCTGAAGCGCTGTGGTTCTTAGTGACTACCACAAGCTTTACCTTGTTTATATCTATTTTTTTTTGTATTTCAGCAATGTTTTGCGCTATAGACATGGCAAACCCTCCATTCTAGTAATTTATTCGCCCAGAAACAAAATTTTCCTCTAAAAATGATATATTTATTCTATCTTTTTAACATAAAAACTATTAAAAAATTTGTTTTCGCCAAATAGTTTAACAAATGCGGACAAAATTTAAAAAATCGCCATCTGGTATAACCAGATGGCGATTTTCGCAGCAATTTTTCTTATGGTTTTACAGTCTCTTTATATACTTGCTTGCCATCTTTCATTTCGAGGATAACCGCACCTTTCACGGCATCATGGTTATTGTTTAGAGTCAGGTCGCCAGCGGCACCTTTATAGTCTTTAGTTGCGGCTAACGCTTCGCGGATTTTGGCTGCCTCGGTGCTGTTGGCGCGTTTGATGGCGTCAACAAGTACGTAAGCGGCATCATAACCTAGTACTGCCATAGCGTCAGGCATTTGGCCGAATTCTTTTTTGTAATTTTCAACAAAAGCCTTTGACAGTGGGCTGGTATCTTCTACAGAATAATGATTGGTGAAATAAGTATTGTTAAGGGCCTGCGGTCCGCCAATTTCAGTAAGCTTCGGAGAATCCCAGCCGTCGCCACCGACTACCGGAATAGTAATACCCATTTCGCGAGCCTGCTTAACGATTTTTCCAACTTCTTCATAGTAGCCGGGTACATAAAGAATTTCAGGGTTAGTTGCTTTAATCTTGGTCAGGATTGTTTTAAAATCCTGGTCTTTTTGTAAGTATGCTTCTTCAGAGATGATCTGACCACCGCCTTTAGTAAAGGCGTCTTTAAAGAATTGTGCTAGACCTTTGCTATAGTCACTGGAATTATCAATCATGATAGCTGCTTTTTTAGTCTTAAGGCTGTTTAAAGCAAAGTTGGCGCCAACAGTGCCTTGAAACGGATCAATGAAACAGACGCGGAAGGTGTAATCTTTGGTTTTGCCGGTTTTTTCATCTAGAGTAACTTTGGGGTTGGTAGTAGCCGCAGCAACGAACGGAATTTTGTTGGCTTCGGCTACAGTCGAGCCAGCGATGCCGTTAGAGCTGGTAGTAAAACCGGTTACGGCAATAACTTTATCCTGGGTAATAACTTTGGTCATCGCATTGGAAGATTCGGAAGGTTCGCCTTTATTGTCGGCCATTATCGGTTGGATTTGCTTGCCGAGAACGCCACCCTTGGCATTGATTTCTTTAAACGCCATTTTTGCGCCGTTAGCGGCTGCTGTTCCAAAAGAGGCAGTATTGCCGGTCAGTTCGTAAACTACACCGATTTTGATGTCTTTGCTGGCGGTGTCACCACAGCCTGTGACCAGCCCTGCCAACATTACCAGCACTGTTAATAGACACGCCATTTTTAATCCGATTTTACTCATAATATCCTCCCCTATTCACTCAAAATTATAAAGACACCCCAACTTTGTTTTACATATCACCTCCACCATAAATCTGTTTGTTAAATGTCAATTTGGGTTAAAAAATAGCTTTTTGGAGAGAATGACAAAAAATGTCTCTCCCCAAAAAGCAACTTTGCTTGTTTATACCAAAAATTTAATTATACTTTTGTTTCCTATGATTATACATTGTATTACGGTTTATTGAAATTTGCAAGAGGTATTTTTATTTGTGAAGAAGTTATTTACAGTTTTTCCGCTACCGATTTAGCCTGCATAAAGAGCAATAGATAGTCGGCACCACCGGCTTTGGAGTCGGTACCTGACATATTAAAGCCACCAAACGGATGGACGCCAACAAGTGCACCGGTGCATTTACGGTTGAGGTAAAGGTTGCCGACATGGAACTCCCGGCGGGCTTTCTCGAGCTTGGCCCGGTTTTTGGAGTATACAGCTCCTGTCAGTCCATATTCAGTATCATTGGCAATGGCAATAGCCTGGTCATAATCCTCAGCTTTGATGAGGGCAACGACCGGCCCAAAGATTTCTTCCTGGGCGACGCGGGCTTTTGAGTCAACATCAGCAACAACTGTCGGCTCAATAAAGTAACCGTTTTCAGCCCCTTTAACACCACCGGCCACGATCCGGCCTTCATTTTTGCCAATTTCAATGTATTCGAGGATTTTTCCATAGGCGTTCTTGTCAATTACCGGCCCCACGTTGCTGTTTGGATCGCTGGCAGGTCCCATTTTAAGGGCTTTGGTTTTGGCGGCGACTTTAGCAACAATTTCCTCATATACGTCTGCGACGATGATAGCACGCGAGCAGGCTGAGCATTTTTGTCCCTGGAACCCAAACGCTGAGGCGACAATGCCATTGGCAGCGTCTTCAATATCGGCTTCACTGTCAACAATGATGGCGTCCTTGCCGCCCATTTCGGCAACAACACGTTTTATCCATTTTTGTCCTGGCACAACTTCGGCGGCTAGCTTATTAATTCTGAGGCCAACTTCTTTAGAACCGGTAAAGTTGATAAACCGGATTTTAGGATGGCTGACAAGGTAATCGCCAATGGCGCTGCCGCTGCCTGGCAGGAAATTGACGACTCCGGGCGGCAGGCTGACTTCTTCCCACAGTTCCATAAGTTTAGCGGCAATGACAGGTGTGGTGCTGGCCGGTTTCATAATAACGGTGTTACCGGTGACAATGGCGGCGGCTGTCATGCCAGCCAGAATAGCCAAAGGGAAATTCCAAGGAGGAATAATAAGGCCAACGCCCAGCGGAATGTAAAAACACTCGTTTTGCTCGCCGGCATTGGGTACAACAGGCATACCGGCAGCATAGTGGAGCATCTGATGAGCATAGTATTCCAAAAAGTCAATGGCTTCGGCGGTATCTGCATCAGCTTCTACCCAATTTTTTCCTGACTCTTCTACCAGCCATGCTGAGAACTCGAATTTTTTACGTCGCATAATAGCGGCGGCTTTAAACAGATAGCGAGCCCGTTCTTCCGGACTGACATATTGCCAATCGGCGAAGGCTGACAGGGCACTTTGGACTGCTGTTTCAGCTAATTCAGTATTGGCTCTGGCGGTGGTGCCGATGACCTCTTCAAAATTAGAGGGGTTGACTGAAGTTATTCGAGCTTCGGTATCTATTTTTTTGCCCCCAATGACCAGTGGGAAGTGACTGCCTTTTTGCGCAGCGACGTTGGCGAGCGCCTGCTCCATAGCGGCGCGGTTTTCGGGTAGGGCAAAATTGACGAGTGCTTCATTTTTGTATTCTACTAACATTGTTATAACCTCCCTTAATAATCAAAAACTTTTCTTCGTTTTTCTCGTGTATTCACAGTATTTCACATTGATAATATAGAGCCTACTCCCCCGGATAGACTGGCTAAGCTGGTCGCTATGTGGTTTTTGGGTACGGCAAACAAACCGC
>NZ_DATMYD010000124.1:0-28863 GCF_035561155.1 Sporomusa sp. | reverse complement strand
TCCTCAGACCGGAGCTTTGCCGCCGACTTCCTTCAGATTCGCCCTCACAGGCGACACCCTTGTCTTAGGCTAACGGTTGGCACTATCAACCCCCGTATTGGACTTTCACCAACAAGTAAGCGCCCATGCTGGGCGCACATGTAAAACGCCACTCTGCAGAGTGGCGTTTGCCTTGTTATCTCATCAAAAGGAGAAGCTTATAGTCAAAGAAAAGTAGTCCGTATCACATAAAAAGTGATACAGGCTACTTTTTTTTACCAACCTACTAAAAATACTTTTTCAATGCTTATATATCACAATTATATATTTCCTGACAATGGGAAATTCAAAAAATACGGCTTAACATAAACAACTAAAAGCGAGATTGCTTTACATACGTTCGCAATGACCTGAGGCTATCCCACCCCCAGATCGTTGCAGCGCTAGTGTAGCAATCTCGCTTTTGAACTTTTTTAGCAGCGCATTAACTGTTTACTACTTAAATGAGTCGTAAACCACTTGATATTCAGGTGTTGGCGGAATCGATTTATAAATATACACATGAACGCCATTCGGATCATTGACAACAAAACTGCGTTCGCCCCAGGGTTTATCCATGAGGTCCTGACAGATTTCAACGTTTTCTTTTTTCAGCCGCAGGTATTCGGCGTCAACATCGTCTACTTCAAAGGAAATAATAATACCAGAACCATGGAAAAACTCACCAGCATCACGCTGCGGCTTGGTAAAGCTAATGCCGACTGGTAAACCCGGAGCTATGAGCTCAATATACCAGTCACTTTCATACACCAATGTAAAATTAAAGTGCCGGATATAAAACTCTTTGGATTCACTCAATTTGTCAGTACTAATGGTCGTATCAACCCGTCTTATTTTCATAAAGCTACCTCCCCCCACTCAGGTTTGCGCTGCTTAAAGTAGACCACTCTCAGCTTACAAGCTTCTGCCATATCCTGCGCCACATCAAGCCTGCTGCCAATGGCTTCCGGTTTATGAGCATCAGATCCAAGGGTGACCATCCGCCCGCCCAGTTCATAAAACCGCTTGTATATTGGCAGCAGTCTGGCTACTGCTTCCGGGCTGGTCAGACGACGGGTGTTAATCTCCATGGCTTTATCATTTTGAGCGGCGAATTTTAGTATTTCGTCAATCCTATCGCTGAATTCATGATAGTAAATCTCCTTATCCTCGTAGCGGGCATACCGGGATATGTAATCAATATGTCCCAAACTGTCGATAAAATCGTAACACTTCAGGCAGCCGAGCATAGCTTCAAAATAACGACTATAGGCGTCGAACTTGGTCCGGGAACGGTAGAATGACTCCTGATAGATCTCAATATTGTCCACAAAATGAATGGATCCAATAACATAATCAAAAGAATAATTATTGATAATATCTCGATTGTCCTCCAGACATTCGGCCCGCATTCCAACCTCTATGCCTAAGAGCACCTTATCGCTCCGGTACTTTGTATAGTCTAGAAAATATTGTTCGACATCCAGGGCAACGTCAGGCTCCGGGTGTGCCAGATCAATATGTTCGGTAATAGTAATACCCAGTCCTAACTCGGCTGCACGGCTAATAGCCGTTTCAATAGCCATGGTAGAATCGTCCGAATGGCGGGTATGAATATGAGTGTCAAATAACACGAAAACTGCCTCCTAATCAACTAAAAAGATGCTATATGATATCTATATACCATTCTAATACAAAAATACCCAAACTACAAACATTGGTTCAAGGAATTATTAACTTACTGAAGGGCTATACTTTAACCTTAGGAGCAGAACACGCACAGAAAGGAACTGTGATAACACTAATGGTCAAAGTACTATTTGTAGCTGGCGAGGCTGCCCCCTTTATCAAAACCGGGGGCCTTGGCGATGTTGTAGCTTCCCTGCCAAAAGAACTCAGGCAGCAGGGTATCGATGCCCGGGTTATTATTCCTAAATATGGTGCAATACCTGAAATTTTTAAGAACAATATGTCCACAAAAGCAACCTTCCGCGTACCACTCTCCTGGCGCCTACAGTATTGCGGTCTCGAGGAACTCTGCCATGACAGTATCCCCTATTACTTCATCGATAACGAATATTACTTTAAACGGTCCGGAATTTACGGACATTATGATGATGCCGAACGCTATGCCTTCTTTGGGCGAGCCGTACTGGAGGCTCTGCCTTTTATGGATTTTCAGCCCCACATCCTTCACTGTCATGACTGGCATAGCAGTATGGTCAGCGTATTCTTAACTGCCCACTACCGGGCTAACCCTTTTTACGAAAAAATCCGGACACTGTTCACCATTCACAACCTTAAGTACCAAGGCATCTTTCCCAAAGACATCATGGTTAATTTGCTTGATCTAGGCTGGGAGTATTTCACAGTAAACGGCATTGAATTTTACGATAAAGTCAATTTTATGAAAGGCGGACTTATTTTTTCCGACTTACTCAATACCGTCAGCCCAACTTATGCCCGTGAAATTCAAAACGCCTATTTCGGCGAGAAGCTGGAGGGGGTACTTGCCAGCCGCTCTTCAGACCTATCAGGAATTATCAATGGCATTGATTACACTACCTATAATCCGGCGACTGACCCTAGTGTGTTTGTCAATTATGACTGGCAGAGCACAGAACGCAAGGCCAAAAATAAAATTGAGCTGCAGAAAATGCTGGGGCTTACAACAGCCGCTGACAAGCCGCTCTTAGCCATGAGCAGCAGGCTGATTGAGGCTAAAGGCCTTAATTTAGTTCTGCGGGTAATAAATGAACTTCTTGACAGTGGTGCACAAATGGTTATTTTAGGTCAAGGTGACGAACACTATCACCATCTATTATGGCAAGCTGCCTGGCTTCACAATGATCGATTAGCAGCCGTCATTCCCTATAGTGAGGATATGGCCCGCAAGGTATATGCTGCCTCTGATTTATTTTTGATGCCGTCCCGTTATGAACCGTGCGGCATTGGGCAGCTAATCGCCATGCGTTACGGCAGCCTGCCTGTTGTCCGGGAGACAGGCGGTCTTAATGATACCGTCATATCCTATAACGAATATACCGGTGAGGGCAATGGTTTCAGCTTTACCAACTACAATGCCCATGACCTGTTACATACTGTCAGGCGGGCCATTGGCTTTTATCATAACAAAGACGTCTGGGATAAACTCACTATCCGCGTCATGCGTGCCGATAACAGTTGGCGCATATCGGCTGGTAAATACCAGGAATTATATAATAAGCTATATGTCGAAGAATACATCTATAAGGGAGTTACGGCTAGACCGGAAGCTAACCCTAGCCTGACTACTCTCCATGTTCCATATGACATTGAACAATTAATACCTGTAAGGGAGGGTCCATATGCTCACTGAAAACAAATTGTACTGTGCTAACCATTTGCCGGCACAGAACGCTACACCTGAGAATATATCGGTTCCTGAATTTAGAGATGCATTTGTCGCTGTATTTGAGGCTACGCATGGTAAATCACTCAGCAATTCATCTGATTTGGAAAAATTCGAAGCCCTGGCCTCGCTAACCCGGGAGCTTATCAGTAAAAACCTGATTGAAACCCATAAGCAACGAGTTAAAGATGACCCTAAGCAAGTCTATTACCTCTCCATTGAATTTCTTCTTGGACGACTTATGGAGAACAACCTTGTCAATTTAGGCATCAGAGACACTTGTGCCGAAGCGTTGTCGCAGTTAGGCATTGAACTTGGGGGATTATTGGACAAAGAAGAAGACGCCGGGCTAGGCAATGGCGGCTTAGGCCGTCTGGCTGCCTGTTATCTTGACTCAATGGCCGCGATGAGTCTTGCCGGTCATGGCTATGGTCTGCGTTACCGCTATGGCTTGTTTGAACAAAAGATTATTGACGGCTATCAGCATGAATACCCTGATAACTGGCTAAAAAACCGTGCCTATGTGTGGGAGTACCGCCGTCCGGAAGAAAAACTGGCCATTCGGTATGGCGGCACAATCAGGGTGCAAACCAACGGCAAAACCCGATTTATCCATGAAAACTACGAGCGGATTATTGCAGTGCCCTATGACGTGCCTATTGTCGGGTATAAAAATGAAATCATTAATACCTTACGGCTCTGGAGCGCTGAGGTTGACGTTTCCAGCCATACCTGTTGCAGACACGGCGTTGACTGCAACAGTGTCATTGATTACAAGCATGGTGTCGAGTCGCTCACCGACCTGCTTTATCCAGACGATACGCACTACGAAGGCAAACTTTTGCGTCTCAAACAGCAGTATTTTCTAGTGTCTGCCAGCCTTCAGAGTATTGTGCGTAATTTTAGGCTGCACCATGACGCCATCAGCGAACTACCAGATAAGGTTGCCATTCATATCAACGATACCCACCCGGCGCTGGCTGTGCCTGAACTCATGCGTATCCTCATAGATGACTGCGGTCTGGGCTGGGATGAGGCTTGGAGCATCACTGTGCATACCATGTCCTACACCAATCATACCGTCCTGCCTGAGGCACTGGAAAAATGGCCTGTCAACATGATCGAACACCTGTTACCGCGTATCCACATGATTATTCATGAGATTAACGAGCGCACCTGCCACGAACTCTGGAACAAATACCCCGGTGACTGGGATCGCATCCGCAGCATGGCCATAATAGCCGATGATCAGGTGCATATGGCTCATCTGGCCATTGCCGGCAGCCACTCAGTCAACGGCGTGGCTGAAATCCACACTGAGATTCTAAAGAAATCCGTCATGAGCAATTTCTACACCCATACACCTGACAAGTTTACCAATGTCACTAACGGTATTACCCATCGCCGCTGGCTTTTAACCGCAAATCCCATGTTGGCTGACCTGATTAGTGACGCAATTGGCCCTGACTGGGTAGAATATCCTTGTGATTTAGCCAAATTGGCCCCTCTTACGAATGACACAGGCTTCCTTGAAAGGCTGGCCAACGTTAAAATACACAACAAGCTCAAACTAGCCAAATATATTAAAGCCAAATACAACATTGTTGTTGATGCCAACTCAATATTCGACTCGCATATCAAGCGCATCCATGCATACAAGCGCCAATGTCTCAATGTCATGCATATCATGGATCTCTATAACCGCCTGCGGGAAAACCCTGCTCTTGATACTGCGCCCCGCACCTTTATTTTCGGCGGCAAGGCGGCCCCTGGCTACTATAAAGCAAAAAAGACAATTAAACTGATCAACACCCTGGCTGACAAAATAAACAATGATAAATCCATCAGAGATAAGATTAAAGTCGTTTTCTTGGAAAATTATAATGTTTCTCATGCTGAACTGATTATTCCGGCGTCAGATGTCAGTGAGCAAATCTCGACCGCCAGCCGTGAAGCATCAGGGACCGGCAATATGAAGTTTATGATGAACGGTGCTGTTACCATAGGAACACTGGATGGCGCTAACATCGAGATTCGAAATGCCGCCGGCGCTGACAATATCTTTGTCTTTGGTCTCTCAGCCGACGAAGTCCTGGGCTATTACCGCTATGGCGGTTATAATCCCTGGAATCTGTATAACAGCGACCCTAGGATTAAAACAGTAATCGAGCAGCTTGTAAACGGCTTTTTCCCGGTAGGGGCAGACGAATTCCGTACCCATTATGACGCTTTTCTGCACCATGGTGACGAATACTTTCTGCTAAAAGACTTTGCTTCTTATGTTGACGCCCAGAGTCACCTGGCTGATACCTACCGCGACAACCACCGCTGGCAGCAGATGTGCCTGATGAACATTGCTTACTCTGGCTGGTTTTCCAGTGACCGTACCTTCTCGGAATATGCCACAGGCATCTGGCAAATGGATCAGCCTATTCCTATCTGGTGTCATTGCCAGCCTGAAGACTATGAACGGGTAGTGCCACCGGCCCAGCGTACTATGTATGTTGATTTGCTTATGCAGAATTAATTAAAAAAACCGCGAATTCGCGGTTTTTTTAATTAATTATTCGTTCTCATCTTCGTCTTCGGTATCGATAGTATCCTCAAAGGTATCGAGAATGTTTTGATGATGATCTTCAACTGCATCATTAATCAGTCTCAGAACTGCGTTGGTCTGCTCTTCCGGCAAGCCCATAGCAATAATAATGTCCATCAACCGGTCTCCAAGGAGTTCAACGTCATCAGTAAATAGCACCGAGATTTCATCAGTCATTTCAAGTTCTTGTTCATCGCACATAATATTACACTCCTCGTCACTGTTTATTTTACTGTCTCAAGCGAACAGTCCTGCTATGTAACCACACTACTATAATGCTTGATACACTATTATTGTAACACACATATTCGTAAATAATTGATAAATCTATAATTTCCCGTCCAGTTATCTAAAACCATGCTGTCCATATTCAAAGCAGCGGAGAATTCATACAATTCCAGTTCTCACTTTATCATGAAAGTTCTCCTTTTATCCGAGCTAGCTCGGCCTGGCTTTCCATGTAGTACCATCGTACTGAACTACCAAAAGTACACTGAATGGCGTGAAGCTTCCCTTCCTTGGCCATCTGTCTCATCTTGTCCAGCGAAAAACCATTAGAAGAAAAATAATTTGCTGAAATAAAGCCCCTACGTTTTAACCATTTCCGATGTTGCTCAGCTTCTCTAGCGTCTAGTTTAACTTGCCAAATCGCCATAGTTTTCACAGGCCTTTCTTTCCTAGTTAACCTTATTGTATACCGGCTTTAGAATATAAGTGTTATCTACAGGTAAAATTGCTGTAAATATTATGTGACTAAACATCTAATCTTCTTAGACCATATACACAGAAACAAGCACCCGCTAAAACGGGTGCTTGTTTCATTTTCAGAACATTTTTATGCCTGCCGCCGCATTAGCAGCTTCAATAGCTTGATGGGCGAGTTCGTTGGCCTGCCCCAGTGTGTTTAGCGCCTGGGACGGGTTGTGGAAGCCCATGCTGTTCTCGGCTGCCAGGAGGTCCCAATACCACTGGGCTTTGCGCACCAGCTCACGCGCCCTGACCAGTCCGGCTTCATCGACACCTGGTTGGGTCGATGCGGCGCTGATGGCTTCATGCGCTTTGACAATATTTTGTCCTGCCATGTGCTGAAGCTCGAAGGTTTGATCCTGGATGTTCTTTACACGCTCCTGCAGCCAGGCGGTGCCTTGACTGTGGCAGGGCGAACACGAATCACCCAGGGTTTTGAGGGGACTGGTTACCCAGTGTGAAGTATACTTTTGCCCGTCTTTTCTGGTATAGGGCATATGGCAGTCAGCACAGGAAACTCCGGCTTTGCCATGAGTGCCTGTTGAAAATAGTTCATAATCGGAATGCTGGGCTTTTAACATCGGGGCTTTGGAGTCAGGGTGCTGCCAGTCCTGAGCAAAGCCATTGGGCTTGTCGCTGTAGTAAGCGTACATGTCAGCCGGTTTCACGCCTTTATCCCACGGGAAAATGACCTTGGTCGTGCCTGGTTCGAAATAATACTCGGAGTGGCACTGTGCACAAACAAAACTGCGCATGTCCTCCCGTGATGCCTTGGTCACGTCAATACCACGCCTGGCCTGCGCTTCAATGAAAGCCGGGTTAATGACCCGGAGGTTCATGGTCGACGGATCATGACAGTTAGCACAGGCAATAGTCTGCTTCGCGTTGCCCATCATCTCGGTGAGCGGTTTGTTGGCATATCCCCAGCCCATTTCTTTGTAAGCCTGTTCAACATACGGCGTCTTGCAGGTTATGCAGGCACCTTTACTTGCCGGACCAATCCGTTTAGACTCTCGCAGATCTTCCAGGGCATGCTCATGACCGCGGTCTTCAGCGTAATCTTTGCTGAACGGCATACCTTTAAACAGCATAGTCAATTCTGGCTGCATTTCGGATTTTTGGACTTTGATACTGCCGCCATAGCCTGTCGGTGAAGGCGACTCGTCAGTTGTGTGCTTGTAGCTCGCATACTGTAGCGGATAATACTGCCCCCACACCGCCGGGTCATATTCTCCTGCCGGAATTTTAGTCACTTTAACAGCGGCGGCAGGTTTGGCAACCCCAATGCGGACGACAACAAACCCAAAGAACAGCAAGAGTACTGCGAGCAAGGCGATTAAAGATTTCTGTGGTTTACTCAACCTTTATCCCTCCTTTGCTTTTGCTCATGCCATGGACCAGGCCACGATGACATTTCAGGCAGTCCTGCCCCCCAGCCGCCATAGCGGTATTTTCTACCGACGATTGGTGGCAGCGCAGACAGTTGTCATTCACAATGGCCTTGCCTTGGGTCGATATTACCATTGTCGCAGGATAATCCCTAAGTACCTCGTGGTAGGTGTCATTCATACCGGTCTTACCTTTAACGATCAGTTTGACCGCTAAATTTTGGTGCGGCAGGTGGCAGTCAGTACAGCTAAACTGTTTGTGATTTGACGCCTGCCAGCTGGCAGTGCTTTCGGCCATAGAGTGACACGAGCCGCAGAACTGCGGACTGTCGGCATACGCGTACCCGGCGCCGGCGGCCAGCATTCCCACCGCCGCAAACGCCAAGACTGCCAGCGCAATCTTCAAAGCGTTGCGGTTAAGGAATTGACCAGTATCCAAAATATCCCCTCCCCGGTGAAATTTTAGCGGGTTCTACTTTTAGTCCTGGCAGCAGGACTTTGACCCCTTTGTAATACCTGATTGTGGCCTGCCAGTTTATTTACCCCGGCCCAGCCTGTTCCTCCAGTGATCAGGACGGCTCCCAGCCACACCAGATTGATGAGCGGCTTACGGCTAACCTCAGCCTCCAGACGCTCCAGGCCGGCGGTACTATTTACCGCCTTGGTATCTTTAAACTCTATTGTAACCTTGCCTTCACCTGGCTTAATTCCCGTTATATGCAATTCATACTGGTCAAAGGCAGTCACTGTCGAACCAATAATTCGTCCGTTTTTGTTAGTAAGTTCAGGCCGCACTTCCTGAGTCTGTCCCCTGGCAGCTACCTCAATCAAGGCCGCAACCCGTACTTCGGACGCTCCGTCCATCCCGGCCATAGCAAACTTAATGAATTTCAGGGTGACACCATCCTGTGATAGCGGCTGGCCTTTGACCAGCGTTAGTTCCGGGCCGGCCTCTGCGCTCTCATGGACAACAGGCGCAATATAAATATCTGAGAGCAGACTCCGGTAAATACCCGGTTCCCTGGCTGCCGGCATACCCTCTTTGTTGAGCTTGGTTAAAGACTGGGTCACTGTTTTATCAAGCCCCACGTGAAAGGTATTATAGACTCCTTTGCCAGATTGCTGCGCTTCGATGCCGGCATAGCTGATCTGCTCTCCGAAAACAGCCTGTGGCTGACCCTGGATAAAAGTCACAACCATTGACTGGCTGGACGCACCTGAAGCGATAATGCCTGCAAGCATAACCGCCACCCCAATATGGCTGCAAGCAGCCGCCCTGGACATGCTCCGGGTTAAGGCCGCATAGCCGTTGGCAGCAGCACCGGCTACCGCCAGGCATAGAATAGCGGCATAAAGCAGCTGAGCCAGTTTGAGCCAGACAGCCAGCGCGATACCCCCTGCCAGAAATAAACCCAGCCACCAGTATTTTCTCAGTCCGCCACCAGGAGCGTTCCCCCATTTTACCAGTGGCCCTGCGATAAGTGCGACACCGATTGCAGCCGCCAGCGGCAGGGTTGCGTTGTTATAGAAAGCACTGCTGACGCTTTTAGGACTGCCGAAGGCCATGGTAACAAGCGGCGTAGACATGCCGACAAATACCAGCGCACCTAAAAACGCCAGAATGAGCGCGGTAAACGCCAATACAAATTCCCTGCTGCCAAGCCTGGAGTATAGCTCCCCGGACGGCATACCCGGCCATTTGATAATATATAAAACAAAGGCGACAAAGGCGGTCAATAAAACCGTTAGACCCAGCATACCGCCTATGCCCTCATCGGTAAATGAATGGGTGGAAAAATCACTCAAAACACCGCTGCGTGTAAGGAAAGTTCCATATAGCACCAAAACAAAGCTGCAAATCACCCCTGCATAAGCGTGCCTAATCGCCCCGGCCCGTACCTTTGCTATGACCAGGAGATGAGCTAACGCTCCAGCAGCCAGCCACGGCACCAGTGATGAATTCTCGACCGGGTCCCAGGCCCAGTAGCCCCCCCAGCCTAATACCTTATACGCCCAAAAACCGCCGATAAACATCCCTGCGCCCAGACTTGACAGCGCAAACAGCGTCCACGGCGCTGACGACTCCAGCCACTCCTGATGGCGGCCGGTAAGCATGGCTCCCAGCCCATAGGCAAACGGCACCGCGAGCGCCGCATACCCCAAAAAGAGGACAGGCGGATGAATAACCATCCAGGGATCCTGTAACAGCGGATTAAGACCAGCGCCGTCCATGCGTGGTTCAGCCAGCATCATAAATGGACTTTTAACAAGCAGCAGCCCTAAGAGCGCTACCTGAATCAGGCTGTACACGGCCATGGCTGGCACCGGCGCGGCCGGTTTGCGCAAGAGAATCAGACCAAATGTGGCATGAAACACCAGCCATAACATAAACGACCCTTCCGGTCCGGCCCAGAAAGCCGCCACCTTATATGCCAGCGGCAAATCCTTTGATGAATAGCCAAATACATAGGCATAGTCAAACCTGTCGCCTAGAATTATATACATCAGATACAGAGCAGCCACGCCAACCAATCCGGCTGACAGATGATACAAAAGCCGTGCATTGCCTGCCAGGCTTTGCCTGCCGGTTTGCTTGCCGCTTGCCACCCAATAACAACCTGCTGCCAACGCTGTCACAATAAGCGCTAGAACCACTGCGCCATAGCCAATCATTTGTTCACGCTCCCTTGGTATTTTGATGGGCATTTGACTAACAGCTTGTCTGCCAGAAACTGCCCATTACTATATTTACCGATCGCCACGATGCCGGTAGCCTGCTCCAAGCCATCAGGCTTGACACCCCGGTACACTACGGCCACTTCTTCACCGGCATCATCCCGCAACACAAACTGAGTTGACCTGCCATCCTCAGCCTGCGTTACTTTAGGTGAACCCAGTGTTCCCTTGACCTGGACGGCGCTTTTGGCACTTTTGGCCTGAGCAAATGTAACATAAGGGGTAACCGAGCTTTGAAATACAAAAACACTGTAGGCGATAAACCCGGCAATGACTGCCAGACAAACCAGCCGGTACTTTTTCATATAGGCAGCCCCTTCCCGGACTGTGGAGTTTTCCTGGCTACACTGCGGGTCAGGAGCAGCCAGTAGAGCGCCGTGCAAGCGCCTACGGCAGCCAGCAGCACATATAGCATAACTGGCTCCATCGCCACCTTGCCGGCACTGTTAAATACAGGTTCCGGGTGCAGCGAAAAATACATGCGCGGGATAATAAACACCAAAAACGGCACAGTCAAACAGGCTAAGAGCGCATATACAGCAGCCACCGCCGCTCGCCGCTCCTCCTCCTCGATGGCTGTTCGCAGCGCCAAATAGGCGCCATAAATCAAGAGCAAAACAAACACTGTCGTCTGCCGGGGATCCCAATTCCAATAGGCCCCCCAGGTTAGCTTGGCAAATAGTGCGCCGCTGACTGTCGCTAAAAGACAAAAGACAAGCCCTAACTGGGCCGAACAGGCGCTCAGGCAGTCATACTTACGCTTCCTTGTCCTGAGATACTGCCCCGCGGCGGCGGCTGATACCAAAAAGGCCAGCACTGACACCCAGGCAACCGGAATGTGAAAAAAAGCAATCCGGACAAGATACCCCAGCCCCTCAGCCGGCAGCACCAGATAAAACACGGCGAATACCACCCCGACAACCCATACTGCGATAACTGCGGCGATTATTTTTGAATCCATACATCCTCCTAGTCTTGCCAAAGGTAATCAAATAAGAGCACCCCGGCAGCCACAACAGCAGCGTCATAGCCTGCCATAAATACAAATTCATTCCATTCAGGTAGACCACCTGACAAAAGCTTGGCGGTAGCGTTGATGACGCATAAAAGCTGTGGCAGCAGCACAGGAAAAGTGAGTACTGTGAAGATGGCATGCTTGCCTTGCGCATACATTACCATTGCTGCTGTCAGTGTGGACACAGTGGCAATGCCGGCACAGCCAAATGCCAGAACGGCTGCAAACGGCAACCATGGGCCAATCTCGACCGCAAGAAAAATGGCAAACAACGGCACCACCAGACAGGTCAAACCGGCTAAGAGCGTAAAGTTAAATAGCAGTTTGCCGAAAAAAACAGCCTGACCAGGGGCATATAACCGCAGTCCCAGCAGCGTGCCTGCTTCCTGCTCCTGGACAAATACCCGGGCTAAACCAGCCATGGCACAGAAAAACAACACAACCCAGAGGAGTGCCGCAGCTAATTCCGGCGGCAGACTGGCTCCGGCAATCGCCATACTGACACTAGACAGTGCCGTAAGGGAAAACATGATGAGCGCGCCGGCGGCGTACCTTGTCCTGTATTCGCACAGTGCATCTTTGGTTAATACTGCCCCTACGACAGTACTAAAGCTCAATTTTTCCACTGGCATAGCCGGCCTCCTCAAGTTCATTGGTAGCCAGCAGCACAGCAACTTTTTTACGAATTGCCGTTTCTATCAGCTCGCGAACAAACGCTTTGCCACCTGCGTCAAGATTGGATGAAGGCTCGTCCAGCAGCCAAACAGGCGGGCTTATGGCTGTCAGTACAGCGAGCTTTAGCCGTTGGCGCATGCCGGTCGAATAGGTTTGTACCAGATCGCCGCCTGCGCTGCCTAAACCAGCCTGACAGCAGAACGCCGCTGCGTCTGCCGCAGCGCAAGCTACACCGCTCACTTTTGTCCAAAATAGAATATTCTCCACCCCGGTCAGCGCCACATACATGGCCATATCAGGCGATACCAGCCCAGTACAGGCTAACCGCTCGCTTACGCTAAGTTCCTTACCCCCAAACCGTACTTGCCCTGCACTGGGTCTAACCAGCCCGGCAACAATCTTCAGCAGGGTAGACTTACCTGAGCCATTCTTTCCGGTTACCGCCAGACACTGCCCAGCGTTAAACCCTGCACTGATATTCTCAAACAATACTTTGTCGCCAAATCGTTTGCCAACATTATCTAATACGATTTTTATGTCTCTCACTATAATTACTCCGTAAGGAATTTTTATCCATTATAATTATACCATTTTTTACATAATAGTTAAAGAGTGAAAAGACTGACAATTTTTTCACCCTTTTCACCCTTCAACTAATCCTGCTATGTTAAGTAATAACAACGACGGTTTCCGCATTAAGCTGCGAAAACCGTCGTTTGTTATTTAGCGGCTAATGCCACACCTCAAAGGAGTAATTATTGCCTGAATTATTATCCCAATGACCGGCACAGTCTTTGAACGCTATATGCATGGTATCACCTTGGACAACAGCCACAGTTGCTTCAAAGCCGCCCGCTGTTTTTACCATCTCGTAATCATGAATATGACGCCAGTTATCACCAAAACCAACGTGCGCATATACATGAGTTGCGCCACTCTGCGGCAAGAGACCGCTGTAAGTGACTGTGACCTTGTCATGGGCCTGTGGGCGCGAAGGCGTCAGAGCAATACCATTTTTAAGGTAGTCCTGACTTGCTCTTTGCATGCAAAAGTCCCCCTTTCAATATGATAATTTATTGTGACCTGTTAACAAGCCAATCATGTCTGTTAATGACTGGTATATACGAATTCCCTCGCTTATGTCAAATGTTTTTACGGTATCCCTGCCACGTCAAAACAGCCATGAGCTTTATGCTCATGGCTGTTTCTATCGTGCGCGACTTATACAAAGCGGCTGGCGCTCAGTTCTGTGATTGCCTTATGCCTAATACCAGCTGCCAGATATTCGGCCATAATCTTGCCTGTTACCGGGGCCAATGCAATGCCATCACCTTCATGACCGGCTGCCATGATAAAGCCGTCCAGGCCAGACACAGGTCCTAAGATCGGTTTGCCATCAGGCGTATACGGCCTGAGTCCGGCAAATGTACGAATGACATGAACCTGTTTCAAAGCAGGAAGAACATTGGCGGCATGGCGCAAAATGGCGGCTATAGCTTGCGGGGTTGTGCCGGCATCATAGCCGGAAAACTCACGGGTACCGCCAATTAAGAGTTTGCCGTCTTCTTTCACACTGACTGACAGACCAACACCTAATTCAGCGGCCGCGGGGTCTTCCTGCCTAATAAGTTCGGGGTTATGCTTTGCAACAATATATCTGGCACTCCACAGCTCCCCCCGGACTAAGCCAGGTATAGCCTCGGTCACAATAAGCTGGCCCCGGCGCGGTTTGATGGGTATATTGAGGCCGGCTAATGCACCGACTTGGCTTGCCCAAATCCCGGCTGCATTAATTACCAGGTGAGTACTGATAACCCGGTCTTGTGTAACGACTCCTTCCACTTTAGCCCGGCGGACAGTAATGGCTTTAACCTCGGTGCCGCAGTCAATCTTAGCTCCCAGCCGGATTGCAGCCTGAGCATAGGCATACGTAAGTTTCATGGGGTTTATCTTGGCGTCGAGCGGCGAAAAGGTGGACGCCAGGATAGTCGGCGCTAATGCCGGCTGCCGCCTTCTGGCTTCGGCGCCGTCTAACAGCTCTACCGTCAGTCCATTCTGTCGCTGGCCTGCCACAAAACGTTGCATAACAGCCAGCTGCTGCTCATTTTCAA
Organism: Sporomusa sp.; assembly: GCF_035561155.1. Taxonomy (GTDB): domain Bacteria; phylum Bacillota; class Negativicutes; order Sporomusales; family Sporomusaceae; genus Sporomusa. Next base: position 14,186 of record NZ_DATMYD010000124.1, on the reverse strand, counting down.
TTGCAATCATACCGCCACACTCGCAAAACTCCAGGTCATTTGCCAATTCGTCAGATAAGCCGGGAAACATAGCCCGGCTTGCGAGCGCCAATTCCAGGCTGATACCGGGATTCTTGGACTGCATACTGACCGCTTGATCGCAAGCGCTTGAAGAGCCGGAACACAGGGCGAAGCGCTCCAGGAGCAGCGGTTTAGCGCCTTGTTTGGCCAGATAATAGGCGATGGCCGCACCGATTACACCGCCGCCAATAATAACAATATCTTGAGGTTCAACAGCCACTATTTCACCCCCGGATTCAGCAAGCAACCGATTGCAACCGGACGTACCGGCGGTCTAACCGTATCAGGCATAAGCTCCGCCGGTGTCTTCCCAGTCTCCTGACAAATGATCCCTGACACCAGACGGCAGCAGGTCCGCCCCTGGCACAAGCCCATGCCAGCCCCTGTCCGGCGTTTAACGTCTGCCATTGAATGAGCCCCCGCTTGAATGGCTTTGCGAATTTCGGATTCAGTGACTTCCTCACAGCGGCAAATCATGACATCATCCATCCCCTATACCTCCTCCGTACCGGATGGCCCGCACCTCTACCACATGTACTTTAGGTACTGTCACCGTTACAGAATGCGTGTGGTCACCGCCGGTCGCCAAGAGCACCTTGTTCACTGTTGCCTGGCAGACAGCGCTGCCGCGCCGGTCAAGCGCGACCACAACCTCGCCGGCTACCGGCGCCGGCCAGTATTCATAAGGCATTTGCACAGTACCAAACTCCCCAGGCCCTGATGCATCAACAACAAAAATAGCCAAACCCGGACACTTGGCAATACACAGGCCGCAGCCCTTGCATTTGCCGGCATCCAGCAGCGGGGGAGTAGTTATTGGCTGACCCACAGTAATGGCCGCCAGGTGACAGGCTGCTTCGCAGGGATTACAGGGGATATCCTGAATACATTCAATCACAGCAACCGGCCCCGCAGCCAGCCTCCCGGCCTCTGGCAGGACAGCAGCTAGTTCTTGGTCTGACAGGAAGCCTGATTTTTTTAATTCAGGTGACATGCGGCTGTCTCCTTTCGTCCATAATGGCACTCTTAGCCGCCTGACGTACAGCACCAAACGCGCCGGTCCGCAAGATGTTAAGCCTGCACCATACCTCCTGTTTCTCCAGGGCAGCCAAATCAGGCGGTATGTAGCCCAATGCCGCCGCCGCGGCGATACCTGCCAACCGCCCTTCTTCCATGGCACTGCTGGCCTCCTCCACGCCGGTGATATCACCGGCAACATAAATACCGGGAACTGTTGCCTCCATATTTTCATCATGGAGCGGCACTAATCCGCCCAGACGAGCGATATAGGTAAACTGACAGCCGCATAAATGGGCCAATTCGGTAAGCGGCGTCAGCCCAACAGCGATAGCTATGCAACCAACTTCCAGCCAGCGTTCAGTATCAGGAACTATCTGGAAATGATCATCTACAGCGGCGATAACCGCCCCCTCGATCCGATTCCGGCCATAGGCATACTTGACGGTGTGGCTGACAAGCACCGGCACACCGGCCCTGGTTATTTTAGCCGCATGTACGCCGTAACCGCCAATGTGCGGCGCAGCCTCGACCAACGCCGCTACACGACCGCCGGCCTGCAGTATCTGATAGCTGACAATAAGTCCGACATTGCCGCTGCCTACCATTAACACCTTGTCGGCCGGCAGCACGCGCTGAATATTCATCATCGTCTGCAGTGCCCCGGCGCTCATGACTCCTGGCAGTGTGCAGCCGGGAAAAGCCAGTGCATTCTCTGATGCCCCTGTAGCCAGAATGATCTTACCTGCAGATACATGATATTCTTTACCGCCAGCGATGTAGGCTACTTTTTTATCAGGATAGATGGCATGAACAACCACATCAAGGCAAATCTCAGCCCCGCTGTCTGCCGTCTCTTGGAGCAGGCGGCAACCTAAATCATAGCCCCTCACACCGGCCAAATGCTCCTTCGAACCGAAAAACTTATGAATCTGTTTAAACAGCTGACCGCCTGGCCGGCTATTTTCATCTAAAACCAGCACCTTAGCCCCGGCTTTGCCTGCTTCAACGGCGGCCGAAAGACCGGCCGGACCAGCCCCGATAACGACTACTTCAACGGTTCGCATAGGTCGCCCCCCTGCCCGGACGTCTGGCCCTGTGTGCTTATTCTCATGCCAGGTCTGACCGGCGTAACACATGTCCGTACATTAGCTTGACCGTCCACTGTCATCACACAGTCTGTGCAGCGGCCAATACCGCAGAATACACCGCGTGGCTCCCGGCGCTTATAGGTATGGCGCAGCGTAAGGCGGCCGGCGGCCATGAGGGCGGCCGCTATCGTGTCGCCCTCATAGGCCGTCATTACCTCACCGTCAACCTCGATGATGACTGGCTGTTTCGCAGTAAACCCACCAAGAACAGGATGATTAATAACCCTCAACACTGCCACCTCCAGGTGTACTACCCCTTGTTACCGGCTTTTTTACCTGTGTGTTCAAAAAGACTAATCCCGACTGTCAGCACAAGCGACACACACAACGCCGGGATAATACCGCCGCCAGTCAGTTTGACCAGTTCGGGTACATACTGGAATACAGCCGCCGTGCCGCCGCCTAACACCAATGAGGCCATGGCCGCATTCTTGGTAACGCGTGTTTTACCTGAGCGGTCTTTCCATAAAAGCCCTAACACCAGTGGAATGAATAAACCGCCGCCGGTAGCTGCATAGCCAAACAGCGCCGCAGACAGCACTGTCGGAAAATTAAAGGCTACCCATACTGAGCCTACACCGAGAATGAGGGTCAGCCACCGCGCCTGTTTTACAAGCTCCTGGTCAGTTGCATCCGGTTTCAGCAGTGGTTTAATTACATCCATCAATAGGAGTGTAACACCTGAGTTCAATAACCCTGCCGATACCGTCATGTCAGCCCCGATGATGGTAACAACCAAAAGAGCAGCCAATACAGGATTTAGCCAGTTGGTTAAGAGCCAGGCAAAAGCCATATCAGGCCGCGCCAGATTGGGGTTAAGCACATAGGCTGCCATACCGATAAGAATGCTGGCCGAGCACATGACTACAGCGAAAATGGCTGTATACAAAAAGCCATTGCGGGCTGTATTCGCGTCTTTAGCTGAAAAGCACCGCTGCCACCAGGCCTGATAGGTAAACTGGCCACATACGGGCGTCAGGAAAAGAGTCAACGCCGCTGTAAAACCGATTGTGCTCATCGACCAGAGATCAGGCTTGATGGCAACAACCGATTCTTTAATACCGCCAAAGCCTTTTACACCGATAAACACGACAGCGAAAAAGATGAAACCGACAACAACCCGGATGATCCCCTGCACTAAATCAGTCCAGGCAATCGCCCACATCCCGCCCATTACTGTATATAGAATAGCTGTCAGCGCCGCAACCCAGATGCCTGTCACCGGATCGATGCCCATAACAACAGATAAGAGTGTGCCGATGCCAATGGCTTGTGCACCAGTCCAGCAAATCATTGGAATGGTCATAATAATGCCACCGGCAGCCCTAAGCCATTTGTCATGAAACATTTCCTGCTCAAGAAACTCATTGATGGTAGTATAGGCGTACTTGCCGGCAATTCCAGCTAACAGCAGGGCAAATACCACCTTGCTGCCTTGTTCGCCCAACAGCATCCAGAACTGGTTAAGGCCAATCTGATACCCCTTACCGGCATAACCGATAAAATTTCCTACCCCCATTACTGTAGCAAAATCGGCAAAGAATACCAGAATGAGCGGCAGCTGTTTGCCGCTGATAAAGTAGTGGCTGGTGCTCTCGCCGCTTTTTCCGGCAAACCGGTAACCGATATAAAGCTGCAGCGGGATTAAAAATAGCAGAATCCATAAAGCAATAATACCAATTTGCGTTACCTCCATTTTGCACGCTCCCCCCTTTTCTTTTTAAGCAACCGTTTACCTAAATATATATATAGCAGACAATAAAAAAATGCCCAGGTCTGTTGACCGGGGCATTTTAGCAAGCAATGTATTCAAAATACTCAGTATGCACAACTGCTGTTTAGTCTGTTATCTGAAAAATTTTTCGGGACGATTCAGCGAGATTAGCAGCCAATTCTGCCAGTGACTGGCTGGATTTAGCCATTTCGTGTACAGCCTCGGTTTGGCCGCTTACGTGCTGATCAATATTGTCAATTTTACGTGTTAGCTCAGTAATGGCCTGTTGAATGGCACCCAAAGACGAGGATATTTGTGTGACTGACTCTGCGCTTGACACGGCCAGTTTACGGACCTCAGCCGCTACCACCGCAAACCCCCTGCCCATCTCGCCTACCCGGGCAGCCTCAATGGCAGCATTGAGCCCCAGCAGGTTCGTTTGACTGGCAACATTTTTGATGAAGGTTACAATCTCATTGGTCTGATTGGCAGTAGCCAGGAGGGTTTTTCCTAATTGGTCAAGCTCATTACTGGTACTGGCTAACCCGGATGAGCGGCTGGCAAGTTCCTGCAACCCAGCTGTCAGTTCTTCCGAAGCGGCAGCCAGTTCACTTGTAGCGTTGTTAATACTTTCAATAATAGTGATACTCTGAGTAGTTGTGACACAGCCAACAACCTTGCCGTCTTCCTTAAAAGGCAAAGCACAGGCGACGTAGGCAATACCGTAGGGTGATTTGTCCTTGGGAATGACCCTGACCACCTGTTTTCCTGTGTCAAGGGCCTGTTTACTGGCACCTGATAGTACGGGTTCGCCAACTTTCGTTTTGAGGTCTAAATCATCGGCAGGTAGATACAGCACGTATTTGCCGTCGCGGATGACAGTAAATCCGACATCAGCCGCAACGATATCGTTAATGTATGGTGCTAAATCATAAAACATATCTAAAATCTGGTACCCGGTAAGCTGCCTCATACTTAACATCCTCCCAGACCGGTCATTGCCAGTCATTCTATATGGATGTTAAATATTCGCGTTTCTGCTAAAAATACCTTTTTTCGACAAAAAATAAACTACCTGTTTTTACCCGGCATTCTACCCCGCCTATCAAACGATCCTAAAACAACTATTTCATCGACAGATTTCACGGCTATCGATAATAACCGAATCAGCCTGCAGTTTGGTCATATCAAAGCTGGGTATTAGCTCGGCAGCTCTAACAGGCTGAGGAACGTCGATTAAATTTGCCTTAAAGGCCAGATAGCCGATAATTGCTTCTGCTGTAACGCCCTGCGCCCGTAAAGCAGCAATGGATAAAGCCTGCTGGCGCTTCGATAACCTGTGACCATCCGGGGCAATTAAGAGCGGCACATGGGTAAATACCGGAGCGCGCTGCCCCAGCAGCCGGTAGAGAAGCAGTTGACGCGGCGTTGAACTTAACAAGTCATACCCTCTCAAGACATGGGTAATGTCCATGGCGGCATCGTCCACTACAACAGCTAGTTGATAGGCATGAACGCCATCTGACCGCCGTATGACAAAATCGCCGACCTCCTGACTGAGATCCTGGCTGACAAACCCTGCCTGTACGTCAGTAAAGGAGTATTGCCCTGGCGGCACTGCTAAACGAAGCGCCGGACGCCGGGCTGCTTTAAAGGCGTTATCTAGCTTGCGCTGTCTGCAGACACCCGGGTAAACACGTTCAGTTTCTCCTGCGTGCGGTGCTGAAGCTGCCAGCTCAGCCCGCGTGCAATAGCAAGGATATACCATGCCGGCTGCCTCCAGGCGTTCCAGTGCTGCCTGATACAATTCGCGGCGCTGTCCCTGGCAATAGGGAGCATATGGGCCGCCAATATCTGGCCCTTCATCCCAGTCAAGCCCCAGCCATTGCATATCAGCCATCAGCCTGTCAGCATACGACTGGCGCGACCGTTCAGGGTCAAGGTCTTCCATTCTGAGCACCATGATTCCCCCGGCTGACCGTACCTGCAGCCAAGCCAGCAACGCCGTCCAGACATTACCTAAATGAATCTCACCGGTCGGGCTGGGGGCAAACCGCCCCCGCATTATTCGCATAACTCTATTGGGCCCTCCTTAGTTTTGCCGGTCTCTTTGGCAGCAGGCGCGAGCGTAGTTAAACACACGCCTGTAACCACCAGAACCATACCTGCCAGATGCATGAGAGTAATCGTTTCGCCGTATATTGCCCAGGCAATAAGCATGGCATTCACCGGCATAAGATTGATATAGGCGCTGGCCTTGCTGGCACCGATGCGCTTGATACCAACATTAAATAAAATAAAGGCCAATACGGTTGCAAATACCGCCAAATACACTAATTCAACCATAACCTGACCTGACAGCCGGGGCAGTGTGTACCACGCCCCCTCACCGAGTGAAATCAGGATTAAAAATACCGCACCAATCAGTGTTGACACTGTTGTTGCCAGTGATGGCTTAACTTTTCTCATAACAACCTTACCAAGCGAGGTATATGTTGTCCAACTGGCAACAGCGCCAAATAACAGGGTTTCGCCATAATTTAAAGACAATCCGGCCAGTGACGCAAAGTTGCCCTGGGTAATCACAGTCAATACGCCGGCCAGTGAGGCAACAATGCCAAGCCCGAGGCGCAGACTCCACTTTTCACCGAGAAACAATACAGCTATAATAGCTGTTGTCACAGGATTAATAACAATAACCAGCGCACCGGTAATGGCCGATGTATACTGCAAACCAACAGCAAAGAAATAATTGTAGGCCAGTACACCGCTCAATCCCAGTCCGGTCAAGCCCAGCCAATTGTCTTTTATAACCTTTAAGTCCCACTCCCGGCGGACGGCCAGCCAGCCGCCTAAAAGCAGGCCAGCCAAAAGAAACCTCACAGCTGAGGCCGTAAGCGGCGGGAGTTCTGACAATACATGTTTGGTGCTGCCGAACGCACCGCCCCAGAATAGCGGCACTAAAAGCAGGATAAAGTAGATAGTTGAGTCTTTAGTTAGTTTCATTACTCGATATAGTCCTCTCTTATTGGTACAAATACCTCAATTGCTTCCACATATTTTTGCACCGTAACACTATGCTCCACCCCGCCAGGAATCGCCCAGCTGTCACCTGCCGTCAGCGGGTAATCCTGATCACCAATGGTCATAATCATCTCACCGGCTATCAGATAGCCCACCTGCTCATGGGGATGACTATGACGCGGCAGTTCAGCGCCAGCCGCTAAGACAAATTTAACTACCATGGATTTATCGCCTACAGCCAGCGTTTTTCTTTCCACCCCAGTCATAGCTGTAACAAAGTGTTTGTCTTTATCTCTGGTTACCATGTGCAAACTCCTCCTTTGCTATTACAACAATTGTTTGTTTTATACCATTCGCTGGCCGCTAAACATATTCCTGTCTGTAGAAAAAAGTCTCCCGCCCACAGGCAGGAGACTAAAAGCTTCCAGCTTACCTTATTACTGCTATTTCTGACTTGACTCGATTTCCCCGCTATCATTGGTAAGTCCCAATTTATCCAGCAGGGTAAAGGTCAGTCCAATAATAATTGCGACAGTAGTCGCAAGCGCCATGCCTTTGAGCGTAACAGAACCGAAGGTTAATTGCGCCCCGCTGATACCGATGATGAGAACAATGGCGGTTAATATGAGGTTTCGCGACCGGTTATAATCAACTTTGGCATCAATTAAGATGCGGATACCTGATGCGGCAATAACCCCGAACAACAAGAGTGATACCCCGCCCATTACGGGAGTGGGGATACTTTGAATGGCCGCTGCAAGCTTACCGACAAAGGATAGGATAATGGCAATCACAGCAGCAAAGCCGATGACCCAGACACTGTACACCTTTGATATAGCCATAACCCCGATGTTCTCACCATAAGTAGTATTAGGCGTTGAACCAAAGAAGCCTGACAACATGGTGGATAGACCGTTACCAAGCAGTGAACGGTGCAGTCCAGGCGAAGCAGATAAATCACGTCCGACAATGTTGCCGGTAACTACCAGATGGCCTATGTGTTCGGCAATAACGACAAGCGATGCTGGAACTATAATTGCAATGGCCTGGAGGTTAAACTCAGGAGCATAGTACGTCGGCAGCGCAAACCAGGGTGTGGCGCTGATGGCAGCGAGATTAACCATACCCATCACCAGTGCCAGTGCATACCCAGAGAAGATACCAATCAAGATCGGAATAACGGCCAGAAAGCCACGGAATAAAATCGACCCGAGAACAGTGACCCCCAAGGTAAAGAGCGATACAGTGATGGCTTTCATGTCAGGTGTTTTAGCCGTCAGGCCAGCCATATCGGCGGCTACCGGGGCCAATTCCAGGCCAATAATGGCGACAATGGCCCCCATAGCTGCCGGAGGAAAGACAATGTCAATCCACTTAGTACCAATAACACTAATACTCAGCGCCACCAGCGTAAAAATGACACCGGTGGCAATAAAACCAGCCAGGGCCGCCCCATAGCCAAACTGAGGCAACACAAGAAATACCGGTGACAAAAACGCGAAACTTGAACCAAGATAGGCCGGGATTTTTCCTTTGGTAATAAAGATATAGAGCAAAGTCCCGATACCGTTCCATAATAGAACTGTTGATGGATTAACCTTGAACAGGATAGGAACAAGTACAGTTGCGCCAAACATGGCAAATAAGTGCTGCAGGCTTAGTGGCAGTGTTTCAATGAGCGGCAGCTTTTCTTCTACCTGAATTGTGCGTCTCATAAAATTTCCTCCTTGAATTTTTAGTCCAATAAAGCACCAGTATATTTAATGGTAAAGGTTTCATAATTCTAATACCGTGTGCCAACAATTGTCAAGCTATGCGATACCAGGTCACTCAAAAGTTCCTTTGACGATAGCCTGTCCGTTTTGGACAAGCCACTTACCTTTGGCAAAAACATGTTCAATGTTGAGGTTTTGGTCAAGCACCACAATATCAGCATGACTGCCTGGTTCCAGCACCCCCTTTTCCGGGTATAGTTTTAGAATTCTGGCCGGGTTAATAGTGACTGGCCGTAGTGCCTCACTGAGAGGCAGGCCGCTGGCTGTCAGGTTTTTGACTTCCGCGTGTAAGCCGGTCATTTTAGCTACTTGCAGCCCGCTAATACCCCCATTGCCATCAAATACCGGTAGGCTGCCATGACCGTCTGAGCTTATTGTCATACTGTTGATCGATACCCCTTGTTCCAGACAATACTTAATCGCCTGTGCTGCTGTTAGGGAATCAGCCTGACCTGACTCATCATAAGCGGCGGCTGTAAAATCAATAACCCCACCCATTTGGGTCAGCCTGATTCCCTCATTAACCAGGTTCCAGTTACGGTTAATATGGGTAGGCACAAACTGAGCCACCGGGATTTCTGTCTCAGCCGCAATGTCAAAGATCAAAGTAAGCTGGCGCGCCCCGGCACCAATGTGAAGATGCAGCACACCTGCCTTGCCGCTTAACAGTCCGCCCACGCGGGATTCAGCGGCCAGCCTGGCAAGCTCAGCTTTGGCCGGCTGAGCGGAACGATGGTCGCTGATCGCAATTTCGCCGCAACCAATTACTTTATCAATAAGCACCAGGTCTGAGCGCACACTGCCGGTAATCGTCGGCGGCGGCACCTCGTACGCCCCGGTATATATGTAGGTGGAAATTCCCTCTAGTTCGAGCCCCCTGGCCTTAGCCAGCAGCCCGGCCATATGCCTGGTGATACTATCAGTGCCCAGACAGCCCACTACTGTCGTTATTCCAGCCATAGTAATGTCGCTTAGAACTACTTCAGGCGTTCGGGTGGCATAACCGCCTTCGCCGCCACCACCGAGTAAATGAACATGCTGATCGATAAAGCCTGGCACAACTCGCCTGCCTGTCACGTCAATTACCTGGGTTTTGCCATATTCAGGGGCAGGTTTGATAGCAGGAGCGATATTGGCAATCACCTGCCCGGCTATCAGGATATCCTGCACACCCAGGTTTTCGGGTGCAAAGACAGTGCCGCCTTTTAAGATTGTAAACATTTTGTCACCTCTGTAACCAACTGCATCTCGTGTTATTATGCAGTATTTTGGTTAAATCCACACCTGCAGTTTGTCTTTGTCACAAGGGACATTCTTTTACACTAAAAAGGAGCTAGCGTCCTGTTATAGGCGCTGGCTCCTTGCTATTAACAATACCGGGCAATATTTATCTCAATTAAAATAATCCCCTTAAATTTCCAATGATACTTTTCCCAGTAACTCCATACTGCCGGCGATATCTAATTTACTGAAATAATTATTGCTGACAGCTGCTATAACGACAGTGCTGGGTCCGGCTGATTTATTAATATCAATCTTGATATTATTATTTACACTGAGCTTCAGTTGATTATTTCGCGCTAATTCTTGCATCTCATACAATATCCCTTTGGAACCTACAGGGATTATTTCATATACTTCCTCTGCTTGGAGCAACTGTTTTATCATGCTGTAGTCAACAATATCCTCCCGCTTACTTGCTAAGACCTCCTGACCAACTTTCGGTTGTCCAATAGCAACCAACAAAGCATCACCTTTTATATTGTTTACCTTCAGATCTTTGGTTACAACAAGGCCGACCGTAGTAATACCGAGCCCTGTCGCCACCGTCGAAAAATTCTCTTCCGTACTTCCTGTCAGGACAACCTCGCCAATACCTGCTGCTTTTAGTTCTTCCTCAATGCCTTGGATAATAGCTTTGCCTGTAGGGTCCATTTCATTACAAATGGTATTGGTCAAACAAATGACCTCCGCACCAGTGCATAAAACTTCAAGAATAGCAACCCTGGCCGTATATTTACCGGTAATAAAGGGTGGAACTTTAAGCACGTCGCCTTCTTTCAGGCCAACGCTACCGCAACTGTCACAGGCAATCACCATGGTTTTTCCCTGTCCCAGATCCACTAAAGTTAAATCTCTTACTTTTTTTACATTCATATCTTTTTAATCCTTGCATCGCTTGCCACAGTTACTTCTCCTTTCACATTCCTGGCCCACTCGCCTTTAACTAATTTCCTGAAACTAGCGTAAAGATCCTGCTGCTTCGGAAAACTCTACATTCAAAAAAATTCCGCCCCTTTCCGGCTATATTTTTTAATCGCCTCAGCACTATCACCTACTATGTGAATAAATACTACCAGCTGATAATATAGCTACCTACATGTGTTGAGTTAAATAGTAACAAAGCAGCGGTTTTTAAAAACCCCCAAAGTCGCTTTGTGATCTTTTACCAATTTAACCGCATAATCAAAGTTTGCGGCCACTTCACTACAGCTGTGAACATCCGAACCAATTGTAATTCGGCTCCCGCCCACATCAAGATACTGTTTCACTATTTCAGAATCAGGTGCACATTCATGATATCCTCTTCGTAAAGGAGAAGTATTTATTTCAATGGCAATGCCCGCATTTACAATTTCATGTACAATCTCACCAATGAGTTCTTCTTCATGGCCCGATTCTTTCAGATATCTTTTGGGATTATCAAAGTGAGCCAGGACGTCAAAACCACCCAATTTAACAACCTGAAGCAGTTCTTCATAATACTCATGAAAAATTCTCTCATTTGTATAGTCCTTCAATAAAGATTTAGAATATTCATTGGTTCCGTTAATCCAGTGGAGACCTACTTTGTCTTTCCCGATATAGTGAATACCTACCATGACTACATCAAATTCTTTTTTTATAATCTTTTCAAATTGTTTTTGGTAAACATGCGGCTCCCCAAATTCAATCCCTGATAAAACATGAATTTTATCTCCAAACTTTTCTCTAGTACGCTCAATAGCATCCGAATATTTATCATAATCAAAATAGCGGCAACCAGGATCAAATTGGTTGTAATCAACATGCTCCGTAAAACAAATGTAACTCAACCCTTTATCAATAGCAGTTTTGCACATATCAAACATCTCATCTTTTGCATCTGCCGACAATATTGTGTGTACGTGCGAATCAGCTAATAAACTCAAGTTAATATCCTTCCTTCCAATTATCCTAAATTCCTGCCAAACCCGTCAAAGGGCAACAGATTGCCTCAACTTCACTACTTGTGCCGAAATACTATGTAAATTCCGTACCAATTTGTCAGGACGGACAGGTTTCAGCATATACTCAGCTACACCCAATTGAGCAGCTTCCTTTACGTAGTTAGAATTATCGGCAGCAGTTAACATAATTATTTTAGCACCCGGCAATATGTCGTGTATTTGTTTAGCAGCATCCAAACCGTTCATCTTAGGCATCTGTATATCCATTAGAATAATATCAGGTTGTACCCGGGCTGCAGCTTGCACAGCCAGCAAGCCGTCACTAGCTTCACCCACAATTGATATTTCCGGACAATGCCTATCTACAATAAAGCGAATAGCCTGCCGCTCCAATTGTTCATCATCTACGACGAGTAGTTTATACACTTGCCACATCCTCCTTGAACACGATGTATCTTGGAATCCCGAGGGCTGACCTAGTTAAATAGGTCAGCCCTTATCCAGGGACTTAGCCGCTCTTAACTGTTTAGAGTTGGTCATCGGATAAAACACTTTAGCTTGATTGACTCGTCAAACTTGACATATGCAGCGCAAGCTCCGGTATGCCAATGCCCTCCTTGGCAGATACTTGATATATTCGACCAGTAATACCGGCTTTACGCAAATTATTCTCGGCAATATCCGGACAAGCATCATGATGATCTATTTTAGTAACGATCCCTATAACTGGCTTGCGGAAAGCCGAGGCAAAATTAGGCGGATAAGGACAGTTGCGGCGGGTTGCATCATGCATTGCCCAGACTTCAATTGCTCCAGAGCCGGCATCAATCAACACATGGTAGTGGCGCGGTATTTCCAAATACTCACCGGGACAATCAATAAAAATGCTGGAAAAATCCAAAGCTTGTGTTTTTAGATATATCAGGGACTGGTTCAACAATTTTTGTTTTAAGGTAGTTTTGCCGGCGCCAATACCGCCAATGAGAAGAATTTTGCATCTCATATTCTTCAACTCCGTGTCACTTCGGCTGCGGTAAATCCTAATATGGTAACAAGCGTATTCACTGCCGCCCGGACAGCCGCCTCGACATCGGCTACGTTTCCTGTTAGCACAAGCGAGCCGGTAAACCGGTCAACAAACCCAATCTCAATATTGCCTGCCTTTACTGCCGCATCGGCGGCAATAATAGCAGCTTCACTGGGAGTAATTGTCATAATGCCCAATGCTCCGTCACCGCCAATCCCCAGCCGCTCATGCAAGCCACCTTGTGGATTGGGTAGGATATGAGCCATTGTCACTTGTTTACCCGGGACATATTCTTGAATCATTCGCTGCTTTTGCCCGGTAGTCATTCCCCTGTCACCATCCTTCCTGCACTGAGTTCTAAATGGCAATAATTAATCTATTTAAAGCTGTCAATTACCTGTTGTTGAGGACGGGGAATGACTATGCTATATACCAACATCCCCTTGCTTGCTGCCAGTTCGCTGCCGGCAGCAACAGCCGCTTTGACGGCAGCTACTTCGCCGGTCACGATACTATAGCTTTTTCCTCCGATGCCAAACGCCATATGCAGCCTAACCGGCATGACTGCAGCCATTTTGACAGCCTCATCGGTGGCCTCAATCGACGCTGCCACACTATAGGTTTCAATAATGCCAATTGCTTTCACATTGGTTAAGTCATTACCGCCCCCGATGGCTGGCAGAATGGATGGATGCACATTGGGGATGACAAAGTGATCCACCGTGTGCTGCGCCCCCAGTTCAATCCCGGCATTGATCGATTGCCTGACTGACGAGACATCCCCGCTCACGAGCACCATATATTTACCAGGGCAAAGGTGTTTAGCCACTAACAGGGTCACGTCAGCCGTCTTTGCCATGATATCAGAGGCCTCAATTCCTTTCGCTATACTGGTAAACTCAACAACGCCAATGGCATTAATCATTCGGAGCCACCCCCTTTCGAATGGTAATCGCTTGTGATGAAACCTGCTCAACAATCCCCGTTATGCTGGCATGAACCGGGGCGCCTAAGGCACCAGCCGGCATCTCAGCGATCAATTGTCCTGCGGTAACCGTGTCACCTTCCTTGACAACCGGGACTGACGGAGCCCCAATATGTTGGTGTAAAGGAATGCTCACCCGCTCCGGCGCATATAGCTCAGGCTGCAGCGGTGCTTCCGGTGGATACCATGGCTGTAGATTGAGGCGTGAGACTAAACGGGCTGAG
>NZ_DATMYD010000123.1:0-4272 GCF_035561155.1 Sporomusa sp. | reverse complement strand
AATAAAACCTTTCCCAATACCGAACAATATTTGAGAAGGGAATAGGTAATGTTTTGGTTTTTCTTCTTCGTTAGGCCGCTTTTTGTAGGATTTTTTGATACATTTCAACTTGTTGTTCAGGGGTAATTAAACGGAATGACTGTTTACTCTTCAATACCGAGAATATGATACGTATTAACTTGTTCATAACAGCGCCTAGAGCTTGTTTCTTGGTTTTCATTTCAATTTTCCGTTGGTAATATTCGTAAATCACTGAGTTAACCTGTGATCCTTTCAATTCTTTTCGAATAGATGTCGTAGCAGCAATATAAAGGGCATGGCGTAGAAATGGCGATCCTCGTTTGGTTACCTTATTTTTAGTACCTACAAAATTACCCGATTGCTTAACGGATGGATCAATACCGCTAAAAGCCACCAACTGCTTAGCGTTCATAAATCGGTCAATATCACCTATTTCGCCAAGGATAATAGGGGCCAATGTATTGCCTATACCGGGTATGGTTTTTAATAGCGTAACTTCTGGTAATTGTTCGGAAAGCACCTTAATTTGCTCATCAATCACACTAATCTGTACATCTAACGACTGAACTATATTAGCATAGCAACGTACCGTGCAGGCATAGGCCTCTAGCGATATGCCGGTAACCTGGGCATCGTCGGCACAAGATTGCAAGGCGGCATATTTTTGTTGAGCGTATACTTTACCCCTGCGAGGTAAAGTTTCCAGCATAGCAAGGATGGCCTTTTGATTGGCATTCCTGGTCCACTCACAAGGCAAAGGAAACTTGTTTAGAAGAGTCAGGGCGGTAAGTGATCCAGGATTGAGGACATCGGGAAATAGTGGAGCAATCTGCTCAATGCTAGACTGCAATTTATTGAGAGATTCGACTCGTTGTTGTACTAACTGACCTCTTGTTCTTGTCAAAACCTTCAAATTCGCAAGCTGTTCCTTTGGCATAGTTGTGGGATGAAAACTGTGAATAAACAACAATTTTGCCAACTCAAGAGCATCAACCTGATCTGTCTTAACTTTCCTTACAACAGAATTTTTGATAGAATGAGAAATAAGGGGATTGATGTGGTAGACTTCAAACCCCTGTTTCAAGAAAAAGTGGACGATGCGTTGAGAGTAGTGACCCGTGGATTCTAAGGCGATGACCGGTTTACTACTAAATGCTTCTTCCACTTTTCTTATTTGCCCTAAAACGAATAATAGTCCTTGCTTGGTATTTAGGGCTTTAAATGGTTTTAGAAATGTTGTACAGGTTGGCGAAACGGCTGCGTAATAACAAAAACTTTTGGCTACATCAATACCAATAACTGGACGATTAGTTATCATAAGAGGCCCCCAAGAAAAATATTGAAGGATTATCCATTCCATATCAAAGATTACAACCTTGCACGTGAAGCGGGAATAAGCTCCCAACCAGCTAAAACGTAAATTCTTTGGAAATGGATGAATCGTCTAATGTCATGGGTATAGAAAAATTCTTCCCTGGGACAGGGACATTCATATCCTTCTTCCTAATTATACATGAAACTGATTGTTCGGAGTTTTTCTACCCCAAAATGGATAACCCTTCTGTACTATATCTTACAAGGGACGGGAATGCTTTGAATGGCAGCTGCCAGTTTGCCGACAAAGGAAAGAATTATGGCAATAACGGCGGCGCCGCCGATAACGTAAACACTATATACTTTGGTAATGGCCATAACACCAATGTTTTCACCATAGGTGGTATTGGGAGTAGAGCCAAAGAACCCGGAAATCATAGTGGATAAACCATTGCCAAGCAATGAACGGTGCAGACCTGGATCCTTGACCAAATCGCGTCCGACAATGTTACCTGTGACTAAAAGGTGTCCCACATGCTCCGCGATAACCACCAGAGCAGCAGGAACAATTATAGCGATGGCATTGAGTTGAAATGTGGGAGTGTAAAAAGTAGGAACTGCAAACCAGGGAGCATTAGAGATACCGCTCGTATCGACAAGCCCGAGAAAGAAAGCCAAAATGTAGCCGGTAAGCACTCCGACCAGGATTGGAATGATGGACAAAAAGCCGCGGAACACCACTGAACCTAAAATAGTGACTGCTAAGGTAAACAGCGAGACAGTTATCATCTTGGGGTCAAGGGTCTTAGCCGTCAAACCAGCCATATCTGCCGCTACCGGAGCCAGTTCCAGGCCGATGACGGCAACAATCGCCCCCATGGCGGCTGGCGGAAATATCACGTCAATCCACTTCATACCAATAGCACCAATGGATAAGGCCACTAAACTGAATACCAAACCAACTATGATGAAGCCCCCAAGAGCAGCTTCATACCCATACTGCGGCAAGACAACAAAAACAGGCGATAAAAAAGCAAAGCTTGAGCCAAGATAACCCGGTATCCGACCTTTGGTTATAAAAATATAGAGCAAAGTCCCAATACCATTAAATAATAACACGGTTGCCGGGTTTACTTTGAAGAGAATGGGAACCAGAACCGTTGCGCCAAACATAGCAAACAAATGCTGCAGGCTAAGGGGAAATGTTTCCAATAAAGATGGGCGTTCATCTACATCAATAATCCTTCTGGCCATTTTTTCACCGTCTTTCCAATTTATTAACTTTTACTGTTTGCACCGCCATAAGTCTATCGGCACTGTCTTTCTTTCGGCACTAGACCAAATTCGTCCGTAACCACCCCCGCGTATTAATTCGTAAAATGCCACAAATGTGAAGTAGAACTACCCCAATCCAAGTAAGTTAATAATTTTTTAAATATTAAGTTTTTTCGACAAACCAGCTTCCCATGCCTTTGTATAATCATGACAAATCAGTAATCATTTACTACTATCATTTTGTGTAATTTTCTAAATCGATTTCTTATACTTTGCTTTTCTCTCACAATTTAGAGCACTTTTTTGCTTTTCATTTCTGCGATTTGTTCGCTCGTCAGTCCCAACATGTCCTGTAAGATTTCCTGTGTGTGCTGCCCCAACAGCGGTGCCGGTTTTTCCACGGCTCCGGGCGTTAAGGATAATTTAATCGGCACTCCGGCCATCTTGACAGCCCCTGCCACACTATGGACCGTCTCTACAATCATTTCGCGCGCTTTAATTTGGGGATCCTCAATAACTTTATCAACGGTATTGAGAGGTCCACAGGGAATTCCTTCACCTTCTAGGGTTGCAAGCCATTCATCTACCGATTTAGCCGGAAAAACAGTATCCAAAATGACCTTAAGCTGACGCTGGTTTTCTGTCCGTCCGGGGTTGGTGGCAAACCGCTCATCGTCAATCAACTCCGGCCGCCCAATTAGGTTGCAGAATTTCTCCCATAACTTGTCATTGCCCACAGCAATAATAACATACCCGTCCCGGGCTTTAAACGGTTCAAACGGAGTGATGGACGGATGGCGATTGCCAAGAGGGGCAGGTACCTTCCCGGAAGCAAGATAGCGGGCAATGGCGTTTTCTAAAATTGCCACCTGACAGTCCAGCATGCCCACATCCACTTTTTGACCTTTACCGGTTTGAGTTCGGTGATGTAAGGCTGTTAGAATGCCAATTACCGTGAAGAGCCCGGCGTTAATATCCCCAATAGAAGCCCCTACCCGGGTAGGCTCACCGTCCTCTTGTCCGGTAATGCTCATTACCCCGCCCATACCTTGTACAATCACATCATAAGCAGGTTTGCTACTGTAAGGTCCGGTATGCCCGAAACCTGAGCAAGCCGCATAGATAATGCCTTGGTTAATCTCTTGTAGTGTTTCATACCCTAAGCCTAATTTCTCCATTGTGCCAGGCCGGTAATTTTCCAAAACGATATCGGCTGTTTTGACCATATCCATAAACAGTTGCTTACCTTCGGCGCTTTTCAGGTTTAGCGTCATCGACCGTTTATTTCTGTTCAGGCTCATAAAGTAGATGCTTTCCGTGCCGGCAAAAGGACCAAACGCCCTTGAATCGTCACCGCCATCGGGTGTCTCAATTTTAATTACATTAGCACCAAAGTCAGCCAACATCATCGATGCATAGGGTCCAGCCAATACCCTCGTCAAATATAATACAACAAGTTCTTGCAGCGCTTTCACTTTTCAACCCCCTTTGTCATAATTATTTTGCATTTTGTAAACTTCAGATTTTGTATTCCCGTTAATTCCGGTAAACTCCTTTGTTATTTACCACAAAGGCCATACCCTATTTTTTAAAAATTTTGTAAATTTATTTTCTTGTTTTACCTCTGACGGCACAAATAAAAACCAAATCTCTCTATCAAAG
>NZ_DATMYD010000122.1:0-78311 GCF_035561155.1 Sporomusa sp. | reverse complement strand
AAAATCGGGCTTCATTTTCTTTAAAAGCCAGATGACTTCAATATTGCGGGTTGCCTCATGTTCAAGCCTACGGGATGAACGAATTCGGTTAAGGTATCCATATAGATACAGCTTAAGTAGGTCTTTGGGATTATATGGAGGGCGTCCTATATTTGCGCAGATTGCTTTTTGAAATTTTAATTCCTTCATATCCAGTTGATCGACATATTCATCAATGATACGAACGGGGTTATCCTCGCAAATATAGTCATCAATGCTTTCTGGAAATAGGAAGGTTTGATTCCGATTTTCGCCCTGTATATAGCCCATATATCCACCTTCTAATTACTTGAATTATATCTATATTTTATCATATCTGTAATTTTATGTGAATATCGGGGCCGTTTTCACACAGTCTGCCGTCCCCTTGAGTCTGGGTTTTTTTAACAAATACTTAATACTAACTTAACTAAAAGTAGTTGCTTTCTAGATATAATGTACTTGTACACAATTTCAAAGGAGGGGACAGGGTGAATAAGAAAGCTAGATGGTTTGGCTTGTCTACTGTGGTTATTGCTTTAATTGCATTTATGATTGTATCTGCTTTTCCTCAGCAGCAGACAGCTACAGCCGGCGTTGACAATGGCTACGCTGGGAAAAAAGCGAAATATGTATTTTTCTTTATTGGTGATGGTTTGGCTATGCCCCAAATTAATGCTACCGAGATTTTTAAGGGTACTCTTGAAAGTGAAAACAAGATGCACAAAGGCAAACTTGGGTTTACGGTATTCCCAAATCAAGGTATGCAAACTACACATTCAAACAATACTTTCATAACTGAGTCGGCTGCAGCCGGAACAGCCCTTGCCACAGGACATAAGACGAATAACGACATCCTTGGCATGGATGCGTCTAAAACCAATAAATTTAAAAGTATGGCCGAGATGGCTAAAGAAAAAGGCATGAAAGTGGGTATCGTATCCAGCGTTTCCATTGACCATGCTACCCCGGGCGCCTTTTATGCCCACGAACCCACCCGCAAAAATTATTATGAAATCGGACTTTCCCTTGTTAACAGCGGTTTTGACTATTTCGCGGGCGGCGGGCTGCTTGCTCCTACAGGCGCGAAGAAAGATAAACCTAACGTATTAGATATTGCTAAGCAAAGTGGCTATAAAGTTGTTAACACCCAGGACGAAATCAATAATCTTAGCAAAAGAGACGGAAAAGTAATTGCGATTGCTCCCGAGCTTGCTGCTGAGGCAGCAATGCCGTATGATATTGACCGTGATCCCAGCCAGGTAACGCTGGCCGATTTCACTAGAAAAGGCATCGAACTTCTTGATAGCTCCCAAGGGTTCTTTATGATGGTAGAGGGCGGAAAAGTTGACTGGTCCAGCCATGCCAACGATGCAGCTACCACAGTACGTGATGTGATGGCTTTCGATTCCGCCATTAGTGAAGCCCTTAAGTTTTATGCGAAGCATCCTAATGAAACTTTGATCGTAGTTACCGGTGACCACGAAACCGGCGGTATGACGATTGGTTTTGCCGGTACAGAGTATGAAACCTTCTTCAGCAAGATTAATAAGCAAAACACTTCTTATGAAGAGTTTGATAAGCGGATTAAGGCGTATCGCGAGTCTACCAGTCCCGGAGATGCTAAGCTAAGCGATTGGCTGCCGATTCTTGAAGACAAGTTTGGTTTAACAGAACTGACTGAATATGACAAAACCCGACTGAGCAATGCTCTTGCCGCAAGCATGGTCGATCCTAAGAAACGGACTAAAGACCCACACGGATATTTGCTGTATGGTACCTATGAGCCGTTCAGTGTTACTGTTACCCATATACTTAATCAAAAAGCCGGTATTGGCTGGACTTCCTATGCTCACACTGGTGTCGCAGTCCCGGTTTTTGCCCAAGGTATTGGTGGCGAGTTATTCCAGGGTTACTATGATAATACCGATATCGCTAAGAAAATGATGAACATCATGGGTGTAAAGTATCAATAATACACCAAAATAGTACTTCCGAGTTAAAAAGGGCAGAGCGGAAACTGGTTTCCGCTCTGTTTATCCTTACATGAAAGGGTGCCAGCAATGTCATATTCCCGGAACGCAGATAAGATCTTCGTACTATTTATAACAATAATCTGCATCATCCTGTATTTTTTACCGACCGGGTTTCCGGTCCAAGACGACGGGTACATGCGAAGTAAGGCAAAGGTCATTGCTGTTGACAATAATGCGGTTCATCAGTACGGTGTTGTGAAGACGGGAATCCAGAGTGTGACGTTAGAAGTTGCAGAGGGCCCGTTTACTGGTCAACAAATAGAGACTACTAACCCTTTAATGGGTAAGTTGGAAATGGATAAGATTTTTCAACCGGGCGATATTGTTTTCACAGTAGTAAAGGGACAAAACGGACAGGTTGTGGCGGCTAATCTGATTGACCATTACCGTATTGATGTTGAAGTCATACTTTTCGTCTTATTTATGGTAGTGTTATTCTGGTATGCAAGATGGACAGGTTTGAAGGCAATCTTATCATTTGTCTTTACCATATTAATTTTATGGAAGGTGCTATGGCCGTTGTTTCTGAAAGGCTGGGACCCGATTATACTGTCCCTGCTTGTCACTTTTACAATTGTTGGCTGTGTTACCTTTCTCGTTACTGGGCTCAGCCGTACAGGGCTGGTCGCTTTTCTTGGCACCATCTGCGGAGCTATAACTGCGAGCTTATTGGCCATTTTATTTGGCAAACTGTTTAAGGTGCATGGTGCGGTGATACCTTTTGCGGAGACTTTACTGCATGTTGGTTTTAGCAATATAGACCTTACTAAAATATTTCTGGCAGGCATCTTCCTGGCCTCATCGGGCGCCATGATGGATGTTGCTGTTGATATTGCAGTATCAGTTGCTGAGCTTGTTGCCAAAAATCCATCAATCAGCCGGAAAGAAGCAATTGCATCCGGAATGAATGTTGGCCGGGCTGTTGTAGGTACAATGACGACAACGTTATTATTGGCGTATTCAGGATCATTTACCGCGCTTATGATGGTATTTATGGCTCAAGGTACGCCGGTAGTTAATATATTGAATTTAACCTATATCGCGGCAGAAGTACTGCACACGCTTGTCGGCAGCTTCGGCGTCGTGCTTGTAGCGCCATTTACGGCATGGCTGGCAGGCTGGCTGCTGCCTGGTCATGCAAAGTCTGCCTGAGCTGTTTCCCGCCTGCTTTTCACGCAATCATCCCCCCTTTAATAGTAAGTCTAAAAGCGCCTCTCTACATCATGTGGAAAGGCGCTTTTGACTTTGGCCAACATTATTAGCAGCTAAGATTATCATAAAAATATAATTTGGCAACAGTTCTAGAGAACTCCTTCCTTGCATAAGTTAGTTGTATCTGCTATCTGGTCTACTTTCAAGGAGGGACATATGGGGAATAAAGAATGGATTGCCATGGTGCTGGCTGGGGGGCAAGGTACTCGGTTGGGCGCGTTAACAAAAGGTCTGGCCAAGCCTGCTGTACCGTTTGGCGGTCAATACCGCATTATTGATTTTACTTTGAGTAATTGCCATAATTCCGGTATTGATACAGTGGGTATTATGACCCAGTATGAGCCACTCACGCTTCATGCCTATGTCGGTATTGGCAGCACCTGGGATCTTGACAGACGTGATGGCGGGGTGCATATCTTACCGCCATACGCCAGGGAGAAAGGCTGCGAGTGGTATAAGGGCACGGCTGATGCTGTTTTTCAAAACATAGAGTTCATTGACCATTTCGAGCCTTCCTATGTAGTCGTGTTGTCAGGCGACCATGTGTACAAGATGGATTATGCCGCGATGCTTGACTATCATAAGGTATGCCAGGCTGATGTAACTATTGGTGTTATTGAGGTACCGTGGAGTGAGGCCAACCGGTTTGGGATTATGGAAACAGCTGCCAGCGGGCGAATCACCGATTTTGCCGAAAAACCCCGTCAGCCTAAGAATAATCAGGCATCGATGGGTGTGTATATTTTTACCTGGAAAGTGTTAAAACAATATCTGTTGTATGACAACGCCAACAAACAGTCCAGTCATGATTTTGGTAAAGATATTATTCCGGACCTGTTAGCTGCAAGGCATCGCTTGTATGCCTACCGCTTTAGTGGTTATTGGAAGGATGTTGGTACAGTAGACAGCTACTGGGAGGCCAATATGGATTTATTAGGTGATGAGCCCAAAATAGAGTTAACGGGTGATGAGTGGCCTGTTTATTCGCCAAGCTTAAGCCTGCCGCCCCATTATCAAGGGGGTGAGGCCAAAGTTCGTTGTTCGTTAATTGCCGAAGGCTCGATTATCTTGGGAGAAGTGGAAAATTCGGTTATTTTTCCTGGTGTTTATATTGGATCTGGAGCCCGGGTTAAAGATACTGTCGTTATGTCTCAGGTCCGGATTGAGAGTGGCGTCGTCGTCAGTGGGGCAATTGTTACACAAAATACCGTATTGAGTAAAGATGCTTTGGGTGGTGAGACGAGCGGCCTTATTGAGGTGGCTGCCAGCCGTCAGTCAGAAGCCGGCGAAGCCCAGAAACAGGTCAGCCTGGCTGGTTAATTTTTTTTAACATAGGAAAATCACCATTATCTAACAGGAATTTTCCATGCCGACAGCGAACATTACAGTACAATATTACCATCATTTTACAATTATTGAATAAAGGATGGAGTTTAATGAGTAAGGCTTGGATGACAGATCAAGAGCTATATTTGTTCCATGAAGGCAGCAATTACCGCAGTTATACTATGCTTGGAGCACATGTGGCGAACGAAGCCGGCCTATCA
This sequence comes from Sporomusa sp., assembly GCF_035561155.1. Lineage (GTDB taxonomy): Bacteria > Bacillota > Negativicutes > Sporomusales > Sporomusaceae > Sporomusa. The sequence continues at coordinate 73,498 of NZ_DATMYD010000122.1, read as the reverse complement.
GGCGTACGATTTGCCGTATGGGCGCCCAATGCGCAGCGTGTAGGGATTATTGGGGATTTTAACAACTGGGATGGCAGCAGCCATACCATGGAAAAAATGAGCACTTGTGGCATTTGGGGGTTGTTCATTCCCGGGCTTAAGGCTGGTGACATCTATAAGTATGAAATTGTCACCTCCTTGGGTGAGACGCTGCATAAAGCCGACCCCTATGCCTTTACGGCTGAGCTCAGGCCTAAGACGGCGTCAAAAGTGGCTTGCATGGATGGGTACGTTTGGCAGGATGCCAAGTGGCGCGAAGCGAAGGCCAAGCAGTCTGCTTATGACCAGCCTATGAATATTTATGAGGTTGATTTAGGCTCCTGGAAACTAGGTGGTGACAGGCAGCGACTGTCTTACCGGGAGCTTGCGCCTGATTTAGCCGAATATGCAGCCAGTATGGGTTATACCCATATTGAACTGCTGCCGGTGGCCGAGCATCCCTTTGATGGCTCTTGGGGCTATCAGGCCACAGGCTATTACGCAGCGACCAGCCGTTACGGCTCGCCTGAGGATTTTATGTACTTTGTTGATTACTGTCACCAGAAGGGAATTGGCGTTATTTTAGACTGGGTGCCTGGCCATTTCTGTAAAGATGCTCATGGTCTGGCCCGTTTTGACGGTACCACGCTGTACGAATACGCTGATTCATGCCGTAGTGAAAACCGCGGCTGGGGGACGCTTAACTTTGATCTTGGCCGGCCTGAAGCCATGAGTTTTCTCATCTCCAACGCCGTATTTTGGATGGATGTTTATCATATTGACGGCCTCAGAATTGACGCTGTCGCGAATATACTATACTTGAATTATGGACGGGAAGAAGGCGACTGGGCGCCTAACTGTCACGGTGGGACCGAGAACCTTGAGGGCATCCACTTCCTGCGGCGGCTAAATGAGGCCATTTTCGCCAGCTACCCGCAAGCCTTGGTGATTGCCGAAGATTCGACCGCGTGGCCGCTGGTGACTCATCCTACCTCTGTAGGCGGTCTGGGCTTTAATTTTAAATGGAATATGGGTTGGATGAACGATATGCTTCGCTATATGGAGCTTGAACCTATACACCGTCAGCATCATCATAAACTAGTGACTTTTTCCTTTATGTATGCTTTTTCGGAAAACTTTGTCCTGCCTTTGTCGCATGATGAGGTAGTCCATGGCAAACGATCATTATTAGATAAGATGCCTGGTGACTATTGGCAAAAATTTGCCAATCTCCGTGCATTTTATGCCTACATGATGGCTCATCCTGGCAAGAAACTGCTCTTTATGGGCGGTGAATTTGGCCAGTTCATCGAGTGGCAGTATCAGGACAGTCTGGATTGGCACTTGCTAGACTATGACATGCACTCTAAGCTGCACGGCTATGTCCGGGACCTTAACCACTTCTATCTGGATAATCCGGCCATGTGGCAAAATGACCATGATTGGAATGGTTTTTCCTGGATTGATTGTGCGGACTACCGTCAGAGTGTACTTGTTTTCAAGCGCCAAGGCAAAAAGGCCAATGATTATATGATCGTGGTGATAAACTTTACCCCGGTTGTCCGGCACGGCTACAAGATCGGTGTGCCGGAAGCCGATTATTACCTTGAGGTATTTAATAGTGATAATTCGGTCTTCGGTGGAACCGGGCAGGGTAACCCAGGTGACCTGAAGCCGGAAACTGTACCATGGCAGAATCAGCCTAATTCGCTTGTCATTACGCTGCCGCCTTTGGCTGCGGTGTATTTAAAACCTGTTGTTCTAAACGAAAAATTCATAGCAGAAGGTTAAACAGGATTACTATAGGGAGAGGGGAACACTTTGCGAAAGAAAAAATGTGTAGCCATGATTTTAGCCGGAGGCCAGGGAAGTAGACTGGGGGTGCTGACTAAAAAGATCGCAAAGCCCGCTGTACCGTTCGGCGGCAAATACCGCATTATTGATTTTCCTCTGAGTAACTGTTATAACTCAGATATTGATACGGTTGGTGTGCTTACCCAGTATCAGCCGTTAGCCCTTCATTCGTATATTGGTATCGGCAGCGCCTGGGATCTTGACCGGAGGAACGGCGGCGTCTATGTACTGCCGCCCTATGTCCGGGAAAAAGGTGGCGAATGGTACAAAGGCACAGCTGACGCCATTTATCAGAATATCAATTTTATTGAAATGTTTGATCCTGAGTTTGTGCTAGTGCTGTCCGGTGATCATATTTATAAAATGGATTACTCGCTCATGCTTGACTATCATAAGAGCAAGCAGGCTGACGCCACCATAGCTGTTATTGAAGTGCCGTGGGAGGAAGCCAGCCGTTTCGGCATTATGAATACGGCAGAAGATGACCGGATTACCGAGTTTGATGAAAAACCCAAGAATCCTAAAAATAACCTGGCGTCTATGGGTGTATATGTATTTAGCTGGTCGGCACTGAGAGCCTATTTAACGGCAGATGCGGTCGACGATACATCCAGCCATGACTTTGGCAAAAATGTCATTCCCCAAATGCTTGCCGGCAGCGAGCGTTTATATGCCTACCGGTTTAATGGCTATTGGAAAGATGTTGGTACTGTGGAGAGCTACTGGGAGGCCAATATGGATCTTCTGGGCGACGAGCCGGCGCTTGATTTGTATGACCCCAATTGGCGAATCTATTCAGTGAGCCCTACACAGCCGCCCCATTTTGTGGGGGAAGGGGCGAGAGTTGTCTGCTCGATGATTACCGAGGGTTGTAAGGTGTTCGGCGAGGTGGAAAACTCTGTTTTATTTCCGGGTGTAACTATAGGTGCAGGCGCTAAAGTCAAAGATTCAATTATTATGCCGTATGCCTCAATCGGCGCTAACAGTATTATTGTTAGAGCCATTCTTGGCCGGAAATCAGTTGTCGAGGCCGGTGCGCAGATTGGGGTTGAAGCTGCGTCAGAGGAGGAAGTCAGCCGGTGGTTTTCGGGTATCACTTTAATCGGCGACAACTTGACCATTAACAGCGAAACGAGAATCAAACGCAATGCCTTGCTTGCCCGTGTGTAACATTTTTGCGGCAAAGCAGCACAACAAGAGGAGGAGGAAGTTTATTGAAGACGATCATGGGTCTTATCAATTTACATGAAAGCGATGACTTGCTCCGGGAGATAGCCAGACACCGGCCGCTGGCGGCCGTTCCTTTTGCTGGCCGTTATCGCCTGATTGATTTCATTTTGTCTAATCTAATTAATTCAGGTATTACCAATGTAGGAATCTTATCTGCCGGTAATTCCCGCTCACTGATGGATCATATCCGCTCAGGCAAAGAGTGGGATTTAGCCCGAAAGAAGGATGGTCTATTCATATTGCCCTCGCTGCAGACCAGCAATGTGCAGGGGGCATTTCCTAACGATTTAGCTGACTTTTTCAATAATCTTGACTATATTAGAAGCAGCCGCCAGCGCTATGTCCTGCTGGCAGGCAGCCGAATGGTCTGTAATATTAATTTTGAGGCCGTGCATCGGTTTCATATTGAGAAAAAAGCCGATATTACTGTATTGTATAAGGAATATGGCGAAAATACAGGACGGTTTGCCAATGCGACCATGGTGGAAACAGATGATAACGGCCGGATTATTGATATGGAGATATGTCCGGTTAACGCGCGCAGTAAGAAGATGTCGCTGGAAATGTATCTAATCGACCGCCAACTACTTGTTGACTTAGTTGATGCCAGTATGTCCCGGGGAGGGACTAACGTAGCCCGCGACTGCTTTATTAAAAACTTAGAAACTCTTAAGATGTACGGTTATCCCTTTAACGGATACTTAGCCCGTGTCAGTTCGGTGCAGAGCTATTTTGAGCATAGCCGAGAACTGCTAAACCCTGAGGTATGGCAGGAACTCTTTTTTGCCAACGGCTCAATCTATACCAAGGTTAAAGATGAAGCCCCGGCTAAATATCAGCAGGATGCTGTAGTTCAACGCTCACTAGTGGCCAATGGTTCTGTCGTAGCGGGGAAAGTCGAAAACAGTATTCTGTTTCGAGGTGTCAAGGTGCATAAAGGAGCCCGGATTATTAATAGCATTATTATGCAAAAAGGCGAGATCGGGCCAGGCGCGGTGTTAGAAAATGTTATATGTGATAAAGATGTAAAAATTACAGCTGGTAAAAAGCTCAAGGGAGAGCTAAATCACCCAATTGTAATTGAAAAAGGGACAGTGGTTTAATATGCTGAAAGTTTTATTTGTAGCATCAGAAGCGGCACCTTTTGCCAAAACAGGTGGTCTTGGCGATGTGATTGGGTCACTACCCAAAGAACTTAAAAACCAGGGGATTGATGTCCGCGTCATTATGCCTAAATATAGTTCAATTCCTCCGGAATTTGCTAATAAGATGACCCAAATAGCATCACTTACAGTGCCTGTTGGCTGGCGCAGGCAGTACTGCGGGCTGTATGAGCTTGAATATCAGGGGCTTACTTGGTATTTTACTGATAATGAGTACTACTTTAAGCGCGGTAATCTATATGGTTATTATGATGAAGCAGAACGGTTTGCCTACTTTTGCCGGGCCACCCTGAAAGCGCTGCCTCAACTTGGTTTTATGCCTGATATTATTCACTGTCATGACTGGCAGACAGGACCGCTATCTGCCATGCTTAGGCAGCAGTATCTTGTGAGGAACGAATATTCAGGTATTAAGACAGTGTTTACTATCCATAACCTGATGTATCAGGGTATCTTTCCCGGTGACATTTTGGGCGATCTCTTAGGGCTTCCGCCCAGTGTATTTACGGAAGAAGGTCTGGAATTTTACGGTCAGGTAAATTTCCTCAAAGGAGGCCTGGCTTTTAGTGATTGTATTACGACTGTTAGTAAGTCTTATGTACAGGAGATCCAGCAGCCTTATTTTGGTGAAAAGCTTGACGGGTTCTTAGTCAAGCGCAAGTCTGACCTGTATGGCATAGTTAATGGGATTGATTATGATGTATATAATCCGGCGGCGGACACTGAAGTGCATGCTAATTATACTTGGCGTGGTACGACAAAACGTCTTGAGAATAAACTTAAGCTGCAGGCTGAGCTAGGGTTACCTGTTGGTAAGCAGACGCCGGTGCTCGGCATTGTATCACGGCTGGTCAATTCCAAGGGCCTTGATCTTATTGCTCATATTATGGAAGAGCTCTTAAGCCTTGATGTCCAGCTAGTGATACTGGGAACAGGCGAGGAGCGCTTTGAACAGATGTTTACTGATGCAGCGCGCCGGTATCCCCAGAAAGTATCAGCCAATATCACGTTCTCCGACCGTTTGGCACATAGAATTTACGCCGGTTCTGATCTTTTCCTCATGCCGTCCCGGTTTGAGCCCTGTGGTATCGGCCAATTGATTGCGCTCAGGTATGGCAGTATTCCAATTGTACGCCAGGTCGGCGGTCTGAAGGATACGATTACGCAATTTAATCCTGAAACCGGTGAAGGCAACGGATTTTCTTTTATCAATTACAATGCGCATGAGATGCTTAGTGTGATTGAAGAGGCTTTGACTCTGTACAAAGACCGGACGCAGTGGGCCAAGTTAATCAAGAACGCCATGCGCTCTGACCACAGCTGGCAGCGTTCAGCGTCAGAGTACCGGGCACTCTACGAGAAATTGGCGATACATTAAATACCAGGACGGGGACTGTTCTTGAAATGTCTATAGTGGGTGAGGGGGATAGTTATGTTTAAATCTAAAGAAAAATTCAAAGAAGCCTTTATTGACAAACTGCAGACCCTGTTCGGCCAAAGCCTGGATGAATCATCAATGACCGATAAATATGTGGCCTTCAGCACCTTGATCCGTGAGATTATTAGCAAGCGCTGGTATCAGTCCAACACGCAGTACCGCGCAACGAAAGAAAAACAGGTATATTACTTCTCTATGGAATTCTTGCTGGGGCGGCTCTTAGGCAGTAATCTGTTTAACCTGGGGTTGACTGAACTATGCGGACAAGGCCTTAAAGAGCTGGGCATTAATCTAAATGAACTTGAGGCCGTGGAGCATGATGCAGGTCTGGGTAATGGCGGACTCGGCCGTTTGGCTGCCTGTTTCCTTGATTCGATGGCTTCACTGCAACTGCCAGGCCATGGCTGCGGCATTCGTTATCGCCATGGTATGTTTGAGCAAAAAATTGTAGATGGCTATCAGATCGAGCTGCCTGATAACTGGCTCAAGGACGGCTATGTTTGGGAGATGCGTAAGGCTGACCGGGCAGTTACCGTAAAATTTGGCGGTCACGTCCGACTGGAGGAACAAGACGGGCGGCTTGTAGCCATTCACGAAAACTATGAACCGGTGTTGGCTGTCCCCTATGATGTTCCAGTTGTCGGCGCTAACTGCAATACTGTGAATACGCTCAGGTTATGGAGTGCGGAGACCAATCATTTTGATTTTTCCTCATTTAGCAAAGGTGACTTTTTAAAAGCGGTTGAGCAGAAGTATTCTCTGGAAGCGACTTCGCAAATCCTGTACCCTGATGATAATTACCCGGAAGGCAAAACACTCCGGCTCAAGCAGCAATATTTCTTTGTATCAGCCGGATTGCAGAGCATTCTCCGGCGGTATAAACGGACACATGGTGCGACCCCTGCCGACTTAGCTAAAATCCACGCAAAAATTGCGATACATATTAATGACACCCATCCGGCGTTAGCTGTTCCTGAACTGATGCGGATTCTGATGGACGAAGAGGGCCTCGGTTGGGACGAAGCCTGGAACACCACCAGGAAGACCATCTCCTATACAAATCATACTATCTTGCCTGAGGCGCTGGAAAAGTGGCCGGTTGATTTAGTTAAGGCGTTGTTGCCGCGCATGTATATGATTATCCACGAAATCAACGAACGGTTTTGTGCCGCTCTCTGGAAAAAATACCCCAATCAATGGGAGCGTATCCGGGAGATGGCCATTATTGGCGACTGCTATGTCCGGATGGCCAATCTGGCTGTGGTTGGCAGTCATAGTGTCAACGGTGTGGCCGAAGTGCACAGTGAGATATTGAAAAAAGAGGTTATGGCCAATTTTCACCAATTTTACCCGCACCGCTTTAATAATAAGACGAACGGTGTGACCCACCGGCGATGGCTGGCCAAAGCCAACCCCGATCTGGCAGCTTTGATTACCGAAACTATTGGGTCAAGTTGGTTGGCACACCCAAATGAACTGGCCAACCTACACCGCTATGCGCATGATCCAGGCTTCCAAGCAAATATAAAGGCTGTCAAACAGGCGAATAAGGAGCGGTTGGCTGCTTATATTAAGGATAAAATGGATATAGCGGTTGACGTTAATTCTATCTTTGATGTTCAGGTAAAACGCATTCACGCCTATAAACGTCAGACGCTGAATGCGCTGCATATCCTGGATCTATATAATCGCCTTAAGGCTGATCCTAACCTCGATATTGAACCACGCACCTTTATTTTTGGCGGTAAATCGGCTACCGGCTATTATCTGGCCAAACGCATTATTAAATTTATTAACACCTTAGCCCATGTAATTAACAATGACCGGGCTATTGGCGGCAAGATCAAGGTGGCTTTTCTGGAAAACTACAGCGTTTCGCTGGCTGAACTTATTATGCCGGCCGCAGATGTCAGTGAGCAGATATCGACAGCCAGCCGTGAGGCATCAGGTACCGGTAATATGAAGTTTATGATGAACGGTGCTGTTACCATTGGCACTCTTGATGGGGCTAACATTGAGATTCGGGATGAGGTTGGCGATGACAATATCGTTATCTTTGGTCTGACGGCCGATGAAGTGCTTAGCTATTACAAACATGGCGGGTATAATGCGCTGGATATATACCATGGCAATCCACGGGTAAGAATGGTCGTTGACCAGCTGATGAACGGCTTTTTGCCTGTTAGCCCTGACGAGTTTGACAGCATTCACCACTCGCTGCTGCGTACCAATGACGAGTATTTTGTCTTAAAGGACTTTGAGGGGTATGCCGCTGCCCAGGAAAGAGTAAGCTGTCTGTACCGGGACCAAAGCCGCTGGCAGGCCATGGCCATCAACAATATTGCTTTTTCCGGCCGATTTGCCAGTGATCGTACAGTATCTGAATATGCCATTGGCATTTGGGGGATTAAGCCGGTAATCATTCGGGAAAGTTAATACTGGAGGTGGATCGGCATGAATCAATATTGGATACTGCACGACTCCCACAATGTGGATTTTCGCAGCCCCTTTGGGGCTGTTTCTTGTCATACTGAGGTAACCTTAAGACTACTTATTGCCACACCCCAGCACTATCGTGTGCCGCCAGTTGAGGCGGTCGTCCTCCGGCAGTGGCAGGACGGAATTGGCGAGACCATAACCGATATGCGTCTTGTCCAGGAGCAGGGCGGCCAGCATCTCTATCAAGCTGTGATTACCGCTCCTGAAATGCCAGGGGTTATTTGGTACTATTTTATTGTTAGACAGGGCGGTCAAACTTTCTATTACGGCAACAACGCTGAAGAGACTGGCGGTGTGGGGCGTATTCTTGATTACCCGCCACCGTCCTATCAAATCAGCACCTATAGTCCGGGGGCGGTTACGCCGCAGTGGTTTAAGCATGCCATCGTCTATCAAATTTTTGTTGACCGGTTTCATAACGGTTTGCCTGAAGCGAAAATTTTGAATCCCCGTCCTAGCAGCCTGATGCATGCCGACTGGCAGGATACTCCCGTCTATACCCGGGATATGGATACAGGAGCTATCTTGGCGTACGACTTCTTTGGCGGCAACCTGGCCGGTGTTATTGCTAAGCTGTCTTACCTTGAGGAGCTTGGGATAACAGCCATTTATTTTAATCCGGTGTTTGCGTCACCCTCTAACCATAAGTATGACACGGCAGACTACAAGACAATTGACCCGATGTTCGGCGATAATGAACTGTTTGCCGAATTGTGCGCCAAGGCCAAGGAGCGTGGCATTGCCGTTATCCTTGATGGGGTGTTTAGTCACACCGGCAGTGACAGTATCTATTTTAACCAGGACAATACCTATGACAGTGTGGGGGCCTGTCAATCCCAAGAATCTCCCTACTACTCCTGGTACAAATTTACCGACTATCCGGATAAATATGAATCGTGGTGGGGCATTGGCACCTTGCCTAATGTCAATGAAACCGATCCCTCCTACCAAAGCTTCATTATTGACGGAACAGACAGTGTTCTTAAACAGTGGCTCAAGCTGGGGGTTAAAGGCTGGCGGCTGGACGTAGCTGATGAACTACCTGAAGATTTTTTAAAAAAGTTTTATAAGACGATGAAAGCGGCTGACCCTGACGCTGTTTTGATTGGCGAAGTGTGGGAAGATGCGTCACATAAAGTTGCCTATGGTTATCTCCGCCAGTATTTTAACGGCACTGAGCTGGACTCTGTGATGAATTACCCGTTCAGAAAGCTTGTCCTTGACTTTATGCTGGGCTGGCGCGATGCTCAGGCGGTACACCGCGACCTATTCAGCCTGTACGAAAATTACCCGAAAGAAAACTTCTATGCCAACCTAAATATTATTGGCAGCCATGATGTGCCGCGTATTTTGACGCTGTTAGGCGAAGCGCCGCCTGAAGGCTCGCAAAGTAAACTTGCCGCCTTTAAGCACAAGCTTTCGCCTGAACAGCGGACACTGGCGTTTGCGCGGCTCAAGCTTGTTGTGCTGTGGCAGATGACTTTCCCAGGGGCTCCCTGTATTTACTATGGTGATGAGGCTGGTGTCGAAGGCTACAGTGACCCCTTAAATCGCCGGACCTACCCCTGGGGGCGGGAAGAGCATGGTCTGCTGGCCTGGTGTAAGCAGCTCACTGGTTTGCGCCGGCAATATCCGGTGCTGAGAACTGGAGAATGGCTGCCGTTAATGGCTGTTGGCGATGTGTACGGCTATGTACGCCGCAGCCGGGGCGGCAAGGACGTATTTGGTGACCTTGCCGCAGATAATACAGCAGTTGTTATTTTTAATCGCAGCACTGAGACCCAAGCCGGCATCAGCATTGACGTTAATACCTGGTTTGCAGATCAGGACTATGTAACTGATGTTCTTACCGGTGAAACAGTGAGGCTGCCTAACCAGGGGCAGTTGGAAATGACGCTGCCGCCACTCGTAGGCAGGCTGCTCATCGCGCAACTGAATCCAACCGAAAATGAAAAGGCGCGATCAAGTGGCGTGCTGTTGCACCCGACTTCGTTGCCGTCGCCGTTTGGGATTGGCGACTTAGGGCATGAAGCGTACAGGTTTATTGACTTTCTTGCCGAAGCTGGTCAGCAATTGTGGCAGTTTCTTCCCTTAAATCCAGTCGGGTTTGGTGAGTCGCCTTACCAGTGCCTGTCCGCCTTTGCTGGCAATCCGCTGCTCATTTCCCCCGAAAAGCTGGTAGCAGGCGGCTTGTTGACAGTAGATGAGCTGCCATTCACAGCTTTTATCAATCAAGATAATCATGGTATTGACTTTCCCCGGGTAAAGCTGTGGAAGGAAAAAATCTGCCGGCTGGCATTTGATCGCTTCAGACACCAGGCGAAGACCGAAACGTATAAGGTCTTTCTTGAAGAAACAGCAGGCTGGCTGCAAGACTACACACTGTTTGTTGCCCTTAAAAAACATTTCCGGGGCTCAGCCTGGAACGAGTGGGATACCGACATCAGATGGCGTGAACCGGAAGCTCTGGATTATTACCGGCAGGCGCTTGATGAAGAGATTGAGTACCAAACATTTTTACAATTTGTCTTTTGGCAGCAGTGGCAGGAACTCAAAACATACGCTAACAGACGAGGAATACGCCTCTTTGGTGATTTGCCGCTGTTTGTCGCTCATGACAGTGCCGATGTTTGGGCCAATCCTCAGTTATTTGAACTGGATGCAACTGGCGGTCCCAGCAAGGTGGCTGGCGTACCTCCCGATTATTTCAGTAACACCGGGCAGCTTTGGGGCAACCCGCTTTATAAGTGGGGCGAGATGGAGAAAGATGATTACCGCTGGTGGCGGTATCGCCTGGAAGTGCTGCTCAAGTTTGTTGATGTTATTCGAATTGATCATTTTCGGGGGTTTGAGGCTTATTGGGAGATCCCCGCCGGTGAATTAACAGCAGTTAATGGGCGCTGGGTAGCTGGGCCGGGGCCTAAGTTTTTCGCCGTGTTGGAGAAACACCTGGGCAAACTGCCACTCGTAGCCGAGGATTTGGGGGTTATCACCCCTGGAGTCAACAGACTTAAACACCGGTTTGGCTATCCAGGGATGAAAGTGCTGCCATTTAGCTTTGGCGATGGCTGGTCAGCGCCGGACTTTCCTCATAATACCGGCTATAACACCATTGCCTATACCGGCACTCATGATAATGATACGCTGCTTAGCTGGTATCAAAAACTTGCCGGCACTGAATCCCATTTACAGCGAATCGTGCTGAAACATTTGGAACGGCTGGACTTAGGCAGTGATATGAGTGATGCCGGTGTGTGCGAACAACTCATCAGGCTGACCTACCTCAGCGAGGCCAACACGGTTGTTATTCCGCTGCAGGATGTACTTGGTCTGGATGGCCGGGCGCGTATGAATACCCCTGGCACAGTGGGGGGGAACTGGAGCTGGCGGCTGGTGCCCGGGCAGCTCACGGCCGAGGTGGCCGGCCGGCTGGCCGGCTGGACTAAGGTTAGCGGGCGGGGATAAGAAGCTTTGCGATATCGAAAATTCGCGATAAGTAATGGTGATACTTATCGCGAATTCTTTTCTTTTAATATAATTTTCTAACGAATATCTATTGACAGAATTTAGGTTCTGGCAGTAAAATTAAATTAATACTATACCAGTTCAGTATTGATTTATTATGACAACTAGAAGGTGGTGATGCTGTGCAGTTGAACCAGGCTACTGATTATGCCTTTCGCGTAGTATTATATCTGGCCGGGCTGCCACAAGGGGAGGTGGCCAGTGGTGTCATTATTGCCGATCGACAAAACATTCCTCCCCGGTTTCTCCAAAAGATCATGCGGATGCTGGCCGCGGCCGGGTTGGTAAAATCATACCGTGGCGTTGTGGGTGGCTTTGCTCTGGCGAAGCCAGTTGAAGAGATTACGCTGTATGATGTCATTGTTGCTATGGAAGGCCCGCTTGGCATTCACCGCTGCCTGGCTGACCGTAAAGCGTGTACTCGCGATTGTGGGCAGGAGTGCCCGGTGCATCAGGCACTAGCCGCCATTCAGGACCGGCTGGCTGCCGACTTATCCAGTGTTACTTTTGCAGCCCTGGCTGCTAAAGCAAATAATTCTATTAGGGGGTAGGAGCATGGAAGAACTTATTTTATCCCGCTGGCAGTTTGGGATAACGACAGTCTATCACTTTCTCTTTGTGCCGTTAACACTTGGCTTGTCGCTCATGGTAGCTATTCTGGAAACTATCTATGTCCGCACCGGTAATGACATGTACAAACAACAGACTAAGTTTTGGGGCAAACTGTTCCTCATCAACTTTGCTATGGGTGTGGTCACAGGTATTGTTCAGGAATTCCATTTCGGTATGAACTGGTCCGAGTATGCCCGGTTTATGGGAGATATCTTTGGTGCACCGCTAGCCATGGAAGCACTTACTGCTTTCTATCTTGAGTCAACGTTCATTGGCCTCTGGATTTTTGGCTGGGATCGCATACCCAAAGTGTTGCATGCTGTTAGCATCTGGATTGTAGCGCTGGCTACCAATTTGTCGGCTTTCTGGATTTTGACAGCTAACTCCTTTATGCAGTCGCCTGTTGGGTATGTTATTAATAATGGCCGGGCTGAAATGACCGATTTTGTTGCACTTATTACTAACCCATATGTACTCTTCCAATTTCCACATACGGTTTTGTCAGGTCTGGTGACTGCCGGCTTTTTCGTATTAGCCATCAGTGCATATCATCTTATCCATAAAACCCATTTGGAGTTTTTTCGGGCTTCGTTCAAGCTGGGGCTTGTCTGGACAACAATCAGCCTATTTCTCTTAATGGGTAGTGGCCATGCGCAGACCCAATTTATGGCTAAAGCTCAACCCATGAAGTTGGCTGCCGCCGAAGCGCTATGGGAGACTGCTAATCCGGCTCCTTTCGCCGTAGCCGCAATCATTGACGAACAGAATAAAACCAATACGGCCGAACTAAAAATCCCCGCTATGCTGTCAATACTGGCAAACAATAATCCTAATACTGCCGTAAAGGGCATTAAGGATATCGAAAAAGAGTATATTGCCAAATACGGCCCTGGTAATTATGTACCGCCGGTAACGCCGGTATTCTGGAGTTTTAGAATTATGGTGGCCGCAGGCAGTGTAATGATGCTTGTCGTATTGGCTGCTGGATTCTTCTGGTGGCGCGGCCAGCTGGAAGCCAAGACCTATATGCTGAAGGCTGTGCTCTGGAGTCTGCCGCTCCCCTATATCGCTAATTCGACAGGCTGGTATGTTACCGAAGGTGGCCGTCAGCCGTGGATTGTATTCGGACTGCAAAAGGTGGAGCAGGCTGTGTCGCCGTCAGTTGGCACGGTCAGTATCTGGATTTCTCTTATCGGCTTTACCTTGGTATACGCCCTGCTGGCAGCAGCGGCAGTGTATCTTGTACAGAAATTTGTCCGGAAAGGGCCTGGTATAGCGTCGGCTCAGCCAAATAAACCGGCAGCAAAGGGGGCAGCATTATGGAGCTAAGTGTACTATGGTTTATTCTGCTCACGGTTCTCTTTATCGGTTTTTTCTTTCTGGAGGGGTTTGATTACGGTGTTGGGATCTTGCTTCCCTTCCTGGGGAAAAATGACACCGAGCGCCGGGTGATTATCAATACGATCGGCCCGGTATGGGATGGTAATGAGGTATGGATGATTACTGCCGGAGGCGCCATGTTTGCCGCTTTTCCGCACGTATATGCTACTTTGTTCAGCGGTTTTTATCTGGCGTTATTCCTGATGCTGATGGCGCTTATTGTCCGGGGGGTAGCTTTTGAGTTTAGAAGCAAAGACGAAAATCCGGCATGGCGCTCTACCTGGGACTTGATGATATTTATTGGCAGCGCCATACCGGCTCTACTCTGGGGCGTAGCTGTGACCAACCTGATTAAAGGGGTCCCCATTAATGCCAAGATGCAGTATGTTGGGACGTTCTTCGATTTGCTAAGCCCATATACACTGGTGGGCGGCCTCGCTTTTTTCCTGGTATTCACCTTCCACGGTGCCCTGTACCTGACACTGAAGACTGAGGGTGACATGGTGGAACGGGCCCGGAATGCATCGATCAAAGCCGGAGTTCTGGCAGCTGTGTTTTGCCTGATACTTGTCGGTATGACCTATACCAATACCGATTTGTTTGCCAGTACTGGTGCCGGTATTGCCCTGTGGGGCGCAGTGGCTATGTTTGTCGGCGCTTATGGCGCGGTATATGTTAAACGCTTTGGTCTAGGCTTTATTTTAAGCAGCCTGACGGTGGCGCTAACAACGATTGCCTTCTTCTGGGGACTCTTTCCCCGGCTCATGGTATCAAGCCTTAATCCGGCCTGGAGTCTGACAATCACTAATTCAGCCTCTTCGCAGTATACGCTGACCATCATGACCATTGCCGCCTTGGCGTTAGTACCGGTAGTACTGGTTTACCAAGGCTGGGTCTACTGGATGTTCCGCAAGCGGGTTAGCGCGAAGGAGCTGGAATATTAATCAACCTTTACGGGTGGTGAGAATATGGCGCTTCGTGATGATGATAATGAATTTTTGCGGCAGTTGGCTTGGGTATACCCTAGCGACTATGTGGCAGAGCTCAAACCGCTGGCGGAAGCTGTTATAAAAGAACAGCTGGCTGCAGGCGAGCGCCAGAATATCCGTGATATTATTTGGGGCATTATGGACAAAATCCGGTCTACCGCTGGGGACGGTGTAACCTTTGAGGTGGATGATGCCGGTGTCCAAGCGGCTCAAGCGGAAGCCGACCGGGAAGTGCGGGAAAAAGTACTGACGGCGCTTAGCGCCGGTCAGCCGCACATCCCGGCCGGAATGGGGCCTGAGGGGATTGTGCCGCTCCTCGAAGCGCTGGCTGATCCGGACGATAGCATCGCTGCCAGCGCCCGGGCTGCGCTTAGTCGCTTATCAGATGGCGGTGCAATTGACGTCTTGTGCAGTGAATGGGCTAAGACACGTTATCCTGAGTTGGAACAGATATTGCTTGAAGCCGGGTATCTGGCATCACAACCACTAAGCGTAAGACTATTAACTGTACTGAAAACAAACGCGGACAGGGCCATGCTGGCAGAGGGGCCGGAGCTCGTGTCTGAGCTTTTATCAGTTGCTGATGATGCCGATAGGAGCATCGCAGGGCGTGCCCGGCGCTTGCTCTTAACCCTTACTAACAGGCAAGCCATTGACGCTGTGTGTGAAACAGTACTGGCTGAACCGGATAATGAACGCCTAAAAGCGTGGGCCGTTATTGCGCGCTACGCTCCTGCCAGTGATAGCCGGGCGGCGTTTTACTACGCTGCTACCGGACAATGGGATAACTATTACGCCCTTGACTGGCAGGAAGCACGCCCCCTCTTGGCCAGGGGATATCATGAGGCCTCATTTACTGAACGGCAGCGGTTTTTAGAAGTTACCCGCAAAAGTGGTCAAAGTCTGTTATTGACCGGGCTGCTCTTAGCAGGCAGCGGTCAGGACGAATACGAGGAAATTACCGATGAGGACTGGGAGGTTATGCTCGATTTGCTGGTCAGTCAGCAGCGGTGGCCTGAACTGTACCGGCTAGCGTTTAGTGCACCGGTAGAATGGGCGGCCGAGATTACGCTGACGCTGAGGAACTCGGGTTGGCAGCCTCGGTCATGGGAGCGCCAACGTTGGGGAGAAACCTTGGCTGTATGTCCCAAAGCAGGTAGCGCTGCTTTTGTTCCTGACGGCCGGGAGACAACTGTGTTGGAATTAGATCAGGCAGATAGTATCATTGAGTGCGCGGCATTTCATCCCAATAAGCGGATTGTAGCTGGCGGTGGCCAGGATGGCCGGCTTAGGTTATGGCAGCTAGGCAGCCGCCATGTATGGCGGACTGTAGATATTCATGCTGATGCCATTACAGCAACGGCTTTTACACCTGATGGGCGCTATCTGGCAACCGCCGGACGGGAAGGCAAGGTGCATATTTGGCGGCTGCCTGAAGTTAAATGGGTTAGCAGTGTGAACGGACAGCCGGGACTGGTAACTGCGATGGCGACTGGTTACTGTGGCAGAATTCTGGCAGCGGCTTGTGCCGGCGGCGCGGCAGCCGCCAGGGTTTGGGACTGGGACGGTTCTTATATGACTAATCAAGGTCAGTATCCGGGCAGTCTGTTTGGCGCAGCTGCTGTAAATCTGGAGCAACGAGTGGCAGTGGGCGGCGGCCGGGACGGCATAATCCGGTTGTATGCGCTAACAGGCAGTAAACATCGCAAACAGTTCTGGGCGGCCCACGCTGGAGCCGTTCAGTCTCTGAAGCTGAGCGGGGATGGCAAGATCGTAGTGAGTACAGGCGCTGACGGCCTATTAAAAACATGGCAAACAGAGTACGGCAAGCTGCTGTGGACGATGCCGGCAGCAGGCAGGCTGCTTGCGGCTAATCATGATGGCTCTTTAGCGGCAGTAGCTAAGCCAGGTAATTGCGTAATCGCGATAACGCAATTACGGATAGTAAAGCCGCTGGCGCAGGCTACTCATGCAGACTGGCGGCATGCCGGACAGCTACTGGCATCACCGGCTCTTGAGCCTGAGGCGAGACAAGCGGTGGCGTTTTTACAGGCTTTGCTGGCCAGCAAGTTTCGTTATGATATTATGTTGTAGTCGTAGGGGAGGAGATCAGGTGGCTGGACGATTGGCAATTGATTTTGGCAATTCACATACTGTAATTGCGTATTGGCGACAAGCCTCCCGTCAGGCTGAGACGCTGTATGTGCCTGAGGTTACACGGCCAATTCGCATGCCCCCCGGCGATGGCGGCAAAACAGTGTATGCAGCACCCTCCTTAATCCTGTATGGAAGAGAGTCAGATTCATACTTAATCGGGCAGGAGGTAGCTGAGAAAGTGAGTGGCCTGGCTAATAACCGGACGGTATTTAGTAACCTGAGGCTTGATGTTATTACCGGCAAACGGGTATATAACGCAGCAGGCAGCAGGTGGCTCTGTGGTCAAGATATGGCCAGAGACTATTTAGCCGCAGTCATCAGCCGTGCCAGTCAGGTTCTGGGCTTAGGCAGCGAAGCTGTCATCGCCTTTACTGTGCCAGCTGAGGCTTGTACGGCAGAGGTCGTTTGGCAGCGGTATCGCCGCTGGCTGGAGAGCACTGTGAGGCAGGCTGGTTTTACCCGGCTGGAACTGGTGGAACACCCCTGGGCCGCTGCCTGGGGGGCAGGGATGCCGGTAAAGCCTGAGGATCGATATATTGTGATTGACTTAGACACGCATATTGTCGAAACTGCCATTGTGCAGGCAGGTAAGGAGCCGGGCGGGGATAATGAGCGGCGGCTTCGGGTGTTAAGCCATGTTCGTGAATGGTTAATCGAGCCAGAGACTGGGCAAGAGCGGGACAATGCGTGCGCCAGTCAGCTGGAATATATATTACGGCAGACACTACGGCAGGCTGCCGGACTGGGCTATACCGGGGACACCTTTGCCGGGGTCATTGTGACCGGTAGCGGCGGCCAGCAACCCTTGTTTAAGGCGACTATCCATAAATTTTTTGCAGGGATTCCTATTTATGACAAACACTTGCTTGATGCAGCCGCCTGCGGTGCGGCAACGCTAACTGCTGGAATTGATGCCTGCGGCTATATCAGGCATAACTATGGGGTGCGTTATTTGGACCAGGACGAATACCAATATCGCTTGCTGGCAGCCAGCGGTACTTTTTATCCTAGCGTCGGTCCTGTTGTCGAATTGACCATCAAAGCCAGTTATGAAGGCCAGCAGGAGTATGCGTTGTTTATCTACCGGCTTGAAGCGGGCGGCAATCACTGTATTAACGAGGAAGATCCGCTGATAGTAACGACCGGCGTACCGGCCAGGTGTGGCCAGCCGGCTATTCAAGCCAGTATCAGCATTGACGGAGCCGGGCAGCTATCTGTAACAGCCTGCGAGGTCGGCAGCGGACGTATCATTGCTGACAAAGCACCGGCGGCTAAGCTTATATAGAGGAGGGGCAAAGATGTCACATTTTACTCAGGTAGCCACTAAGATTACCAATAAAGAGCTGTTACTCAGTTGTCTTAAAGAACTAGGCTATGAGGTTGAAGAGAAAATGTCAATCAGGGGGTATCGTGGACAGGAAACACCTGTTGATATCGCTGTGCGCATGCGGCAAGGGTATGATGTTGGCTTTACACTGGGACCTGATGGAACGTACAGCTTTGTGGCCGACTGGTTTGGTGTACAAGGCGTAACTGAGCAACAGTTTACTGCCAAGGTTCAACAGCACTATGCGCTGGCTACCGTCATGGAGCAGGTCAATCGTCAGGGCTTCAATGTTGTCGAACAGCAGCAGGATGCCAACGGACAAATACGCCTGGTTGTAAGACGCTGGGTATGATGGTGGCGATGAAGGAGGTAAAGAAGATGGAGAACTTTGCTGAGCAATTTGATACATATATAAGAGCGCGCGTCACGCTTATTGTTATCGTAACACCTGAGGAAGAGCGGGCCATCGAGCATGTCAAAGCCGTATGCGAGCAGAAAAACCGCACCTGTCTGTCATGGGATGTTGCTGACGGATTTGTCGTACTGGCTGGACGTACCTCGCTTGATTTAAAGTGCAGAGACCCGCTGGTAGCACTTGACTTAATGGAAAAAACGGGGATGGATAATACCGGTGCTATCTTTGTCTGCAAGGATTTTCACGATTTTTGGTCCAACCCGCCAGTCAGACGCAAACTGAGAAGTGTGGTGCAGCGCCTGACCCAAACCCGGACCTCCATTGTTATTACAACCCCTACCGGACAAATCCCGGACGAATTGCAGGACGAGGCTGTAGTCATTCACTTGAGACGTCCAAATGGAGAAGAGCTGGACACTGTCCTTGAAGGACTGTTGAAAGGTGCCAATGTTAAAATGAATCTCACTGATACCGGCCGGGAGAAGGTTGTTCAGGCCGCAATGGGTATGACCGCCGGTCAAGCCCGGAGGGTATTTTCCAAAGCCATTGTTACCTGCGGCTGCCTGGATGACCGCAGTATCTCACTGATTACCGAAGAAAAGGCCCAACTAGTGCGCCAAAGCGAAGCGCTTGAGTTCCTGAGCACCACCGAAACTGCCGAAAGCGTCGGCGGCCTGGGTGTCTTAAAAGACTGGCTGCGCCTCAGGGAAAAAGCGTTTACTAAAGACGCCCGTGACTACGGTCTGCCTGCACCAAAAGGCATTGCCATGGTCGGAATCCCCGGTACAGGCAAAAGCCTGACAGCCAAGATGATTAGCGGCCTGTGGCAGCTACCTTTGCTCAGACTTGATGTGGGTGCCTTATTTGGCTCATATGTGGGCGAGTCAGAGGACCGGACCCGCCGGGCCTTGCATATTGCCGAGACGATTGCCCCGTGCATTCTGTGGGTGGATGAAATTGAAAAGGCTTTTGCTTTTGGCTCAGGCGATGCTGGTACCAGTCAGCGGGTGTTTGCTACACTGCTGACCTGGATGCAGGACAAAAAAGCGCCCTGCTTTGTAGTCGCTACTGCCAACAATATTGCTGCATTACCACCTGAACTGATGCGTAAAGGCCGGTTTGACGAGATCTTCTTCCTTGATCTGCCGCATATGGCTGAACGCCGCGAAATTTTTGTCACCCATCTTAAGCGGCGCAACCGCTCGCCCCGCGAGTTTGATATTAAACGTCTGGTAAAAGAATCAGACGGCTATGTGGGCGCTGAGATTGAGCAGGCAATTATTGATGCTATGTATTTGGCTTTTAGTGATCATATGCGTGAGATCACCACCGAGGATATCGTGATATCCCTTAAGCGTCAAGTACCGCTGTCGGTTTCTCAGCGGGAGAACATTCAATATCTCCGGCAATGGCTGCAGGAAGGCCGCGCCCAGTCGGCGTCCTATCCGGGCGAGGTTGCCGGTGAAACCGGTTCAGGTCAGGTATTGCTGGAGATTGAGGATCAGGACTAACGGGGAAAGGGCGGTATATGATGGATAAAGAGGAACTGGAAATAACGATTGATGCTGACGGCAAAGTCAACATTAAAGTGGCTGGAGCCAAAGGCGGCAAATGTCTGGATATCACTAAGCCGATTGAAGACGCCCTCGGTGAAGTCAAGGTGCGCGAAATGACGCCCGAGTATTATCAGCAGCCGGCTGACCCCTCTAAAGTTAGAGATAATCAGCGATGAATGTCCAGGAAAAAGCTTTGCAAGGCGGCCTGATCAACATGGCCGCCTTCTTGCCTGCATCCCGCGTTAACGGTCCGGGCCTTCGCTCCGTGGTATGGGTGCAGGGCTGCCCCCGCCGCTGCCCGGGCTGCTTTAACCAGGACATGCTTGAGTTTAAGGACAAACAATTAGTGCCTGTAGATGAACTGGCTTGTAGTATTCTGGCTGAGAGCGGCATAGAAGGTGTCACCTTCTCCGGCGGCGAACCCTTTGCTCAGGCTGCAGTGCTTGCCGAACTGGCTGAGTTTTTGGTCAAGCACGGCTTGACGATTATGATTTTTACAGGTTACAGATATGAGGAGCTTAAGGGCGCGGCTAACCCTGATTGGGACAGGATGCTTGCGGTTACAGACTTACTGGTAGCCGGTCCGTATGTCGAAGAACGACGTTCGCAGGACTACCTGCTGGGCTCTTCTAATCAAGAACTTATTTTTCTTACTGAAAGATTAAAGAATCACCCAGATATGATAAGTCAGGCAGATAATGCACGGGAAATTACTATTGATGCTGTAGGCAACATTGTTGTTTCAGGTCTGGGCTAATTACGCAATGCTAAATTTTTTCCTGGCATATAGCTGCTAGGCTTTACTTTTTTATGATAATGTTAGATAATGAGGGATACTATACTTAGGCAAATAAAATTTCGTGTGTATACATATATTTGCTAAGGAAGGCGTTGGTAGTGTGAGGTGTGGATGTGTGCTTCAAGGAAAAAAAGTCTGTATGCGAACTGTACGGGAAGCTGACCTTGAGTTAATTTATAGATTAATGACTGATGTATCGGAAAAAGGTGTGTATTGGCTGATTGATATTCCGGCTGAGCCCGCTTTTCGCCGGGGGTTTGCCGAAAAAGGTTTTTGGTCTGAGAACTTTGGCCGGATGCTCATTACAGATAAAGAACAAGAAGGTAAGATTGTTGGCGAGATTATCTACTTTAGGAATGCCGATTACCGGGCCGGGTATGAGGTTGGCTATCAGGTTTTTCGACGCGAGGACAGAGGGAAAGGCTATATGTCTGAGGCATTGGCCTTGTTATCTGCATTTTTATTTGAGTCAAAGCCGATTCCCAGACTGCAGCTTACCTTGGTTGCCGGTAATGAGGCCAGCCGTAAGGTAGCCGAAAAGTGTGGCTACCGTTATGAAGGAACACTGCGTAAGGCTGCTTTTCTTGCGGGTGAATATGTTGATCTTGAGATTTTTGGCCTGCTTAGGGAGGATTGCCCGCCGCTTCAGTTGTAGCAATGGGTAAGGGGGGACACAGTTAATATGCAGAACCTGACAATGAACATGTGTCAGCAGATGATCAACTGGATTGTTCAAAAGGTAAAACAGGATGGCGGCAAGCCGGTAGCTATAGCCATTTGCGATCATGATGGTTCATTAATCGCACTGTTGAAGATGGATGACGTGCCGGCAAGAAGTGTCCATTTTGCCCGGCATAAGGCCTATACTGCGGCGCGGATGCAGACAAGGACAGACGCTTTTTTGGCCAGGTTACACCAGGAGCAGCTTGATATCAGCTACTTTTGTGACACTAACCTCACGCCACTGCCTGGTGGTGCGCCAATCGTGGCTTCAGACGGAACAGTGCTGGGCTCAGTAGGTATCAGTGGTCGTCCATCCGAAGAAGACCAACAGTTGGCAAATGTGGCTGCAGGACTGCAGTATAAATGAAAAATATCTATCCAAGGGAGTCAGAAATATCTAGGCTCCTTTTTTATTTCCTAATTTCGACAAAAAACGGTATAATATATTTACTTTTATTAAAAACATGTCGAAATATATTATGGCAGACAAATATAACGTCATTATCAATAGATACTAGGAGGAATTTTAGTTGTTTAGAACAATCGCAGATTTGAAAATGGGAGTAAAAATCAGTTTATCGTTAATTTTCATACTTGGTTTGCTAGGTATTATTAGTGGAACATCAATATTTTCGTCTTATGCGCTTAAAGCAGAAATCCAAGAGATTGAAGTTTCGAATCAACGAGCCATTCTGGCTGCTAAAGCAGAAAATGAATATACTGGGGCTGTCTTGGAAATAAGGCGATTTATTGCTGACGGTGATGACAAATACAGCAAAAATTTTGAGGAAAAACTGAATAATGTACTGGCATTGGAAACACAACTGCTTGAACTGACTGCCGGGGAAAATAAGAAAAAGATTGAAAAGTTAGTGCAAGATACGACAAGTTATAAAAAAGGTGTAACAGAACAGCTTATTCCAATACTGCGGCAGCAGTTTATTGAAAAACAGGCAGGAAATACTCTCAAATATAATGATTTGACAGGGCAATCGGCTTTGGTAACCCGAAGTTTGACTCCGTTTGCCCAAACTATTCAAAAAACCCTGCATGCGGCAATGGAGGAAAATTCAAAAATTGCAGCTGATAAAGTGCGTTCTGCGCAAAAACGCAATACTGATGCGGTATTTACTGCTGTTACTATCGGGATAATATCGCTGCTGGCGGGAGTTGCCCTTAGTATAATCCTGACAAAGATGGTTACCCGTCCGATTCAAGCAGTGACAGGTCAGTTAGACCAAATGGCAGAGGGGAATTATACTGGGCATATTGATGCTCAACTGCTAAAGCGCGGAGACGAATTTGGTAATGTCGCCGCCTCGCTGGCACACTTGCAGCAAAATACGCGGGTGCTGCTCTTACAGGTTCAGCAGGGTGCTGAGCATCTGGCAGCTTCTTCAGAACAGCTGACGGCAAGCGCTGAACAGTCAGCGCAAGCGACCCAACAAGTTGCCGTAACGATTAGCCAAGTTGCTGCCGGGGTTGAGCAGCAAGTAACCGCTGTTGATACCACCGTAGTTATCGTAGAAGAAATATCGGCAAGTATTCAGTATGCTGCAGTTAACGCCAGCGGTGTAACCGGTGTCTCGGAACAGGCTGCACACGCTGTACAGGCAGGAACTCAATCGATTGCTGCCGCTGTTGAACAAATGGATAGTATTGAAAAGACTGTTGCCGGTTCAGCAGGCGTTGTTGCCAAGCTGGGTGAGCGGTCTAAAGAAATTGGCCAAATTGTAGATACTATTTCAGGTATTGCCGGTCAAACCAATCTACTGGCGCTTAATGCCGCGATCGAAGCTGCCCGCGCCGGAGAACAAGGTAGAGGCTTTGCCGTTGTCGCTGAGGAAGTCCGCAAACTGGCTGAGCAATCCCAACTGGCCGCTAAACAGATCGCTGACTTAATTAAAGAGATCCAGACAGACACCGAAAAAGCTGTTCTAGCTATGGCCGACGGCACGCGCGAAGTAAAGGTAGGAAGTGAAGTTGTAGGCTTGGCAGGTAAATCATTTAACGATATTGCCGCTCTGATAACCCAAGTCTCTGCTCAGATAAAAGAGATTTCGGCATCGATTCACCAGATGTCTGCTGGCAGCCAGCAAATAGTTAAGGCTGTTCACACTGTCGATAGTGTAAGTAAGGATACTGCCGGTCAAACGCAGACCGTTTCGGCAGCTACTGAGGAGCAGGCCGCTTCCATGCAGGAGATTGCATCGTCCAGTCAGGTGCTGGCAAAAATGGCGGAAGAATTGCAGGAGTCAGTAAAAAAGTTTAAAGTATAAACCGATTACCTGGTGAAATACTACTCCTAAAAAGGGGTGGCTAAAGTGAAAGTGACGAGAGCTGAAGAAATCATGAAGTCCGAAGATATTATTGGCGTTAAGTACCGCAATAATTATGTCTGGATTGAAGATGTGGATAAAGGTCGGAGTACGGCCCATGTCACCTATCTTGAGAAACGCAATACGCTCCATGTTGATGTTGATCAGCTTGAAGAAACAGGGCCGGTAACACACCTGCACTAAGCCTCGGCAATGCAGGCTCGGTTTATTCGACAATAACTAAAGTGCTAATAACTCTTTACGCAGTAAAGTTGATCAAGCAGCAGGAATATGCTGGTATCTGTAGTATATATTGCTAAGAAGGAATTCATAACTAAACCGCCTACTAATGGCGGTTTTCTCTTTATAGGCAGGTGAACGAAGCTGATTAACAGACAATTGAGCCAGGAAGCAATGAAGCAGCGGGGGCTGCTGGTTGCCGTTGCTGGGTTGGGGATAAGTGGCGGAGCGTTGGCGGCTCTTCAGGCCTACTATCTTACCCAGGTCATTGACAGAATCTTTTTAGGCAGGCAGGATTTAGCTGCTGTCTCAGGTATTTTATTGTTACTTACCGGCTTGGCGTTGCTAAGGGCGCTCATTACGTATCTCGAAGGGGTGCAGGCTTTTAACCTGGCAACAGCTGTAAAGACCGCCCTTAGGGAACGGCTGACACATCATCTGTTTAGCCTCGGCCCGGTGACGCTTGCCAACCAGCCAGCCGGTGAACTAATTAATATCGTGAGCGAAGGGGTAGAAAACCTGGAGCCTTACTTTGCTAAATATCTTCCGCAACTGGCTAAGGCTGTCCTTATTCCGGTATTTATCCTGATGGTGGTGTGGCCGCTTGATCTGACCTCGGCTGTCATAATGCTGGTGACTGCGCCGCTAATCCCTGTATTTATGGTTCTCATCGGCAAAGCAGCTGAAAGGATGAATATCCGGCAGTGGGAGACCTTAAACAGTCTGAGCGCGCATTTTTTGGACGTATTGGCAGGGCTGACAACCCTGAAATTATTTGGGCGGAGCCTTGAGCAAATAACAATCATTAGCAGAGTCAGCCGGGAGTTTCGGGATGCCACCCTGGATGTACTCAAAGTCGCTTTTTTGTCAGCCCTGGCGCTTGAGCTTTTAGCTACCATCAGTACGGCATTGGTGGCCGTAGCCCTGGGGCTCAGGCTGCTTTACGGCGAGGTTACCTTTGCCCAGGCCTTTTTTGTGCTGCTTCTAGCACCTGAATATTATCTGCCGCTGCGGCTCTTAGGCAGTCAATTTCATGCCGGAATGACAGGCAAAACGGCGGCTGCTGATATTTTCCGGCTGCTGGCACTGACCGGGGGGAGCCTCGATACAGGTACTGAACGGTTCTTGCCCCAGCAGAAGATTGCCCTTGCGTTCAACCAGGTTTACGCCGCGTACCAAGATGGCGAACGTCCGGCTTTAACCGGAGTATCCTTTACCGTGGATGCAGGTCAGCATCTGGCTATTGTTGGCCCGAGCGGGGCTGGTAAAAGTACGGTGGCAGCCCTGCTTTTAGGCTTTATTACGCCTGCATCAGGAAAGATTACAGTAAATGGTCAAGACCTTACGGCACTCAGACCGGCTGAGTGGCTGCGTCATGTTGCCTTTGTACCGCAACGGCCGCATTTATTCCAGGGGACAGTGGCGGAGAATATTCGTCTGGCCAAGCCCGATGCCTCGATGGATACCGTTATTCAGGCAGGGAAAGCGGCAGGGGCGCATGATTTTATTAGCCGTCTGCCTGAGGGGTATGATACATTGGTGGGTGAAGGCGGCCGGAGTTTGAGCGGCGGCGAATGCCAGCGGCTTGCGATTGCCAGGGCATTTTTACAAGATGCGCCGCTACTTATCTTAGACGAGGCGGCGCGTGGTTTAGACGTCACCTCACAAGCTGTGTTGGATGCCGCATTGGTGCGGCTGCTCACAGGGCGGACTGCGATTATTATTGCCCATCGCCTGACAACCGTGCGTCAGGCTGACAAAATTATCGTGCTGACAGAAGGCAAGATCGCTGAGACAGGTACGCATGCTGAGCTATTGAAGCGGCAGGGAGTATACAGTCAGCTTGTAGGGGCTTCGCAGGCCGGGGAGGGGCAGTATGCTTAAACTTTTAACAGGCAGCCGACGTACGCTATGGATGGCTGCTGTCGCCTGTTTTTTTGGCAGTTTTACTGTTTATGCCAATGTGGGCCTCTTAGCTGCTTCGGCTTGGCTGATTTCAGCGGCTGCTCTCCATCCGCCGGTTGCTGCGTTATCTGTAGCCATTGTCGGGGTGCGGTTTTTTGGCCTGACACGGGCTGTCTGCCGTTACATAGAACGGTATTTGAGCCATGATGTTACCTTCCGGCTGCTGGCAGATATCAGGGTGTGGCTGTATACCCGGCTTGAGCCGCTGGCACCAGCTGGTTTGCTGGCATTTAACAAAGGCGATGTTTTTAGTCGCCTTGTCGCAGATGTGGAGACGTTGAAATATTTTTATCTGCGCGCGGTATTCCCGGCGCTGATCGCTATGCTCACTGCTGTCGCAACGGTGCTGCTGCTGGGGTGGCTGGCACCGGCGCTTGCCTGGCCTGTTGCCGTTGCCTTCCTGGTAACAGGCTGCGTCCTACCGGGCCTGATCGCTCAGCTTGGACAGAAGTCAGGGCGCAATGTGATTAAGACCCGGGCTGCACTTAATGGCGCTCTCTTTGACAGCATCGAGGGCATGACCGAACTGGCTGCCTTTGGTCAGCATGAGAATCAAGCGGCCAAAGTAGCGGCAGTAAACGGCCGATTTATAACCAGTCAAAAACAGGCTAATGTAATAGCAGCTTTGGCCGACGCTCTGGGAACCTTGGGGATGAATCTAACCGTTATTGCCGTTATCACTCTGGCAGCGCCGCTCATTAGCAGCGGCAGGCTTGACGGAATTTATCTGGCAGTGGCAGCACTGGCTGTGCAGGCAAGCTTTGAAGCCATTTTGCCGCTACCAGCTATCGTCTATTATTGGCAGGAGAGCATGGCTGCACTGGAACGCATTAAGTTGGTCGCTCAGCTACCGGCTGCTGTTGGCTGCTCAGGAATTAAGACAATACGGCCAGGCTCTATAGATCTTGCCGCCCATAACCTGTCGTTTTCGCATCAGCCTGATTTGCCACCGGTCCTGTCAGGTATAACCTTCAGTCTGCCAGCAACAAAACGACTGGCCATCGTGGGGGCAAGCGGCGCGGGAAAAAGCACATTAGCCGGGATTATCTTACGATTTTGGGACTCTAACCAGGGGGAATTGCTGTTAAACGGAGACGATATTAAAGAGTATAAGCCCGAAGCCGTGCGGCAGGTTTTAAGCGTAGTCAGCCAGGATACCTATCTTTTTAACGCGACCATCAGAGACAATATTTTGTTGGCACGACCGGACGCCACTGAGACTGAGCTGAAAGACGCCCTGGAGGGTGCTCAATTAAGGGAGTTTATTAACAAGCTGCCTCAGGGCCTGGAAACAATGACAGGCCAGAATGGCCTGGCCCTATCTGGTGGAGAACGTCAGCGCATTGCCCTGGCCCGGGCACTGTTAAAAGCGGCACCGGTATGGCTGTTAGACGAGCCAACAGCAGGGCTTGATGCCTGTGCTGAAGCGGCTGTTATGGAGAATATACTGCAAGTAGCATGTAATCGTTCGATTATTCTTATCACTCACCGGCTGACCGGCCTTGAAGCTGTGGATGAGATCCTTGTGTTAGAAAACGGAACTATTGCCGAACAGGGCACAATGGAGCAATTACTGGCGAAGAGAGGGATATTTTCCCGAATGTGGCGTTTGCAGCAGGATTTGCTAAATATTGCTTGAGACCTAAGTCTTGGTATGGTAAGGTATATGTGGAGGCGATGATATGGCAGAGCCGACATACTCGGTAGAAAAAGAATGTCCTGTATGTCAGAAACAGTTTAGTGTTACCCGGCTGCGTAGCCGCCAGGTTATGGTAAAGCAGGATAGCGATTTTTGCGCGTATTTTCAAGATGTAAAACCTTATTATTACACTATTTGGGTGTGTTCTCACTGCGGATATGCGGCTGCTGATACCTGCTTTGATGAACTGTCTTCTGCAGCCCAGGATAAGATTGCTAAATTTTTGTCAGGGCGGGATGTTAATATCAACTTTGGTGGGGAGCGGACGCGTGGACAGGCCATTGCGACTTACAAGCTGGCTATCTTCTTTGCCGACCTTATTTCTGCTCCGGCTAGCCGGCTTGCTGAATTATATTTGAAACTTGGCTGGGTATACCGTGATGGTGAAGACAATGAGGAAGAAAAAACCGCCCTGGCTAAAGCCTGTGAATATTACGAACAGGCTTTAATGCGGGAGCGGTTACCGATCGGCACATTAAGCGAAGCGGCGGTTACCTATTTGATTGGTGAACTGGCCCGGCGTACCGGCCAGAACGATAAAGCTCTGTCATATTTGGGTAAAGTTGTCGGCAGCCCGGCAGCCAAGCTTGAACCACGGGTAACAAACCTGGCGCGGGATGCTTGGCATGAAGCCAGGGCGGCCCGGGATCAGGCTGATAGTTAGCGTCCATTGTTCGGCAATTATGCAACCAGAAGCGCTGGCGGTAATGACCGCCAGCGCTCATTTTTTTTTGAATGACAACTAAAGGGCGCTCCCGAAGCAACGTTTATGGCTTTCAGGTAAAAAAATTCCTGAAGGCTATTTTAATTCAAGTAAAGGGTGCCATTAATAGCTGGATGAGATTATAAAAGCTAATTTACAATAAATATTCTATTTTCTGAAGAATTCTAGAGGGTATTGTCGAAAAATGTTTAATAAAAATATCCAAAACAGTAATGTATTAACATTTATGCTAATATACCACTAGCAAACTAATCATGAGAGGGTGACTATTTGCGTGGAGAATGAGCTCCCAGGATTAAGCCAAATTTGTAGTACTGACATAGAAAAAGACAAACTAAATGACCATCTTCAGGTCACTCGCTCTCTAATCCATAGTCTTAGTACTGGCGAATCAAAGCAAAACTTTTTAGATAATGTGGTCAGACTTATCCAGCAGGAAAGCAAATGCAAAGCTGTGGGCATTCGTGTATTGAATGACAACGGCTATATACCGTATCAAGCCTATAGTGGCTTTAGCCGTGAGTTTTGGGAAGCAGAGAACCAGATCCACATTTTAAGAGAAGAGTGCAGTTGTACTCGCATTGTCAGGGGAAAGCGCTTGCCTTGCGAGCAGGCGGTCACCACCAGGGCAGGCTCTTTGTGGATTAATGACTCGGTAGCTTTTGGTGAGACTTTGTCCGGGGACGAGCGAAAAATGTATCGGGGCGCTTGCTCCCAAGCAGGGTTTCGTAGTGTTGCCATAGTGCCTATCATTTATCGTGATGCTGTCCTTGGCCTTATTCAATTGGCTGACTTACAAGCTAACCAATTCAATCTGGCGACTATCGAGCTATTAGAGTCTATCGCCTTGTTGGTTGGAAAAGCTCTCAGCCGGGACGAGATGGAGTATTCCCTGAAAATCAGCCAGCAAAATCAGGCTATATTGGAAAGTATTGTGGCCGGAATCAGCAACCTGGCCTATGTTGTTGATATAGATACCTTTGAATTGATCTATAGCAGTAAACAGTTAGATAAGGTTTGCGGTAAAAAAATGTTTGGCCGTAATTGCTATGAAGTCTTTGGTTTCGTATCCCCTTGCCCCAATTGTGCTATCCGGCTGGGGCAAGGGGATAATAGCAAGTTCGACAGGTGGGAGCGTTATGACGGTAGTAATGATCGCCATTATTTTTTCGAAAGAAAAGCTATTTCTTGGCCGAATGATAAAGTAGTGAATGCAGTATTTGTAACAGATATTACTCAGCAAAGAATCGCAGAAAAGAAGCTGCATGACAGCAACGCCAAACTGGCAAAGATGGTCAGCGAATTGCGACAGCTAAGTAGGGCGCTGGAAGCAGAAGTGGCAGAGCGCCAGCTGGTGCAGGAAGAGCTGCGAAAGTTCCAAGTGTTCTTTACTCACAGCCAAGATATTATGCTGTTTATTGACCCTGCAGACGGCAGAATTATGGAAGCTAATCCAGCTGCTGAGGATAACTATGGTTACTCGCGCGAAGAACTTCTCAATATGTACATTTTTGATTTGCGCCCAGAACAGCAAAAGGAATTAATTACTTCTCAGCTAATTATGGCTGCTGAAGGCGGGATCACCTTCGAGACTGTTCACCGGCGTAAGAACAATACGGTATTTCCTGTGGAAGTAAAAGCACGAGGAGAAAAAATAGGCATAAAGCAGGTTGTATTTAGTGTTGTCCGTGACCTTACAGAACGAAAACAGGCAGAAATGGCGTTGCGTTTCAACGAAAAACAGTTCCGGGAATTAATCGAGTTACTGCCTAGCGCCATTTCTATTTCCAGAGTAGATGACGGTAGCTTGCTGTATGTAAATAAGCTCGCGTTAGTAAATGCAGGGGGCGTGGATCGTGCAGCGGTTCTTGGTCATGCGACCTCAGACTTCTGGGATGATTTAGGTGAACGGAATAAAATGCTCGAACTTCTTCAAGAGCAGGGAAAGGTCACGGATTTTCAAGCAAAACTCAAAAGAAAAAATGGTGATGTTTTCTGGAATAGCATCAGTGCTCGATTCATTATGTTTGAAGGGCAGCATGCCATCTTTGCCACATTCACCGATATAGATGCGCGGAAGCAGCGTGAAGAGGAGAAATTTCTGCGAGAAAGTAAGTTTCGTGAATTACTTAACACGGCTCCGATCGGAGTTGTTATTACCAGTCAAACGGACAGGACTGTTTTGTTTATAAACGAAAGTGCGCTGGTGATGGGGTTTACTAATAACGCTGCAGAAATACTGGGAAAAACTACTTCGTGCTTCTATGTTAATCCTGAAATCAGGGATACGGTGATTGCGCGGTTGGACAGAGACGGTGTCGTAAAAAATATGGAAATCCAGCTAAAAGGCAGCCACCGGGAAGCTTTTTGGGTTTTGATCAGTGCTCTAATCATTGAGTTTGAGGGTCAACCTGCCGTTATCTGCACCCTTGTTGATATCACTGAACGAAAGCGCACTGAAGCGACGCTGTATGATGTTAATGAAAAATTAGAACGTGAGACGATGATTAATATAGCACTGGCCTCGTTGTCAGCCGCAATTATTAATCCGCATACTACCACTGACGCAATATATCAATTAGTGGTTAATCAAGCGAAATTATTAACTGGAAGTAAGCATGGATTTATTTCTTCAGTTGCTGCCCCGCCGAGTACCACACTCATTACAATGCGGCAGGCGGAGTGCTCTGCTAGATCTGGCTTGTATGGTTTACCGGGAGAACAGCACAGCTTAGATTTTGGCTTATGGGAGCATTCACACAATATCCGTACAGCTTTTTTCACTAACAACCCAGCTAATCATCCGATAACAAAAGGATTGCTCAGAGGGCACCTTCCTTTAAAAAACTATCTTACTGTGCCTGCTATGTTTGGAGAGGTGCTACTGGGGCATATTACGCTGGCCAATTCGGCACAAGACTACACCGAAGCAGACCTCGATGTGGTGGAACGGTTAGGGGAGCTTTTTGCGGTGGCCTTATGGAACCGTAACCGGGAGGGTGAACTACAGATTGCGCGGGACGCCGCCGAAGTAGCCTCTCGTGCCAAGACAGAGTTTCTAGCCAACATGAGTCATGAAGTAAGAACACCGATGACAGGGATACTGATTAGCTCTGAGCTGCTGCTGGCGAAGTCCCTGCCGGTGGAAATAGCCGATCAGGTACGCGACATCCATGCCAGCGCCAGATCAATGGTAACAATTCTTGACGATGTTCTTGATTTTGTTCGCTTGGAATCAGATGTAATCCGGATTGAAGAAGACGTGTTTTCCCTGGTCGACCTAATACGTTCTACCTCGTTACTGATCAACTCAAAAGCACAGACTAAAGGACTATCTTTAGAAACCTCCATAGACCCGGATTTACCTGCCTGGGTGCTGGGCGACAGTGTTCGAATCCGGCAGGTATTAACAAATTTGCTGGACAATGCGGTTAAATTTACCACGTCCGGGCAGGTGATCCTGCGGGTTACTCAGGCCGCTGCAGCAGAGGGCCGCAGACAGTTAATCAAATTTTCAGTAACCGATACGGGTCCTGGAATTTCACCGGAAAATCAGGACCTGATCTTTGAAAGGTTTTTTCAGATTGATACGGCTTCAACACGGCGCCACGGCGGTATTGGCTTAGGCTTGTCTATCGTTAAGCTGTTGGTTGAGAAAATGGGGGGGGATTTATCCTTTGACAGTAATGTCGGTAAAGGATCTACCTTTTGGTTCTCTCTGCCGTTAAAGCCTGGAGAATTTATTAAAGACAGCAAGGCTGGTTGGTCGCTGGCAGAGGCTGTGGTTAAGGGATTGCGTGTCCTGCTGGTCGATGATAATGAGATGAATCGCAGACTCATCGCGCAATTGTTAGCGCAAATGGGCGCAGACGCTGATGTGGCATTGGATGGACGGGAAGCCTTGCGTAAACTGGAAAATAGGAAATATGATGTCGTTTTGATGGATATCCAAATGCCAGGACTAAATGGCTATGACACGGTTCGCTTACTACGTGGCTCTCCAGGAACAACGAGAAACCGTGATGTTTTTATTGTGGCACTGACCGCAGGGGCGTTAGCCGATGAACGGGAACGGTGTCTTAGCGCCGGTATGAATGATTATTTGGTTAAACCATTTACGGCGTCACAACTATATGCGGTGCTGACAGATAAAACTGCGCCTCAAACAGAAAGTGAAATCACACAAGAAGTGGTTTTTGATTCGGCAAAACTGCTTGCGTATGTAGGTGGCGATTATGCTACTTACCAGGAATGTATCAAGCGTTTTCCGATTGTAATTGAACCGCTGCTGACAGAACTCACCACCTCAGTCCGGGCTGGACAATGGCGGGAGGGCGAGCGATTAGTTCATACCTTGAAAGGAGCAGCTGGGAATTTTGCCGCGCCTCGTTTGCAGCGCACCGCGATGATCCTGGAAAACAGCCTGCGGACCGCTGACGGGAATTATGGAGAAAACTTGCGAGCAGTGGAGACGGAGTATCGCCTGCTAATAGAAAAACTCTATGAAGACCAGCGTGAAAAATAGAAGACTTTCATGATTTTATAAGATTGCGTAATTTATAATGAGTATGGTGATATATGTAAAGAGGGTGTCTAATGGATGCGTATTCTGATGGCAGAGGATGATCCTTTTACTGGCGAAATGCTGGTTTTGCAACTTACAAAAGCCGGTTGGAACGTCGAATGGACCAAGGACGGTCATGAAGCACTAACACTGTGTAACAGAAATAAATATGATTTGCTGCTGCTCGATTGGATACTACCAGGGTGCAATGGGATCGAAATATGCAGTTTGCTACGGCGGCGGAGAAATTACGTACCTATCATCATGCTGACCTCCCGCAGCTCTGTGGATGATTGTGTCACTGGCCTAAACTGCGGTGCTGATGATTATATCTCCAAGCCATGTATATTTCCTGAACTCTTGGCAAGAATCCAAAACCTGATACGTCGTACCCATTCTATTGATGAGGCTATTATTGCAAACTCCAGTACAATTGAATATCGCTACGGCGAACGGACGATCGTCGCTAGAGGGCAAGTGATTCATCTATCAAAAAAGGAAGCAGCTTTATTTGAAGTATTGCTGCGTTGTAAGGGGCAACCGGTCTCACGGGAACATTTGGCGGTAGCCATTTGGAAAGAGAAGCCGGTGTCGCTTGCTGCTGTTGATCCATTAATCGCTCAATTGCGCCGGCGTCTCGAACCTTTTCGTTTTTGCTGTAGCATTGAGAATGAAAGAGGAAGCGGGTTCGTTCTTCGCTGGGAAGATTGAATGTTGAAGGAAAAAGAAGCCATGCGAATTTTGTTGGTTGAAGATGAACCGCTCACTGCACGCATGATAAACAATGGGTTGACGACCAATGGAATTGAGGTTGATTGGAGTGAGGATAGTGAACAAGCAATTAGTTTCCTGTCATATGACCATTATGATGCCATTATTCTTGCTTTGGAAAATGGCTTGGCAGTTCTAAAAATTTTACGGCAGCAGGGTGTGAAAACACCAATTTTGATGCTTATTCACCGAAATACGATACAGAACCGGATAACAGTCCTGGAAAGCGGCGCTGATGATTTTTTGGTAAAACCATTCTCGTTTGTGGAACTCCTCGCCCGGCTGAATGCTTTAACGCGGAGGGTTTCCGGGAGTTGGACAGGAAATTACGAATATAACGGGCTTTCCTATGTTCCCAAGGAGCGAATACTTTCTTTTGGAGGCAGTTGTATTAGATTATCCAAGAAAGAAGGGCAGTTGTTAGAGTTGTTGCTTAAACATAGAGAAAGAGCTGTCGCCAGGGAAACTATTCTCAGCCATATCTGGGGACCAGGCGAAGCCGTACCCAACAGTGCCGATGCATTGGTGAAACAACTGCGTCAAAAAGTAGCCTTTTTGTCCCGGGTGATCTTGATCAGTACGGTACGGGGCGTTGGTTATCGGTTAAATATTGACAACCAGGAAAACGTTGACAGTGGTTGCAACGCGACTGACCCGGTGTATGTCAATTGATGCTCAGGGATAAGTAAAAATTTATAATAAAATGAAAAATATGGAGAAATGTGTATTTCTATCATGATTTTTATAGATTCTTCCTGTTATATTAAAAGTGGTATGATGGATCTTTTTAAGCGAAAAAGCAGAGCTTCACTTTTTTGCAATGAAGGGGATAATAATAACTAAAGGAGAGCGGTGATGGATAGTAGACATGCTGTAACTCAAAAAGAAAATGAACTTACCGACAAAATTGAAGAGAAGTTGCAACAAATTCGCGAGCGGGAAAAAGATGCCACCGCTGGCGATATCTCTGCCCTTTATGCTGATTTGGAAAAACTTTTAAATGAAGTTAACAAAATGAGATTGTCTGCAAAAAACCAGACCGCTGGAAGCTATGGTATTGTTTATAAAACAGTTTGACTATGATTGTATGAGATTGCTGACGAAAAGATACGGTGGTGCCCTTGTCAACGATACGTAGAATATTAAGCATAGGAGAAGCTGGATGAAATTCTTTGACAACATTAAGGTAAGTTTAAAATTAGGTATTCTAATATCTGTCGCATTACTGGCTTTGACAATTATAGGCTATACCGGGTATTACTATCTTGAACAGGCGAATGCAGATATGAATACTATTTATACGGAGCGGTTGATTCCTGTCAAACTTTTAAATGAAAGTTGTACGTTGGTAGAGCGTGCCAATGCAGCAACCCTGGAATTGGTGGTCACAACAGATGCTGGAAGAAAGCAAGAACTAAAGAAGATTATCGAGGATACAGTGGTAAAGTCAAATGCTAATCTCGCAGAAGTTGAAAAAGCTCACTTAGATGTTCAGGGTAAAGTATTATTTGACAAAATGCAGGTAAGTAAACAAAAATTTCGCGAAACCAGGCAGAGTGTACTTGAGTTAGCACTTCAAAACAAAAACGCCGAAGCGTATGCAGTATATGTCACCAAAGTGTATCCGTTGGCTGTTGATTTTATGAAACAACTAAGCGATCTTTCTATGCATTATGCCGCACTATCAGAAAAAATGAATATGGACAACCAGGCAGCTTTTAGACTAGCCATACAGAAAATGATTGTTATATTTGTAGCTGCATTCGTCATGTTAGGGTTGAGCGGGCTCTACATAGCGCGAATCATAACAAAGCCGTTACTCATTATGGTAACAGCTTGCAAAGAATTTGCCGCCGGTGATTTTCGGGACAAACCACGCCGCCTAATTCGGAAAGACGAAATTGGTCAATTAGCCGATGCCATGGCAGATATGCGCGGCAATCTTCGTACCCTTCTAAAACAGGTCAATGTATCGGTGGAACAGGTGGCAGCATCGTCAGAGGAATTGACCGCCAGTGCCGACCAGTCAGCTCAAGCCGCAAGCCAGGTAGCCGGTTCCATTACCGGTGTGGCAAAAGGTATGGAAGCACAGTTGGCAACTGCTAACGATACCTCTGCTGTTGTGCAGCAGATGTCAGCCAGTATCCAGCAAGTGGCTGCTAATGCCAATGACGTGGCAGGGAAATCCGCGCAGGCGGCAGATAAAGCGAGCGAAGGCAATAAGTCAGTACATCAGGCGGTAAACCAAATGGCCAATGTGGAACAGACAGTCGCTACGTCTGCCGGGGTAGTAGCCAAACTGGGGGAAAGGTCTCAGGAAATAGGGCAAATTGTCGATACGATTTCCGGCATTGCCGGTCAGACCAACCTGCTTGCGCTCAATGCCGCTATTGAAGCAGCCCGGGCTGGTGAGCAGGGTCGGGGTTTTGCCGTAGTTGCCGAAGAGGTGCGGAAACTGGCCGAGCAGTCACAAGAGGCTGCTAAGCAAATTGCCACTCTGATTAGCGAAATTCAGGGTGATACCAATAAAGCTGTGGAGGCCATGAGCCACGGAACGAGGGAAGTCAAAAAAGGAACAGAAGTAGTTAATGCTTCCGGACAGGCTTTCGAGGAAATTGCCGTACTGGTAACTCAGGTCTCTCTCCAAATCAAAGGGATAACCACTGCAATCGGGCAAATGGCTGCCGGCAGTCAGCAGATTGTCGGGTCAGTAAACCAAATTGATGAATTGAGCAAAAAAGCATCAGGAGAAGCGCAGACGGTATCTGCTGCCACCGAAGAGCAATCGGCGTCCATGGAGGAAATCGCTTCTTCCAGCCAAGCTTTGGCTAGACTGGCGATGGACCTCAGGGATGCAGTCAGTAAGTTTCAGATATAACACGCTATGAGAAACAGAGTACTGAGGTTGCAAGGATAAACGTTGGAGGATACCAGAATGGTGCCATCAGATGACAGTGTGAATATGTGGGATTATAAGGATGCTGTATTATACAAAAATTTAATTAAGCAAGCGCGGGATATCATTTTGGTTATCAGTACAGACGGTAAAATTATAGAGGCGAATCAGGCAGCTGTGAATGCCTATGGTTATTCCCTTAATGAACTACGCAGCATGTGTATTTACGATTTGCGCTCTCCGGATACACTTTCTCAGGTTGACGATCAAATAAGAATGGCATATCAAAATGGTATCTTGTTTCGTACGTTTCATGTACGGCGAAACGGTGAGCGGTTTCCCGTAGAGGTTAATTCTCAGCAAGTTCAATTACCGGAGGGCGAAGCAGTATTTAGTATTGTAAGGGATATTACAGAGGCTGTCGCAATAGAAACAGTGCTGAGAGAAAGCGAAGAAAAATACAGTGTTTTGAATGAGGAACTTACGTCGGCTTATGAAGAATTGCTGGCATCGGAAGAAGAGTTAAGGCAACAGTTTACTGAGCTACTGGTCAGAGAGGAAATAATAAGCCGTCAAAATGTCATTCTGACTTCACTGCATGATACCGCAGTAGGTCTCATGCACAAAATAGACCTTGATGATCTGCTGGCGATGATTGTTTCCAGCGCGACACACCTGAGAGGTACGCCTGATGGTTTTATATCCCTGGTGGATGAAGAGGCAGGTGTTTTTGACAGGAAGGTTGCGGTAGGCGCTTTTACTCAGGACATAATCAAGCGGATAAAGGTTACAGAAGGCCTTCTTGGCAGGGTTTATAGCACCGGACAAATTGCCATTGCTAATGACTATAATACTTGGGAGCACCGTTTACAACATCCTTTTTTTGATGAAACTCATTATGTTGTTATCATTCCGCTACGGCGAGGCATTAAGGTGATCGGCGCATTAGGGCTGGCATTTGCTGAGCAAGGACGAAGTCTCGCTGAGCATGAGGTTGCTTTGCTTCAGCGGTTTGCCGATCTTGCCGCCATTGCCTTGGACAACGCAACGCTTGTCAGATCATACAAGAATGAATTGCAGGAGCGCCGGCAAGCTGAGGCAGCTTTAAAAACTTCGCAGGCCAGTAACCAGGCGCTCATCAACGCCATACCGGATCCCATGTTCATTATCAAGCGGGATGGCAAGTTTGTTGATTATAAAGCAAGTAAAGAACAATTGTTTATGTCGCCGGACTGGTTTTTAGGGAAAACTGTTTTCGAATTATTCCCTGCGGAAATTGCAACGAAAATGCAGCATAGTGTTGAATTGGTATTAGCAAGCGGAGATATTCAAAATTTCGAATACCAGCTTACCGTCCATGGAGAGGTTGAACATTACGAAGTGCGGATCGTTGTTAGTGGTGAAGATGAAGTGTTGGCAATTAATCGCAACATAACAGATCGAAAGCGTATGGAAGAGCGGTTGAAGTTCCTCAGTTTACATGATGCATTAACTGAAGTATATAATAGGGCCTATTTTGAGGAACAGATGAAACAAATTCAACGCTTGAGTAATGGTTCGGCCGGGATAATTATTTGCGATGTTGATGGCTTGAAGATGGTTAATGACACGCTTGGTCATACGATGGGCGATACTGTTTTGCGAGCGGTTGCGGGAATATTAAAAAGCTGCTGTAGTTCCAGTGATCTCATAGCGCGGATTGGCGGCGATGAATTCGCAATTCTTTTGCCTGGTAATTCGCTAAAAGAAATCGCAAGCTGTTGTCAGCGAGTACGCGAAAATATTGATTCCTACAACGCCCAGAACCCGACTGTTCCCATTAGTTTATCAATAGGGCTCGCTGTGTGCACGCAACCTCCTCTCGATATCGATGCTTTATTGAAACAAGCAGATGACAGCATGTATAGAGAAAAACTCCACCGCCAGAAAAGCACCAGAAGTGCTATTGTTAAGGCTCTAATGAAGGCGCTCGAAGCCCGTGACTATATCACTGAGGGACATGGTGACAGATTACAGGATCTGATAGAAGCGTTTGCGGACGTTCTAGAGCTGCCGGAGACGAGTATTGCGGATCTCAGGCTGTTGGCCCGCTTTCATGACATTGGCAAAGTCGGGATACCTGATGGTATCCTTTTTAAGCCTGACCGTTTGACAGAAGAAGAATGGGTTATTATGCGTCAGCACTGTGAGATTGGGTATCGAATAGCAGTATCTGCACCGGATTTAGTGCCAATTGCTGACTGGATACTCAAGCATCAGGAATGGTGGAACGGCCAAGGCTATCCCCTTGGACTGGCAGGTGAAGCGATTCCTATTGAATGCCGGATGTTGTCTATTGTTGACGCGTTTGATGCGATGACCAGCGATCGCCCCTACCGGCAAGCCCTGAGTAAGGAGGAAGCAATCGCTGAACTGTACAGATGTGCGGGAAGGCAATTCGATCCTAATTTAGTAGACAAGTTTGGTATTCTTATACAGACGTTTTGAGATTCCGGATTGCCGGGACGCCGTCGTAGAACAGGTACATGCTTTATTGTTTTGGCCAAAAAGAATCCCCTCTGGCAGAGAGTATTGAGGCAGTTCATTTGAAGGAATGAACTGCCCAATACTTTTCTGGCTAGAGGGGAGAATTGTGTAGCCGTCAGCGTTTGTCTTATTTATGTCAGCCTATACTGTCTTGTAAGCGGCGACAATTTCTCCAAAGTACATGGTGTGATAATCGCCATTGGCATACCATTTGCTTTGGTAGTCAGTGTTCAGGTCTTCGGGCGGCATAGTTTGCTTAAACACAACCTTGCATTCAAGCTGTAGACCCGGTGCAGCGATGACCGGGGTGGCGACTGCCTGGCTATCAGCCAGTGCAAGTTTGGCAGCTGCGATTTTGTCTATGTCGCGCCCGGACTTGGAGCCGCACAGTGCCAGGGCTTCTTTCATGTCGGCCAGCGGCAGGGTGATGGTAAATTCGCCGCTTTGCTCGACAAGCTCTTTGGTAAAGCGGGACTGGCGCACCATGGCGGTGAAGACCGGTTTGCCCCACATGATACCGACACTGCCCCAGCCGATGGTCATGGTGTTGGTTTTGCCGCCATGCGCTGTAGTCATAAAGGCATTTTTAGGGATGAGTGGGGCTGCTTCAGCCGATAATTGTTCATAGGTAAGTTGGTTTGTCAAAATAAACATCTCCTCTACTTATAAAAGGTATTACTAAATGGAAAAAACACTATCTCACATACGGAATGGTCAGCGGCCCTAAGGGCAGTACAGCAATGCTAGCGCCCGGTTTCTTCTCTAACAATTCGGTGATAGCATCGCAGGGACTGGCTACCGGAATGAGCTTAGCGTCTTTTACTGTCTGGTCGTCAAGGCTGGAATACAGATAGCAGTCGGCTTTACTTTGAATCATCGCCTGGGATTGGACCTGCCACTGATCAAATATCCGGAACTCCGGATTGTTTATCATGTCTAACAGCTCTTGCGGCGTATTCCTCATTTTGAGAATTTTGGCGAAGTTGCCATGGTCGGGTACACCGTCCGAGCATTCTGAACAGGACAAAATGGCGCCGCCTTGTTTAACAACCTGGGCAGCAGCGCTCATACCTTTGATTGTCTGATACAGGTTTTGGTCTAGTGGATAACCTGAATTTGTGGTAATGACAATATCAAACGGCTGATCTACCGGGTACATGGCATGGTCTTTAACAAACGCGCAGCCGGCGCGATGGGCGGCAATCAGCTCGCCGGCAAATACGCCGGTGATTTCTTTTTTGCCATTTAAGGTAACATTGAGCATAAAATCAGGTTTAGCCATCAGGCAGTTTTGGGTGGCGGCATCCTGGACAATGTTGCCTTCAATAACGCCCCAGGTACTGTTCTTGTTGCCAATCATTTGGGCGTTATGGAAGTCCTGAATGGTTGATATGCCGGCAATACCCGGGGAGATACCTTTAGGGC
Source organism: Sporomusa sp. (assembly GCF_035561155.1). Taxonomy (GTDB): domain Bacteria; phylum Bacillota; class Negativicutes; order Sporomusales; family Sporomusaceae; genus Sporomusa. The sequence continues at coordinate 32,685 of NZ_DATMYD010000122.1, read as the reverse complement.
CGCCGGAAAATCCGGCAAAGAAATGGGGCTCGATAAAGCCTGTCACGATCTTGAAGGTACAATTAACATATGTTTTGTTCAAATAGACATCAGAACCGTAGCTGTTTTTCCCTACTAGTACCAATTCTTCGGGTTCGAAGGCATTGTGGTTGATAACGCGGACAGTGTCGACAACCTCCTGCCCCAGCATTTGCACAAGTTCTTCTTTAGTATTGTCACGATGGCTGCCAAGGCCGTTAATGATGACAAAGTTTTCTTTGGGAACATGAGTGAGTTCCTCTAGCAGCCAGGGTACAAGCTTGTGATTTGGCGTGGGGCGGGTCATGTCAGAAATAACAATAGCCACAGTATCTTTATGCTTTACCATATCTTTCAGAGGCGGTGTTCCGGTGGGCTGGCGAAGGGCCTGTTGCACAGCGGCTTTTTCATTGGTCAATCCGTCTAAAGACTTAGGTTCGATAATGACCGCACGGTCGGGAACCATAATGTCCAGACCAGTTTTTCCGTAAGCGAGAGATACTGGTTTCACGTCGATCACACTGCCTTTCGTCAGTTTTATTCTACTGTTAGCTTGGCGTTATAACTATATTTTATCCTGAAGTTATCATAATCTCAATATGGATGGAACGATTATCCAGAGGATAGGATTTCATGGAGGCAGCTAAAAGACCTTGAATGTGATAATCTGATTGACAATGTAAAAATTTAGCTATATACTGTAGTATAGATGATAATGATAATCATTATATGATGCTTTTCGCACTATGGCGCATAATATGTAAAAAAGAGGTTAATGGGAAGGAGGCGGTACTATGCTATGTATGCAAACTGGCGAGTCTTTATTAAAGCTGGAGAATCAAAATACCCCATCCTACTTTTTTAAATGGCTGGTCGTTGAGCTGGCACCTACCATTTATGGGGAAAAGCCGGCGACATTACTAACGTTTGCTGACAGCCGCAGATTTCTCCGGCTGACTTTTTGGCGTAAGTTTGGGCCGACTCTTCTCCGTCAATCAGAGATCGAGTGGGCAACTGTACGGGAAACGGCGAATAGTCTTACGGTCTTGTTTTATCATCCGGACAGCCTGGCTGGTTGTTTAAGGCAAACAGACCACTGCAGGTTTTTGTCAGAGTTTGGTTATAAACCTGACTGTCCTATATGTGAAAATATGGATTGCTTAAAAAAGAGATATCAAAACGGATGTCCTCATGAAATTGGGCTCTTGCTAGGCATACCGCTTAAAGATGTGCTGGGTTTTATGGGCCAGGGAGAAGAATGTTTAAGCTGCCGGGGTATGTGGTGTATCTATGGTGATCCGGCACCATCCTTAAGGGCCATGGAAAAAATTGACGAATGCAAAACCTATGCTGCTAATCTGCTTAATTATGGTGCAAGCCCACGCAGTATTTTGTTAGAAAAGTACTGTAAAACTGCGTAGCAATGTCGAGGATTAATAAACGATTTTCCCGCGTATCCTATTGTGGTACGCGGGTTTTATTTTAAGAAAAAATTTACTTGCACTTTGGGTCAATTATGTTACAATCATATAGTACTTTTGGTCAAAATATTGTAGGTAAAAGGAGCGATGATAAGTGAAATATTTCAGGTTATCCCAGGACGCTGTCAAAGCGCTGGCTGATAGCTACAGCACTCCGTTATTGGTGCTATCTTTGGAACAAATTGAACTCAATTATAATTTGCTGGCAGAAAACATGCCGGGCGTAAAGATATATTACGCCGTCAAAGCAAATCCGGATGAGCGTATTGTCCGGAAACTTAGTTCGCTTGGCGGCTATTTTGATGTCGCCTCTGACGGCGAAATGCGTATGCTCAACCATTTAGGCATTGAGGCAGAACGCATGGTATACGCCAATCCGGTAAAAACGGCAAGCGGCCTGAAGGTGGCCCGTGAGACTGGCGTAAATAAGTTTACCTTCGACAGCGAGAGCGAAATCGGCAAGATGGCAGCAGCCATTCCTGGCGGCACGGTACTCTTGCGTATCCGGGTGGATAATCCCCGGGCACTTGTTGACCTTAATAAAAAATTCGGTGCTCACCCTGATGAGGCGCTTGATCTGTTGATCAAGGCACATGCGGCCGGACTCGACGTGGCCGGGCTGTGCTTCCATGTTGGCAGCCAATCAACAGGCAATGAGGCCTACCTTGATGCGCTCAAGATCTGCCGCGGGCTTTTTGACGCTGCAAACAAGCGGGGATTAAACCTTCGCATCCTTGATATCGGTGGCGGGTTCCCGATTCCGACGCTTACCGAAGAGCCAGATGTAGCCGCTATGGCTGCAGGAATTTATAAGGCCGTTAGACAATATTTCCCCAATACTGAGATTTGGGCCGAACCTGGCCGTTACATCTGCGGTACGGCCGTCAATCTCATTACCCAGGTTATTGGCACCAAGGTGCGCAACAATCAGCAGTGGTATTTCCTTGATGATGGTTTATACGGCACATTCTCGGGGGTTATTTTTGACCACTGGGACTTTGAACTTGAGACCTTTAAGACCGGGAAACGTATCCAGGCTACCTTCGCCGGTCCAAGCTGCGATTCGCTGGATATCATGTTCCGGGACAAGCCGACGGTGGCGCTTGAAATTGGTGATTTGATATTAGTGCCTAACTGTGGCGCATATACTTCGGCTTCAGCGACAGTATTCAACGGTTTTGCCAAAACGCAAATTGTGGTTTGGGAAGAGGTATACGAAGAAATTATGGCTAAGCTTGAACTGGCTACTGCCGGATAATTGAAAAGCCTTCTGTTCAATAGGTAAATTCTTTCGCAAAGTGTTAAGACTCCCGCTTTTAGAAGCGGGAGTCTTAACACTTTTTAAATCATAAAACAGTTTCGTTTTATTTTACTTGTAAAGTTTTTGTGCTATTGTTGCCACATGTTTTCCTTGGAATGTCGCGCCAGCAAGCTCATTGGCGCTAGGCATTCTTTCGCCTCTGCCGCCGGTAATGGTTGATGCCCCATAAGGTGATCCACCAGTCATTTCATCGATAGTCGTTTGGCCGGCGAAGCTGTAAGGTAACCCGACAATTACCATACCATGATGCAAGAGTGTAGTGTGAACACTTAGGATAGTCGACTCTTGTCCCCCGTGCTGAGTAGCCGTACTGGTAAAGACGCTGCCAGCTTTGCCTACTAGCTTTCCCTGCTGCCACAACTGCCCGGTAGCGTCTAAGAATTGGCGCATTTGTCCGCACATATTGCCAAAACGAGTTGGCGTGCCAAAGATAATGGCATCAGCATCCGCTAATTCGTCCACAGTACATACCGGAATATGGCTGAATGCCTTTTGGGCTTCAATCGCTCCCATTTTTTCTAAAATATCAACAGTTAATGTTTCCGGAACCCGGCGCAAAACCGCCTCAGCCCCGTCTACTTCACGGACACCTGCGGCAATCGCCTCTGCCATACGATGCATGTGACCATACAACGAGTAATACACAACCAGAACTTTCATTTGGTTCACCCCTTTAGTTAATACATATTCTTTCTAAATAAATTATTTCTCCATAAATTCTCAATATCCTTCCTAAATATGTTAGTTATTTTGTGGACAAGTCTATTATTCTTACCTTGGGACGAGGGGTCAGGAGCATTGTCCCAGAGCAAAACCAAAACTGGGATAATCGCTGATATCTTAAATTCTAATACAGATCATAGATAGAGGAAGAAGTGATAAGGAACAAATCCATTTCGCAAAACAGGTAAATGAGGGTCACTTGGAGAAGGGGTAATATGTATATTTAGTTATTGATTTGTTGGTGGTAGCGGCACGTCAGTCTAGTTTATTTGATCGGCTTAACCAAGAGGGATTAATGAGGGGTTGGGGTATGATGTCACTGGATGTAACGATTCGTCACGCGGAGATGACTGATATTGAATCTATGCTTGAATTGCTAAAAGCTTTATTTGCGATTGAGACTGACTTCGCGGTTGACAGCAGCAAGCAGCGCTGTGGCTTGGAGTTGATGCTGCAGGAGGACCCGAACCGGTGTGTACTGGTGGCTGAGGCTGATCAAACAGTCATCGGGATGTGTACAGCTCAATTGCTTATTTCAACCGCGGAAGGCGGGTTAAAAGCGATTATTGAAGATGTTGTTGTAAAGGACGCTTATCGCAGCCGGGGAATTGGTATTCGCCTTTTAAAAGCGGTTTCCCAATGGGCTGGCAGCCAGGGGGCCAAACGCCTGGATCTACTTGCTGACCAACATAATCGGCCTGCTGTGAATTTCTATCAAAAATTGGGTTGGTCTCAAACAGAATTAGTCTGCTTGCAGAAAAGGCTATAGATGTGCGGACGTATTCTTAGAATACCTCGGGTTATGGGTGTAGAGTATATATCTATAGATTAACTTATCCAGCCTGCGGCTTAATTTCATGATAGCGGGATGTGCGATTCCCACCTTTTCGGCTTGTTTGTGCAATTGCTCGCGCAACACTTCAATCTTTTCAGATAGCCGGCAAAGTTCCGTGTTGTCCATGCCACCACCCCTTTAACGGTAATTTTACTAGAGTCAGCTATACAAATATGATACATATCAAAATGGGTAAAAAGGATTCCTATGCAGGTGCTGCGGCACACCCGCTTCGTTTTGGAACTGGTTTTTGAAAAAACAGCAAAAAAGCCATTGATAATAACATACATTATTAATGGTTTTTTTCTTTGCATATCAACTTTTTATTTATAATGCCGGATTCAACTGCAGGTGAATTTTAGAAAACACAAATTCATAAAATATTTTCTGTTCCCCCAAAACGCACTTTTTAAGTGCGGTTGCGATGACTATGTGCCATCTCTTGCGTCATTGTCGGGACGGTGCTGGCTTTTATCTTCGTCGGTGCGTTTTGCAGCGGGATGAGCTAAGAGTTTTAGGGGGCTACGATGCTGCATGATTGCTTGGTCCAGAACTTTGAAGCTATATCCCATGACAACACCGAATATCGATGACGTAATGTAATTCGAAAGCGCCGTGCTAAATGGCGCTGGCACCGTTCCTGGGGTTTGAAAAAGTGCAGTTAATAAATAGATTACAAAGTAAGGCGTGGTTCCCAGCATCCAACCCTTGAAAAGAATCTTACGGCTAGTGACCCATACAAGGAAATAAGCGAACATGGAGCCGACAGCCCCGCAAAAGCCAATGTGAATGAAGACAGCGAACATATGTTCCTCTAAGCTGAACGGAGGCACATGCCCAAAGATAAGGATTGCAGCCCAATCTGATAACCGTAGCGTAGTGAATCCTAAAAAGTATGAAAGATGGCTTAATGCACTTGACACAACCCCGCCAACAACTCCAGCCACAAAGCCTCGAAACAACCTGTCCTCCATCATTTGCCGCCCCCATAATTGTAGTGGTTTTAGTATGCTTGTGGAACGACTACGCTATGCAGCCTGTCAATATTGGTGGTGCAAGCTGAGGTGCTGGTGCATATCAGTTCGAAAACGGAGCGGGTGTGTGCTGTGGCAGCCTGCTTTTTTATTGCAGATTATGAGGCAGTTATTTTGTAGCGCATTGTATGCTCGGGCTATGTAGTTTTTAAAAAAGAACGATAATTGTGAATATTTGCCGGTGTTGGGCAGGAGAAATGCGGCAATATGGCGTATTGTTTACAGTACTTGTCTAGACATACAAACAATCAGACATATAAAAGGTATTGCAGGATTTTTAGTTACTATATTTCGTTTGATTTAGTAATCAAATCTAATGACATCTAAGAGAGGGGTTAATAATATGAAAAAATTGGAAGCAGCAATTGCCGCCGCAGAACTTTATCGTGATCTGAACGCGTTCGACTGTTCTGTTTTGGTGACAAATGCCGAGGGTGTAATTATTCATTATATCGAAGCGAAAACTTTTCAGGCAAAAGTAAAGGTGGGTGAGCCGGCACCGGGAACATCAGTGAAGAATTGTATTGCCACCAGGCAGACAGTCAAAACATTAATCCCGGAGCATCTTTACGGTGTTAAGCTGCGCTCCATTGTCAGGCCTATCTTTGAAGAAGATGGGACACTTTCCGGCGTGGTTGGTATGGCAATCAGCCTTCTGACAGAACAAGCTTTACACAACGCTGCTCATACCATTGCGTCTATGACTGAAGAAATAACGGCAACTACCGAAGAACTGGCCGCTTCGGCCAGTCGCCTGGCACACGATCTTGTCAAGGTGAAAAGCGGCAGCGAACGTGTTATTACCGAGATTAACAAGACTGACGAGATTTTGCGATTTGTGAGTGATGTTGCCGCAAATTCCAATCTACTGGGGCTTAACGCCGCAATTGAAGCCGCCCGGGCCGGTGAGCAAGGCCGTGGTTTTGCGGTTGTCGCTGACGAGATACGCAAAATGGCGGTTCACAGCGCCCAGTCGGTAAATGATATCAAAAAAATTCTTCAAAATATTGAGCGGGAGGCTGTTTCTGTTGTAGAGGTAATTGGCAGTACGGCGCAATTGAGTGAGCATCAGGCGACGGCGACGGAGCAGATCGGAAAAACGATGCAGGAGCTGACTGCTACCGCTAATGAAGTGGAAAACATCGCAAATATGGTTTAAATCAAATAAGATGCTGAAATAGCTGGTCTGCGAATAATAAACTACCCCTAAAAAGCAGTGCAGGGAGATATCCTGTATGCCTTAAGGGGTAGTTTTTATGCACTTAGCGAAAATTACAATTACCGGGTATATTCGAAGAACCCTTTGCCGTTTTTACGCCCGAGGTATCCGGCCTGCACCATCTTCTTAAGAAGTGGGCAGGGACGGTACTTAGGGTCACCATAACCGGTGTATAGGACTTCCATGATAGACAGCACGGTGTCATTGCCAATCAAATCAGATAGAGCTAGCGGGCCCATAGGGTGGTTAAAGCCAAGCTTGGCTACGGTGTCGATATCTTCTGCGCTGGCTACTCCCTCCATCAAAGCATAGATTGCCTCATTAATCATAGGAATCATGATACGGTTGCCAATAAACCCGGGAAAATCCTCAACTTTAACCGGATCTTTTCCCAGTTTGAGGGCGAGGGATTGTACCGTTTCAAAGGTCTCTTGCGATGTTGCCAGGCCATTAATGATTTCTACAAGTTTCATGACAGGAGCTGGATTGAAGAAATGCATGCCGATTACTTTATCAGCTCGCTTGGTAGTAGCTGCAACCGCGGTAAGAGGCAGAGACGAGGTATTTGTTGCAAGTATTGTATGGGCAGGACACAACCTGTCCAGTGCTTGAAAGATATCTCTTTTGATATCCATGTTTTCTACTGCCGCTTCGACGGCTAAATCCACAGCGCAGACTTCAGTGGTCAGTTCAACTGCTCCGGTGATTCGACTCATAATAACCGTTTTATCCTCATGAGTCAGTTTACCTTTTTCAACAGCTTTCGCGAGGTTTTTATCGATGGCTTTTACGCCTTTTTGAACAAACTCCTCACTGATGTCTCTAAGGATAACAGTAAGACCACCCTGGGCCATTACCTGAGCAATGCCGCTGCCCATCTGCCCGGCGCCGATAATTAAGACCTTTTTTATTTCCATGTAAGTACCTCGTTAGTCTTTTTTCATTACTGTGGCTTTTCCGTCGATAACAACAGTGCCTTCCTGATTAGTGACTGTAGTTTTCAAGATTAACCGGCTTTTTGCTTCGATTTTTTCAATAACTTCTACTGTCGCTGTAACAGTATCGCCGATTTTTACAGGAGCCTTAAAGGCTAGTTCCTGAGCAAGGTAAATCGTATTGGCCCCCGGCAGTGTTGTGCCAAGCAGGGCGGAGATAAAGGCGGCAGACAGCATGCCGTGGGCAATACGCTCTTTAAACATGGTATTTTTGGCAAATTCAGCATTAATGTGCACTGGGTTAAAGTCTCCGCTGAGACCAGCAAAGGTATATACATCATATTCTGTTACCGTCTTAGCCATACTGGCCTTATCGCCAATCTTAATGTCAGCAAATTTTACGTCCTGTACCATAAAAAACACCCCTTGTTACAGAATTTTTTAGCTGCGTTTAGCCTGCAGCTTTGATCTTCTTAAACTCAGAAATAAGTGCTGGTATTACTTCCAGCACATCGCCGACAATACCATAGTCTGCCATCTTAAAGATGGGAGCGTCGGCGTCTTTATTGATGGCAATTACGATGTCTGAAGACGACATACCGGCTAAGTGCTGGATAGCGCCGGAAATGCCACAGGCAATATAAACTTTAGGACCAACCGTTTTTCCTGTTTGGCCAACCTGGTTTAAAGCAGGTATCCAACCGGCATCAACAGCAGCGCGGGAAGCGCCGACTGCACCGCCCAAAACAGCGGCAAGTTCCTCAATCAACTTGAAATTTTCGGGTTTGCAGATACCCCGGCCGCCGGAAACAATGAATTCGGCTTCTTCGAGATTGCAGGCAACAGCACTGCCTTGAATTACCTCAATGAGTTTGGTGCGAATATCGCCAGGCTGTACTTTGCTGGCTACCTTGATAACTTCGCCGGTACGGGAGAAATCTTGTTCCGGACGCTTAAATACTTTAGGACGAATGGTCCCCATCTGCGGACGGTGGTCGGGGCACAGAATGGTAGCCATAATATTGCCGCCAAAGGCTGGCCGCGTCCAGGCAACAAGTCCGGTTGCTTCGTCAATGTCCAAATTAGTACAATCAGCTGTAAGTCCGGTGCCTACCCGGCAGGCAACCCGGGGGCCAAGATCCCGGCCGTCGTTGGTTGCACCCATAAGGATAACTGACGGGCGGTAGGTATTAATCAAGTCAGTCATTGTGATGGTATACCCATCGGTAGAATAATGTTTGAATTCAGAGCCCTCGACCAAGTAAATTTTGTCAGCGCCGCTGGCAAATACCTCTTTGGTTAAGCCGGCTACGTCCTGGCCGATTAATACAGCCGATAAATCCTGGCCCATAGCGTTAGCAAGTTTGCGGCCTTCGCCTAAAAGCTCATGGCTCACATTGCGGATGTGCCCATCTACTTGCTCAATGTATACCCAAACGCCTTTATACAGGTCTTTGTCAACTGTGATTGATTTTTCTTCTACTTCACGAATGATAGCCCCTACAGGACAAACATCCACACAAGCGCCACAGGCTGTGCACGCTTCGGTGATGACTGCCTTGTCGTTTTCCATAATAATAGCGCCGAAGGGACAGGTGCCTACACAGGCGGTACAACCGATACATTTCTCAGCAATTACTTTTACAGCCATGTTCTATAACCCCCTAAACGATCTTGGCATCAGACAATTTTTGAATTAACAGGGCAGCCGCTGCACGGGCGGTGTCTGCTTGAATAATCTCGCCTTGTGTACGTTGTTTGGGGGTAAAGATCTTGCGTACCTGTGTAGGTGAGCCTTTAAGACCGATCTTTTCGGCCTCCACAGGTACGTCATTTACCGTCCAGACAGGAATCTCTTTACGGTTGGCTTTCATGGTACCTTTGACGGTGGGGGTACGGGGGTCATTGATCGATTTGACTACAGTCAGCATAACCGGCGTAGACACCTCGATCACTTCGTAACCCTCCTCCTGCTCCCGCTCTATCCGGAGCTTGTTGCCGTCAGCTTCAATTTTAGCCACATAGGTGACTTGCGGGATATCAAGATGCTCTGCGATTTCGGGGCCTACCTGGGCTGTGTCGCCGTCAATGGCTTGCTTGCCGCAGAGGATGATATCTACGTTGCCTAACTTTTTAATTCCGGCAGCCAGGGTGTGGCTGGTAGCTAAAGTATCTGCACCGCCGAATGCCCTGTCGCTCATCAAAATAGCTTCATCCGCTCCCATAGCGAGGCACTCCTTAAGTGCATCCTTGGCCTGGGGTGGTCCCATGGTAATGACGGTTACCTTGCCACCATGTTTATCTTTAAGCTGCAAAGCGGCTTCTAGCGCGTTTTTGTCAAAGGGATTGACAATGCTGGGCACACCTTGTCGGATTAACGTATTTGTGACAGGATCAATTTTTACTTCGGTAGTGTCGGGCACTTGCTTAACACAAACTACTATTTCCATAAAACCAAAATCCTCCTGTTATAAAAGTATCCAATAAAGATTTACTGGCAGTACGCCGAAGCGGAAATCTTTATTGGATTTTGTGTAGGTAAATTACCGCAAAATAGCGCCAGAAATAACCATGCGCTGTACTTGGTTTGTTCCTTCGTAGATCTGAGTAATCTTGGCATTGCGCATGAGACGCTCAACAGGATACTCACGGCTGTAGCCATAACCGCCAAAGATTTGTACGGCATCAGTAGTAACTGACATGGCAGCATCGGACGCATACATTTTGGCCATAGCCGCTTCTTTGGAGTAGGGCAGGCCTTTGTCCTTCAGGTAGGCAGCGCGGTAGACCAGCAGGCGGGCCGCTTCGACCTTTGTGGCCATATCGGCCAGCATAAACGCAATCGCTTGATTGCTGGCAATTGGCTTGCCGAATTGTACGCGTTCTTTAGAGTATTTAACAGCATGATCAAGCGCGGCCTGGGCTATGCCGAGTGCTTGTGCGGCTACGCCGATGCGGCCGCCGTCAAGGGTAGCCATCGCGATTTTAAAGCCATCGCCCTCTTTGCCCATCAGGTTTTCTTTGGGCACTTTAACATCCTGGAATACAAGCTCCATTGTAATTGAGGTATTGATACCCATTTTGTGCTCTTTTTTGCCAAAGGTGAAACCAGGCATGCCTTTTTCCACAATAAAAGCGGAGATACCTTTTACGCCTTTAGCTTTGTCAGTCATGGCAAACACAACATAGGTTTCAGCTTCGCCGGCATTAGTAATGAAAATCTTGCTGCCGTTTAGCACATAGTGGTCACCCTCTAAGACCGCGATTGTCTGTTGGGAGGCGGCGTCAGTACCGGCATTAGGCTCAGTCAGACCGAACGCTCCCATTTTTGTGCCCTCAAGGAGGGGCGCCAGGTATTTTTGTTTTTGCTCTTCGTTGCCGAAGGCATAAATAGGCCAGGCACACAACGATACGGTCGCGGAGAGGGTGATGCCGATGCCGTCGTCCACTCTGGAGAGTTCTTCTACGGCCAGAATGTAGCTCAGCACATCGCCGTCAGCGCCGCCGTACTGTTCAGGAAAGCAAATTCCGGTTAACCCCATTTCTCCCATGGCATCAAAGAGCTCGCGGGAAAAAACTTCGCTTTCGTCGCGTTCGGCAACACTGGGTGCGACCTGCTTTTCGGCAAATTCCCGTACCAGCTTTTGAGTCATCTTTTGGTCTTCAGTAAGTTCAAACAACATAATAATAGACCCCCTTATATAAAATTATATATACCACCTCCCTTTTTGGCTGAAAGGGAGGTGGCAGCTAACCGATGTTAACTAAATGCGCTCGATGATGGTGGCAACGCCTTGGCCGCCGCCGATGCACAGGGTGGCCAGACCTAGCTTAGCCTCTCTGGCTTGCATGGAATGCAACAGGGTAACAAGTATCCGCGCGCCGCTGGCGCCGATAGGATGGCCTAACGCAATCGCACCGCCGTTGACATTGACTTTTTCTTTGGTAAAGCCAAGCTCTTTACCTACTGCAAGAAACTGAGCCGCGAAAGCCTCATTAGCTTCGATCAAGTCGATGTCGGCAATGGTAAGACCGGCTTTCTTCAGCGCTTTGCGGGTTGCCGGCACTGGTCCCATACCCATAATGGAGGGGTCAACACCGCCTGAGGCAAAGGAACGAATGCGGGCCAGTGGTTTGAGACCTAGTTCGTTAGCTTTGTCGGCAGACATAATGACCAGTGCGGCAGCTCCATCATTAATACCTGAGGCGTTACCTGCAGTGATGGAACCGTCTTTTTTAAAAGCAGGTTTTAAACCGCACAGCGACTGAGCTGTTGTGCCTGCTTTAGGATATTCGTCAGTATCGAAAATAGTATCGCCTTTCCTGCCTTTGATGACGACCGGGCATATTTCTTCTTTAAAAGCGCCGGTCTCAATGGCTTTGAGTGCTTTTGCTTGAGATTCATAAGCCAGTTGATCCTGATCTTCCCGGCTGATATTATATTGAGCAGACACATTTTCGGCAGTGATTCCCATATGGTAATCGTTAAAGGCGCACCAGAGACCGTCGTGAATCATGACATCGGTGAGCTTGGCATGCCCCATGCGGTAGCCCCAACGGGCTTTGCTGTCCATGAGATAGGGGGCTTGAGACATATTCTCCATGCCGCCGGCTACCACAATATCAGCGTCACAGGTCATAATGGCTTGAGCCGCCAGATTTACTGTTTTTAAGCCAGAACCGCAAACTTTATTAACTGTAAATGAAGGAACTTCCACTGGCAGACCGGCTTTTATCGCCGCCTGCCGGGCGGGGTTTTGCCCCAGGCCTGCTTGCAGTACGTTGCCGAAGATGACTTCGTCAACGGCTTCTTTATTAATACCGGCTTTTTCAATAGCGGTCTTAATGGTTAAAGCACCAAGGTCTGTTGCGGCTACAGCGGCCAGGGAACCGTTAAAATTGCCGATGGCAGTACGTACTGCGCTGACGATTACTACTTCTTTCATTAATTGCACCATCCTTTAGTGATTATTTGACTGCATTGGTTATTACTTATCCAGGCCCATAGGCTCATCGCGGAAGATGCGCTCATCCATGGTTTTTAAGTTGGGGGAGATGAGTGGTTTAAAGTCCATCAACGAAAGGATGTCTTTTTCCAGATCAACGCCTGGGGCTATCTCGGTAAGCATCATTCCGTCCGCGGAAAGCTCAAATACTGCTCTTTCAGTGATGTACATGACAGGCTGCTTTACTTTTTGAGCATACTGACCGCTGAAGGTAATTTGTTCAACTTGGTCAAGGAATTTTTTTGCCTTGCCTTCGTTCAGTATCGACAGTTTCCCATCAGCAACCTGCACTTTGAGGCCGCCGGCTGTGAAGGTGCCGCAGAAGAAGACCCGTTTAGCGTTTTGAGTAATATTAATGAAACCGCCGCAGCCTGCGACTCGTCCCTTGAATTTGCTGACATTGATATTGCCTTGTTTATCGGTTTCAGCCAGGCCAAGGAAGGCAAGGTCTAAGCCGCCGCCGTCATAAAAGTCGAATTGATAAGGCTGGTCCAAGATGGCCTCGGCATTGATGGCTGCGCCAAAACTCAGCCCGCCTGCAGGAACGCCGCCAACAGGACCTGCTTCCACCGTCAGGGTCAATGTATCACCGATGCATTCTTCGTTGGCCACTAGTGCCACTCCTTCTGGAACGCCGATGCCTAAGTTAACTTTAGCATTAGGAATTAATTCAAGTGCGGCCCGCCTTGCGATGACCTTCCGTTCATCAAGTGGCAGTGGGGCAATGGCTGACAGTGATACGCGGATTTCTCCAGAATAGGTGGGGTTATATTGTTCGCCAAATGTCTGCATATGCAAGTCAGGAGAGGCAGCCACCACTATATAGTCTACGCTGATGCCAGGGATTTTAACATCCATGGGCTTAAGACTGCCGTTGGCTACAAGCCGCTCAACCTGGACGATGACAATACCACCAGAACTTTTGACTGCCTGAGCGATGGATAACTGCTCTAAAGAAACAGCCTCGTGTTCAATGGTGATGTTGCCGCGCTCATCCGCGCTGGTACCTCTGAGTATCGCAACATCAACAGGGAAAGGCTTATACCATAACCATTCCTCACCGCCTAGTTCAATGACCTCGACAAGGTCTTCTTTGGTGATGCTGTTGATTTTGCCACCATCAACCCGCGGGTCTACAAATGTGTTAAGACCAACTTTGGTGATTACGCCTGGCTTGCGGCCGGCTATATTGCGAAACCAATGCGTAAGCGTTCCCTGGGGAAAGTTGTAGGCTTCTATTTTGTTCTCAACAGCCAGCTTGCCGAGCTTCGGTGCAAGATTCCAGTGGCCGCCGACAGCTCTTTTGACCATGCCTTCTGACCCAAAATGGTTAAGACCGCGGTCTTTGCCGTCGCCTTGACCGGCACAGTAAATAAGAGTTAAGTTTCTTGGGGCGCCTTCGTTGATGAATCGTTCTTCTAACGCGGCTGTCAACGCTTCAGGGTGACCGTTGCCGACAAAACCGCTGGTAGCAACAGTTTTGCCGTCTTGTACGAGTTTGGCGGCGTCCTGCGCACTGATTACTTTTGCCAATATGCCCACTCTCCTTGTTGAAGTATCTCGACAATGATTAATGCAAGGAACATGCCAACAGTCTGTATTTTTAAAAAGTTAAAGCTAGTAGCCGGAATTGTGAGCAGATACAGAATTTGTCCAGGGTATTATGTGTTTATTGTTGTAAACACATGCGTCTAATTTCTTGTACACCGTCTATATACAGGTTGACGGCTATCGTTTATCCTGGAACAGGCTGTCTGCTATGTTATCTAGTTGGTGGGCCATGCTGCTGATTTGTTGAGCTGTACCGGCGATACTGGTGATCGCTTCAGCTACTTGCGACAAAACTTGATGAATGTGTTCAATTTGTGAGTTGGAATTATGACTATCTGTTTGAATTGTTTTAATGATGGTATCAATCTTCTTTATAGAATCAGTGCTGCTGGTAGCCAGTTTGCGAATTTCTTCAGCTACAACCCCGAAGCCCCGCCCTTGCTCGCCCACGCGCGCCGCCTCGATCGCTGCGTTAAGACCAAGTAAATTTGTTTGTGCTGCGATGTTCGTTATCAATCGTAAAACTTGATCGCTTTCGGTTACTCTGGCTGCAGACTCATGTGAGACTTTTGCCAGTGTCTGGCTTACAGCCGACAGCTCTTGGGCTTGTGCCGAGATGTTATTTGTTGTTGTAGCAAGAACACTGATGGTGGCAGATAGTTGGGCTGCCATTTCTTTCAGCGATTCTTGCCTGTCGACAGTTTCCTGGATGCAGGCAGCTCCCACTACTTCATGGCAATCGTTGAAAAGCGGGACAGCTACCGCGATATAAGGCTGACCAAATAACGCTTTATCACCCTTGATAATCACGCGACGACGTTCATGTACCGCACGGTAAACGGCGCTTCCGGGTTTTATTGCCGAGCCTACGGCCACTTGCAAATTTAGAGTCTTGCCAGGTTTATAAAATAGATATTTATCTCTGTCAGTTAGACTCACTCCAATATCTCCAATGGACAAATCTAGCAAATACGGGATGGTCTTGGTAAAGTGGTCAATAATCGAGGTTTCCATGGCTTCTCCCTTCTTAGGTATGCTTGCTGGTGCAACTCAATTGCTACACTGCTTTTGCTAATAAAAAACCTGTGTTGATGACAACACAGGTTTTTTATTAGTCTTGCGAATGTACAAATTACAGTATTCCAGTCATGGTGTGCAGGAGAATGATGACGAACACCATGAGGGTTTTGAGACAGGTCAGGACAAAAATATCGCCGTAGGAATCTTTGTGAGTTAGACCGCATACTGCAAGCAAGGTGATAACTGCGCCATTGTGGGGCAGAGTGTCCATACCGCCTGATGCCATGGAGGCTACCCGGTGCAGTATTTCCGGCGACATGCCGATAGAATTTGCCCAAGCCAGCCAGTCTTTGGCCATAAGGTCTAACGCGATAGACATACCGCCTGAGGCCGAGCCAGTAACACCGGCCAGGATATTGACTGTCACAGCTTCAGATACCAGTGGTGAACCGCCCACCTTAATGCTCATCAAGGCACTTGATATCGATTTGAAGCCTGAGAGGGAAGCGATAACATTGCCATAGCCTACTTCAGAGGCAGTATTCATGATAGCCAGGAGTGAACCAACCGCACCGGCGTTGAGTGATTTTGCCAGCATACCGGTTGAGCCGAGGTTTTTGTAACCTAAGGCTATGGCCAAGCCTATACCGGTAACAAGCGCAATAATCAAAGACCAGATGCTGATAACGTTCTTAACAGCGGGAGCAGTCATCGGCAGTTTCATGGCCTTAAACGGTTCAAGCATGGCAGGGTTCCAAGTGAACATATTGGTCATAACGTAGTTAACTACAAGTACGGCGAGTAGCGGTAAAATAGCCAGTTGCCAGGAAGGAAGTGCAGTGTCTTTTTTGATTTCGGGTTCGTTAATAGTATGGTTACCGTACCCTTCGCCTGCTGCCGCCGCTTTTTTTCGGCGGTGTTCCAGCCATAAAATACCAAGGGTTAAAATAGCCGTACCACCTAAAAGGCCAAGAATGGGAGCGGCATAAATGTTGGTTCCAAAGAAGTTAGTAGGAATAAGGTTCTGGATTTGAGGTGTGCCGGGAATACAGTCCATAGTGGCAGTAAACGCGCCAAGCGCAATAGTGGCTGGCAGCAATCTTTTGGGGATATCGGCTTCTTTAAATAACGCCGATGCAAAAGGGTAGATGGCAAATACAACAACGAACAGGCTTACGCCGCCGTAGGTAAGTACACAGCCTGCCAAAACAATGGACAGAATTGCACGATCCTTACCCAAGCCTTTAATAATGGCTTGCGCAATGCCTTTGGCTAAGCCGGTATCTTCCATCAATTTGCCAAAAACCGCACCAAGTAAGAATACCGGAAAAAATGACTTAATGTAGGTAACTGCTTTAGCCATGAACAGCTCGGTGTAGGCTGGCATAAGAGGGAGCCCTGACAACGAAGCGGCAAGTAAAGCGAACACTGGGGCAAATAAGATTACCGAAAAACCACGGTAGGCAAAGAACATAAGTAAAAATAAACTAAGGAGAATGCCGATTACTTCCATTTAATTAACCTCCTAAAGATATTAGAGTGTTTTTGTAATCATAAATCAAATCGTTTAGCTGGAATAACCTCCTTTCTTACATAGTGCGCATTTCAAATATATTTATAAGCAAGTATCATGCCAATGAAAATTTTTTTGGCAAAGTAAATGTAAAATCATTATTTTCTGTCTTCTGTGCGGGAGTTACCAGGGGTGGCGGCTGAAAAACAACACTAGTTGGTGTATATATTAATAGACAGTGTGTGTATGAAGTGAGACATATATACATAGCTTCACTAAAAAGTGGTGTAGTGGTATAGTCGCTTGCAGACAATTCTTATCTGTAATTTGTAGCTACCTAGGATATTGGCATGATTTTTGCATCATACTTTAAATGAACGTTGAAACCTTATGTTACTTCTAATGGTCTTTATTTAAAACGGGGAGGTTTTTTTTTATGAAGGGTTTGAAAGACAAGGTCGTAATTATTACTGGGGCTGCGAGCGGAATTGGCAAGGCGACTGCGCTAAGGTTTGCTGAAGAGGGTGCAAATATTGTTGTTGCGGATTTTGCTGATGGCACGGCTACTGTGAAAGAGGTGACAGAAAAAGGCGTGCAGGCTATCTACGTTCAAGTCAATGTTACTGACTCGGAAAATGTAGCGACTATGGTAGCTAAAGCAGTAGAGGTATTTGGCAAAGTAGACGTATTGATTAACAATGCGGGTATTACTAAAGATGCAATGATGAAAAAAATGACTAAAGAGGCTTGGGATTCAGTAATAAATGTAAACCTGACAGGTGTATTTAACTGCACTTCCGCCGTGCTCCCGCATATGCTTGAACAGAAATCTGGGGTGGTACTTACTACCTCTTCAGTTGTAGGCCTGTACGGTAATCTTGGTCAAACTAACTATGCAGCCACTAAGTGGGGGGTAATTGGTATGACTAAGTCTTGGGCCAAAGAAATGGCGAGAAATGGTATCAGGTTTAATTGCGTTGCGCCAGGATTTATTGCCACAGAAATGGTCAAGAAAATTCCTGAACAAGTACTGAATGAAAAAATACTGATTAAAGTACCCGCAGGGCGACTGGGTGAGCCGGAAGAAATTGCTGCGGCTTTTGCCTTCCTGGCATCTGATGATGCCAAGTTCATCAATGGCACAGTTCTTAGCGTTGACGGTGCCTGTACGCTGTAGGATTCAATAACTGCTTGTTTGGTTATGTATAAAAAAGATGATAACGTGGAGTGCTTGCACTTCGCGTTATCATCTTTTTCGTATATAGCTTCTCCCTCTTCAAAATTCGATAGTTTCTGACAATTTTCATACTATGATGACTTTTTTTTGTAGACACTAACATGGTCACGTTCTATAATTGTTGTTAAAGACTAATTTCTTTTTAAGCAAGATTAGCTGTTAAATCCTTTTTTAGAGCGGGATTAGTAGCGCTAAGATCCTCGATACTTGAACTAGTCAGAGGCTGTTGAACACTTCCTACTGAGACAATTATTTTATATAGGAGGTCCCGGAATGCAAAAATGTGGAGTGAGCGGTCTGCTGGAAGCATTCTCGTCGACCGGAATGACGGAGATGCGCGCTGTGCTTGATTCGGTCTGCAATGGGGTAATGGTGGTTAACTCTCATGGTATCATCACATTTCTTAATACTGCCGCGGAAACTTTTAGCGGGCTAAAGGCCGAAAACGTGATCGGACAAATGATAGATGACGTGATTCCCAACACCGGACTTATCCGGGTTATGGAGACAGGCTTAGCTGAGATTAATCAGCGCCAGAATATCGGGAAATGTGAAATATTAACCAATCGTACGCCCATAATCAAAGACGGCATAATTATGGGCGCTGTTGCTATTTTTCAGGACATTACTGAATTTAATGAAGTAGTTACTCAACTTGAAGACATAAAAAGGCTCAAGAGTACATTGGAATCCATTTTAGAAAGCCTGCATGAAGGCATTGTGGTTGTGGACAAATCAGGCAATATTACCATGATGAATAAAGCGTATGGCGAATTCCTGGATCTTGACACTAAAGCGGTGGTGGGAAAACACGTAGCTGACGTTATTCCTAATACCAGAATGCATCTTGTGGCTCAGGAAGGAAAGGCCGAAGTCACTGATCTACAAAAAATCCAGGCAAATACCTGTGTCGTTTCTAGGATTCCCATTATCAAAGATGGCGAAATCATCGGCGCTGTCGGAAACGTGGTTTTTAGAGACGTAAAGGACCTGAAGTCGCTTGCCCGAAGAATCAACAAGCTTGAATCAGAGTTGGAGTATTACAAAGAAGAGTTATTCAAGGCTTATGGCGGCAAGTATACTTTTGACAGCATTGTTGGCAATAGTGATACGATGAAGTGCCTGAGAGATGTAGCGGCTAAAGCGGCTAAAGGGATGTCGACTGTGCTGATATTGGGGGAAACCGGTACTGGCAAAGAATTGTTTGCTCATGCTGTGCATAATGCCAGCCGACGGCGTCAGGGTCCTTTTATCAAGATCAATTGTGCAGCACTGCCTGAGAATCTCCTGGAAGCGGAATTATTCGGCTATGAGGAAGGTGCATTTACTGGTGCCCGCAAGGGGGGAAAACCCGGTAAATTTGAATTGGCTAACGGCGGTACGATCTTCCTAGATGAAATCGGTGAGATGCCTCTTGCCATGCAAGTCAAACTGCTTAGGGTACTGCAGGAGCGGGAACTGGAGCGCCTGGGCGGAACTAAGTCCACCAAGCTTGATATCCGTGTTATTGCGGCAACAAACCGCGATCTGGAAAACATGATCGAGCAAAAGCAGTTTCGGCAGGATTTATATTATCGGTTAAATATATTTACACTCAATATTCCCCCGTTAAGAGAGAGAACAGAAGACATTCCTTTGTTATGCCAGATGTTGTTCGAAAAAATTAATAGTCAGGTTGAGCACTGGGTGGAAGGCATTTCGCCGGAAGCGCTTGCTTTGTTAATGCAATATAACTGGCCTGGCAATGTTCGCGAACTTGAAAATGTACTGGAACGTACGATTAACCTGATGGATGACGAGATAATCATTGCGCCGGAGCATTTGCCGCCAATGCTCAAAAAGGTGACCGGAATCCAGGCAGAGACTGGCGGCGGAGAACCCCCTCACGATTTAGCTGATATAAAAGATGATGCGGAGAAGCAGGCAATTTTGCGGGCTCTCGCGGCAGCTGGCGGCAATAAGAGTAAGGCAGCCAGAATTTTGGGTATTCATCGCTCAGGTTTTTATCAAAAGATGCAGAAGTATAATCTAATAAATAATATATGATTTGCGATGTAAGTAAACAGCCCTTGCGAATTCCCGGTAGAATACGCAAGGGCTTATATAGTAACTACGCAGATTTGTTGTGGACGAAACTGTAACTAACCGCATTAGAAAACTTTTAGACAGCGGGTATAATACAAATATTGATTAATTAATTTGTCAAGCTTACGGCTGAGGCGCATAATATCAGGATGTGATATACCGACTTTTTCAGACCGTTTATGCATTTGTTCACGCAATCTCTCAATCTCTTCAGACAGTCGGATCATCGTCTTATCCATCATTGCCACCCTCTTTATGTAATATTTTACTAGAAGATGTTTGGACAAAGTATGATGTAGATCACATGTCGGCTCTTTTATTGCGGTGGTTGTATGGTGCTAGCTAATATGAACAGTAAGACAGAGAATTCATAAAGGGAAAATATGTAAGAAGAGAGAACGTCTTTCCTTACATATTTTTTTGTGAGGTGTGTTATGCCTAAATTTCAGAGAGTCAAGGCTTCTAAGGTTGGTTTACCGCCGGGAACGCTGGTACATATTGGTGATACCCGCGCCGAGAAGACTTATATTAGCGTAGTGCATTATGACGGCGATACATTTACTGAAACAAATGGTGCTTCGTACAATGGGTTAGCGCAGTTGTCGACAAAATCTGGCGTTACCTGGATTAACGTACGCGGACTTAATTCTAAAGCCGTTGAAAGTATTGGTCAGCAGTTTAATATTCACCCCTTGGTGCTCGAAGACATCTTAAACACCGACCAGCGTCCCAAGCTGGAGGATTATGGAGATTATTTGTGCGTAATTGTAAAATCATTGAACGTGACAGATGAGGCGCCTGATTATGAGGCCGAACAGGTTAGTCTTATCCTTGGCTCCAACTATGTAATCTCTTTTCTGGAAAGATTACCAGGTGACAGAGACGTTTTAGCCGGAGTATATGAGCGAATTAAAAGCGGGAAGGGCAAAATCAGAAAGCTGGGAGCAGACTACTTGCTATATGCCTTGATTGACAGTGTGGTCGACCATTATTTTTTGGTACTTGAACATTTGGGTGAAAAAATTGAAATGGTAGAAGATCAGATTGTTGCTCAGCCACGCCCGGAACTGCTGCATGAGCTACACGCTCTTAAACATGATATGCTGTTTATGCGTAAGTCGGTATGGCCTGTGCGTGAATTAATCAGTGTGCTTGAACGGGGGGAAACCGCTCATGTCCAGGAATCGACGCTGATTTACTTAAGAGATGTGTACGATCATGCTATTCAGGTCATTGAGACAGTTGAGATTTACCGTGACATGCTGACAGGGATGATGGATATCTATTTATCCAGTATTAGCAACAGGATGAGCGAAGTCATGAAGATGCTGACAATCATTTCGACGATCTTTATTCCCCTTACTTTCATTGCCGGGGTATATGGCATGAATTTTGAGAATATGCCTGAACTGACTTGGGAGTACGGCTATCCGCTTATTATGTCTGTCATGCTGGGGATAGGCCTGATTATGATGCGTTATTTCCGGCAAAAACATTGGTTATAAGGGTACAGGTCATAAGTCCTAAGAAATTAAACGGTAGGTCCGATAGGTCACGGGGGGCTGCTCGGTTAAAATTATAGTAAGAGTATGAGTAACGGGCAGGAGGGAAGGCATGCTCAAGCTTTCTAACAAAGGGCTCTTAATGAGTGCAGTTATTCTTAGTTTATTAACAACAGGTCTAGTGTACAGCTATTTGCAAAAGTCAAGTGGCAGTCAGCCCAAGGATACGGTAGCAGTCGTGGTCGCCCAAGTTGACATCGGCGCCAAGACTAGAATTACCCCCGAGATGGTGAAGGTGATAAAGGTCCCTGCCCCATATCTGCAGCCTGGCGTAGTACAGGATAGCAAAGAAGTTGTTGGTACCCTGTCCAAGGAGCAGATTGTGGCCGGTGAACAGATTACGGCCAGGCGGCTTATTATCGAAGGCAAGTCAGCAGGCTTTACCGGTTTGATTCCCTCAGATAAACGAGCTGTAACGATCGGCGTGAACGAAGTAACCGGGGTGGCTGGATTTGTCAAAGCCGGTGACTATGTGGATGTAGTTGTTACATTTGACCAAAACATTACAGGCGATAATCTCAGCCATTTAGTCTTACAGAATGTTCTGGTACTGGCTTCTAACCGGGAAACCGAGGGTGGAGCTGCTGAAACAGTTAATAGCAATAATTCTAAAGATAAAAAAGATGTTATTAAAACAGCGACAGTAACGCTGGCCGTAGCGCCAGAGGAAGCCTCCAAGCTGGCGCTGTCTGAAGACAAAGGCAAAGTGCGCCTGGCCTTGAGACCGTTCCTTCACAATGCAGGTATCAGTATTGCCGGTCCGGTTACACCGTATGACCTTGTCGGTAGTCATGTGCCAAACACAGAGCCAAGAGAGCAGGCGCCCCCACCACCTCCGGTCAAGCAGCCGCCTTCAGGCATCCAGATGATTCGTGGTACCAAAACAGAGGTAGTGCCAATCCATTAGCAAAATTCTCTGCAAGTTGAGCCGAATAGAAAGGCAGGAGTCTTATGAAGAAACTTAAGTTGCCTGTGGTAGCTGGTATTATACTAGCGATTATGCTGATCAGTGCTGTTGCAGTGGCTGCCGAGGATAAACTGGCAGTGGCCGTCAATCAATCGCGCGTTCTTACTTTTAACGCCGTTGAGCGTGTGGCAGTGGCTAATCCTGAAATTGCCGATGTAGTAGTTGTATCAGGTGTTGAAGTGCTCTTAGTCGGCAAAGCGCCAGGGTTAACCACCCTTCATATCTGGGCCGGCGGCAACCGGTACAGCTATTTGGTGGAGGTCGGCGCCGCTGATATCACTATTGCCAACGACATTAAGAATATTCTCGGACTTTCCGATATTACTGTAAGCAAGGTTAATAAAACTATTATTCTGGAAGGCACCGTCAATGATCAATACCAGAAAACCCGGGCCGAAAAGGTGGCGTCAGCGTATGCCGATAAAGTTGTCAATCTGCTGGAGCTTACCCGGCCGGTACAGGTGAAAATCGAGGCCAGGGTGATTGAGATTAACCGGGAAGCGGCTAAGAGCTTAGGCATTAAATGGTCTGGCAATGAGGCTGGAACCCCTGGTAATTTCGCCTTTGGTCAATCATATGGCGGTACAAACCCGCTGGCACCAACAGCATTTGGTAATCTGGGCACCTATAGTCCGATAAATGCACAGCTAGACGCACTGGTGAAAAACGGTTTGGCCAAGATATTATCCCAACCCAATATGATCACACTAAGCGGTGATAAGGCCAATATTATGGTAGGCGGCCAGATACCAGTGCCTGTTGGCTTAGATAATGGCCGTATTTCCATTGAATGGAAAGAGTATGGAATTAAGCTGGACATCGCGCCTGAAGTGAACGCTGAAAAACTTATTCAGAGCAAAATTAAAGCTGAGGTCAGCACTTTGGATTGGTCTAGTGAACACAAAATTGAACTTGGTCTGGGCATGAAAATTCCGCCTATTAAAATGCGTAAAGCCGAGACTGCTGTTGCAATGTCTTCCGGCCAAACCATGGCCATTGGTGGTTTAATTTCCAGTGAAACATCTAAAGACGTACAGAAAATCCCGCTGTTAGGAGATATTCCTATCCTTGGCAACTTGTTTAAGAGCACCTCATTTAGCCGGGGAGAGACAGAAGTTATTATTTTGGTAACTCCGACGATTGTTAATCCTGCCGAATATATTCCATCGCAGACACAGGAAATGAAGGAGTTTGTCAAAGAAAACCCATTTAGGGGGTAAGACAAATGGCTGAAAAGATTAAAGTTTTTATAGCCGACGATATTGCGGCAACCCGGGAAAATATTTGCAAACTGATGGAGTTTGATCCGGATTTAGTTTTAATCGGTCAAGCCGAATCAGGTAGTGAAGCTGTCGAAAAGGTAAAAAAACTGCAGCCTGATATTATCTTAATGGATATTAATATGCCAGGCATGGATGGGATTGCGGCTACGGAAAAAATTGCCGCTGAAGCCCCTGATTCCGCTATTATCATCATGAGTGTACAGGGCGAACAGGAATACCTAAGGCGGGCGATGGTCGCCGGAGCCAAAAATTATCTGGTAAAGCCCTTTAGTGGGGATGAATTACTGCAGGCCATTAAGCAAAGTTTTAGTAATGAGAAAAAGCGGCGCAATGTCGTAAAGCTTGAGCCCAAGCGGGAAGAGCAAGGCAAAATCATCACAGTATTCAGTACCAAAGGCGGTATTGGCAAAACAACGATTTCAACAAATCTGGCAGTGGCTCTGGCGGCTAAAACCGGATCAAATGTAGGAATCGTTGATGCTGATCTGCAGTTCGGTGATGTCGCACTGTTCTTAAATCTAATACCACGTGCTACAATTGCCGATTTGGTGCGGGATATCGAACATCTGGATACCAATGTTCTAGACGGTTATCTGGCGCAGTTTAACAACAATGTAAAACTGCTGCCGGCACCCCTCCGGCCCGAACAAGCCGAAACTGTGACAAGCAGCCACCTGTCAGCTATCCTTAAGACTATGCGCTCAAGCTTCAAATACACGGTTATTGATACTGCGCCAACCTTTTCTGACAGTATGTTGGCCATACTTGATGCCTCTGATATTATCCTGGTAGTGGCTGCGCTTGACCTGCCGACAATTAAGAATGTCAAACTATGCTTAGAGATTATGGAGTCACTCAAATATGGTGAGGATAAGGTCAAAGTAGTGTTAAACAGGGCCAATACCGATGCCGGTATGGAGATCAGCGAGGTGGAAGAAAGCCTGAGATATAAGTTCTCGGCTACTGTGCCTAGTGATGGCAAGGTGGTTGTGGCCTCGGTCAACCGGGGTGTACCGTTTGTTGTCAGTCATCCGGAAACGCCGGTGGCCCATAGTATCGTCAATTTGGCTCGCCTGGTTGCCGGCAGCGAGTGGCAGGAGCAGATCGAAGAGCAGCCGGCCCTGGGGGTTGTAGGAAGATTTAAACGGTTATTTGGCTAGAGAGGAGACGGTAGCATGCTGCCGCTGATCGGAATTGCACTATTTCTTAATCTGCTTGTTGTCTGCTTGCTGCTCTATCGTTGGCAGACACATGACAGAGAAGCAGTTGGACAGCGTCTCGGCCACTATGTCAAGCAAGCCGCAGATGTGACAAGTCAGGCTGCGGTGCAGAGGGCTGCAGCACGCGAATTGACCGGCTGGCGGGCGTTAATCAGGCAATTGAGTAAATTGTTGGAGCTATCTGATGGATCCTGGTCAAGGGGAGTTGAGCATCGTCTTATTCAGGCCGGACTACCGCTGAAAACCTCCGAGCTTTTAGTCATATGCCTGGGAACAACTTTTGCCGGAGCAGTGCTGTGCCTGCTTAAAGGCGGATTGACCGGCGCGGTGGTTGGTGGTGTTATTGGTTACTTAGCACCGTTTCTGTTCCTGCGAATAAAAATTAAACGGCGGGCCAGGGCATTTAATGCTCAGTTGGGGGATACGCTGATTTTGATTGCCAATGCCCTTAGAACAGGCTATAGCTTTATGCAGTCGATTGAAATGGTTGCGCGGGAAATGCTGCCGCCCATTTCCGTCGAGTTTGGCCGGACACTGAAAGAAATGAATCTGGGTGTCCCCACAGAGGAAGCAATGAGTAACATGGCCAAGCGTGTAGACAGTGACGACCTCGATTTGGCTATTACCGCCGTGTTAATTCAACGGCAGGTAGGAGGCAACCTTGCCGAAGTTCTTGATAATATTGCGGCGACCATCCGTGAGCGGATTCGCATTAAAGGCCAGATTAAAACACTTACCGCCCAGGGACGCATGTCAGGCATTATTGTGAGCTTGTTGCCAGTCGCTATGCTGCTTTTGCTTCAGGTTCTTAATCCCGGGTATAGTAATATCCTTTTCACACATCCGACAGGGCAGCTTATGCTGGGGGCCGCTGTTGGTGGCCAGCTTCTAGGAATTGTGGCCATCCAAAAAATTGTCAATATTGACATCTGAAAGAAGCGTGAGAGGGTGAAAAAATTTCCACCCTCTTTTGGCGTGTTTTATTAGCAGGATATGGGCCTGGTATGACGAATTTGGCTTATAATGTGTAATTCAATTAGTGTGGTGAGGAGCCTGGGCCTGCATGAAGAATCTTGATGTAAAAATGTTAGATAAGATCGTAAAAGGAACAATAGCCGCGGTAGAAAAAAGCAAATCGCAGATTTTTGATATATATGAGGCTGCACGGACTGAAATGGAGAATGTGCGGCGGGATGTTGAGCGCATCAAACAGGAAACGGCCGAGATCATTTTCAAGGTGGACGAACTGGAAAAAAAAGAGCGTCGCTCCCGGCTCCGGCTTATGGAAGTGAGCCGCAATTTTCGCGAATATACAGAAACCGATATTAAAGCCGCCTATGAAGACACCAGTAATGTCCAGCTCGAATTGGCGATGGCCCGGCTGCAGGAACAGAATTTGCGCCGCCAGCGCGATGATTTGGAACTCAGGCTTAAAGTACTGAAGAGCACAGTTGAGAAGGCGGAAGGGCTTGTTTCACAGGTCGGAGCGGTACTCGGCTATTTGGGTAATCAGATGGGAACAGTCGTCACTCAGATTGAATCCTTGCAGGCAAGCCAGGTCTTTGGAGCGAAGATAATCAGAGCCCAGGAAGAGGAACGGCGGCGGGTGGCGCGGGAGATTCATGATGGCCCGGCACAGTCAATGGCCAATATCGTTTTCCGGGCTGAGGTATGCGAACGTTTGATTGATACCGACATTGTCCGGGCAAAACACGAACTCAAGGATCTTCGCGAACAAGTACGGGTAGCGCTTAGGGAAACCAGAAAGATTATTTTTGATCTGAGACCCATGACCCTTGATGACTTAGGGCTTGTCCCTACAATTAGACGGGTGCTTGATACGATGAGAGAGCGGAGTGGTATTTTTCCCGAAGTCAAAATAATGGGAGAAGAAAAGCGTTTGGATTCCCATGTTGAGATCGGCCTGTTCCGTATTATCCAGGAGGCTCTCAACAATGTAGAAAAACACGCGCAGGCATCCTCGGTATGGGTACGTATTGACTTTCGCCCCAGCGTAGTCTCGGCTGTCGTGGAAGATGATGGACAAGGCTTTGCGTCTGCAGAGAACGTTGGCAGCGAGAGCTTTGGCTTAATGGGCATGCGTGAACGGATTAACCTCCTAGGGGGCGAGCTAAATATAAAATCTGAATTAGGTAAAGGCACGCGAATCTTTGCTACTGTACCGCTCAAGCCATAGGCCTGTCGATACCTGTTAGGACTTTTTCCTTGGTGTGGCTGGGACCCAGCACCTACCAAATTGATTACCAGAATAAGCCTCAATGCCTACTGTAAATGAGACTCTAGGACGATGTTAACATACCTTCTCGCTGGTATAATGAAATCAGAACCAAACGAGATTACCTAAATAAAATACAATCATAAAAATTTAGGAGGTATGACAAATGTTGAAAATGTATTGGGAAATGATCCAAGCTCGATATCTGAATGAGAAAGGCCAAGGCATGGTTGAGTACGGTTTGATTCTGGCATTAATTGCCGCCGTTGCGGTGGCATCATTCACCCCTATGGGCGTCGACTTGGCGTCCAAGTTGGATACCCTTACCGCGAAATTCAAATAAACGAATCCTTTTAGCACTTATATATCGAACTATTGGCGTAAAATATAGCCCTCCTGGCCTTTTGTCAGGAGGGCTTGTTCTTTCAGTAGTAGGTTAGGACTATACTCCTAGGTTGCTAAGGACTAAGTTCCTTTGCGAGATAAGACTCAGGCATTATGTTATCATAGATGTAGGCATGCTACAATGATGGTAGAGAATAATCTCATAATGACTACTTACTAGGGGTGATGATATGAAAATTACCCACTATCTTAAACGGAACCGGGGGCAGGCTATGGTTGAGACAGCCATTGTACTACCTGTATTCATACTGCTTTTGTTTGCCATCTTAGAGTTCGGACTGGTAATGAATCAGTATCTGGTGTTGACGGCAGCCGCCCGGGAAGGCGCGCGAACTGCTGCGGTGAGTGACGATACTGCAGCACGGGCAGTCGTCAACGATGTAGTCGCCAGCATTGGTAATACTGGTTTGCAAGTTAACATTGCCTATCCAGGCGGCAAACGCGAGCAGGGCAAATCAGTTACTGTGACGGCTAGCAAGCCGATTGAAGTAACAACACCTATAATTAAGGAAATCATTGATAGCGCTTTTGCGCCTGACGCGCCGGTACTTACCGGGCGGTCGGTTATGCGGGTGGAACTGCCATGAGGATATTTGTTAATAATCAAAAAGGCACAATAACAGTATTAACTGCTTGTGCAATCACTGCCCTGATCGGTTTTACCGCCCTTGTTGTCGATGTTGGATTTTTATATGTAAACAGGGCGGAGCTTGTTAACATAGCTGATGCCGCGGCTCTAGCCGGGGTCCAGGATCTGCCTAATGATACTGCTCATGCTGAGGCCAGTGGCAGAGAGTATGGCGCCCGGAACAGCCATCCCGGCGATGTGGTAGAGGTCGCTGTTCCTACCAATAAGGTGGTTACTGCTACCGCTAAACGGACAGTTAACATGACATTTGCCAAAATCCTTGGTCTGAACGCAGTCGATGTCCGGGCAGAAGCTGCAGCCGTTATAAGACCCACTAGCGGGGTTATTGGGGTGGTGCCGTTTGGAGTAGTCTGGCAGGAGTTTATCTACGGCCAGACTTATGCTCTGAAAGTTGGTGCTGGTGATGGCTACGCCGGTAACTACGATGCGTTGGCTTTGGGGGGGACCGGTTCGCGTAATTATACCGATAATATTAAGTTGGGCTATGATGCCAAGTTGTCGGTAGGTCAATGGGTGTCCACCGAAACTGGTAATATGTCAGGTGGTACCAGTGAAGGAGTCAACTACCGTATAGGCCTTGATCCGTATGCTACCTTTAATACGGTAGAGATAGGTTCGCCACGGATAGTAATTGTGCCATTGATTGAATCAATCACTAATGATACAGGGCGGCATGATGTAAAGATTGTTGGCTTTGCCGGCTTTTTTCTAGAGGGAGTAGCTGGATCAGGGAAGGACAACCTTGTAAGCGGCAAGTTCATGCAGACTGTAGTTGCCGGTGAATCGTCTGGCACCGCGACCGATTATGGTGTATATAGTGCCGCGCTTGTTCCGTATGAATCAGTAGCGCCAAACTAGCCGCAGTAACATTGCATCCACTGATAGGCAACTGCGGCATCTGTGCTTCATGTCTGGTACTGTTGTTGAATAACGCCATTAGCCATAGGAGGAACACTATGTCGCTGTTAAAACGCTTGGAAGAAGCTCAGATAAAGCAGGAGCAGCCGCCCAAAGGTGTAGAAAAGCCAAAAACGGCAGCGCCGCCGAAAATCGATCCTTATCAAAGTCTTAAAGGCAAGATTCACAAGAAAATAGTCGAAGAAATGAGCCTGGAAGAAAGCAAAGTGCTTGTTGATAAGGATGCTGACCGCAAAATGCTGGAAGAGGTTGTTGCCCGCATTGCCAATGTGGTTATGGATGAAGAAACAGTACCAGTACCCAGAAGCGAGCGGTCGCGGATTATTACCGAAATTGTTGATGAGGTTTTAGGTTATGGACCGATTGACCCGTTATTAAAAGATGAGTCTATTTCCGAAGTTATGGTCAATAGTCCTACACAAGTCTATGTTGAACGTAAAGGTAAACTAGTGCTTAGCGATGTGCGATTCCGCGATGATGCCCATGTCATGCATGTCATTGAGAAAATTGTTGCGCCGCTTGGCCGCCGTATTGATGAGAGCTCGCCCATGGTTGACGCCAGGCTGCCTGACGGCTCCCGGGTCAACGCCATCATCCCGCCGCTAGCCTTAAAGGGCCCATGCCTGACTATCCGGAAATTTGCCAAAAACCCACTCATGGTAAAGGATCTTATTAACTTTGGCACCCTGACCCAGGAAATGGCGGATTTCTTACTGGCCTGCGTAGAAGGCAAGCTTAACATTGTGGTATCAGGCGGTACCGGTTCGGGTAAAACAACCACACTCAATATTCTTTCGTCATTTATCCCCCATGATGAGCGGATTGTCACCATCGAGGACGCTGCTGAGCTGCAGCTTAGGCAGGAACATGTTGTTACCCTTGAAACCCGGCCGTCCAATATTGAGGGTAAAGGTGCAATTTCTATGCGCGATCTTGTCCGCAACAGTCTCAGGATGCGGCCAGACCGAATTGTTGTAGGCGAGGTCAGAAGCGGTGAAGCGCTTGACATGCTGCAGGCTATGAATACCGGTCATGACGGTTCGCTTACCACAGGTCACGCCAACACGCCGCGCGATATGCTCAGCCGGCTGGAAACCATGGTGCTCATGGCTGGCATGGATTTGCCGGTCAGAGCGATCAGAGAGCAGATAGCGTCAGCTGTTGACCTAATTCTCCAGCAGTCACGACTGCAGGACGGCAGTAGACGGATTACCCACCTGACAGAAATACAAGGTATGGAAGGTGATGTTATTACCTTGCAGGATATATTTATCTTTGAACAGACCGGGCGGGATGCAACCGGTAAAATCACCGGCTATTTTAAGCCGACAGGCATTCGGCCTAAGTTTCTGGAGAAGCTGTCGGCAAACGGAATAAACCTGCCTAACGAAACCTTTTGGCCCAAATAAAAGGGGGGGATGCATATGCTTATTGCCATAATAGCGCTTACCTTTATAACAGCATTTGTACTCCTTTACCTGGTACTTCACACCTTTGTACCGGTGGCTGATCAGGTTGAGATGCGGCTCAGAGCTCTTGACGGCATAGTGTCAGGACGCACTGACATTGATGATGAGCTGGCCAAGCCATTCCGGCAGCGTATCTTAGCCCCGCTACGAGGCGATATGGCCGGAGTACTGACAAAACTGACACCCAAAGCTGTGCGGGCCACCATTGAGCAAAAACTCATTATGGCTGGCGGATTTTGCAGATTAACCAGTGATGAGTTTCTCTTGTTAATGGGCTTTTTGGCAGTCGCTTTACCGGTAATTGCCGGAACGCTAAGCGTGCTGGCCGGCGTCGCCGGTGGTCAAGTAATTGGGTTTATTCTCATGGCCTTCCTTGTGAGCCAACTGTTGCCATTTCTGCTTTTAAATCATAAGATTGCTGCCCGCAAGCTGAGCATTCAAAAAGACTTGCCTGATGTCCTTGATTTATTAACAGTCAGCGTGGAAGCCGGTCTGGGTTTTGATGGGGCGCTGGCTAAACTGGCGGAAAAGATGAAAGGCGCGCTTGTGGAAGAGTTTAACCGGGTACTGCAGGAAATTCGCATGGGCGTTGCGCGGCGCGACGCGTTAAGCGCTATGGGCACGCGCTGTGATGTGCCGGACTTATCGCTGTTCACTACTTCGCTAGTTCAGGCTGACCAACTTGGTGTAAGCATTGGTAATGTGCTCAGAGTGCAGTCTGCCTCCATGCGGGAAAAACGCCGCCAGCGGGCAGAAGAAAAAGCCATGAAAGCGCCGATAAAGATGCTGCTGCCACTGGTTCTCTTTATTTTTCCTTCGCTGTTTGTCGTGCTGCTTGGCCCAGCCGTCATCCAGATGGCTAGCAGTTTAATGGGTAAATAAAAAACAGAAGGAGCCCTGGCAATTAGTCAGCCGGCTCCTTCTGCTATAGTGATATTTAGTTTGAGACATAGGAACAGCAATAGTCTGCTACTATTGGTACCTTGAGTTTAAAGCGTGAGTCAGCGGGAACGTCAAAGCTGTCGCCGGCTTTATACGTAATCCAGTTGCTTTGTCCTGGCAATAATACGATTAGCTCACCTGCTAAAACCTCCATAACCTCAGCCGCCGCCGTACCAAACTCATATTCACCAGGGAGCATAATTCCCAGTGTTTTTTTGCTGCCATCTGCAAAAATCACTGTGCGGCTGGTCACCTTTCCCTCAAAATATACATTAGCTTTCTTGACGACAGATACCTTTTCAAACTGCTCCATACTGCTAAGCCTCCTGATTAATATTTATGGTTTTTTACTTAACGCGCTCTTCACTGCTTTTATTATAATTTATCATAGTGCCTTAGTAAAATAGAAAAGCCGTATGTTATGTTTCAGTTATCGATTTTCGTTGCAATTGTCGATAGAAATGTTTGGTTAATGATAGAACAGTTAAGAAAGGCAAGGATAAATATGCGGATTATTAACACAACAAGACAACAGATATTAGGTGAACATATCAAGGTAGCAGCCAGTTTTTTTACCCGGATGATTGGACTTTTAGCTACGCCTAAGCTGCAGGAGGGAGCGGGGCTTTTGATAAAGCCGTGCAGCAGTGTACATACCTTTGGTATGCGCTATCCGATTGATGTAATATTTGTTGATTCTTCTCACGCAGTAGTCAAAGTGGTGGCAGGGCTAAAGCCCTGCTGTCTGGCGATTTCACTGGGCGCTAGCTATGTCATTGAGTTGCCTGAAGGCACTGCAGCCGCAGCCCTTACCCAAATTGGCGACAAACTGGAGCTTATCGAGTAACACTTGCTAAGCGATTGCGAAGGTCTTCCTAATTGTGCCGGGACTTTTGCAAAGCTCTTTTTGTCCTGTTGAGTCTGCTTAAAAAAAGAGTGATTTGGACTGTTCCAGTCCATTCGAGAGAGATAAATCATCACAATGTCTTTATTTAAGCAAGAAAGAGGGTCTATTGCTCGCTTAAGACCTACATTCTAACTCTTAACGGTTCCGTA
>NZ_DATMYD010000121.1:0-16176 GCF_035561155.1 Sporomusa sp. | reverse complement strand
ATGTGTAAAATACCAAGATTTTGTACAAAATTTCACAAAAAAACTATAGTAATTTTTTTCAAAATCTGGTATTGTAATTACAGTTAGAATTTTTTAAATATATCGAAAGCGGCTTTTGTCGAAAGAGTGAAAAAAGTAATTTATATCAAATTGCAGGTAATTTTCTATTTTGCGCGAATATATATCCCGTTTTCCGAAAAAAAGCTTATTTTATTTACCTTGTCCTTCAAAGGGGGAAGAACATTGGAAAAGCAGCAGGAAGGCATAGTAGTAGAAGTCTCAGACGGAATGGCAAAAGTTAAAGCAAGCCGCCATAGTGACTGTGAAAACTGTGGAAGTTGCCCGGGAAATACTGCTATTATAGTTGATGCGCTCAATCCGGTTGGTGCCGAGCGCGGTCAGCGAGTAGCCATAGAAGTAAAGGAAGTAAACATGCTCAAAGCCGCCTTCATTGTCTACATGCTGCCACTTATTACCGCTACTGGCGGGGCTTTTGCCGGCAATTATCTAGCTGGTCTTTACCAGGCGGCAGGCTCACTGTGGTATACAATTGCCAGCGGCTTGGCAGCTTTTGGTTTGTCCATTATTTACATCAAGTATTTTGATCGCAATGCCAGGACTAATGACAAAATGAAACCGGTAATTACTCGTATTTTGTCATAAGCGAAGGCTATGATAGCGATTACACTGCACCAAGCAAAAGGAGTGAAAGTATGGCAAAAAGCTTTCGCGGGGGAGTTCATCCCAACGACCGCAAAAGGTATACGGCTGCCAAACCGATAGAAGTGGCGCCGTTACCACAGAAAGTCATCATTCCTACCAGGCAGCATCTGGGCGCGCCTTGCGCACCAGTAGTCAAGGTAGGCGATTTGGTCAAGAAAGGACAGGTAGTAGCAGAGGCTCAAGCCTTTGTAGCCAGTCCTATTCATGCCTCAACCTCAGGTAAAGTGGTGGAGATTGCCGAATATCCTCATCCGGTTTTTGGCACCTGCCAGGCAGTTGTCATTGAAAGTGATGGACAGGATGAGTGGGTTCAAGGTTTGCCGCTAAGCCGCGATTGGCAGTCGCTTGACACTAAAGAACTTAAGGAAATCGTTCGTCTGGCCGGCATTGTAGGCATGGGCGGCGCAACTTTCCCAACACATGTAAAAATGTCACCTCCAGCGGAAAAACCTATTGATTCCTTTATCTTAAACGGAGCAGAGTGCGAGCCGTACCTGACTGCCGACCATAGAGTCATGCTTGAACAAACCGATCGCATTATCACCGGTATGAAAATTGCCATGAAGATTCTTGGTGTAAATAAGGGCTATGTTGGAATTGAAGAAAACAAGCCTGATGCCATCGAAATCATGCGCAAAGCTTGTGCTGGCTCGAGCATCGAAGTAGTTCCGCTTAAGACCAAATATCCGCAGGGCGCGGAAAAAACACTGATTAAGGTTATCCTCGACCGGGAAGTTCCTTCCGGTGGATTGCCTATGGACGTAGGTGCTGTTGTACAAAACGTGGGTACTCTGGTTGCTATGACAGATGCTGTAGAAAAAGGCATTCCCCTTATCGAACGGGTTGCTACAGTTACCGGTGGCGCTATAGCTGAGCCCAAAAACATCCTGCTAAGAGTGGGGGCAACCTTTGCTCAAGCTGTAGCAATGTGTGGCGGCTTTAAAGATCAGCCAGTCAAAGTAATTATGGGCGGCCCTATGATGGGTATGGCGCAACGCACTCTTGATGTGCCTGTAATTAAAGGGACATCTGGTATTCTGGCGCTAAACGCTGCTGATGTCAACATCGGCCCTGAGCAGCCCTGTATCCGCTGTGGACGCTGTGTTGATGCCTGTCCGATGGGACTTGTGCCAAGTATGCTCAGCATTCTTGGAGAACGCGGTGTATTTGCCACTGCTAAGGAAGAATATGACCTTCTTGACTGCGTAGAGTGCGGTTCATGCGTATATGTATGTCCGGCTAAACGCAATATTGTTCATTACGTTAAATTATCCAAAGCGCAAAATGCAGCAGCGGCTGCACAAAAGAAATAGGAGGTGGGCGGTATGAGCGCAGAAGTAAAACTTGACGTAGGTACCCTGACAGTTTCGGCATCACCGCACATCAGGTGCGATGAATCCATTGCCAAAATTATGTGGGCAGTTAATCTGGCACTAGCGCCAGCAGCTCTTTTTTCAGTTTATCGTTTTGGTGTACCGGCATTGACTACCATGGTTCTCTGTATTGCGTTTGCCATGGCCACCGAATATCTCATTCAAAAGTGGCAGAACAAACCGGTTACCATCAATGATGGCAGTGCTTTTCTGACCGGACTCTTACTGGCGATGAATATTCCGGCAACATTGCCTTGGTATATGCCAGTGTTTGGTACGGTGGCGGCTATTGCTGTAGCAAAGCACACGATGGGTGGTCTTGGCTATAATATTTTTAATCCGGCGCTAGTTGGCCGGGCGATTCTTTTGGCTTCCTGGCCGGTGGCTATGACTACCTGGCCTGAGATGTCAAGTAAATTGGACGGAGTTACTTCGGCGACTCCCCTTGGCATTTTAAAATTACAGGGCTATGAAAAACTTGTTGCTATTTTTGGTGACAAAATGGAGATGTACAAGGCCCTTTTTATTGGTTCCCGCAGCGGCAGTATGGGTGAGACCTCAGCACTGCTCCTGATTCTCGGCGGACTATTTCTGATTTATCGCGGCTATATTAAATGGCAGATTCCCGTGTTTATGATTGGAACAGTTGGTGTTTTAACTGCTGCATTCGGTCAGGATCCTATTATGCACATGATGTCAGGCGGACTTATTTTGGGTGCGTTTTATATGGCTACTGACATGGTGACCATCCCTATTACTGTGAAGGGTCAAATCATTTTTGCCGTAGGTGCGGGTTCGCTTACTGTGTTAATCCGTTTATTGGGCGGTTATCCTGAAGGGGTTTGTTATGCAATCCTGCTCATGAACTGTGTAACGCCGCTAATCGACCTTTTGATTAAGCCTGCAAAATTTGGGGCAAGGAGGTAAATGACCATGTCACATGATGCACACGCACAGGACGATAAGAACAATAGTATTTTTAGGATCGCTCTGAACCTAACTATAACCTGCTTTATTTCAGGGATCATCATCGCTGGTACGTTCGCCATCACTGAACCAAGTGCGGCTGCACAACGCGTTAAAGCAAAAAATGATGCGATGAGAGAGCTTGTTAAAGATGCTGAATCCTTTAAAGCCATTGAAGGTAAAGAAGGCTGGTATGCGGGACTAAAAGGCGGTAAGGTGATTGCCTATGTTGTGCCTGCCAGTGGTAAGGGGTATGCGGGTAATATCGAAATGCTTGCTGCCGTGACGACAGATGGAAAGGCAATGGACTTCAAGGTGCTGAAGCATGCCGAGACTCCAGGGCTAGGCGATAAGATGGTGCTGCCAAAGTTCCGCAATCAGTTCGCCAATAAAGTCCCCACCGATATGGAAGTAGTCAAAGTTCCCACCGATAAAAATATCCAGGCGCTGACTGGCGCCACAATTACCTCCCGGGCCGTTACTAAAGGCGTCAGGGAAGCAGTAGAAGCGGTTGCCGCCTATTCGGCCAGCCAGAAGAAGTGAGGTGTGCGAATATGAATTACTGGAATATATTTAAAAAGGGTATTTTCGAGATGAACCCCATATTCCGCCTTGCGTTAAGCCTCTGTCCTGCGCTGGCGGTTACTTCAACAGTATTTAATGCTTTGGGCATGGGACTTTGCGTTATGGCTGTTATTACGGCAAATAACGTAGTTGTCTCACTTGTGAAAAATTTTGTTAACCCCAAAGTCCGCGTACCGGTATTTATCACTATCATTGCAACTATTGTTACTTTGATAATATTGATTCTGGAAGCTTACTTTCCAGCGGTTTACAGGGAATTGGGACTCTATTTGGAGCTAGTTGTAGTATTTGCCATTATTCTGGCGCGTGCCGAAGTGTTCGCTATGAAGAATGGCGTAGTAGCTTCCGCTATCGATGGTTTGGGCATGGGAGCCGGTTTTGCGCTGGCAATGTTGTTTATCGGTGCATTCCGCGAATTGTTTGGCACCGGTGTAATCCTCAGTGGTACCTCTATGGCAATCCAAGTTTTTCCTCAGTCTTATGACGGTCCTATGATCATCATTCTTGCGCCTGGCGCATTTCTGGTAATCGGGCTAATGATCGGCATGTTTAACGTCATCGGCGAGTATCAGGATAAACAAGCCGCGGCAAGAAACAAAGCCGCATCACAGCTTGCAGTGCAAAGGAGTGAGGCTGTATAATGGAATACTTTACTCTGTTTATGGGCGCGGTAATTGTTAATAACTTTGTATTAACGCGTTTCCTTGGGCTGTGTATATTCTTCGGTGTTTCCAAAAGTTTAAGCGCTTCTGTCGGTATGGGTATGGCAGTAGCTTCCATCCTTACCGTATCGTCGGCGCTTGCCTGGCTGGTTTATAATTTCGTACTAGTACCTTATGACTTGGTGTTCTTAAAAATTGTAGTGTTTGTTGTGCTAATAGCATGTTTCGTGCAGTTTTTGGAAATCGCTATTAAGAAGTTTGCGCCTGCTCTTTATGAGATGTGGGGTATTTACCTCGTATTGATTG
This sequence comes from Sporomusa sp., assembly GCF_035561155.1. Taxonomy (GTDB): domain Bacteria; phylum Bacillota; class Negativicutes; order Sporomusales; family Sporomusaceae; genus Sporomusa. The sequence continues at coordinate 11,561 of NZ_DATMYD010000121.1, read as the reverse complement.
CAACTAACTGTGTTGTTTTAGGGGTTCCTCTTATTAATGCGACTGCTAACTTCGATTTTATTAAAAGCGTTATAAACGCGTTTGGTTCAGGTGCTGGTTTCGCCCTTGCCATTATCCTTATGGCCAGCTTGCGGGAAAAACTGCAGTATGCTGATGTTCCTAAAACTCTGCAAGGTCTTGGAATTGCCTTTATATTAGCAGGCATGCTTGCATTGTCATTCTTAGGTTTTTCAGGCATGATTCCGCTATAATTCTGGTATTGAAAGGAGCGTGAGAAATAACAATGGAACATTCGGTTATTCAACATTCAATGATAATACTCGTTATCATGACAAGTCTGGGTGTTATTTTTGGCTTGGTTCTCGCTTACGCGAATAAAAAGCTAGCGATTGAGGTTAATCCGTTGATCCACGTAGTAGAAGATGTACTGCCGAAGGGACAATGCGGGGCCTGCGGTTTTGCCGGCTGTATGGCCTATGCTGAAGCAGTGGTAACAAACCCTGATGTACCGCCTAATCTGTGCACCCCTGGCAAGGATCTTGTCGCTAAACTGGTTGGTGAGCTGACAGGTAAAGCCGCTGCTGCCGTTGACCCTCGTATTGCTCAGGTTAAATGCGCCGGTACTCATGCAAAAGCTGTTAAGGCCAATGAATACCATGGTGTACAGGATTGTGTAGCCGCTAACCTGTTATTCGGTGGTCCTAAGAGCTGTAAATATGGTTGTTTAGGTCTGGGTACCTGCGTTAAAGCTTGTCCGTTTGGCGCTATGACGATGAGCGAAGACGGCTTGCCGATTATCGACCCTGATAAATGTACTGGTTGCGCCAAGTGCGAAACAGTATGTCCGAAAAAAGTGATTGCCATGATGCCGATTGGCGCTCATGTGCGTGTTAATTGTAACTCACACGATAAAGGTGCAGTTGCCAAAAAAGCGTGTAGTGCTGCTTGCATCGGTTGCACCCTATGCTTGAAAGAATGCCCGTATGGCGCTATTAAGATGGAAAATAACCTGGCAGTTGTTGATGCTAAAGTATGTATGGAAAAATGCGATAATCCTACCTGCTTGGCTAAATGTCCAACAAAAGCTATCAAACAGGCCGTGCTTGGCGTAGTTCCTGGCAGTGAAGAAAGTGTAGCATAATACAAATTAGACATTTTGTAAGAGAGGAGGGGAAACCTTCCTCTCTTATTTCTTATAATCGTTAAAACTTGGTATTGTTTGCATTAGACAATGTTTTAATGTAAAATATAATAGAATATGAGCAGGGTGGCAAACTAATGTTGACAAAAGGCGACAAATGGCTGGTTATTGCGTTGTTGATATTTGCACTAGCTGGTGTTGGATTAAATATGCACTACATAGCAGCGAATGGGCAGGGACAAAGTGTAGTTATCACCGTCAATGGCCAAACTGTAAAGACATTTCCCTTGCGGCAGGGTTATGTTGGGGAATTTCGACTTGGCGGCGATAGCGGGTTTAACATTATTGAGTACAATGATGGTCGCGTACGAATTCGCGAAGCTGATTGCCCTGATCAGATATGCGTCAAAACAGGCTGGATCAATATTTCACCACAGCAAATAGTCTGTTTGCCATACCGGGTTGTAGTCAAAGTAGTATCAGACAGTCCTGCTGATGTAGACGATATTGCGAGGTAGCATGAGTAAAACAAAACGCCTAGTCCTTTTAGCCTTGCTAGTAGCTATGGCCGCAACTTTACATGTTGTAGAAGGCTGGTTGCCTGTTCCTATGCCTGTACCTGGTGCTAAATTAGGGTTAGCTAATATAATCTCGCTTATAGCACTTGTTATCTTTGGCTGGCACGAGGCCATCTACGTTGCTGTAACCCGTGTTTTGATTGGCTCCTTATTCGGCGGGGCACTGTTTGGACCTTCATTTATCATGAGTATGGGTGGGGCGCTCATTAGTATTATTGTTATGACTCGTATTCAAAAAAATTACGGCCGCGTGTTTTCACTAGTAGGTGTTAGCGTATTTGGAGCAGTAGCTCATAATGTAGCTCAAGTGACCTTAGCAGCTATCATTGTTTATAGTCCGGGGTTATTATGGTATGTACCGTATTTATTGCTTTTTGCCGTACCCACCGGTCTGTTTACCGGTCTGGCAGTCAATTATGTCTTTGCCAAAGCTCCGGCAACTTATGGGTTCAAAATTAGAAATAATGATTGGCAAAATAAATAATATCCTTGTAAGTACAAGGTTTTATTTACTTTCTAATAATGTAAGGGATGGGTTTAAATAAGATCTCACCATCCCGGGGGGGATTAGTTTGAAGACTGGTACTAAGAGGGGCAGTTCTGCCAGCAAAGGTATGGGAATGATGGCATTGTTTTTGATTACGGGGGCAGTAGTTGGTGGTATTTTAGGCGAACTTGCCTCCAATTCCAGTCTGCTTTCTGGTGTTGTCCCATATCTTATAAAACCGTTTCCAGTGTTTGACTTACCGCCTGTAGCGATTAATCTGTATGTGATCAAAGTGGTTATCGGCTTTGCTTTATACCCTAATTTGATGAGCATATTGGGGATTATAGCAGCAATTATACTTTTCCGGCGTTTTTAGGAGGATAAAAACATGGAAATAGTCTTAGCATCATCATCACCCAGGCGGCAGCAGCTTTTAGAATTAATTGGTCTTGACTTTAAAATTATAGTCAGCGATGTTGAAGAAGATAATACTAAAGCTATGCCGCCACACGAACTGGCAGTAGCGCACGCGCGCGACAAAGCGCTTGATGCTGCCAAACGCGCGTCTCACAGTGATGTAATTATTGGTGCTGACACTATTGTAGTACTGGACGGTCAAGTATTTGGCAAACCGGCAGACTATGCAGAAGCCATCCGGATGCTGACTGCCTTAGCCGGAAGAGATCATATTGTCATTTCTGGTGTGGCGGTAGTCAAGGGTGACCAGGTTTTTACCGGATTTAGCGCCACCACTGTTAGAATAAAACCATTATCGATAGCGCAAATCGAACGCTATGTTGGCACCGGTGAGCCGATGGACAAGGCTGGGGCCTATGCTATCCAAGGCCGGGGTACACTGCTGGTGGAAAGTATTAGTGGCTGCTACAATAATGTAGTAGGATTGCCGCTTGTTACATTGTCAGAACTCCTGCGACAAGCTGGGGTAGAGCTATTATGACTATGGACAAGCCACTTATGATGAAAGAATTGCCTGAGACTGAACGTCCGCGCGAGAAAATGCTCGACAAGGGAGCTCAGGCTCTTAGTAACGCTGAGCTATTAGCGATACTTCTTCGCACCGGAACCAAGAATTTGCCTGTTAATCGTTTGGCTGAACAGCTGTTGGTTAAATACGACCTGACTGGCCTTGGCAGCATATCGCCTCAGGAATTAAGTAAAACCGCAGGTATTGGCCTGGTTAAAGCTGTTACCGTAGTCGCAGGTATTGAATTGGGACGCAGGTTAAGTCAAAAAGAACCGGGTGAACGCCCGGTGATCAGAAGTCCTAAGGATGCTGCCCACTTAATGATGGGAGAACTTAGATACCAGACTAAAGAGCATTTTATTGCTTTACTCTTATCGACCAAGAATCACGTTATTGCCCGGGCAATCATCTCTGTCGGCAGCTTGAATGCTTCTGTTGTTCACCCTCGGGAATTATTCCGGGAGGCCATAAGCTATAGTGCAGCCGCTGTTATCTTAGTCCATAATCATCCAAGCGGTGATCCAGCGCCTAGTCAGGAAGATATCAGTCTGACCAAGCAGCTTGTAGAGGCGGGCAATTTACTTAATATTTCAGTGCTCGACCATGTAATAATCGGTGATGGCAAGTATGTTAGTTTTAAAGAAAAGGGAATAATATAAACAGGTTGTAATGAAAGGGGCTAAATGCTATGTTTAATTTGTTCGGTTCACTGTCACGTGACATGGGGATAGATCTTGGCACTGCCAATACTCTGGTGCATGTTAAAGGAAGGGGTATTGTTCTCAGGGAACCGTCAGTGGTAGCCATCCAGCGTGATACTGGCGAGGTGCTGGCCGTAGGAGAAGAAGCCAAACAGATGATTGGCCGCACACCTGGCAATATCGTGGCTATTCGGCCGCTCAAAGACGGCGTTATTGCTGATTTTGACGTAACCCAGGCCATGCTCAAATATTTTATCAGGAAAGCAATGGACTCTAAGTCATTTATTCGACCGAGGGTTATTGTCGGTGTGCCTTCAGGCGTTACTGAAGTTGAAAAACGCGCTGTTATTGATGCTACCATCCAGGCCGGAGCCCGGGAAGCTTATTTGATTGAAGAACCAATGGCAGCCGCTATTGGCGCTGGCTTGCCTGTTCATGAGCCAACTGGCAATATGGTTGTTGATATTGGCGGTGGTACTACTGAGGTTGCCGTTATCTCACTTGGCGGTATTGTTACCAGCCGTTCTATTCGAATTGGCGGCGATGAAATGGACGAAGCTATTGTTCAATATATAAAACGCACTTATAATCTAATGATTGGTGAACGTACTGCTGAAGAGGTGAAAATCAAAATTGGTTCGGCCATTCCTCCGAGAGCGGATGAACAGATGGATGTGCGTGGCCGTGATTTGGTAACAGGTCTGCCAAAGACACTGACAATTAAAGCCGGTGAAGTGCAGTTAGCCCTCAGTGAACCAGTGGCAGGAATTATCGAAGCTGTTAAAGTAACTCTGGAAAAGACTCCGCCCGAATTAGCCTCCGATATTATGGATCGTGGCATCGTTATGACTGGCGGAGGATCGCTTTTAAGAGGACTTGATATACTTCTTAACAAAGAAACCGGTATGCCGGTACATATTTCTGAAGACGCTTTATCCTGTGTCGCAGCAGGTACCGGCGGCGCGTTAGAAAGTATAGATTTATTGAAACGTGTACTAATGACTCCCAAAAAACTCGGCTAGGTCACTGTCTCTAAACGTCCAGTTGCGTTGTTGCACCTGAGGTTTTTTTGCGTATAATTCCTCGTTGCGCCTCAGCATCTGAGCATTTTGAGCCAGTTACCAATACACTTGTGTAAGGAAGGGGCCCAGAAAGTGCGATTCATTCACAAAAAGGCGGTCATCCTCGTAGTGGCGGTGCTTACCGTCTTTTTGCTGGCCGGTACAATAGCCCATGGGAAATATCAATTTACTTTTATGGAACGGGTTGTGGTTACACTATTAACGCCGGTAGAATATGTTCTAGCAAAAGTTGGTTATGGTATGCGCCAAACGGGATCATTTACCGGTCAAATCATGACCGTGTACAGGGATAACCAGACGCTTAAAGCCGAAATTGAAGACCTTCGCCAAAGCAGTGTTAATGTAACTGAGATTTTGGCAGAGAATGCGCGGCTGCGGACCATGCTTGATTATAAAAAAGGGGCTCCGCAATTTGATTTTGTCACCGCTCAAGTCATTGCCCGCGATCCGGGAACATGGACGAGCATAATTATGATTAACCGTGGCGCTGCTGACGGGATATCGAAGGATATGGCAGTAGTAACTGCTCAGGGGCTTGTTGGCAGCGTCATCAATGTGTATAATAATGCTGCTAAAGTGCAGCTGATCTTAGACCCGCGTAGTGCGGTGGGCTCCCTGGTGCAGCGCCCCGAATCGCGGGTAGCTGGCATTGTAGAGGGCAGCAGCGCAAATCCAGTGTCGCCGCACATGATCAATATTGCACGTGATGCTGATATAATTAAAAGTGACAAAGTAATCACTTCCGGTTTTGGCGGTATCTATCCCAAGGGCTTATTAGTAGGTGAAGTCTTAGATATCGTTAATGACGAAGGCGGATTGTTAAAATATGCTGTCTTGAAGCCAGCAGTAGATTTTGATAGACTAGAAGAAGTGTTAGTCATTGTACGTTCACGCGAACCTATAGCTGTGCCACAACCAGTTACACCGCAGGCTACACCTGGGCAATCCTCTGGCCAGCCTGCTCAGCCGAAAGGGGCGGCACGATGAAAACAACACTAGGCTGGGCTGTATTACTTATTATTACTATTGCTGCTCAGGCTGTATTGCTGCCACTTATATTTACCAAGGGTGTTAAACCTGACATAATTTTAATTATTATTGTGGCAGCTGGCCTACTGGCCGGACGGGAGCGAGCGATCGGCGTGGCATTTTTTGCTGGGCTGATGCAAGATTTTGCTTCAGGCAATGTTTTTGGACTAAATACTTTATCAAAAATGGCTACAGGCTATGTTGCCGGGTTAGCTGAACGCAAAGTATTTAAAGAAAGTATTCTATTGCCTGTATTGGCTATTGTTATAGCTACTTTTTTAAACAACGCAATAATGCAAGCGCTGCTTTTTCTATTGGGCTATAAGGTTGAACCTGCCGCTATGATGGTGAACCAGGTATTGCCTTCTTTAGGCTATAATGTTTTGTTCTGTATACCTGTTCACCGGCTAATCTACCGGATGACCTTCGGCAACCGCAGTCAGTTTTAGTTATTTAGGCCATATTTTAAGAAAGAGGTTGTCGTTATGCTTACTAAGCGATTAAATGGCAGACTTGAAATATTGAGTCTTGTTATGATCTTCATATTTGTTGCGTTAGTGAGCCGCTTGGGCTATTTACAGATGGCGCAGGGTCAATATTACGGGCGGCTAGCTGACGGCAACCGAATTAGGCTTATTCCTATCATGGCCCCGCGGGGCGTTTTTTATGACCGGAATGGCGTTATGATGGTCTCCAATCGTCCGGGTTTTACTGTGTCTTTATTGCCCATAAGCGGCCCTGTGCCTGATGCAGTCTTGGATAAATTGGCTGGTATCCTTAACATCAACGTCCAGGAAATCAAAGGCAAAGTATCCCAGCATACCGGTTCTTTTGAACCGATTAGGGTTAAGACCGACGTTGGCCCAGACATAGTTACTAAGATTGAGGAACGCCGGGCCGAATTGCCAGGGGTAGTTATTGAAATTCAGCCGCTTAGAAACTATGTGAATAATGAGCTTGCTGCTCATATCTTTGGCTATGTCAGCGAGATCAATGACGTTGAGCTGGAGAAACGGAAAACAGATGGTTATAAAGCAGGCGATATTGTTGGTAAATTCGGTCTGGAAAAAGTATATGACAAAGAGATACGCGGTACTGACGGCGGTAATCAGGTAGAGGTTGATGTTAGCGGCCGCCCGGTACAAGTACTTGGTAAAAAAGACCCGTTACCAGGACATAATTTGGTGCTGACAATTGACTACCGCGTGCAAAAAGCGGCAGAAGCAGCTATTGATGAGCAGCTTACTTATCTTCAGACTAAGACTGAGTTTACCAAAGCAAAAGCGGCAGCTGCTGTAGTCTTAAACCCTAAGACTGGCGAAATTTTGGCCATGGTTAGCCGACCAAATTTTAACCCCAACTTGTTTAACGGCGGTATTTCAGAGAAGGATTGGAAACTGCTCAACGACAACCCTTACCACCCTATGGACAATAAAGCAATTTCAGGGGAATACCCCCCAGGTTCAACCTTTAAGATTATTACAGGTACGGCTGCTTTAGAGCTCGGGAAAGTAACGCCGGAAGAAAAAATCCTTGATACTGGTACTCACTGGATTATTCCAAAAGGCAACGCTATGGGCGAGGCTCTGGGGTGGATTAATTTTCGGGAAGCGTTGTCCAAGTCTGACAATGTATACTTCTACGAAATGGGCAACCGTTTAGGGATTGATAACCTGGAAAAATATGCCCGTATGTTTGGCCTAGGGGCGTTTACAGGAATAAATCTTCCAGGGGAGTCTGATGGTTTGGTCGCTAATCGACGATACAAAGAAAAGGTGTATGGTGAAGACTGGTATCTGTCTGAGACCTTCGATGCTTCGATCGGCCAGGGTTTCCAGTTGACCACACCGCTCCAAATGGCTATGGTTATCAGCCAGATCGCCAATGGCGGCCATCGTTATAAACCTAATCTTGTCAGCAAGATTACCGGTACTAACGGGGAAGTAATCAAAACTTTTGCGCCTGAAGAGGTTGGTCAGGTGGCTATTTCTGACCGTACCCTTACCCTCATTCGTGAATCACTTCGTGAGGTAGCTCAAGAAAGCGGTACAGCTGCGGCAGAATTTAAGGATTTCCCTATTGCCATTGCTGGTAAGACAGGTACAGCTGAAAACTCGCATGGGCATGATCACGGCTGGTTTGTAGCCTATGGCCCTTATGAGGATCCCCGTGTGGCAGTAGCCATTATCGTTGAACAGGGCGGTTTTGGCGCATCATCTGCTGTGCCTATCGCTAAAAAGATTATGGAGGCGGCCTTTAACATTAACCAGACTCCAACTGAGTCAGCCAAAACTCACCGTCCGCAAACCGCGTTATAATTTTACTTAAAACTTTACTTAAATCTATAATAAATAACTTATATATGACAGGGGCAGGCTTTATGAAGCCTGCCCCTGTCATTGCATGATAAGATTGAGGGTGTGAGACCAAAGTTAGGCGGTTCCTTTGACTAATTTCCGGAACAAATAAGGGATAGCTGCGGCAAATGGCTGTTGATATAATATAAACATTGTAATCGGCACAGCAACAGGAGGGGGAAAAAAGCTCAAGGCTAGCACCAGGCCAAAACTAATATTGCGTAGGCCAACGCAATAGATCATGGCTAATGCTGTTTCTTTAGACCTGTCCTTGAATACATACGAGCCTAAAAAACCGATCAAATATCCAGCTGCTACCAGAAACATAGTTATCAGGACTATTTTGAGGGTGGAGATATCCCAACTGATACTTGGTCCGACGATCGCGGCATTAATAAAAATTACGGCAAAGAAAGCCATTTTTGAAATAAAATTGGCAACGGTCTTAATAGCGGGAGTAAGTATCCCGCGGCTATAATCATGGAGAGCCATACCGAGCAAGCTTGGTACGGTTACCATAAGCAGAAGCTGAACCATCATTTGCATATAGTCGATTTGCAGCGCTTGACCAATAACGACTTTAAAGAAGAAGGGCAGCATTATAGGAACAATGAGGGTGTCAAGTGTTACGGCCACAAGAGCAATTGACACATTGCCCTGGGTTAACGCCGTCCAAATGACTGAAGTTACGCCAATAGGGGTGGATGCGCCCACTAAATAGCCTAACTGCGTATAGTGATCGCCGGCAAACAGGACAAGGCCAGTCAGCCAGGCAATGAGCGGGGAAACAATATGGATCAATACCAGTATCCATGCAGGAATAACCGGTCTTTTAAGTACCTGCAGAAACTCTTTAAAACTTGTATCAAGCGCGGTAACAAAGGTCATATAGGCAAACGAACCAATAACTATTGTTCGGAGCCCAGCGGAGTCCGAAATTGGCGAAATAAAGCCAAGAAACAGGGCAGACAGAACAATTAAAAACATGCGTTGCCCTAGCCACGCAGTCAATTTTGCCAAATAATTAATCATGAATTAACCTCCAATGAAGAAACTGAAGTAAACAATTCTCGATTGTCTAAGTGATCCCCTTTTTTTGAAGGTAATTTTAACGATAGCAGCCTAATAGCCTGCAGGAAATTTGCTAAATGAAGCGAATTTTAGTTGACATATAGATAATAATCCATGGCAAAATTTAGGAGAAGATATGCGGGAGGATGTAGTATTTAAAGGAAGTAAAGGCGGCCTCGAACTGGTGATCAACGAATCGGTTGATTTTACTGCTATTTTAGAACAGCTTAAAGAGAAACTTGAATCTGCCGCGCATTTTTTTGCCGGAAACACTGGTATCAAGGTGATAGCTGGCTCTAATGCGTTAACCGGCGATGAACGGCGCCAGCTGATCAACTTGCTGGCAGGTTACGGCTTGGCTCTGTATGACCAGACTGAAGTTCCAGCGTTATCTACGGAATCCTTGACAGAGGGCGCTCACGTACAAGATAGCGAAATTCCTGTGGAATACCGGCAGGAGCCTGAGGGTGGGCAAACGCTGATTGTGTCCAGAATGCTGCGCGGCGGTCAGCGAGTAGTGTTTAACGGATCAGTCATTATTATGGGCGATGTAAATCCTGGTGCGGAGATCATTGCTGGCGGCAACATTACGATTCAGGGAACCTGCCGGGGATTGGCTCATGCCGGAGCAAACGGCGACCAACTGGCGACGATTACAGCTGATAAGCTGATTGCAGGCCAGCTAAGAATCGCCGGGCTCATTGCCAGAGCTCCCGACAACCAGGACGAGCCTACCTGCAAGGAGACAGCCCGCATAGTTAGCGGTATTGTTATTATTGAACCAACGGATAAAGTGAAATTAGCATCAGAGGAAGTGTAAGCTCTCTCTGATATGCTTTAGGAGGTACATAGATGGGGGAAGTAATTGTCATTACGTCAGGCAAGGGCGGCGTAGGTAAAACAACGACAACAGCTAACCTTGGTACTGGTTTTGCTCTTCAGGGCAAAAAAGTGGTCTTGGTAGACGCTGATATTGGGCTCCGAAACCTTGATGTAGTTATGGGTCTTGAGAACAGAATCGTTTATGATTTAGTGGATGTAACAGATGGCAACTGCCGTTTGAAGCAGGCGCTAATCAGGGACAAGCGGTACGAAACGCTGTATCTGCTGCCAGCCGCTCAGACTAGAGACAAGAATGCTGTGACGCCAGACCAAATGCGGCAATTATGTAAGGAATTGGCGCAGGATTTTGACTATGTAATCATCGATTGTCCGGCTGGCATTGAACAGGGTTTTAAAAACGCCATTGCCGGCGCTGATCGTGCCATTATAGTTACAACGCCGGAAGTATCGGCCGTTCGGGATGCTGATCGGATTATTGGGTTATTAGAATCCGAAGGCAAACATAATCCTAAACTTATTGTCAATCGCATTCGACCACTTATGGTAAAAAAAGGCGACATGATGGATATTGATGATATCATCGAAATCTTAGCTGTTGATTTGTTGGGCATAATTCCCGAAGACGAGTATATTGTTATTTCCACTAACCGGGGCGAACCGGCAGTCGTCAACACGTCAGCCCTGGCAAGTACAGCCTACAGGAATATCGTACGGCGGCTGATGGGCGAAAACGTGCCGCTTATGGCGCTTGAGGTTAATGAAAGTTTGTGGGGTAAGTTTAAAAAAGTGTTAGGGTTTTAAATAGGTAGCCTAGGAGGGGAAACATGGTGTTTGAACTTATTCAAAAACTGTTTGGCAGAGAAGCGCATGGTTCCAAAGATATCGCTAAAGAACGCCTGAGGTTTGTGCTGGTACATGACCGTGTGAACGTATCGCCGCAGTTTATGGAAGTTATTAAAGATGACATGATAAAAGTTATCTCGAACTATATGGATATCAACGAAACAGAGATGGAAATAAGTCTGACCAAGACTAATACCCAAGTAGCCCTGGTAGCTAATATTCCGGTCAATCGTATGAAGCGGAGCAACATGGCAGGGGAGTAGAATTGCCAAAGCAGAGTAAAGAAATCTTGCTCTGCTTTTTTATGTGCGCCCAGCATGGGCGCTTACTTGTTGGTGAAAGTCCAATACGGGGGTTGATAGTGCCAACCGTTAGCCTAAGACAAGGGTGTCGCCTGTGAGGGCGAATCTGAAGGAAGTCGGCGGCAAAGCTCCGGTCTGAGGA
>NZ_DATMYD010000120.1:0-26281 GCF_035561155.1 Sporomusa sp. | reverse complement strand
AACTTCCGCAAATAATACTTTATTTTTCAAAAATACCTGCCAATGAGATTGCAGCAGCGATTGAGCGATTACGGCAGGCCTGGTTTCCTGTAAATTAATAGAGGGAAATAATATTAAATGCAGCGAAGCTGGGGTTAGTGGTGCTATAATATAAAAATATAGAGTTTTATATGTGAATAGGTGCCTTACTGCAAGGATGTGTAAGAGTGTTGAGTAATAAGCATAGTCGAAAAATGGCGGATGAACCTGTTGTTAAATCATTGTTTTCTCATTTTACGCAACATACAATTCAAAGATTTCCGCTACGGCTAGTGTTTTCTTTGCCATTTATGGTTCAATTTCTCTTAGCGTCTTCTTTGATTGTTTCTATTCTTTTCTATGGCGGTCAAGAAGCGATAGAATCGTTGATGAAACAAATGCGTCAGGAGGTCCTCGAGCGGGTACACGAGCAATTGGACCGCCATATGCGGGAACCGGTACGGCTCAACCGTCTGAACGCTGAGGCATGGCGTATGGGTTTGCTGGACCTTTCCGATCAAGGTATACGTGAAAGGTATTTCTTCAATAATATCCGGGCTTTTCCTGATGCTGCCATGACCTTTGTGGGACTGGCTGATGGGACCTTTTATGGAGCCAGGCGTAAGATGTCAGGTGAAGTTCAGGTAGTCCGGAACAATCGGGAGACTGGTGGCGACTCGTGGTACTATACAGTCTCGGAGAAAGGTGAAGCTGTCGACCGCCAGGAGGTTTTCCGGAGTTTTGACCCACGTACGCGGCCGTGGTATGAGGCAGCCCAGCGTGCTGGCGGGCCGACTTTCAGTGGCATTTACCGTCACTTTATTTTTCTTGAACCGACTATTACTGCGACTCATCCAATATTTAATGCAGAGGGGCGCCTGATAGGGGTATTTGGGGTAGACTACCTCTTATCCTGGTTGGGTGAGATGCTGCGAGGGTTGCCGATCGGTCCTTCTGGTCAGGTATTTATTACCGATTCCCAGGGGTTTCTGGTGGCTGCATCTGCTTTATCCAGCCCGTTCCGGGAAGGACAAAATGAAAGAATCCGGGCTATAGACTCCAGTAATCAGGTGCTGCAGCAGGCTGCGAAGACGCTGTCTGACCAAGCGGCAAGTGGCTCATATGAGTTTAATCTGGAAGATCATTCTTATCTGGTAGATGCACGGCAATTTAAAGAGGGTGGCCTCGACTGGAATATCTATATTGTGCTTGCAAGCGATGATTTTTTGGGTGATATACATAAAGCTGTATACCGCACTGTGCTCGTAACCTTAGTGGTTATTATGGCGGTATTCTTTATGGCTGTGTGGACATCGGGATGGGTTGTGAGACCCATTCTAAGACTTAACAGTGCCGCCCGCGAACTTGCTGAAGGACGGCTACTGCCGGTACCTGACATAGAACGTCAAGATGAGTTAGGGGAACTTAGCCGCTCCTTTAATAAAATGGCCCGCCAGCTGACAGATTTGGTCACAAATCTGGAGCTTAGAGTGGCTGAGCGAACGCAGCAATTGGCAAAGAAAACAACTGCTGAGTACGAAATGCGCGAGAAATTATACGCTGAACTGGCTAAAGCAGGCCGCGGACAACAAGCAATGCTACCGGAAGATATTGAGCAGCCACCGTTGCGACTGAAAACTATTTATAAACCGTACATGCTGGTTAGTGGTGATTTTTGCAGCTATCATTGGATTAAAGAAAATGCTGTCCTGTTTGGTTATCTTATTGACGTCACCGGGCATGGCCTGGCGACCGCGCTGCAAACAGCAGCGATAAATGTTATGATACAGGAAATTGTACATATGAATTATTCGCTGTCTGATATTATGGGGGAACTTAATCGCAGGGTAGCTCGCTATTTTAAAGATGATTTGCTGGTTGCTGCCTTTTGTTTTGAGGTGGATTTGGAGCAGGGTGAGCTTCGTTATACAGCAGCCGGAATTACCGAATTCTATATTGACTCTGTTGCTGTTACCGGGCGTATAAAAACACCAGGCTGGTTTCTCGGGGTTAGTGAACAGGCGCAATTCGAGGTACATACTCTCCCCTTGCGTAGCGGTGACTGTTTTTGCTTTTATAGTGACGGAATAGCAGATCTGCTTGTTGAGGGGCGTGAATTTCCCGGGGGAATGGTCTTTTCGGATTTGGTGGAAGCTGCTGCACAATTAGCCGGAGATGGTGTTTGGCGAGATGATGCAACCGTGATGTGTATTGAGATCTGTAAAGGATTTAGCGAAGAAATATAGGTAGGTGTTATATTGAACTGGCTACAGAGTTTTAAGTTTTCAGAGCGTTTGCGAGGTATCTTTTTGCTTGCAGTCACTGCCGTGTTGTGGAGTACCAGTGGGATTGGAATTAAGTGGATTGAATGGAATCCAATGGCGATTGCCGGTGCTAGAAGTGCTATTGCGGCTATCGTTATTTGGGCGGCCTTCCGCCATTCGCCGGTCTGTTGGAACAAAGCATCGTTTTATGGGGGAGTGGCCTATGCTGTCATGATGCTGACCTTCGTTTCAGCAAACAAGCTGACCACTGCCGCTAATGTTATTTTGTTGCAATATACTTGTCCGATCTTTGTTGCAATCCTTGGGGTTATATTTTTAAATGAAAAACCCGGTTTGTATGATTTGGTGACAATTAGTTTTGTTGGCGGCGGAATGGTGCTGTTTTTTCAGGATCAAATGTCGGCAGGAGGACTTGCCGGAAACCTGCTGGCTATCGTCAGTGGGATGTCGATGGCAGTTATGGCAGTGTCGATGCGCCTGCAGAAGGAGGGATCCCCTTTCGGGTCTGTTTTGTTGGGCAATGTGCTGACTTTTTTATGCGGCTTACCGTTTATGTTTGAGGGTTCACCCGGGGTTGGCGGCTGGACGGCTATTGTAGCGCTTGGATGTATCCAGATTGGTTTATCCTATGTCCTGTATTCTATAGCTATAAAATATGTAACCGCCCTCGAAGCCTCGATCATTACTATGATCGAACCAATCCTCAATCCGCTGTGGGTATTTTTGCTCCTGGGTGAAGGGCCTGGTCTTTGGTCACTAATCGGCGGCAGTGTTATTTTGCTGGCTATCGCTGCCCGCTACATTATACCTGCTATTAAGTCACAGGCAGCCACCAGTGGCTAACCTGGGGTTATGTACCAAGGTGATTAGTGATTAGCTTGGCACTTTTTCTGTAAATATAGCTAAGTAGATGTTAATGTTGTACAATAACTGCTCCTGAAAAAGACACTTGACTTGTACTTGCGAACACATTATAATGATAACAAGTTTATATCATACATGATGATCAGGAAGCCTAATGGAAGGTGTTCAGAGAGACGGCGGTTGGTGCGAGCCGTTACACCGAACAGAATGGTTCCGCCTGGGAGTGACTGGTGAGGAATCAGAACGGGATCCGCCCATTATAGCGGCTAAAGTTGGCCGGAAGGCAACATGGGTGGCAACGCGGGAAAGTTCTCGTCCCTATTGGGATTGGGAACTTTTTTTATTTTGCCGAACACATGTATTTTTGACCGCATTCGAGTATATAATTTTAGAATTAAAAATGGAGGTAGGATTATGAGAGTATTAGTTTCTGAACCGATAGCCCAAAAAGGACTTGAAAGACTCACTGAAGAAGGAGCCGTAGTTGATATAAAGACTAGCTTGACGCGGCAGGAGCTCCTGGAGGTTATTGGGGATTATGAGGCTCTTATTGTACGAAGTAATACCAAAGTCAACGAAGAATTGTATCAAAAAGCCACTCGCTTAAAAGTAGTGGGACGCGCCGGTAATGGTGTGGATAACATTGATATGGAGGGTGCCACTAAGCGCGGTATTATCGTTGTCAACACACCGGAATCCAATGTCGTGTCGGCAGCGGAACTTACACTGGGACTCCTGTTTGCAACTTGCCGCAATATTCCCCAGCTCCATAACCGGCTTAAGGAACGAGTTTGGGATCGTTCTGGTCTTAAAGGCATGGAGCTTCAGGGTAAAACAGCAGGCATCGTTGGATTGGGACGAATCGGGTCTTTAGTGGCAACCCGTTTGAAGTCGTTTGGAATGAATATTATTGCCTATGATCCCTATATCAGTGATACCCGGTTTAAAAACCTTGGTGTGGAGAAGAAAGAAAAACTGGAAGATCTGATGAGCGAATGCGATATTCTTACCGTACACACTCCGAAAACAGATGAGACATATGGCATCATCGGTAAAGAACAGTTTAAGGTTGCAAAAAAAGGGCTTACAGTCATCAACTGCGCCCGGGCCGGGATCGTGAACGAAGAAGCTCTTATGGAAGCCATAAAAGGAAAAATTGTCAAGAGAGCTGGCATCGATGTTTTGGAAGGGGAACCTCATGCCACTTCGCCGCTGCTTGAGTTCGATGATGTGATCGTTACGCCTCATGCCGGCGCTGACACGGTAGAGGCCCAGGATAATGTCGGTATAACAGTGGCCCAGGAGGTAATTTCCGCGCTAAGGGGAGAAATGGTGCCGAATGCGGTCAATCTTCCTACGCTGCATACACAAGACCTGGACACCATCAAAGCGTATTTAAGATTAGGTGAGACATTGGGTAAGATGTATTACCAATTGGAAAAAGAAGCAGTCGAGAAAGTAGAGATCTTGTATCGGGGTGAGGTAGCGGCACTTGAAACCTCGGTGATCTCACTAGCTATATTGAAAGGGCTGTTTGAGCCTGTACTTAAGGAACGTGTGAATTATGTCAATGCCAATATCATCGCCAAAAGCAGAGGCGTCGCAGTAACCGAAAGCAAAGAATCTACAGTGGATAATTACCTGACTTTGGTTACACTCAAGGTAATATCAAAAGGTAAAGAGTTTACAATCAGCGGCACCACATTTGGCAGAGGGGAACTAAGAATTGTTGAAATCAATGGCTATGAATTTGATGTCAACCCCATGCCTTATATGCTGATAGCGGAAAACATTGATAAGCCAGGTGTTGTCGGACAAATGGGTACCTTATTGGGCGTTGGTAAAGTCAATATTGCTACTATGCAGCTTGGCCGAAAGACTACTGACCAGCGAGCAATGATGGTTCTGACCGTTGATTCGGAGGTTTCAAAAGAGACCTTGGAATTCCTTGGCGGGGTAGAAGGGATCTTAAGAGCTCGTTTTGTGAAAATATAGCTTCATATGCGAATGTAAGGAGCCAATCGTCTAAGGCGGGCCGGAGGAGTGACCTGAAGACGTAACAAGGTAGCCGCCTTGGACGGTCTGGCTGGAGTAAAAAAGCACTCAAAATGAGTGTTTTTTTTACATAATCAAAAATGTATAAAACGTTGTGATTTGGGTATGACGACTTAGGCTTTTCATTAGGGAAAGCGTGTTTTGGTTAATGGATTCAATGGGTTCGTCAGTCAATTCCTGCGTTTGGTCATAAATATATGCCGAATTTATAGATAAGCAACTAGTATAGTGTTAGAGATAGTTTTAAGGAGGAAATTACGTGAACCAATCAGTGTCACCTCAGTCCATCGAGGAGTTGCAGCACGTGGTTCGGACATCATCTGATACTGGACGTCCGATATATGTCTACCGGAAAGGTAATAATGATGGACTAACTGTCGATTTGTCGAAGTTAAACAAAATTATTGAGATTGATGCAGCTAACCTTGTCGCGACAGTAAGCCCTGGTGTCAAACTGGGAAAGCTTGCCGAAAAGTTAGCTGAACAAGGCCTGCGCTTTATACCTGCCGATACCCCGTTTTATCATGATAAAACAGTAGGACAATTATTTTATGAAGGTTATTCTAATATATCAAGTTTAAAGTATGGGTACACAAAGCATTTTCTTATGGGATCAGAGATTGTATTGCCTACAGGTGAGGTCTTAAAAACAGGAGGAAAAACGGTCAAGAATGTGACCGGCTACGATTTTACCCGTTTTTTCAACGCTCCGTACACAGATTATGGTATTACGGCAAAATTTCTTCTTAAGCTGCTGCCTTTGCCAGAGACTCGTAAGGGCATAGCCGCCACATTTACCGTGTTAGAGAAGCTGTTGGCTTTTGTAAAAGATCTGAAAGATAGCCGCGTGGTTCCTGCTTACTTACTATGGAGTGATCTTAGTGTGCAAAGCATATTCAAAGCCGATGTACAAGGTCAGCTTATCATGATGGAGTTTGATGGTTTATATGAAGAGGCCTCTGAACAATCTCAAAGTGCAAGCGCCCTGATAAAGAAACATGGTGGGACAATCCGGGAAGCTTCTGACGGATGCGGGCAGACAGCGATAAAGTGGAGTATGCTGTATCAGCCAGGTGACAAGTATGTACTGACAGATGAATTTAAAATGTCTTTTACTCGTCAGGAGGAGTTTATAAAAGCATTTTACACAATAACCCAAAACAGTTGTGTTCAAGCAGGTCTATTTGGTCAATTGGCAGAAGGTAAGTTGAATATTGCTTTTGCAGCGCAAAGACCGGAGAATGGTTTTGTCGATGCGGTTATAAAAGCAGTTAGTCAGGCTGGGGGAATCTCCTCTGGCAAATATGATCGTATTACAGGTAAGCATGGGAGTGGAGTTCTGGCAGAGCTTGAGCAGAAAGCAAAAGCAGCTTTTGATCCCAAAAAGATATTAAATCGCTGACTTCACAGGGGGTGACACAAATGGAGAATAATTATGCTCAGTGGCAAAAGCAACTGGTTAAGTGCATTCGTTGTGGCACTTGCCGCTCAGTTTGTCCGGTATTTCAAGCCTCAGATAACGAAAATACTACTGCCAGAGGCAAGGTTAAGTTGCTAGAGGCAGTTAGCGAAGGAAAATTAGAGCTAACACCGGAGCTTCAAACCCGAATGTCGAAATGTCTATTATGCAAAGCCTGCGCTCCAGGCTGTCCATCAGGTGTGAGAACAGACGAACTGTTTTTAAGTGCAAGGCGTGCTTTAGCCGCGAAAAACGGTTTACCTATGGCTAAGAAGTTGGCTTTCACCGGACTTACCTATCGTAAGCTATTCGACATGGGCCTCAAAATGGGTGCGCTATTCCAGGGAGTTGTCTTTAAAAATGCGCCTGATGGCAGAGGTAAACTAGCTCGTATTCCCATGCCTAGCGCCGGACTCAGCCAGCGGAGAGTTATTCCGCCGTTATCAACATCGCCGCTGAGAAGTCGATTACCTGAGACTAACCGGGTGGCTTCGCCCAAAGCAAGGGTCGCCTTTTATACAGGCTGTATGCTCAATTATGTCTACCCGGAGGCGGGGGAGGCTATCGTCAAAATTCTCAAGGCTCACGATGTAGAGGTAGTCATTCCTGCAAAGCAAAGCTGTTGCGGGACACCGGCTTTTACCTCAGGCGACTACCAGGTAGGGCGCTATTTGGCTGAGGAAAACGTAAAAATACTGGCTGCCGGGAATTATGACGCAATCATAACCGGTTGTGCGTCTTGCGGGGCGGCCTTAAAGCATGAATATGGTTTAATTATTGAAGATCCGGAGGTTAAGAAATCCTGGGAAGTGCTTTCCGGGAAGGTGAAAGATATTACTCAATTCGTTGTTGACATGGGGATAAAGCAAGACCTGCGGGAAGTAAGAGCTAAGATTACTTACCATGATCCTTGCCATCTTGTCAGAGGGATGGGGGTATCAAAAGAACCGCGACAGCTATTAAAAGCCATTCCGGGAGTGGAATTTGCTGAGATGAAAGACGCTGCCAAGTGTTGCGGAGCAGGCGGGACTTTCAGTATGGCCTACTACGATGTTTCCCGGACCATTAATGACTGGAAGCTAGACAACGCCGAAAAAACAGGGGCCAACATTCTGGCAACAGGCTGTTCGGCCTGCCGTATGCATATAACTGACGGACTGGGACAAAGAGAGAGCAGCATGCGGGTATTGCATACTGCTGAAATCATTGCCAAGGCTTACGGCCTGGAATAGGGGGTGAGAAAGTTGGATCAGCAAGTAATCGCCGAATTAAAACGCCTGCTTGGTCATCAATATGTTATGGATCAGTTAGAAGACCGGATCTGTTATTCTTTTGATGCCACTTTCCGGGACTTCCCGCCGGATGTGGTCGTTAAACCTGGAAGCGTGGATGAAGTGGTTGCTATTGTTAAATTAGCCGGCAAATATAATATTCCGGTAACCGCCAGGGGCGCGGCCACAGGCTTATCCGGTGGCTCAGTTCCTGTAAAAGGTGGAATAAGCCTCGTCTTAACTCGTCTCAATAAGATTATTGAGATCGATGCAGCAAACCGGGTAGCCGTAGTCGAGACCGGGGTCATTACCGAAGATTTTGTTAATGCCGTAAACCAGGCCGGACTCTTCTACCCGCCTGACCCGGCCAGTGCCAAGACATCAACCATGGGCGGCAATATCGCCGAATGTGCCGGTGGCCCCCGCGGCGTAAAGTATGGCATTACCCGGGACTATGTGTTAGGGTTGGAAGTCGTCTTACCAGACGGTAACGTAGTAGAACTGGGCAACAAGTTTGACAGTGAGATGGCTGGCCCCGACTGGGGGATGCTCCTTGTCGGTTCAGAGGGCACCCTGGGCATTGTGACAAAGGCCTATCTGAGACTAGTCGACAAACCGAGTGCCAAACAAACGCTGCTTGCCATCTTTAATAGTTTGGATGACGCAGCCCGCACAGTCAGTGACATGATTGCTTCCGGGACCATCCCTACGACGCTGGAGATTATGGATAACCAGACCATTCGCGCGGTAGAGGACTTCCTTAAAGTTGGACTGCCGGTGAGTGCAGAAGCCATCCTCCTGATTGAGGTCGATGGGAGTGCGGCTTCGATAGCCAAACAGGCAGAGCATGTCATGAAAGTGTGTAGACAATGCGGTGCAACTGAGATCCAGGCAGCCTCTACACCGGAAGATATTGATAAACTATGGCGTGCCCGCAAGGCTATTTCGCCAGCCTGCGGCAAGATTAACCCTACTAAGATCTCTGAAGATGCCACTGTCCCCCGCAGCCAAATACCAGCCATGGTTCGCCGTCTGCGTGAGATAGCCCAGAAATATGATTTAAAGATGGTTATTTTTGGTCATGCCGGTGACGGTAATCTTCATCCCAATATTTTGAGTAATAAACACAATCACGAAGAAATGGAACGAGTAGAGCAAGCGGTAGAAGAACTCTTTAAAGCCGCACTTGACCTTGGCGGCACTCTGTCAGGTGAACATGGTATCGGTTATATGAAAGCGCCATTCCTGAAATGGGAAACAGGAGAAACTGGTTTTGCCGTAGGGCAAAAACTTAAAAAGGTTGTTGACCAGCAAGGGTTATTAAATCCAGGCAAGCTGTTTAATGCTTAAAAGTGCTTGTTTTGGAATTATGATATGGGAGGGAAGAAAATGCTAAAAACTAAGCCCCGTTTTTGTAAAGGTTGCGGCATCTGTGTAGAGTTCTGTCCTAAAAAGGTACTCACACTTGATGAATTCGCGAAGATTGAGGTTGCCAAGGCAGACGATTGCGTAGCTTGCGGACAATGTGAACTACGGTGTCCTGATTATGCCATCTATGTGACTGCAGATAAGTAATTAAAGGTATAACGAACGGAGGAATATATTCATGGCCAAAGCAGTACTTATGCAGGGGAATCATGCGTGTGCAGAAGGCGCACTTGCCGCCGGCGCCAGATTTTTCGCCGGCTATCCCATAACACCGTCCACCGAGGTTGCCGAGCTATTAGCGAAACGGTTGCCGCAGGTTGGCGGAACGTTTGTTCAAATGGAAGACGAGATTGCCGGGATGGCGGCCACAATCGGCGGGGCTTTGACAGGCGTTAAGTCCTTAACAGCAACAAGCGGCCCCGGTTTTTCCCTAAAACAAGAACTAATCGGCTATGCGTCAATGGCCGAGGTTCCTTGCGTCATCGTAAACGTTCAGCGGGTTGGCCCCAGCACCGGTCAGCCGACATCGCCGGCCCAGGCCGATATCATGCAAGCCCGGTGGGGGTCGCACGGCGACCGGGGCGTAATTGCCCTCAGCCCAGCCAGCGTGCCAGAATGCTTTAGCCTAACAGTAGAAGCCTTTAACCTTGCTGAGAAATACCGCACACCCGTTGTGCTGCTGCTTGATGAGATCATCGGGCATATGCGGGAAAAAATAGAGATCCCTGACCAGGCCAGTCTGAAAATTGTCAATCGTAAAAAGCCAAGCCTGCCGCCTGGAGAGTTTCTCCCCTACAAGCCTGACGCTGACGGTGTACCCCCGATGCCCGCTTACGGCGACGGCTACCGGTTCCATGTGACCGGACTGGCGCACGACTATACCGGCTTTCCCAGCGGAGCAAACAGCACCTCTCATGAACTGATTGCCAGACTCCATACAAAAATCACAGATCATCTTGATGATATCGTCACCTTCGAAGAACAGAGTATCGAAGATGCCGAGATTGCCGTCATTGCTTTCGGCGGCACAGCCCGTACAGCCTATGCCGCTATTGAAATGGCGCGGCAGCAAGGCATCAAGGCCGGCTTATTCCGGCCCATCACAATCTGGCCGTCGCCCGAAAAGCAGATTAAAGCCTTAGCTAAGCAAGCCAAAACAATCATAGTCGCCGAACTCAACTACGGACAATATGTCGATGAAGTTGAACGGATAGTTGCCGGACAGGCCAAGGTCGTTTCCCTGGCCAAGTGGAATAACGATCCGATTACACCTCAGGAAATGGTAGCAGCCATCAAAGAAGCAAATGCTAAATAACCCAACTAAGGAGGAGGGAACAACCATGGAACAACTACTTGAAAAATACTTTCGACCCAAATTGCCGCATATCTGGTGCCCCGGTTGCGGGAACGGCATTGTCACCGCAGCCATCGTTCGGGCGATTGATAAACTGGGGCTTGATCAAGATAAGACAACCATCGTTTCCGGTATCGGCTGCTCATCACGGGCGCCCGGCTATCTGCACTTCGACACCCTGCACACCGCTCACGGCCGTGCCCTGCCGTTTGCTACCGGCATTAAGCTTACTAAACCTGACCACAAAGTCCTTGTGATCACCGGTGATGGTGATGCAACCGCCATTGGCGGCAACCATTTCATCCATGCCGCCAGGCGCAATATCGACCTCACCGTCATTGTATTTAATAACAACATCTATGGCATGACCGGCGGCCAATATTCCCCCTTAACCCCGCAAATGGCCAAAGCAACAACCGCCCCCTATGGCAATATCGACCGTGCCTTTGATCTAGCCGAACTCGCTAAAGGGGCAGGCGCAACCTTTGTTGCCCGGTCAACCACCTATCATGCCAAACAACTTTCAGAACTTGTGGCCAAGGCGATTTCGCATGAAGGATTTGCCGTAGTAGAAGCCTTAACCGGCTGTCCTATTTCTTACGGCCGACAAAACAAGCTCAGTAAACCGGCCGCTCTTCTTGCCTGGCAGCGGGATAATACCGTCCCGGTAGAAGCTGCCGCCAAGCTTAAGCCTGAGCAATTGGCCGGCAAAATCAAGATCGGTGTGCTCCACCAGGAAACTGCACCCGAATATACTGCCGAATATGGCAAGGTAATTAAACAAGCGATGGGAGGGCGTTGCTAGTATGATGGAAGTCAGATTAAGCGGCTCAGGGGGACAAGGATTGATCCTTGCCGGCATCATCCTCGCCGAAGCAGCCATTGGGGACGGGAGAGAAGCCGTGCAGTCCCAGTCGTACGGACCAGAAGCCCGTGGCGGCTCCAGTAAGTCGGAAGTCATTATCAGCAATGACCGCATCCATTACCCGAAAGTGGCCGCTCCCGACCTGCTGCTTGCCATGACCCAGGAATCACTTAATAAATACGGCGCTGATTTAAAAGAAGAAGGAATATTAGTCATTGATACAACCTTTGTCCGGGAAGTACCGGCTAAATATAAAAATGTGCACGCTGTTCCCATTACCCAATTGGCCAAAGAGAAATGCGGCCGTGAGCTGTTTGCTAACATCGTGGCTCTGGGAACCATTACTAAACTTACAGGCTCTGTCAGTTTTGCTGCCTTGGAAAAAGCGGTTCTTGCCCGTGTGCCTAAAGGCACTGAGGAGATGAATAAGTTAGCTTTGCAGATAGGCTATCAGGCAGTATAAGCTATACCGATGATAACAACCTCTGGCAGTTGCTCTGTTAGAGGTTGTTATATTTTAGGGACCGCCTCTAACGGGCGTTTTTTTTGTCCCTGATATTATCCGTTGGTAATCGATTTTTCGTTGTTGGTCGAGATAGCATAGCTCCATAAGGCGCCAATGCTTAGAATTAAGATGAATTCAAAATATTTTATCAATAAGGAGGAGCAATATGAGTAAACAGAAATGGTTGTATCTCCTGCTAGCCTGTGCCTGCCTGTTTGGGGTTATCTGGCTGACGCCAGAGGCTAAAGGCCTTACTTTAGCAGGAAAAAAGTCGATTGCTGTAGCTATTTTTGCAATTATTGTCTGGGTTTCGCAGGCGCTGGATGACGCCATTAGCGGTCTTGTCATCGTGTTTTTACTTGCGGCACTAGGTGCTGCCAAACTGGGAGATGCCTTCAGTGGTTACTCAAATACCGCCGTCTGGCTAATTGTTATCGGGTTCATTATGGCCGGCTGTATGGAGAAATCCGGGTTATCAAAAAGAATTGCGTTACTGCTTGTAAATTCAGCTAAAGGTTCAGCAATAAAAGTGTATTGGGCAGTTGCCCTTGTTATGTTGGTAACAAGTTTCCTGGTACCTTCGATAACAGCCAGAACGCTATTAATGCTGCCTATCATTGTTGGTATTGGTCAGGCGTTCGGTGCCAAGCAGGGACAAAGTAACATCGTGAAGGCCTTGTTGTTTATTGTAGCTATGAGCGGCACAATGATGAGTATTGGTATTCTTACTGCTCATGTTGGCAACCCAATTACTGTCGGATTAATTGAAGTAGCCACTAAAAATACAATTTCCTGGTCGGCTTGGTTCCAAATCGGTGCTCCTCCCGCTTTTCTGCTTGCGGCAATTTCAGTATTTATACTGCAGAAAATGTGGGCTCCCGAGATTAAGACACTTGGAGAGGGGCAGGACTATGTGAGGAAGGAACTAGACTCACTCGGAAAATTCACTCGCCAAGAGGTATATACTACATTTGTTTTTTTATTAACACTGGTTTTATGGGCGACAGACTCTCTTCACAAGGTTAACGTCGTTTTGGTGGGTATGGTATCTGTCGTTCTATTATTGTGGCCCGGCTCTGGCGTTATGTCTTGGAAAGAAGCGCAGCAGAAAGTTCCCTGGAATATCTTTGTCTTATATGGCGCTGGCTTGTCCATGGGTACAGCGCTGGTAACGTCGGGAGCGGCGAAATGGCTGGCAGGCACTATGCTAGGCCCTATTAGTGCAATTCCGCACGCGACCCAAATGATTACTCTTATCTGGATAGTGACAGCGCTTCAGATATTCTTCACAGGGGGAGGCCCGAAAACAACTGCTCTAACCCCGATAATTATCGCCCATGCTGTCGCTATTGGTGTCGATCCATTGCCCTTTGCACTAATTCTGGGAATGAATATGCAACACCAATATCTTCTCCCGGTAAGCAATATGCCAAATGCCATCGCAATCGGAACAGGTCATGTAACCTCTGGCGAAATTATTAAGACAGGTGCAGTAATGAGCATTCTAGCAGCAATATTTATGAGTATTATGGTATTAACTTACTGGAAATGGATTGGTGTAGTATAGTTTGAAAGATTAAAAAACAAAGGCTGCTATTTCCAGCAAGGTAATGGAAATAGCAGCCTTTTTTACAGACTAATTAAAATCAAACCGATAGTTATAAAAACAGCGCCGATGATTTGGCTGCTGGTAATAATCTCATTTAACAGGAAATAGCTTAAGCTGATGGTTACCAGCGGCGCGCAAGACATAATGAGTGACACTTCATTAATATTGCCGTCTTTTAAGGCATAAAAATAGGCTAAATCGCCTAGCAGTGCGGCCAAAACGGCCTCAATTGTAATAATAATCCAGAGAGAAGGGGGAACAGTCAGCAGTTCGTTATAGCCTCTGGCACTGAGGAACCAGGCCGCAATAATAATAGCGGCAATCATAGTTCGCAAGACAAAAGCCGTAACTGGGTTTACGCTGTTTAAAACTGTCTTTCCGAATAGCGGAGCTAATCCCAGGCAGAAAACCCCGGCCAGAGCATAAATTAGAAACATCATCATTCCTCATTTCACGCAGCCCTGTTGTAAAATAAGTATGCTAAGATATGCTTAAAAATGAGTTTTGATTCAGCAGGACACAAAAAAAGGCCGACTGCGTGACGTGCAGCCGGACTATATTTTGAGTACCTAAATCTTCCCCTTCAGCATATCTTGTAGGGAATATGAAGTACAAGGGGGAAGCGGTATGGGAGTAGAGCTTACGGCGCTGCACTATGTGTACTTACTATTTATTTTTTTGATACTGGGCGTAATGCTGATGAGACGGGATACTTCTTTAGTCTGCATTATTGGGATTTTTATTATCGGCTTGATGGTTAAAGGGTCAATATATCAGGCAGTCAGCGGAATTTTCCATAGTTTCATTTATGCGATTACCGAGTTGTTAGGGACAATTCTAATTATCTCAATTATTGTTGCTATGAGCCGGATTTTACTGGCTACAGGCATTAATGAAGCCATGGTATCTCCCATAACCAAGCTGATTCGTACGCCATCCCAAGCGTATTGGATAACAGGCTTATTAATGATGGTTATTTCGTGGTTTTTCTGGCCTTCACCGGCAGTGGCGCTTCTTGGAGCAGTACTTTTACCTGTAGCAGTAAGGGCTGGATTACCTGCCATGGGGGTGGCTATGGCGATGAATCTATTCGGGCACGGCATTGCTTTATCAGGAGATTTTGTCATTCAGGGTGCGCCAAAGCTGACAGCAGCTGCTGCCGGCATCCCTGTACAGAGCGTTGTAAGCGCCAGTGTACCATTAGTATTTATAATGGGTTTAGTAGCAACCGTTACAGCATATTGGCTGCTGATGAGGGATGTACAGCGTAACGAGAGTCTGAGCGGTAAAGTAATGGAATTATCTAGTAGCAAAGTTTCTTCAGACGTTGAAGAGAATGATGAGGCGTTGCGAAGTGCGTTGCCGGAGAATATAAAAAATGTGCTGGCCATATTAGTCCCTGCCCTATTCCTCCTGGATGTAGGTATTATGTATGTCGCTAATCTGCAAGGCGGAGATGCTACCGCGCTGATAGGTGGTACGGCTGTATTTATCTTGGTGTTGATTACTTTATTAGCGTATAGAAATCAGGGTTTAGAGAAGATAACTGCATATTTTATCGATGGTTTTACATTTGGCTTTACCATTTTTGGTCCTGTAATTCCAATTGCCGCTTTTTTTTATCTGGGTGATGCCGGTATTACTCAGATTATGGGCAAAGTACTGCCGCTGGGCTCGCAGGGAATTGTTAATGATATTGGTTTGGCGATTGCCAGAATAGTGCCTCTTAACCCTGGGGTTGGCGCTGCTACGTTAACAATTGTTGGCGCAGTAACAGGCTTGGATGGTTCGGGATTTTCCGGGATATCTTTGGCCGGATCGATAGCACATTTGTTTGCTACGGCTATTGGATCAGGAATTGCAACTCTGACAGCATTAGGTCAAATTGCCGCTATCTGGGTGGGTGGGGGTACGCTCGTGCCGTGGGCGTTGATTCCGGCAGCAGCTATCTGCGGCGTAAGTCCTTTTGAGCTTGCCAGACGCAATTTGATTCCGGTAGTTTCAGGTCTGATAGTCACCACGATTGTGGCGATGTTTTTAATTTAGATAAACGGGAAAAATAGCCCTAAAGCTCAGTATGAAAACCTAGTGGACCAAATTTTCATGTATAGTTGAGGTTACTGGCAGGCAATTGATTATATTTGCCGAAGTATATACCATATTTATCTGATGGCTCAGCCGCTCTAAGACTCCTTTCTTCCCGGAGTGGGGATCAAGGGCGGCTGAGTTGGGAAAGGCAGGGGTAGTGTGAAGAAAATTGCAGTGATAACCAGCGGCGGCGACTGCCCGGGGATGAATGCGGCAATCCGCGCGGCCGTTCGTGTAGCTTTGGCGCAGGATGCTGAGGTGTGGGGGATTAGAAACGGCTATGCCGGCATGATATCTGGTGATATGAAAGTGCTCGATTCACGGTCAGTAGGCGATATTATTCAAAAAGGCGGTACTTTTCTGGGGACGGCCCGGAGTGAGGAATTTAAGACATTAGCAGGCCGGCAAAAAGCAGTCGCCAATTTAGAAGCCCGTGGAATTGAGGGCCTGATTGTCATTGGTGGTGATGGCTCACTTACTGGAGCCAAACATCTTGGCGAGCTAGGCATTAAGTTTGTAGGATTGCCTGGGACAATTGACAATGATATTTGGGGTACTGATTATACTATCGGGTTTGATACCGCGGTAAATACTGCTCTTGACGCTATCAATAAACTGCGGGACACAGCTTCAGCCCACGGGCGGGTCATGTTGGTTGAGGTAATGGGGCGGGCTTGTGGTTGGATCGCGCTTACTGCGGGTTTGGCCGGTGGCGCTGAAATTATCCTCATTCCGGAGGACCCATTTTCCCAAGAGGACATTTGTAAACAATTGTTGGAATCTCGCGCTAAAGGCAAGCAATATAGTATCGTTGTTGTGGCTGAAGGAGCAGGCAGTGCAATTGATCTTGGCAAGTACATCCGGGCTAATACAGGACTGGAGACCCGGGCATCGGTACTTGGGCATATCCAACGCGGCGGAGCGCCAACGGTCTCAGATCGGCTGCTTGCCAGCCGGTTAGCAGAGACAGCGGTAAGAGCACTGCTGGGCGGTAAAACTGACATCATGATTGGCTATAGGAATCGCCAATGTGTAGAGGTCGCAATTGAGGATGCTGTTGGCAAGAAAAAAGACATCGATCCGGAATTATACCGACTGGCTCAGGTTTTATCCCAATAATGAACAATCCCGCATTATTTCCTGGGAAATGATGCGGGATTTTGTCTAACATTCGAATACTGTTAGGTAAAATGCGTCAAAAAGGGAATAGTAATAAGTACTATGATAAATCAAATTCAATCTACTCTGGCCTGTTTTACGATTGCTTCACTTATTATTTTACTAACAGTGTTCGTATTTATTAAAATGACAAAATACAACGATTGGGAAGAGATTCAAAAAGGGAATCTGGCTGCCGCGCTGGCACTTGGCGGTAAGGTATTCGGAGTTAGCAATGTTATGAGGTTTGCTATTGTTGCTCATACTTCGCCGCTGGATACGGTTGTCTGGGGTACGCTTGGCCTGGCTTTTCTTGTCCTGGTTTACATGGCTTTTGAGTGGCTGACGCCGCAGATTGATGTAAATAAGGAAATAGGATCAGGCAATACCGCAGTTGGATTTATGGCGATGATTTTCGCAGCCTCTATGAGTTATATTATTGGCGCAAGCATATCGTAAACTTACCAGAACACAATGAATGTACACTTGATACAGATAATTGACAAGAATGTCTAATGCAGTATAAACCAGGTTTTATTTACCCTTGCCTTGATGCTATATTATATAGTATATTTATTGGAAAAATGAAGAAATTTGTCGCTTGGCACTCAGACAAGGGAGAGTGGAGTTATGACATTATGGTTTGGGAAAAATAAAGCCATTGATAAACTTAGTAAACTAACTGCTCAGTATTCAGCCGGTGATATGTCTGTCAAGATTAATATAGATGAATATCCGGCAGAACTATACCCTTTAGCAACAAACATTGCCGCATTAGCGGATATGCTTCGCACCTTTGCGCAGGAAACTCAGGTATCATCAAGCCAAGTTTCGTCAGCAGTAAACCAGGTAAACGATGTTATCGGTCAAGCGGCCTGCCTGGCGGAACAAGCTCGTAAGGAAGCCAGTACTGCCGACCAGTTGACGCAGGATATTGCAGGAGAGACTAAACATGCAGCCAGGCAGATTGATGAGATTATGGCGGCAACGCAAACCATTACTGCTGTAGCCGGCGATATTTACCAAGACAGCATTACTTCAAAAAATATGGCGGCGCAAGGCTATGAGGCGGCGGCCAAGGTAACAATAGCTATGGATTCTATCCGCCAAGCATCAGCCGAAGTAGGAGAAAGAATTACGGCCTTGACACAAATGGCAAGGGATATTGATAGTTTTCTGGCTACAATCCAAGGCATATCGGCGCAGACCAATCTCTTGGCACTTAACGCCAGCATTGAGGCTGCCCGAGCCGGCGAACATGGACGTGGTTTTGCTGTTGTGGCGCAAGAGATTCAGAAATTATCAGATGCCAGTGCGATTGCCGCAAATTCGGCAAACAAACTGTTGGCCGAGATTGACGGTGGCGTATTGGCAGCGGCAAAGGCTGCTGAGGTAGGGACAGCCGCCGTTGAAACCGGAACCAAAGAAATGAGGGAAGCCGATGCCAGCCTTCAGGCTATTTTAGCGGCCAGTTCCCAGGTGGAAGCAAAAATGTCAAAGGCCAGTGCTGCTAGGCAGAACCAGTTTGCCGCTACGCAGAAAACAGCAGATTTTCTAGGGCAGATCGCCAGCATGGCTGCTGAAGCCGCTAGCCGGATGACGACAGTAGCCAGTTCGATAGAACAGCAGGATAAACATCTCGGTGATACCCGGAACATGGGAGATGTGTTGGCTAAGGTAGCTGAACATCTAGTGGCAACTACCGGTAAAATAACACTGATTGACATAAGCAGTCGCCAGCAGGCCGAACTTGACGGCAAAATAGCCAAGCTACGCAGTATGCTTGAACAAACAGTAAAAAACCAACGAATCATAGGTATGGATGCGGCTAGCCACAAAGAAATACTGAGCGGCCTCCTAGCTCAAAATCCTGAGCTTGAGGCCGCCTGGACGAATCTTATAGATGGACAGTTTGTTGTTTCCTTGCCGCCTGCCGGAATTGCCAATGCGCAGACCAGAGAATGGTTTAACCAAGCCAAACAAGGGAAATTCTACGTCTCGCAGGTGTATGTTTCAGCTATATCCCATCAGCCATGTCTAACCATTTCACTGCCGATTGCTGACAGTATGGGGAGAATTATAGGTGTGCTTGGTGTAGATTTAAAGCTGTAATTACATAACAAGTACGAGCAGCATTTTGAAGTTTTCGACAGCATCAAGGCCGTGCGGAATATCGGCCGGCATAACGACTACTTGGCCGGTTGTTGCAGTAATTTTTTCGCCTCCGATGGTAATATCGGCCCGACCATCGAGAATATAGACCATGGCATCGCCAGGAGCTGAGTGAGTGCTGATCGCTTCGCCTTGAGCAAATGCGAACAGTGTCATACTGAGCGTTTTGTTTTGTGACAAAGTCAGGCTTACCACTTTACCAGGCTGATAATCCACCAAATTAACCATGTCATGTGCCTTGCTGAACTCAATATTTTTTATGAATTGTTTTTCCATAAATAAAACCTCCTTATTTTGGGTGATATTGGATATCTTTGTATTTAGTTTAACAAATCAGATATGCTATACGCTGTGACAAAAGTCACGGTTCGCAAAAAAACAGGCCGGAGTCGGCCTGTTTTTTTTAACGCACGTCATCATTCAAATCCAAAGCGCCGTCTTCGGAAACACGTACATTAAGACTAACTTTTTCTTCATGACCCCATAGCATTCTTGCGACCAAGCTATTGGTAGCGTGTTTATTGCCTGGTTTGAGCTCCTCTGTCCGGAGGGCATCCTGGGTGGCATCAAGACCACTCTCATGGTATACGGCTCCCGCGTTGTCAATATCGGCGCCTTCCTGATAATCGGGACTTGTTGACGCCTGGGGCGTGATCATGTTTGTTTCTGAAGATTGTTTAGTTTCAGCCATAGTAAATTCCTCCCTGCATGAATCGGGTGTGCCTGAATTTAGCGTATCCGTTGAACCCCTGCACCATACATATTTTCTTAGCATGCTGTGACAATTGTTTGCTAAGATGCATATTTATAAGCATGTAAATTAACACGTGAGGCAAAGTCGCCTGTGCAGCATGCCAGAAAGTTGGTTTGGCGTTCACAGGCTATATCTTTTTACAGGAGATGATTATACAATGTGCGGGATTACCGGTTGGATTGACTGGCAGGAAAATCTAACAGAAAGAAGCCATATCTTAGCAGCTATGGTTGAAACACTGGCTGCACGCGGACCAGACGCCCAGGGAGCCTACATTACGCCACGGGCAGCATTAGGGCACCGCCGCCTTAGTGTTATTGACCCTGTGGGCGGTGCACAGCCCATGATTCGGTTTCGCGGTGATCAAAAATTTATAATCACTTATAACGGTGAGTTGTATAATACACCAGAAATCAGACAGCAGCTTGAAGACCGAGGCTATACATTCAGTACGCATTGTGACACTGAAGTGCTGCTCGTAGCTTTTATCGAGTGGGGGCCGGCCTGTGTTGAACGGTTCAATGGCATATATGCCTTCGGCATTTGGGATGAGGCCAAGCAAAGTCTATTTTTAGCCCGTGACCGTATTGGGGTTAAACCACTGTTTTATACTGAGCAAGGCAGTAGTTTTATTTTTGGTTCAGAGCTTAAAACACTGCTGGCGAATCCATTGGTGCGCCCGGAAATCGATGAAGAAGGTTTAGCAGAGGTTTTCATGATCGGGCCGGCCCGTACGCCCGGGCATGGTGTATTTCGTGGTGTCAAGGAACTAAAGCCCGGACATTATATGGTTTACAATCGGCAGGGCAAGTTTATCAAACAGTATTGGGCGCTTGAATCAAAGCCTCACTATGATAATTTCGATACTACAACAGCTAAAGTGCGTGAACTTTTAATTGATACCGCAGAGCGCCAGTTGGTGTCAGATGTACCGATATGCACACTGCTGTCGGGGGGGCTT
Source organism: Sporomusa sp. (assembly GCF_035561155.1). Lineage (GTDB taxonomy): Bacteria > Bacillota > Negativicutes > Sporomusales > Sporomusaceae > Sporomusa. The sequence continues at coordinate 5,435 of NZ_DATMYD010000120.1, read as the reverse complement.
GATTCCAGTGCGCTTACCGCGTTGGCTGCCATGTCTCATAAAAAGTCAGGTCTGGGGAGTCTACATACCTATTCCGTAGACTATGTAGATAATGAGCTGTACTTTAAGGCGAACAGCTTCCAGCCCAATCCGGATGCACCCTGGGTCACGCGGGTATCAGAGCATTTTGGCACATATCACCACAATATACTATTAGATACGCCGGAATTAGCAGAGAGTCTCAGACCTGCTGCACTTACTCGTGATTTGCCGGGTATGGCTGATATTGATACCTCGCTGTATCTATTCTGCCGTGAAATCAAAAAAGGAGCCACAGTTGCCTTATCAGGCGAGTGTGCTGATGAGGTTTTTGGCGGTTATCCCTGGTTTCAGCGGGAAGACATGATTAATGCAACGACCTTCCCCTGGTCACCGAGACCGGAAATTCGTATTCCCTGGCTAAAGCCCGAAATACAGTCCAAGATTAAACCGGCTGAATATTTGGCCCAGCGCTACAGTGACGCACTTGCTGAAGTACCGCGCCTGCCTGGCGAGGATGCGCGCTCGGCCAGAATGCGCGAGATCTTTTATCTCAGCCTTACCCGGTTTATGCCAACCCTCCTCGACCGTAAGGATCGTATGAGCATGGCGTTTGGTTTAGAGGTCAGAGTACCTTTCTGCGACCATCGTATTGTTGACTATGTATGGAATGTGCCTTGGAGCATGAAAAATGTCCAAAATAGGGAAAAGGGATTATTACGTTACGCCTTGGAGGGAATTTTACCGGAAGATGTATTGTGGCGGAAAAAAAGTCCTTATCCCAAAACACATAATCCGGCGTATACTAAGGTGGTTGTCGGTGAGGCCCTTGCCATCTTAAATGACCCGGCATCACCGCTAAAGGCACTCCTTGATATTGATAAACTGAAAGAGATTGCTCAGACTGATTTGTCTGCTTCTAATATTCCGTGGTTTGGGCAGCTGATGAGCGGACCCCAGCTTTTCGCCTATCTCATTCAGGCGGATCACTGGATGCGCGAATATAAGGTTCAGGTGCTATAGATTGTAAAAACCGCCGTTCCATTGCTGCTGCAATGTTGCGGCGGTTTTTCAATGAGTTTTTTTGTAAATGAATAATTTGTGTAAAATCGATACATATTATTCTTAGGTTCCATAAAAAAACTGGAGGTGGTATTGTGGGTAAAGGCGTAATGTCCGAGAAGTTGAAATACGAGTTAGCCCATGACCTCGGGTTTGGTGAGAAGGTCGAGGACGGAGATTGGAGCGACGTAACCACGGGGGAAGTTGGTTCGATGGTCAGAGAAGCTATTAAGCGCGGCGAAGAAGCTATGGCTAAGGAAGCCGAAGCAAACGGCAAAGCCTATCAGAACGCGGAATAATAATGAACCCGAAAGTCTAAAGTTGGACTTTCGGGTTCATTTTCATTTCTTAGCAGGCATGAAATTTAATAAAAAAAATTTTTGAAAACCTATACTTGTTGCTCTAAACTGTACGGATAAAGAATAGGAGGATAATTTATATAGCTGCTCTATTACATAAGACAAGAGAGTGATAGTTTCATGAATTTCATGGCCAGGGGGCCTTTTTTTGTTGCTGTGCGGCAGATTTAGCAAATTCAATAAAAATAGCAAAAAAGTTTGAGGAGATGAGAAAATGAGTTTATTAGATCAAGAAGATGATTTTCTTAGCACATATGAGCAGCAATTACAAGATCAAATTAATCAGGTTGATGTAAATGATGCGGTGATGCAGGGGGACAAAGATTCACTAACACCGATAGAGTCACCGAGAGTGACCCTAAATTCCGCAACCACCGCTTCTAAGCCGCCGTCTCCTTTGGTGTGGAACATGCGTGACATGACAGCGTTTGGTTCGTCTGCATCGGCTAATTCTTTATATAATTTTAAAACGGATAACTTTTCATTCTATCCTGATGCAGCACATGGATTTATGGATAAATGGAGATATAATTTTGATATAATCTTAGGACCCAATAATATAGCTTTTATTGATGCAACGCTAAGCCATATAGATATTGCATTGGGGTTTCATTTGGAATATAATCCAAATGGAATATTGTGGAGGGTCAGCAGCTCAGGGTTACCCCATCCTGATGACTTAGACAAGTATATTGTGCAGAATCAAGTAATCGAAGGTGCAACTGAGCTTACAACTACTGATGCTCAAAGCAATAACAATATACTCGGGTCTAGCACTGCGGCCAAAAATGAGACTGATATGACGCCTAAAACCGTCAAAGCAGCAGCTGCAGCTCAAGGTAGCAATATTTCAACTAAAAAAGGCACTGGGGGAGGCAGTGAGGCTGATTCAGAACGTGCAAAATGGCTCATATTGGAGAAGGGTAGTTATAATATTGGTCCTGGCAGTGCAATAAATGCGGCGTTCAGTAGCGCCATATATTATGACGGTAGCCAGAAGATTCCCGATGGGTTTAGATCAATAGGGAACTGGTGGAACAAAAAGACAGACTACTATGCCGAATACTTTACAGATGACAAACAAATTGTTGTTGTTTTCCGTGGAACACCAGGTATTATCAGTAAAGCCTTTTTCGACAGTGACATAAAACTTATGTTTAAAGAGTGGGTACCGCAGTTTGCCGATGTAGAAATAACTAAGCAACAAGTTGAAGATTTGGTGGCAGCCAACCCTGAGTTACAAGGTCTCCCAATCTCGGCGACCGGACATTCTCTCGGCGGCGCCAATGCGCAGTACTTTACTTATATTAGTCAAGGTAGGTATCCTTCGGAGACTTTCGGCGCGCCTGGAATCGTTGGGTCGCTGTTAGCAGGGAATAAGGAGGTTGCCGGCGTTAATAATCTATTAGTAATAAACAACGTTAACATATATGACCCTGTCGGTACATCGGAATTTGGTGGGCATGTTGGAGCCGTAAGGAAATATGATATGCATCCGAACTATTTTTCTCCAGATCCGACAAGTGAGTGGGCTACGGATAATTGGCTTATTGAACATAGCATTAATACATATCAATCTTATTTTGGTTAATGGACTGTTCTTCCGACTGGTTCCTTTGCACTAACAATACTCTTTCTAGCTGACAAATTGTAGAATAATTGTCGCTGAGGTCGTAAACCATCTTTTGTAGTAAAGAATTACAATTATTCAAAGTACTATGGCTTTCTTTTTCCCGTATTTGTAAAATTTGTGCTACAATAAAGATGGTAGTATATGCTAAATGCGGGGGCCTGAAGATGACTCAGGCTATTTTGTGGGTGGAGGGGAGGCTGATCAATGAGCAGGGATCCGATAGGCATATTGTTGCTGAAGGCCGGTACGTTTTTATATGGCGTTATTGTAATATATCAGATTTACGCGGGGATCGTGCATTATTTGTCAGTCTTGGCGCTGCCGGTCATTACGGCGCTGGCCTTATGGCGTCCACGGATCGTAGGCTGGATTTTCTTATGGGTTGCTTTTTCCTTTCATTTTCTGTACTATGCTCTCAATTTTATAAGTTTACTAGCTATGTACATTGGTATCGGTTTTATAATGGAATGGTGGCCGGGGCTCAAGTTACCCTTTTTAGGGGATAATGCCTTGATTTGGCTCGTGAAAGTCTTGATTTTTCTCGCTGCCGCGATATTTGTCGGTGCAAACAAACAGTTATTTGATACCCCAGACAATCAACGTCCTTCCCATATAAGGAAGGCCTGCGCGATACTGTTGGCCGCAATCCTGCCTTTTTTGCCGTGGATCGAGCAGACCGCCTGGAACGCATTGGATCCTCGGGTACTGGACAACCAAACAGAGATCAAGGGTATCTGTTTCAGTCCGGACGGCCAAAAAATCGGGGTAATCAACGGTGGGCCAGATCCTATTAATATTTGGAACGTTGAAACAAAAAAGTTTGTTTCGCTGCGTGCTTCTCATAATGAACCGACTAATTCACTGGCTTTTAGCCCTGATGGCAAATACGTTGCTCTCGGATATGGGCAGGCCTACGGCTATAGAAAATACGAAGCGAGGGAAACGGTTAAAATTGACCTTTGGGAATTGGCAACCGGAAAAAGAATCGAATTACGGCGAACCGAGCCTGTTGATTTAGAAAAAGATTCCCATAGGCAAGTCAATAGGGTCGCTTTTAGCCCGAATAGTGCGTATCTTGCCTGCTCGTCGGGGAGCGACAATGAATTTATTGAAATATGGGATGTCGGCAGCGGAAAACTGGTAAAGACTTTTAATACCAAAGGTTCGGTAATCTCCTACACGCCAATGGCGTATAGCCCTGACGGCAAATCCGTAGCTACAAAATATGCCTATGGCGAAATTGCAATTTGGGACCTAGAGACCGCGGCGATAGCCCGCAGACTCACGGAGGGGTACAAAGGTATTATACATGAGATTGCGTATAGCCCTGACGGCAGGTATTTAGCCGCTGCATTCAATAAGGAGTGGCCGGGGTCAAAAGGTGGTACTGCAAAAGGATTTATTGACATCTGGGATGTGGCGGCAGGAAAAATAGATAAAACACTGCAATGGGACTCTGATAATCATATCAAGGGTTTGTCCTACAGTCCTGACGGCAAGTATATAGCATCTTTCCAATTGGGAGATGTGGTGAACATCTGGGATGTGGCCGGAAGCAGGCAAATTGATACGTTGACAGGGCCTGTTTACGAGAAGCCGATAGCCAGTGTGGCGTATAGCCCGGACGGTAGGTATTTAGCTATAGCGAACGGACAGTATATCAAATTATATGGTATGAAGAAGAATGGGGAATAAGGTAGAAGAGAGACCGTGTTCGGTACCCAAAAGAAACGGTTACCACAGCCGATATATGGTCATAAAACGGCCAAATAAGGTTTATAGTAAAAGGTGTATATACGATGTCTTACCTCATGTAACCTGACGTTCGATATTCCGGCGTATCGACGTACTCTTTTGACCTTCATCCCCCAAAGGAAGTCCACCTAACGAGAAAAATGCTAATATAGAACAAAGCGGTGGACGGACGTGAGAAAAAACGAAATCTATCCAAGAGGTCGACAGGAAGAGTGGTATCTCAAAAATGGACTTATACTGCTGGAAGAACAAAATTGGTAGCATGCTTCCGAGGGATGTAAAAAGGTTATTCAGATACATCTCATTGGAGCGACGTGACCACAGGTGAGGTAGGCTCTATGGTAAGAGAAGCTATCAAGCGCGGCGAAGAAGCTATGGCTAAGGAAGCCGAAGCAAACGGCAAAGCCCATCAGAACGCGGAATAATAATGAACCCGAGAGTCTAAAGTTGGACTTTCGGGTTCATTTTCATGTGCGCCCAGCATGGGCGCTTACTTGTTGGTGAAAGTCCAATACGGGGGTTGATAGTGCCAACCGTTAGCCTAAGACAAGGGTGTCGCCTGTGAGGGCGAATCTGAAGGAAGTCGGCGGCAAAACTCCGGTCTGAGG
>NZ_DATMYD010000119.1:0-9285 GCF_035561155.1 Sporomusa sp. | reverse complement strand
TTTCTGGAAATAGGAAGGTTTGATTCCGATCTTCGCCCTTTATATAGCCCATATATCCACCTTCTAATTACTTGAATTATATCTATATTTTATCATATCTGTAATTTTATGTGAATATCGGGGCCGTTTTCACACAGTCTGACGGTGGTTATGTCTTATTAAGACGAAACCACCGCCCCTTTGTCTCTGAAGAATAATCGCCCCACTTACATAGTCACTTGCCGCTGAGGCCAAAAAGATTGTTGCCCCTTTCATATCATCTCCGGTCCCCCATCGATGTGCGGGGATACACTCTGAAATTTGCTGGTATCTTAGAACGTCCCTCCGCTTCTCCCTATTTTACAATAGAAAAGCAGGATGTAAACATTTGGTATTATTGTCTGATGGGCAAAACTTTTTTATATTTCATGCCTTAAAGAATAACAGTCCCCTGCCTGCTGAATAGCTATTGACTCCAACTGTTAATGCATTTACAATATTGCTAGTATGCTAACAATTGAGCTTGGGGGCTGACAGAAATCACGCACAATGATATTTCAGACCGTTATTTTTCAATACGTACGCTGATTGAATTGACAGCATTCCAGGATAACCTAGATGATATTTTGGAGATGCATTTTGCCCGGTATGGTTTGTCTAAGGCTAAGTTTAATGCGTTAATTCAGTTGTTCATGACAGGTGGTCAGGGGCTGACCCAATCAGAATTAGGTAAAAAGCTACTGGTTTCCCGGGCCAATATTACCAGACTGATTGACCGATTAGAAAAAGAAGACCTGGTGGTTCGCAAGGCTGACCCCGCTGATAAAAGGGTTTTTCAACTTTACCTTACAGACCGGGCCACTATGCTCATGAACGCTTTCGTTCCCGTTCACAACCAGTATATGCATAAGCTCATGTCTGCACTTGACACGGATGAAAAAGAAATGCTTATCTCCTTGATAGATAAGCTGAAAAAAGGATGGGAATCAATTTAATTTTTAGATGTTAAATAAGAATCTTAAATCATACAGAAGCAGGGACAAATGTCCCTGCTTCTTGTACATTAGTTAGACCGACAGCTCGTCCACGTTTTTTTTGAAGAGGCGAATCGCCTCCGGATGACGCATTACCATGATATTAGTACCTGCCTGCAGCAGGCTGGTCGCGGTTAGCGCTTCCCATAGAATGGCCCGCTTGGCTTGATTTCCCCAATCAGGGAAATCTTTTTCTGCAGCAATCGCTTCCTTAGCCCGCCAGGCTTCGTGACCAACATTACAAACAACCGGCATAGCTAGCCGGTCATCGCCGCTCAGCGCGTCTAGGCGGCCCCGTTCCATAATCGAATAGGTATATTCAATTCCATACCCCAGAGCACACGTACCCGGGTCCATTAGGATGTTTTCGGCAGCTAGACCTAATTCGGTAATCAGAATCTGAAGCTGTTTGCACATATTGATATCAACAGTGCCGAGGGTCAGAACTTTATGTTTGTAAACCATGGCTGCCGCGGCAATGGATTTGTAGTTGTCGTGTTTCGCAACTCCCAGTAATAAATTCTCACCAGCTGCAGCTTCAGCAATCACAGGCATAGCGTTGTCTTTGTCGTCAATACCGCAGCCGATTACGATTAAAGGTACTCCTACGGCTGCCAACACAGCTTTTACCACATTAGCGAGTTGTTCTGGCGTTTTATTTCCCAGCTCGGGATCAGCACCCTTAAGGCGCAGCAGGATCAGATCAGCGCCAAATTCTACGGCTTTTTTGGCCCAGGCGACAGGATTGCTGAAAACGTCGGCATATACATCCTGCAAAACCAAATTCCATTCTGTTGGGGGGATATCCCATATTTCGACTGCCACGACTGCTTTATTAGGCTGCTCACCCTCGAAAAAGAGGAATGGCAGCGTAGCATCGCCCCCGACAGTTACTGTATTGGTGCGAGTGCCACCCTGATCTTTGGTCGCACCCAGGGTGACGGTGTGAATTCTTCCCATATACTTTTCATTGATAGAATCTATATTCATGTTATAAGACTCCCTTCCATTATGGAGTACAGTAGCCACTTAAAATGCGCCAATGCTACGCTTCTTTTGAGTAATATGCTTTGGCAAAAGCCGGTATACCAATGGCCTCCTGCGGTCCAACAATGACCTTCCACCCGGATTTTTCTTGCAGTTTACCGCTGATAACAGCAACATAACCGGGAATAACCAGCGATCGATGATTAACCTTTTCCGCAATGCCACATTTTTGGACGAACTCAGTAATTGTTTGGGCGTCAAATCTGCCTGATGCCCAAGCAGTAAGTACCGAAGTACCTTCCGTATCAACGGCGATAATGTAGCCGGGAATTTTACTGGCTATAACCTCACCTTCAACCGCATAATAGGTAAGAGAAAAATTAGTGCAGACATATACTGGAGATTCAGGTGTGACAGCACCGATTTCGTATAGGTTAGCCTCCACGGCAATAGGTTTTTCCGGATCGGTATAGATGTTCATCCGGCAGGTCAGTAAAGGCAGTACATACGGCTTCTCATCAGCTTTCAGAACAACTACGCTGGCGTATTTGGCCACAAAAACTCCGGCTTGAACGATTTCTTCATTAGGGTCTTCAGCAGTTGTGAATGCAATTGTAGGAAAACCAAATGGCCGGAATTTTTTCTTGAGTGCCAGACGACGAATCTTGGTCAGTGCCACTATTACTTCGGCGGTATTCCGAATGCCGGTATCAATGACTAGTTCTTTATATTCATTAGCTACTTTTTCGATTAAGGCGGCAGTATCATTCACCCCATTGCCTTTAACGATAAGTGGAACAGCATAGCGTTTAGCCAATGCGACCATCTCTTGCCAGTTGTCTGCGGTTGCAGAGCCCACCAGTGGTCTTTGGGCAGCGCTACCGGGCAAAGCGGCTTCAAGGGCGGCAGGCTTCTCAGTGAGGAGTACCAAGTGTAGGTTTTTGGCTTGGGCAGCGACCCTATCGACAACAGTTTTGAAAATTTCGGGGTTTTGCGAGCAGTTGGTAATGGCAATGGCATCGACGCCGATTCGCAGACCCATCCGATTCATATTCAAGTCATTGATATTTCTGATTTTCTCATCAAGCTCAGCAGGGGACATCGTATCGGAAACCGTGATGACAATCGCTGTCTGATTAATAAAAGTTTTATCATGACGAAAGAGTACAGTTTCACCCCCCAGAGTAATCTGGGTTGGACCGGCACCGACTATTACCGAGCGAATAGGCGGGGCGAACGCGATGCCTAAAAATTCTTTTGCGGTTTCAGAAACATGGGGACACAAATCTAACTCTGTACTTCCCCTAGCCAACGCCATGGCAAAAGCAAGACAGGTTGACATACCACAGTCTTTACAATTGGTTTTCGGAAGTTGTTTGAATATATCCAGGCCTGTTAATGCCATAGTCTTTTCTCCTTCAATCTGCAATATTCATTTTACCCTGGGTATCTTCTCCCCAAACTTTAATCAATACTTTGCCATTTTCTCTAAAACCATGGGCAAGCTCACAATGTCTTAATATGGCAAAATTTCTTTCCATCTGTATCTTAGATAAACTGAATTTGTTCATAATTTGCTCAGCAGTAACCGAGCCTTCTTCTTTAATGTAATTGTAGATGTTCTTTTGCAGTTCAGTCAACCCTTCGGTTCCTTCCTGTCCAGCCATTTTACGGGCCAATTTGGCACCATGCACAGCGGCAACATCACATGTACGGGGAGGCTCCAACATTTCAAGATAACAATCCTCACAAAGCATCTGCCCCCGGTGCAGGCATTGTTCTCCCTCAGGGATTTCATTGTTACATTTAGTACAGATCATGATTATCATTCCTTTCATTACTATTATCTTTCGTAATTCCAGAAGTTCGATATAAGTGTCCCTTTTGTTTTGGATTCAGAGCCAGCATTGCAAAACGTTAATATACTAACAATAAAATGTTAATATATTAACATTTTATTGTCAATGTTTTTTTAGATAGTACCGTTATTGAATCCAGGTTATCCATTTGCATATCTTTTTGTATAACTTTTTGATATACAATGCATATATATTTGATAATTTTATCATAGTTTGGGCTGTGCTATAATTGCAACAAATCAATAAAAGACCATTACGTATATATGTAATGCTAACTACTAAATGGAACAACTTAAAACCCCGTTAATTTAATCCGTGAAGCTTCTACCCAAGGAAAGAGGCTATAAAGGTGGCTTTCCATCTTAAACTTGCTAATCTAGCAAATGACTATAATCCTTTATCATTGTTATGAAACTAGGTGAAATCATTTGGAAATGCGGTTTTTAATCATCGACGATGACATTGGTTTTTGCAAAACTATAAGTTATCTAATTGAAAAATATCATTTAGGAGTAATATTAGCTAATTGTGGTGACGGCTTGGAAGCTGAGTCCATTATTCGTAAACTCCGTCCCGATATTGTAGTAATTGATTTACTGTTACCAGGGCAAAGTGGCATTGAGTTAGCGAAGAAGATTAATAATGTAGATAATAAAATTTCCTTTATAATGATATCCGCTTGTAGTAATGAATCGCTAATTACAGAAGCTTACCACAGCGGCATAGACTTCTACCTTCAAAAGCCTATCAATGCGTTGGATTTTACTTCGGTTATAAAAAAGATAGTAATAGGTAAAACCCAATATTAACCATAAAAAATAGAGATTAGTCAATAATTTGACCAGTTTCTAAATTAACATGACTCAGAGGCTTTCCTACTCAATGCTCATTTCTGGGTGCAGTTCAATGTTGGGTACCGCTTTAATTCAATTCCCAATTCATTCAGAACTCACATCTCTTAACAAATCCAAGAAGTGCTTACTGCTAGCAGATAGTTTACGGTTGCGCACCCAGACAATTACCGTCTGCGTTGATACAGTGGGTTCAATAATTTTTTTGTAAGTAAGTGCAGAATCTGAAATAAGTCCCTCTGTAGATTTTGGCACCAACGCCATGCCTATTCCTAATTTTGCCCAGAGGATGTTTAGTACAATTCCATCACTTATGCAAATTATTTTGGGCGTAAATCCGGCTTTGGCACACCATTCCACAAACATCGATTTCCACCTTAGTGGAACAATGAGCGGCTGGTTAGCTAGCTCAATTAGTCGAACGTTTACAGGATCTTTTCCGCAATAGCATTCATCTCTTTTCATAGCTATAACTAACGGTTCATCAGGCAAAATAATAGATTCATAAATCTCTGAATCAAAAGGAGCTCTTATGATACCAACCTCGATAATTCCATTGTCTAAAAGCTCTAATATCCGAAAACCATCGCCTTCCCATATTCGGAACGTAACACTGGGATATAACCCATGAAATTTACTAATTAAATTTGGCAGCAATGCAACCCCTGATGTAGTAACCGACCCTATCGAAATTGTACCGCCAAGGCCGGAATTAAATTCGGTCATCTCTTTCATCGTACCATCGACTAACCCCAATATTCGTTCTACCCGCTCGCGAAATAACTGCCCTGCTTCCGTTAACCGTATTCTGCGACTACCACGTTCAAACAATTGAACTCCAAGCGAATCCTCCAGTTGCTTCATTTGTCTGCTAATGGCTGGTTGCGCAATATTGAGGCGTTTAGAAGCACTGCTAATATTCCCCTCCTCAATAATGGCGTAAAAATACCTCATATCTCGGATATCCATGTACGCACCTCTTGTATACCTATTTGATATATAAAACATGTTTAATCGATAATTTTATTATAGTTGGAGTCGTGTTATAATTGCAACAAATAAAGAGTACCAACCAAAATTCTGAAAGAAGGTACTAAATGCTCATTACTGAATGGAAAAAAAGTCTCGCAATACTATGGTCAGCTCAATTCATCGGCATGAGTGCCGTTACTGGTGTAATCTCTTTTTTACCGCTATATGTCCCATATTTAGGGGTTACAAATACTGCAGAAGTGGCAATGTGGTCTGGTATTCTAATAGGTGCTGCTGCGTTTTGTGCAGCTCTGTCAAATCCTTATTGGGGGGCTATCGCCGACCGGAGGGGACGTAAGCCAATGGTTGAAAAAGTATTGCTTATGTTTGGATTAATAATGATAACCATGGCTTATGCTTATAATGTCTATCAACTTTTGGCTTTAAGGATATTCCAGGGCCTTTGCGGTGGGTTTTCAGCCGCTGCTACTGCTCTTGCTGTGAGTATGTCGCCAAAAGATCAAATCTCGTCGACAGTTGGTATATTTCAAACTGCACTTATCATCGGCGGTGCTATAGGACCAATGATCGGCGGTCTGATAGCAGATTATTTTGGTTACCGGCAACCGTTTATTGTCTTTGGAGTACTTTGTCTATTGGCACTTTTTATCATCCATTTTGCAATAAATGAACAATTTACCCCTGTAGCCAAAAGTGAGACACCATCACTTAGAGAAACCCTTCAATATGTTTGGTCGTTAAGCGACTTGAAACTTATGCTACTTGTCCAATTTTTGGCGCAGTTTGCTATTCAAAGTATCGGCCCTATTTTACCGCTATATATTCAAGCTATGGATTCAAATAACGCAAACCTTGCAAGCATTTCTGGAACTCTTATCGCCATTGCCGGAATAACTAGTGCGATGGCTTCAGTAAGTATGGGTATCCTGAGCAACCGCTTTTCACATAAACAAATACTCATAACGTCGTCTTTTCTCGGGGGGATATCTTTTTTAGGCCAATTAGCCGCGAGTGACATTATGACTTTTGCTATCTTAAGGGCAATTAACGGATTATGTATTGGCGCTATGATTCCTAGTTCAAACACCATTGTCACCTATCTTATACCAGAGTCTAAACGTGGTGCTGCATTTGGCATAACAAGCGGAGCTGCTCTCATGGGCAATGTGTTGGGGCCAATATCCGCTGGTTTAATGTCATTAGCATTTGGTATTTCGTCGATATTCTGGGTAACTTCGACCTTTTTTTTGTTGGTTTCTATTCTACTATTTATCCAGATTAAAGGTACTTATACTACTCATCGGGATGTAAACAATGCGAGCTTGTAGCCTTGTATGCACTAAAGTATCTATTTAGTAAATGGAGGATATGTTGATGAAATTAGTTTATCAAAAAAAGGAAGACTGCTGCGGGTGCAGTGCTTGTTACAGCGCCTGCACCAACCAGGCCATTACCATGAAGCCAGATGAGGAAGGTTTTTTATATCCAACTGTTGATCAATCACGTTGCATTGATTGCGGCAGGTGTACCGCAATCTGCCCAGTAACGTATGAAGGCCATTTCAAAGAAAGTAGTACGCCCCGAATTTACGCAGCGCGCCACAAATCACAAGAAGTTTTGTGGAAATCTACGTCCGGCGGCGCGTTTACCGCTATTTCTGATGTCATTCTCGGGCAGAATGGGGTTATCTATGGAGCGGATTATGACGAGAATCTTCGTGTATTCCATCAGCGGGCGGAAACACCAGAAGAGAGAGATCGAATGCGAATTTCTAAATATGTACAAAGCGACATGAGGGATACCTATACTCAGATTAAGGGCGACTTGAAGGAGGGCCGGATGGTTCTCTTTACCGGAACCCCATGCCAAACCGCAGGGCTGCGCGGTTTTATGGGTAATTCGCCACTTGCGGAAAGGCTGTACATTTGCGATTTAATTTGCCACAGCATTCCAAGTCCACTAATCTGGGAGGAGTATAAGTGCTTGCTTGAACGGGAAAACGGTGGAAAACTTGTCAGCGTTCAATTTCGCTCAAAAAAACATGGATGGAGCCGTAAAAATAGCAATAAGGGCTTTCTCTTTACTACAGACAGAAGTCCAGAAATAAAAGAGGATGATCGTTTTTACCAGTTGTTTTTTGGTGTAGGCGCTATCTCACGTCCTTCCTGTTCTCAATGCCGCTTTGCCGATATTCATCGTGCTTCCGACATAACGATTGCAGATTATTTTGGAATTGAGAAATACAGCCCTGAAAGTTATAATCCTCTGGGGGTTTCGCTAATTATGGTTAATTCAATCAAAGGATCAGACCTTTATAATCAATGCAAACAAGATCTTTTCGAGGAAGAGCGCCCAATGGAAGAATCTCTTAAAGAACAACACCGACTTAGTCAACCTTCACAAGTTCTTGAAAATCGACATTTATTTTGGGAAAACTATAAGCAATTTGGCTTTGAATATGTTACCTGGTAATAAGAACCAGCCGTATTTGATACAACAAATCCTCAGACCCGTTGTAATCGCAAAACAAAGGTATAACGGGATATTGCCGGTAAAGTAAATTGCACCCCAATTGTTAGACAATATGTATACTGTCTAACAATTGGGGTGCAATTCAAAGGCTGCGGTTATTTCAGTAATCCGAATATCGGTCCAACCGTTTCCGATTAGCCAACCTGTAGGGGCTGCGTGCTGACAACACGTCAGTCCTTTTCGACAAATCATTGCTCGTAATAAGTCTCTATCTAATTCCCCGAATTATGGCTGTCTGATGCTATTCCACCAGACTTAATTCCGATAACCGGGAAGTTCCAGCCGTATTTGATACAACAAATCCTCAAACCTGTTGTAATCGCAAAACAAAGATATAACGGGATATTGCCGGTAAAGTAAAATTGCGAATAATAGAAGCTGATGGCACCCGCAATGGTAGTGATAGCGTAGACTTCCTGGCGGAAAACATACGGAATTTCTTTGACAAATACATCCCGCATAATGCTGCCGCCGATGCCGGTTATGACGGCCACTGTTGTTACGATAAACAACGAATCTAGATTATGCTGCAGTGCGAGGTTTGCGCTGGTCGCGGTGAAAGCGCCCAAGCCGATGGCGTCAAATATCTGGATGGTGTGCTTGAATTTATCAAGCCAGCGATAGGTAAAACAAACGCCAACGGTGGCGATTGAGCTAATGATGAAAAAGGTTGGATCGCGAAAGGTAAGTGGCGGGGTATTGCCGATAATCACATCCCGCAGAATACCGCCGCCGATGGCGGTAGTGATCGCCAACACCAGGACACCGAATACATCAAGCCTCTTTTGTATCCCGGTCAAGGCCCCTGAGATAGCGAAAGCGATGATCCCTGTAATCTCAAATACATTCCAAGCTGTCATTGTCTATTCTCTCCTATAATCAACTGCAAATGCTGCATTCAGTGATTGGTAATCGAGTAGGAGCTGAGTAATTATTTACTCAGCGACCTCTCACACCACCATACGTACCGTTCGGTATACGGCGGTTCAATAGAATTAGTGTATTAATGAATATCTTTCACTTATGGTGATAAAGCCTAATTTCCTTAGG
>NZ_DATMYD010000118.1:0-27028 GCF_035561155.1 Sporomusa sp. | reverse complement strand
CCATAGATTGTTGTTGTTGAATCATTTGACTCACCTGCTCCCTTTAATACCTTTATTATACAGGAAAAAAGGTACAGCCTCCTCAGTTTTCTTGAGGGTCTATACCTTTTTAAGTATTAAAGGGACTTCTTCAGTGGCCTCAATAATTCCGGGAGTTTTTTTGTGTCTTAGTGTATAATATTCATAAATATTGGAATTAATAGTAATCAAATCCAGTAAAGAAATGATAGTTGCTGAAAAATTTGATTTTTTAAAATTTTAGTATAATTAGCAGGTTTTTTTAGGGTAGTGGCGAATAAAATATATAACAAAATTTACTAGAAGTTAATACTGGCTTACTATAACAAAAAGGAGGAGTTAACCTTGGCCCTTGTAACAATGAAAGAATTACTCCAGGATGCAAGAAAAAGAAAGTATGCAGTAGGCGGTTTTAACGTATTTAATTTTGAGACTTTAGGCGCTGTTATTGAGGTGGCAGAAGAACTAAAAACTCCCCTGGTGCTTGGCATTCCCGAGCGTTTGTTTAAATTTGTCGATGTTGATACTCTTAGTGCGGCAATGATTAGAGGTGCCCAAAAGGCTTCTGTGCCTGTTGCGCTCCACCTTGACCATGGTTATACTTACGAAGGGGTAATGAAAGCCATTCGCTGGGGATTTACTTCAGTTATGTTTGATGGTTCCGCTCTGTCATTCGAGGACAACTTAAAACGAACAAAGGAAATTACCCGCATAGCCCATTCTCTCGGTGTTTCGGTCGAGGGTGAATTGGGCTATGTTAGTTGTTACGACAATGTAAAAGACATAAATGAGGAAAATTTAGTTAAACCGGAAGTTGCCCATAGTTTTGTGGAAAAGACCAGGGTTGATGCGTTAGCTGTGGCAGTAGGGACCAATCACGGGGTGTACCGCGGCGGCCCTAAACTTAATTTCTCCCGTCTGTCTGAACTTAACAATACGGTAAATGTACCGCTCGTTATGCACGGTGGTTCAAAACTCAGTAAAGAAGATTATCAGAGCTCAATTCAGTCTGGCATAACTAAAATTAACATTGCAACAGATATGTCAATGGCCGCCGGCGAAACGATCAAGGCCGAGCTTGCCAAAAACCAGTCTGCCAATTATATTCATCTAATGTCTATGGTAAAAAAAGGTGTTAAAGATTCAGTTCGCAGATACATGTTATCTTTTGACTGTATCTCTAAAGCAATATAGGCAACGAAAAAATCATTTAATACCCCCGGTGCGTAGCAACCGGGGGTATTTATCGTCTTATCGTATTAGACTTCGCCACCATTTTGTTTAATAATATTAACTGACTCCTCGACACGAGATTCAGGAACAAAGGCGATAAGGGAAAAGGCATGTCCGCCAGCCATGCCATAGCCTCGTGAACTCATTCCGCTTACGGACGGATCGGCTGCCATGAGTACTCGTTCGGACTCGTTAGACTGATTGGAGGTATTCATTGAGAAAAGAGTGAGTCCGGTTAATGTTTCGGCAAGATTAGCAGTTGCATCATTACGCTGAGTGTCAAAAGTTACGCCAAACCGGCTGACTCGTTTAATATGATTATCATGTAAGCCACTTGCGGCTAATGCATCTACCGCTGCTTGCGCCTTAGTACTGGAAGGAAAGTAGGATATGATGGTTTGCTCCTTTTCTTGCATAAACTATCCTCCGGTATATCAAGATAATGTTGGTTTTGGAAAACGCTCTAAAGGAGTGATTATATGAATAATGTGAATTAATCTTTCATATATGGCGGTTCAGGGTTGTTCTCACTGTATTCAGGTGGCTCATTACGCAGTTTATCCTGAATTTCACCTGAGGTTACCGCCCGCTTATAGTTGACATCTGGTGTGTTAGAAATATTTTTGTTAAAAATGTGCTGCATCGTTGCTCCAGAATCTCCTGATGAACTCAAAGTATCACCTCCTGTAAAATAGTTTATCCAGAATCTTGTTTAGTTTTCCTAATTTGGGTATAATTTTTAAAGTATACTGGAATTTAGAGGTGGAATATCTTGGAAGTAAAAATTGCCAACCTACTGGACATCGCTCAATGGAAGCTTACCCCGTACCAGATTCTTGTGATTGGATTTGCTGGGCTGATAATGGGCGGAACACTGTTATTAATGATGCCTATGGCATCGGCGACAGGACAAGGCCTGAGTTTTATTGATGCCCTGTTTACCGCTACATCAGCCGTCTGCGTAACCGGCCTGGTAGTGGTTGATACCGGTACATATTTTTCGCTGTTCGGGCAACTTGTTGTTATAAGTCTAATTCAGGCCGGCGGTCTCGGAATAATGGCTATGTCCACACTTATGGCAATGCTTATTGGTAAACGGATTAATTTAAGACAGCGGCTAATTATGCAAGAAGCTTTGAATCAGCTTACAGTATCTGGAGTTGTACGATTGACCCAGTATATTATAAAGGTGACTTTGCTGATTGAGTTTATTGGCGGTACAATTTTGGCTCTCCGGTGGTATCAGGATTTAGGGGTTAAAGGTATTTATTTTGGCTATTGGCATGCTATTTCATCATTTTGTAACGCGGGGTTTGACTTGCTTGGAAGCGTAACCGGCAAGTTTTCCAGCGCAACCGGCTATGTGGACGACATTGTGGTTAATATCGTCATTTCACTGCTTATCATTTTAGGAGGTATTGGTTTTACAGTCATCGCCGATGTGTGGACAAATCGACGATTTTGTATGTTTTCTCTTCACACCAAAGTGGTTCTTGTTACTACCTTGTTTCTTATTGTTTTTGGTGCGGTAGTGATTTTTCTGCTCGAATACGATAACCCCGGTACCTTGGCAAATTTATCCTGGCAAGGCAAATTACTGGCCAGTTACTTCCAGTCAGTGACGCCGCGTACTGCAGGCTGGAATACTGTTGATTTGAGCAAACTTACTGATGCTACCCTGTTTTTTATGGTATTGCTAATGTTTATTGGCGCGTCACCGGCTTCAACAGGCGGCGGTATAAAAACTTCGACAGCAGGGGTTATGGCGGCCGCCATCTGGGCGCTAATCAGAGGCAGGAATGATGCTGAACTATTTGAACGGCGAATTCCTCAGGCGATCATTTATAAAGCGTTTTCCGTCATGCTGCTTTCGGCTATCCTCGTTATTTTTGTGACAATGATGCTAAGTATTACAGAAAGCCAACCGTTTATTAAGTTGTTATTTGAAACAACCTCGGCTTTCGGAACAGTAGGTCTATCAGCTGGGATTACACCAGGCTTGACAACCTCAGGAAAGTTTTGGCTTATTCTAACGATGTTTGCCGGTCGAGTCGGTCCAGTTACACTAGCCTTAGCGTTGGCACTAAAAACCCGTAAAGGCAATTTGCAGTATCCGGAAGGTAAAATTATTATCGGCTAAGGAGGAATTATAATGAAAAATAAGAATAAACAATTTGCTGTTATTGGATTAGGACGTTTTGGTACTAGTGTAGCAACCACCTTGTACACACTTGGGTATGAGGTGCTGGCTATCGATTCTGATGAAGATCGGATCCAGAAATTTAGTGAAGAGGTAACTCATGTTGTTCAGGCTGACACCACTGATGAAAATTCGCTCAAAGCCTTAGGTATTCGGAATTTTGATGTTGTTGTTGTAGCTATTGGTGAGGATGTTCAGGCTAATGTTTTAACGACACTCTTGCTCAAGGATCTGGGCGTAAAACATATTGTGGCTAAAGCTCGCAATGAACTACATGGTAAGATGTTGTCCAAAATTGGTGCAGACCGGGTTGTTTATCCAGAGCGTGATATGGGGCAGCGGGTTGCGCACAACCTGGTATCGACCAATGTGTTAGAGTATATTGAGTTATCTCCAGACTTGAGTATCGTTGAAATTACTGCACCTAAAGCGTTGATTGGCCAAAGTTTAGCACAAGCCAATCTACGGGTAAAATATGAGGTTAACGTTGTGGCCATTAAGCGGGGAGAGGATCTTATTGTACCGCCGCAGCCTGATGAGAAGATTAAGACTGGGGATATTTTAATTTTTGTAGGTCAAACCAAGGGGATTCAAAAACTGGAGGAGCTAGAATGATCGAATTCATTTCCAGCCCGGCCAATAAGCTCATTAAAGAAGTTGCTTCCCTTAAGCAAAAAAAATACCGGGATAATCTGGGAATGTTTATGGCGGAGGGACTGCGCATAGTCGAAGAATGCGCTGCCTCTGAATGGCCTGTTCAACTATGTATTTATACTGAAGCGGCTGCAGCCCGCGAACGAACAAGACGTGTGCTTGACAGGCTTACTGCGGCGCAGTGTCGCATGGTAGTAGTGCCTGAAGATATCTATAATAAACTGTCTGATACTGAGCAGCCCCAGGGGATTATGGGGGTGTTAAAGAAAAGACAGGCTACACTTACTCAAATGATCACTCAAAACAATAAAATACCCCTCATAGTTGTTTTAGATGGTATTCAGGATCCTGGAAACGCAGGCACCATTATTCGAACGGCAGATGCCGCTGGCTGTACAGGCGTGATTATACTCAGGGGTTCCGCAGATGTATATGCAGGAAAAACGGTGCGGGCCACCATGGGGTCGTTGTTTCATTTACCTGTAATTGAAGGAATATCCCCTGAAGAGTTGATAGCGGAGCTTAAGTCAGTCAATGTTAACATGCTGACAACCTCTCTACAGAAATCTGATATTTATTATCAGGTGGACTTTAAACGCCCTACAGCTATTATCTTAGGTAACGAAGGGCAGGGTGTTTGCCAGGAACTTATTGAAAAAGCAGATGCATGTCTTAATATACCGCTTGTTGGTCAGGCGGAATCGCTCAATGTAGCTGTGGCTGCAGGAGTCATATTGTACGAGGCAGTAAGGCAGCGGGCAATCTTGTAATTTGCAAAATGCTGTGATATAATACGCTTAGCAATGACGGAAATTGCCATTACAGGCAGAGAGGGTGTGTGGTCTTACGATGATGACCGCCGAATTCTTCTGGAGAATGTTCGAAGCTACCGGTTCCATTGCTGCGTATTTGTGGTATAAACGGCTAATGATGCAATAATTTAATAGTTCGTTTCATTGCAGTGCGATGACGGAGAGAGTATGTTAGCCACGTTTCTACAGGGAGGATGCTGCCAAAGATTGAGAGCGGCGCCGAAACAGCTAGCAGAAGTTCACTTCTGAGTATCCGGACTGAAGAGGTATCTTGTGTAGGTCTGGCGTTTTTTCCGCGTTACTGGAAATTGAGTATAATTAGGGTGGTACCGCGAAATCAAGACTTTCGCCCCTTGGGGCTGAAAGTCTTTTTTATTTTATTCCTTAGGAGGCATGTATGGAACAAGAGCTTAGGGCTTTAAGAGAAACAGCTCTTAAAGAGCTGTCAGAGGTTGCCGGTAAAGAAGCACTTAATGAGTTGAAAGTCAAGTACTTAGGTAAAAAAGGGTTGTTGACAGGCGTGTTGCGCGGACTTGGGGCATTGAGTCCAGAAGAACGGCCGCGAGCAGGGCAAGTTGTTAACGAGGTTAGAAACGAAATTGAGCAAATTATTTCTGACAAGTTTGAGGTTATGAAACAAGCCGAAATTGCCCGGAAGCTGGCGTCAGAAACTATTGATGTAACCTTACCAGGGCGACGGGCTGAACTGGGGCACTTACACCCGTTGACACTCACCTTAAATCGCATTAAAGATACCTTTATGCGATTAGGTTTTGAAATTGCCGAAGGTCCGGAAGTAGAAAAAGACTATTATAACTTCGAAGCATTAAATTTACCCCAGGATCATCCTGCCCGGGATATGCAAGATTCTTTTTATATAACTAAAGAATTTTTGCTTAGAACACACACTTCGCCTGTTCAAATTCGGACAATGCAGTCGGCTGTGCCGAATCAGCCAATTAGAATTATCGCTCCGGGGAAAGTATACCGTCGGGATTATGATGCGACCCATTCTCCTATGTTCCAGCAGGTAGAAGGGTTAGTGATTGATCAAGGAATAAGTTTTGCTGACTTAAAAGGTACGCTGGAGCTATTTTCCAAAGAGATCTTTGGAAATAGCGTAAATGTAAGATTCCGCCCAAGCTTTTTCCCATTTACCGAACCAAGCGCTGAGGTAGATATCTCCTGTGTTATGTGCGAGGGTAAGGGGTGCCGTGTATGTTCAGGTACAGGCTGGCTGGAAATTTTAGGGTCAGGTATGGTTCACCCACGTGTACTCGAAATGAGCAATTTTGACCCGAACAAGGTAAGTGGTTTTGCCTTTGGTATGGGCGTCGAGCGTATTGCCATGCTGACTTATGGTATTGATGACCTCAGACTGTTTTTTGACAATGATATACGCTTTTTACGCCAATTCTAAAACTAGTAAAGGGGGAAAGTTATGAGAGCGTCATTTAAATGGCTTCAAGATTATGTTGAAATAAATGAGACCCCGGAAAAGCTTGCCGATATGCTGACAATGGCCGGAATTCCGGTTGCAGCGGTGGAGCCTTTAGGGCAAAACATCTCAGGTGTGGTTACTGGCAAAGTAATAGAGATCGGTCCACATCCTGATGCTGACAAATTATCGGTGTGTAAAATTGATATAGGAACAGAAGTACTTACTATTGTTACCGGCGCAACAAACGTTCGGCAGGGGCATATAGTCCCTGTAGCTACCGTTGGCGCCAATCTGCCTAATGGGATGAATATCCAGCCAACTAAACTGCGCGGTATGCTATCTTACGGGATGCTATGTTCGACTGAGGAGCTCAACATTGATAACAAACTGGTATCGCCTGAGGCCAGAAACGGCATTTATATTTTGCCTGCAGATACTGCGGTTGGTATAGATATCCGTACTGCGCTGGGCCTTGATGATGTTGTACTTGAGTTCGAACTTACCGCCAATAGGGCAGACTGTTTTAGCATCATTGGTATCGCCCGTGAAATTGCCGTATTAACCGGCGCCTCTTTAAAGAAACCTATGCTCAACCTAAAGGAAACAGGTGTAGAGAAGGCCAATAGCCTCACAAATATACAAATTGCCGACTCCAGCCTATGCCCGAGGTTTGCTGCCAGAGTCTTGACAAACATTAAGGTTGGGCCTTCTCCTGCATGGATGCAACATCGTATCCAAGCAGCCGGGATGCGACCAATCAATAATATTGTCGATGTAACCAACTTTGTTATGCTGGAATTAGGTCAGCCTATGCATGCTTATGACTATAACCTGCTGGCGCGTCATAGTTTGGTTGTTCGTAAAGCCAATCCGGGCGAAAAATTAACCACATTAGACGGCATTAAGCGGGAGCTTGAACCCGATATGCTGGTTATTGCCGATGCGGTCCAGGCTGTAGGGATTGCCGGGGTCATGGGGGGGCTGGCTACTGAGGTAACTGCAAATACGCAAAACGTATTATTGGAAGCTGCCTCTTTTAAAGGAGTCAGTGTTCGTCGGACCTCACGCGCCCTTGGACTTCGCTCAGAGGCATCCGGAAGGTTTGAACGCGGTGTAGATACAGCTAACGTTATTAAGGCGCTTGATCGGGCAGCTAAGTTGCTTGAAGATATGGGCGCATGTCAGGTATGCCCGGGTATTGTTGATGTTTACCCTGATATGCAGCTGCCAAAACAGGTTGCTTTTACCCCTGAACAAATAAATAAGTACTTGGGCACAGACATCCCCGGCAGCACCATGAAAGATATTCTTAAGCGGTTAGGGTTCGACGTTGACGTGTTGGCAGAGAAGATTACCGTAACGGTACCTACCTGGCGCGGAGATGTTACGCTACCAGCCGATATCTGCGAAGAAATTGCAAGGATATATGGCTATAATAATGTGCCTTCGACTACGCCGGCCGGCAGCATGGCTCAAGGCAAACAGAGCTACACACAGACCATTGTAGACAAGATTAAAGCAGTGCTGACAGGCAGCGGTTTTTTAGAAATTATTTCGTTCAGTTTTACTCATCCGGAAGCTTTTGATAAACTAAATATTCCGGAGGGTAGCTCTTTACGCCACGCGATAGAGGTTTTGAACCCCATTACAGATGATTTCCCCATTTTGCGCACCACACTACTGGGCGGCTTGATGGATACAATTGTTCGCAATCTTTCCAGGAAGAATGAGGAATTTAAACTATACGAGATTGGCGCAGTATATCTGCCTGAGAACTTGCCGCTCAAGGAGCTCCCGCAAGAGCCACTCATGCTATGTGGCGCTATTATTGGCAAGCGTCATCCGTTAGCCTGGAACCAGACACGGGATATGGTGGATTTTTACGATGCAAAGGGCAGTGTGGAAGCCATCCTGGAGGGACTGAGAATCGGCGGATACACTGTAGAAGCGGATGTAAATCCGTCTTTACATCCTGGGAAAACAGCCGTAATCAAAAAAGAAGGCGATATCTTAGGAACGGTTGGCGAAGTACATCCCGAGGTGCTCAATGCATATGGAATAAATCGAAAAGTTTATTTGTTTGAGCTAAATGTAGAGGCACTAGTTAAACATGCGGTTCATAAACCTGGTTATCAGGCTTTGCCTAAATTTCCTGCAATTACACGCGACCTTGCGGTTGTATTGTCTGAAAGTGTTCCAGCTGGAGATGTAACGCAAGCAATTATTGCTAATGCCGGTCCTTTACTTAGCTCCGTTCAGTTATTTGATGTATATACCGGGCAACAAGTGACAGCAGGCTCACGTAGTCTCGCTTTCTCACTTACTTTCCGGGCGAATGACCGGACGCTGACAGATGTTGAAATTGATGAACACTACAAAAATATAATTGTCTATCTAGAGAATACGTTTGAAGCGAAACTCAGGGAATAGTTGTCTCTCTAGTAAAAACAAAAAATACTTTACCTGTCTTCCCTTTTGTGTTACACTGTTAACCGGGATGGACACGGCCTGTAAATGTCTGCAACGACTGGATATTTACTGGAAATTAGATCTGTCTTATGGACAGGTCTAATTTTTTCTCCATTGGGAAGAATAACAAAGAGGTGAACATATGAATGTATTTCGCACAAAAAGTATTGATATGCTTAAAGAAGGTGCAGAACAAAAAGGACTGAAAAAGAGTCTTGGCGCGACCGATTTAATACTTTTAGGAATAGGTTGCATTATCGGTACTGGTATTTTCGTTTTAACCGGCGTAGCTGCCGCTAAGTATGCCGGGCCTGGTATCATGTTATCATTTGTTATTTCTGGTTTGGCCTGTGCATTCGCCGCCTTGGCTTATGCCGAGCTTGCTGCTATAGTGCCAATTGCGGGGAGTGCATACACATACAGCTATGCTGCCTTAGGTGAAATCATAGCTTGGATTGTTGGGTGGAATCTTGTTCTTGAATACTCTGTGGGATCGAGCGCTGTAGCCGCCGGTTGGTCAGGTTATATGGTCGGCTTACTCAAGTCTGGTGGTATTGAGCTTCCCAAGGCGTTTACTGCTGTGCCAGCCGATGGCGGGATTGTCAATCTTCCGGCTATGCTAATATCGCTGTTTTTAAGTGTATTATTGGTGCGTGGTACCAAGGAGAGTGTTACACTTAATAAAGTACTTGTAGTTATAAAGCTTGTCGCAGTTTTTATTTTCCTGGCGCTGGCCGGACCTAAAGTAAATCCAGCTAACTGGTCGCCGCTTATGCCATATGGTTTTTCAGGTGTAGCAGCCGGTGCTGCAATTATCTTTTTTGCCTATATCGGGTTTGATGCTGTAGCTACTGCTGCTGAAGAATGCCGCAATCCTAAACGGGATTTACCGGCAGGTATTATTGGATCCCTTGTTATATGTACTATACTCTATATTGTTGTTGCAGGTGTTTTAACAGGCGTAGTACCATACCAAGATTTGAACAACGCCGAACCTGTTGCCTACGCGCTCCGCGCAATTGGCTACAATTTTGGCTCAGCTCTTGTAGGTACTGGCGCTATCGCCGGTATAACTACCGTGTTATTGGTATTGATGTATGGACAAACACGGATATTTTTTGCAATGTCACGTGATGGTCTTATTCCGGCTAGTATTTGTAAGGTACATCCTAAATATGGTACGCCTCATATTATTACGATGGCTGCCGGTGTCGCCGTTGCCCTGATCGCCGGTTTTACACCCATTGGTATTATTGCTGAGCTTACCAACATTGGTACACTGTTTGCCTTTGTTGTTGCTGCAATTGGTGTACTAGTGCTTCGATATACCCGGCCTGATATTCCACGTTCATTTAAGTGCCCGGCCGTGTCGATCGTTGCACCGTTAGCTGTATTGTCTTGTGGTTATTTAATGTTTAATCTGCCAACAGAAACATGGGTACGATTTGGGGTTTGGTCGGCTATCGGTTTTGTTGTGTACTTCATTTACAGCTATCGTAACAGCACCTTAAATAAAGCCAAAGCGGCTAGCGAACAATAATTGCTATTTATCCAGGCGGGTTATCCCGCCTTTTTATTTTTTCTAGCAGGAATTAGTTTTTAGGTGCTAGAAGTATATTCTCAATAAATATATTAATTCAGGTGGAGTATGTCAGATATAAAAAATAAAGTCACCGTTGAGATATACGGCGAAAGCTATGCTCTAAAAGGTAATATTGAACCAGAGCGAATTATGCGTTTAGCAGCTATGCTTGATGAACGCATGAAAAAAACGGCGAAAGCCAACCTTAGGCTATCGCCGACCAAAATTGCTGTATTGACGGCATTAAATATTGCTGACGAGTTTCTGCGGGTAGAGCAGGATTATCTTGAACTTATTGAATTGATAAAAGAGGATAAATAGCCTCTTTTTAGTACTTGTAATACGGTATAACACTTGGAAGTCATGTTAATAATACTGACAGAAAAGGAGTGGTACCGTGTTTGATATCGGTTCGATTGGCCAGGTTTTATTGCGCTTGATGATATTATGCACTGTAGCATTGATTGTCGTCAGGATGATGGGCAACCGTACTGTAGGTCAGCTGTCGCCATTTGATTTTGTTATTATGGTTGGCATTGGTGATATTATTGTGGCTGGCACTATGGATCAAACCCCTACCTTAGCGGCTGGGGTTGAGGTTTTGGTAGCATTGCTATTGCTACAGCAGCTATTAGGCTATTTAGCCTTGAAGAACAGTACCTTGCGCAAATGGTTTGAGGGTACACCGGTAACGCTGGTGAAGGATGGGCGCGTCATCAGAGAGAACTTTACAAAAACTCATTTTAACTATGACGATTTACGCCAGGAACTCCACAAAAAGGGATTTGATTTATCTGATTTAAGTGCTATTGAAGTAGCCCGCTTAGAAAGCTGCGGCGAATTTACTATGCTTCGAACACCTGAAAACGAGCCATTAACTAAAAAAGAGTTTGAAGATTATATTAAGAGCATGTATAACAACCCGTTAAGCCTTGCTGGTGAAAAATGGACCAAGTTCGAGAAATTTATGGAAGATGTCCAATTTCTTGCAGCCCATTTGCGGGAACAGGAAGTGCTAAAACCAGGTAGCGAGGAGAAAGCAACTAACAAAGAAAACGAGTTGCATTAACAAGAGGAAGGGATGCCCCTTCTTCTTTCTTATGCAGCATACAAGGGCGGGTTCAAAATGCGGGTGTTATTACTTTTTATTGACGGTTTTGGTTTAGGCAGTAATAATCCTGAGATCAATCCGATCGTCCGTTTTGGTCTACATACCATCAATCAATTATTTGATCAGCCAATGATTTCTGATATAGGTTTAAACTTAACTCCTGAATGCTGCATGATTCCGATTGATACTACGCTAGGCGTGGAGGGGTTACCGCAAAGTGCAACAGGGCAGGCGGCTATTCTTACTGGACTAAATACTGCCAAGGCCATGGGGCGCCATATACAGGCTTTTCCGGGGCCTCAGCTTTCTAATATTATTACTGAAAACAACATTATGAAGAGGCTTACTGAAGCTGGAATGCTGGTAACTTCCGCCAATATGTATACACCAAATTATTTTGAGCTAGTGGCTAAACGCAAGCGACGGCATTCGGCGATCACGCTGGCAGCCTTGAGTACTGGGATGTCACTTAGGTCATTACCTGAAATGTATATCAATGAGGCTGTATATCAGGACATTACCAATGTAACGCTTCCCGATTTTGGAGTAGATCATCTTCCGGTATTGAGCCCAACCCAAGCCGCTTGTAATTTGGTTAATATTTCCAGGAAATATTCCTTTACTATCTTTGAATATTTTCAGACTGACCGTGCGGGCCACAAGCAAGACTGGCTGCATGCAGGAAGGATTTTACGACTGCTTGATGAATTTATTGGTGCAGTTTATAAGCGGCTGCCTGCCGATACCCTAATGATTATAACGAGTGACCATGGTAATTTTGAAGATATGAGTGTTAAAACCCATACGTTTAATAAGGTTCCGCTCATTGCCCTCGGCTATCGAGCGCAAGAAACGGTAGGTGCAATCACTGATTTGACAGGTATTGCCCCTGCCATAGTAGCGGTTTTAGGAAAGGATGATCCATGTGATTGAATTACTAGCACCTGTAGGCACTAAAGAAGCTCTAGTTGCGGCAGTAGAAGGCGGGGCAGACGCTGTTTACCTTGGCGGTAAAATGTTTGGCGCCAGACACTACGCCCCTAATTTTACTGATGATGAATTGGCGGAGGCCGTACGGTTTGCTCATTTGCGCGGTGTAATGGTATATATTACAGTTAATACACTGCTGGATGAGAGTGAGCTACCGGCTTTGGTTGATTACTTGCGTTATTTATATAAGATCGGCGTAGATGCCATTATTGTACAGGATTTAGGCGTGGCCGTAATAGCCAAGGAGGTTGTACCAGCTTTACCCCTTCATGCCAGCACCCAGATGACGGCTCATAATTTAGAAGGTGTTCATTTCTTGGCTGACATGGGTTTTAAAAGAGTGGTATTAGCAAGGGAGCTGCCACTTAAGGATATTGAGTATATATGTAAAAATTGTACAGTAGATATAGAGACTTTTATCCATGGTGCGTTATGCATTTCTTATTCGGGACAATGCCTGATGAGCAGCATGATTGGCGGCCGCAGCGGCAATCGTGGCCGCTGTGCTCAGCCTTGCCGTCTGCCCTATACCCTTGTTGATACTAACGGCAATGATGTTTTAAGTCAGGCGGATGCCGGGGAATATCTCTTGAGTCCGAAAGATTTCAATACTATCGAAGTGTTGCCTGAACTTATTAAGGCTGGGGTAGCTTCTTTTAAAATTGAAGGCCGGATGAAGCGTCCGGAATATGTTGCTGTTGTTGTAGACGCGTACCGGCGGGCTATTGACAGTTATGTGGCAAACAGGGACGAATATGGTATCAGTGAGCAGGATAAGAAGGATTTAGCGCAGATCTTTAACCGTGACTTTACTACTGCGCATCTTTATGGAAAAAACGGACGCAATATGATGAGCGACCGGCGACCCAATAACCGTGGGGTACGGGTTGGCCGAGTGCTTAGTTATCAGGCCGCAGGAAAGGTTGCCGTTATTAAATTGGATGAGCCGCTGGCTGTCGGCGATATTATCGAGTTTTGGGTTAAAGTCGGCGGACGGGTCAATGTCACGGTTCACACTATGACTGTTGATGGTGCTGCTGTTACCGAAGCCCAGGCTAATACCGCAGTAGCTATTCCGGTAAGTGCACCTGTTCGTGACAACGACCGGGTATTTAAGGTGTTTGATGCCAAACTGATGGAGCGGGCTAGGTTGTACTTCAGCAGAGCGGAAGCTGTGCGGCGGATACCTGTCGATGTTACTGTAACAGTTGAAGAAGGTAAGCCGATGGTAATAGCAATGCAAGACACCGAAGGATTTACCGGTCAGGCAGAAACGGCATTTATCGCTGAAAAAGCATTAAAAAGACCGCTTACACCAGATAGTGTGGCTAAGCAAATTGAGCGATTGGGCACTACCGTTT
This sequence comes from Sporomusa sp., assembly GCF_035561155.1. Lineage (GTDB taxonomy): Bacteria > Bacillota > Negativicutes > Sporomusales > Sporomusaceae > Sporomusa. Next base: position 13,157 of record NZ_DATMYD010000118.1, on the reverse strand, counting down.
TTGCGCTGAACAAGCTGGATTGTCATATCCAGGGTGAAGTAATGGTACCAATCAGCGAGATAAATGATGCCAGACGCCGGGCGGTAGAACAGTTAGAGGCTGCACGTCTTGCCAGATTTGATAGGACGGCGCTTCCTAAAGATAAATCTATTGGAGCGTTATTGCCACAGGTGCGAACGGCATCGCAAGGGAATAAACCTGAACTTGTGGTAAATGTTGATGCAGTTGACAAACTAAAGGCCGCAGTGGATAATGGCGCTGATATTGTCATGTTTGGTGGCGAATGTTTTGGAAAACGCTCATTATCTAGCGAAGATTATCATAATGCGGCAGCTTATGTCCGGCAGCACGGTCGTAAGATTGTTTTTAATACCCCGAGATTGGTACATCAAAGTCAAATGGCAGAGATAAAAGAGAGTGCCGTTTTGTTTAATGATATTAAGCCACATGCTATTAGTGTAGGCAATATTGGCACCCTTCATCTGCTCAAAGAGCTTGTTACTGTACCACTGCACGGAGATTACCCGTTAAATATATACAACAGCGTCACGGCAAAATATCTGAGTGATTTAGGATTAGCCAGCTTAACGCTTTCGCCTGAACTTAATTTTGCTCAAGTCGAAGAACTGGCTGGTAAAACGCTTGCACAGATGGAATGTTTAGTACATGGGTATTTGACACTTATGATTTCTGATTATTGCATGCCAGGCAGTTTTCTCGGCGGTCAGGATATCAGGAATTGTAATCAAGCTTGTCTTCGTGGTCAATACTGGATAAAGGATAGAATGAATGAGTTGTTTCCTATAGCTACTGACCAGTTTTGCCGCATGCATATTCTCAATGCCAAAGAACTGTCTATGTTGCCGCATGTTCCGCGGCTCATGCGCGCTGGTCTAAGCCGGCTGCGGTTTGAGGCAAAGTATAGTTCAGTCAAGGAAGTAGCCCGTATTACTCGACTATACCGTGAGCTTATTGACCAAGGAGAGCGCCATCCGCTTATCCTTCAGGATAAAGCCAATAGTGTTGAGCATGAGCATATTACACGAGGTCATTATTTTAGAGGCGTATTATAGAATATTAGAGGAGAATTTACATGGAAGCACCCGTGTTGTCAACGTTAGAATATAATAAAATCAGGGACATGTTGGCCGAACTCACTGGTTCAATTATGGGGCGGGAGCTTGCGGAAAGCCTAGTGCCGGAGAATGATGCTGGCAAAGTAAAAGAACGTCTGGCCGAAACCGCCGAAGCCCGTGAGCTGTTGAATAATGTTCCTAGTGTGCCGCTCGGGGGGATTCGCGATGTGAGGGCTACTATAAAAAGAGCTGAGATTGGCGCTATTTTGGAACCGCATGAATTATTAGCAATAGGTAGTACACTGTATGCCGCCAGACGTATGAAGAGCTTTTTTATTGACCTGCCTATAGAAACACCGCTGCTTAACTCCATAGTTGGCCAGATAACAGTGTTAAGAAATATTGAGACCATAATTGAGTCTACTGTGACCGAACAAGGTTCGATCAGAGATAATGCCAGTAGTGAGCTTTCAAAGCTCCGGCGGGAGATAAAGCAGGCACAGGGCCGTGTAAAAGAAAGATTGGATAGTATTTTGCGGTCAGGTGAATACCAGAAATATTTTCAGGATGCTTTAGTAACCATGCGTGGCGACCGGTATGTCATTCCTATTAAACAGGAGTTTCGCAATAATTTCCCCGGCATTGTGCATGATCAATCAGCCAGCGGTGCCACTTTGTTTATTGAACCAATTGCAATAGTTAATTTGAACAACGATATAAAACAACTTATGGCGGCTGAAAAAACTGAGATTGAACGGATTTTAACGGTGGTGGCCGGTCACATTGCCAAAGTGTCAGAGGCTATTGAAGAAAATCTTGCCGTTTTAGCCCGGCTGGATTTTGTTTTTGCAAAAGCTAAACTGAGTATTGACATGAAGGCCATTGAACCTGTGATTAATCATCAGGGCTATGTCAATCTGATTCAAGCGCGGCATCCTCTGATTCCCGCTGAACATGTGGTGCCCATTGATGTGCAGCTTGGCAGACACTTTACTACCTTACTTATTACCGGGCCGAACACAGGCGGAAAAACGGTAACCCTTAAGACGGTGGGCTTATTTGCGCTTATGACCCAAGCCGGTTTGTTTGTGCCGGCTGCTCCTGACTCTGAGATGCCGATTATTGGCAATATTTTTGCCGATATTGGCGATGAACAGAGTATTGAACAAAGTCTGAGTACATTTTCTGGGCATATGACTAATTTGGTTGGAATACTAAAGAAAATATCTGCTAATGATTTGGTACTTATTGATGAAATTGGAGCAGGAACTGACCCCAGTGAAGGCGCCGCTTTGGCTATGGCAATTCTTGAATATATTCATACTATTGGTGCCAAAACCATTGCCACTACGCATTATAGTGAATTAAAAACATTTGCTTACACTAGACATGGAATTGAAAATGCCAGCGTAGAATTTGATATACAAACCCTGCGTCCTACTTATCGGCTGCTTATTGGAATACCTGGCAGCAGTAATGCATTTGCGATCAGCCGGCGACTCGGATTAGAAGATGGGATTATTGCTAGAGCTAAGGAATTAATTAATAAAGAACACGCTGACTTTGAAACAGTTCTGCACGCCTTAGAAGAACAGAAAAAGTCGTTTACTTCACGATTAGATGAAGTAAAGCGCTTAGAACAGGAATTGAACAAAGCGAAAGAGAAAATATCTGTTAAAGAACAGATCATTTCTGAAAAAAAGAATGCTGTATTAGCGAAGGCGCAGGAAGAAGCGGCTGCCGTCATCCGCCAAGCCAGGCGCAGTGCGGAAGAAATAATTGCAGAGCTTAAAGAACAGTTTTCTGAGCGTAGCGGTCGGGAAAGACAGAATGCGATTGAAAATGCCCGTCGGAAGCTCAAGTCAAGTAGTGCTGAAGTTAATCGATTTGATGTAGAGGAACAAGGAAATCTACCTGAGCTATCGGCGGAAATGCTAAAGCCTGGTATGAATGTCTATGTGGCGACATTAAAGCAAAAAGGTGAAGTACTGGCCGTAGGTACTGCAGACGTAACAGTACAGCTTGGGATTTTAAAATTCACAGTACCGATATCTGCTTGCCGCGTGCTTTCCGAATCGTGTAAGCCCAAAGAACCAACCTCCACAAAACGTGTCAACATGACCAAGGTAGAAGCAGCAGCAAGACAAATTGATATTCGTGGCATGACAATTGAGGAGGCTGAAACAGTACTTGACAAATATATTGATGATGCAATCCTGTCTGGCTTAAACGAGGTACTCATTATTCATGGCAAGGGTACAGGTGCTTTGCGAAAAGGTGTAAGGACCTATCTTGAAAATCACCCACATATAAAAAGTATACAGATAGCCGAACTTAACGAAGGTGGCACAGGAGCTACTGTAGCTAGATTGGCTTAAGTATAGACAGTCTATAAAAATATTTATTTATGGGGGAGAAGAGAAATGATTATCCAAAGCAAGGATATTGAGCAGCGGGCCATCGAGCAGGTTGCAGATTTGATGTGTGTAGCTGCCCGGACAGCCCCTAAAGCCCGGGGAATTGACAATCTAGTCGTAATGATTGTAAAAGGCAGGACCAAAGATCAGCTAGTAGAGGAAATGAAAAAAATTGCCTTGGCAAGCGGCGCTCAGTTTTTTGAGCGTGACGCAAAATGTCTGGAAAAAACACAACTAGCTCTATTACTGGGCCAGAAAGTCAAACCTATGGGTGTTCAGCCCTGCGGTTATTGCGGGTATGCCAACTGCAAAGAAAATACTGAAAAGTCCGGGATGTGTGCTATTAGTGTTGGCGACTTAGGGATTGCTCTGAGTTCAGCCGTCAGTGTAGCTGCTCAGCATCATGTCGATAACAGGATTATGTTTTCAATTGGGCGTGCCGCACTTAATCTTGATATATTTGAAGAAGAGGTTAAAATCGCTTACGGCATTCCAATCAGTGTGTCGGGGAAGAGTCCATTTTTTGATCGTGCATAGCGAAATGATAAAACCGGGGTACTCACCCCGGTTTTATCATTTTCAGAAGTTGTTTTTCCAGTTTAAATACCGCCCATAATTTTTGCCTTCCTGATCTTCGGACTCTTCTCCTTCTTGGGATGGTAAAGGCTGCTGTTTAAGTGTTGGTACAGGCTGTTGATCGAGAACAGGCGGCTGAGGAGCAGGTTCAGATTCTCTAGGCTGCTTTTGCAGCTCAGGTTTAAGTTCTGGCTTGCTCTCAGCTTTAGGTTTTTCTTGGGCGCCGCCGCCAATACCGCCTAGATTGTTTAATAATCCGAGCACTGTGCCCATTGTGCTCGGATTAAGTTTTGACTTAAGTTGAGGACTGTTTAACAGCGGTAATAGTGACATTAATGTATCAGGCGAGAGACCGCTGCCGCCGATACCGCCGCCGTCACCGCCTTTTGTCAAGTCACCCAGTAATTTATGTAGAGGATTGCTATTAGCTGCCGGTTGAGTTTGGACTGGCTGGCTGATTGCATTGCTCTTGTTAACAATAGAAAATAAGCATAACAGTGCTAAAACAGTGATTAGATTGTCAGGGCCTGCCCCGGCATTAATATTAGCGTCCAGCATCCGGGTTATTGAACCTAATAGCGATGAAGAGCCAGGATTATCGGTATCGTTCGGCATAGTACCGCCTCCTTAAAACATGCCAGGAATTTTAGGTAGGTTTAAATCTGTGGCGAGTTTGCCCATGGCTTCCTGATTTAATCCGCGTGATTTAGTCAAAGCATTATTTATTGTAGCTGTTAATAAATCTTGCAATAATGCTGCATTATCTGCCATAAGATACTTCGCGTTTAGCTGGATGGAGATAAGCTCTTGCTGACCGTTTACGATTATCTTTACAACATCCCCGCTTGATACTTCTATTCGTTCTTGTTTGAGCTGCTCCTGAATATTATCAACATTACTTTGTACCTTTTTAACCATTTCCATAATATTTCCAAACTGTTCAAACACTAGTTATGCACCTCCTCTGTTTTTATCCGATAGCTAACTGCCACTAATAATCCCCATTTTTTCAGGGCGGAATAGTGGTGCAAGCTTTGGATTTATAGGCAATTCGTTTTATCCAATTTATTCAGTTAGGCATTTTTTGTGAGTGTCCAAACTTTGGGAGAGACCAAATACTCTTATCTTTCATATATTGGATTAGAAAAAGTTCAATGTGAGGGTGGGTGGGAAAGATGCGCGTGCGGAAATATCATCGAAATGCAGGAATGCCTATAGAGAAAACGGCTAAAACAGGGGAAGAACAAGTTGCAAGTAAAGAACATGTTAAAGAGCGGCCAGAGGTACTGCCGGCAGCAATACCCAAAAAACAAGAGACTGCTCGTGGGCCAGCTGCTTTATTTAGAAAGGTGATAGAAAATCCTAATTTCAATGTTCAGTTGATGGTAATATTGTTGACGCTAGCATCCGAAAACTTTTCCATGGACAGGCGAATTGATTCTATGTCTTCTACAGTAGATAAAATCAGAAATGTTACGGACGTAATTAATAGCACAATGCAGTCCGTGAAGGTAGCAACCGAAGCTCCTAAACAAATCAGACGGCTGTTTGAAATAAACAAAAAATAGCAGTCAAATGCTGGTTAGGGTTAGTAACACTTCCCGCACGAACTGTATATATTGAAGTAGAAGAGCGGGCGGTACTTCGCTCTCGTTAATAGACAAATTAAGGAGGAGGTAGTTTAAATGTCGCGTTGTGGATTTGGCGGTAATGGATTCAGTGGTATCTGGATTATCATCATTATCCTATTACTGTTCTTTTTCGATGATGATGACACTTCACTATAATAACTCCTACTTACATTTTAGGAACACGCTGTTAAGCGTGTGACAAAAAGCACAGGGTTGATATATTGCATTAAAGAAGGACAGAACTCTTAAGATGGATGGAAGGAGGGAATTGCAATGGCACGTGGCTTTGGCGGTGGCTTCGGCGGTAGCGGGATAATTATTATCATTATAATCATTTTACTCCTCTTCTTTTGTGATAACGATAGTGGAATCAGCAGTTGTTAGGCTATACTAATGTATATGCTCAAATGGAAAAAAACACGCGTAAATTTACGCGTGTTTTTTTGTTATCTAATTCTTTTTTATCGGATCGTTAGGTTTAGGCGGCGGCGGTGGCGCTGATGGGCTCACCGGATTTCTGTCATTCTTTACCGGAGGGGGAGGTGGAGTCTTCTCATCTGTACCCGAAGTTTCCCCAGTGGCGCCAGTTTGATCAGGTTGTTTAATATCTTTACCGTCCTTATCCTTACCGTCTTTATTGTCTTTACCATCTTTTGTTGCCGTTACGGTTGAAAGCTTGTTAGGCTGAGTTCCTTCAATAAAGATTTCATTGCGGCCTTCCTGATTGTTTGGATCATTAAGCAGTAATCCATCTTTGGTAGATACGCGGGCAGCTACAATGCCAGAGGGTTTTACAAAATCGCGGGCAACATATTTAGCAGACACATCACTCATGAAGCTCCGCCAGATACTGGCCGGAATACCGCCACCGGTAACGCCGCCTAAATATCCTGGATTATCGTTGCCCATCCATACAGCTGCAACTAAGTCTGGTGTAAAGCCGACAAACCAAGCGTCTTTATAGTCACTGGTGGTGCCTGTTTTGCCAGCGGCAGGGCGCCCAAAGTAAGCGCCTGTGCCTGTGCCGTTGTTGATAACTCCTCGCATCATATCGGTGAGGAGATATGCGCTACGCTCGTTAACAACTACCTTCTCTTTGGGTATGTGCTGCTCGATTACTTTACCATTGCGGTCGACGATTTTGATGATGGATGTAGGCTCAACGCGGATACCACTGTTGGCTAATACTCCATACGCGCTGGCAATTTCCAGCGGAGTAACGCCACGGGTGAGACCACCTAATGACATAGCCAAGTTGCGGTCATTTGTGTCGCCTTTAAGCACAAGAGTAGAAATACCCATCTGTTGCGCATAATATAAAGTCTTATCAATACCTACTTGTTGAGCAAGCTTGACGGTTACAACGTTTAAAGACTGTTCTAGAGCACTTCGCATTGTTACCGGTCCGCGAAAGCTTCTATCATAGTTCACCGGTGACCAACTGCCAAAACTAACCGGGCTGTCATCAATGATACTAGCGGGAGTAAGACCACTTTCTATAGCCGCTAAATAGACAAATGGCTTAAAAGCAGAACCCGGCTGTCGCTCAGCTAAGACTGCCCGGTTAAACTGGTCGTTACCACGACCGCCAACCATTGCCTTAATATGGCCGCTATGGGGATCAATCGCTACAAGTGCGCCTTGGGGCTGCTTGATGCCGCTTTCGGTGCGCGTAGTCGGAAGTTGATTCATAGCAAGCTCTGCGGCGATTTGCATTTCAAGATCAAGTGTTGTATACACTTTTAGGCCGTCTTTATATACAGCGTCAGCACCGTATTTATCTATGAGAAGTTGCATTACATAATCAGTAAAATACGAAGCAGTTGTCGTGTTAGTAACTGAGCGAGTAGCCAGTTTAATTTCGGTATTTCGCGCTTTAGCCGCTGCTGCTGAATCAATATAACCGTACTTAACCATTTGTTCGAGTACAACCGCTTGGCGCTCTTTGGCTGCCTTTAAATTGCTGGAAGGAGAATAATAGTTGGGACTTTTGGGTATACCGGCAATCAGGGCGCATTCTGCTAAATTCAAATCCTCAACATTTTTCCCAAAGTATATTTGAGCTGCTGTTTGAACACCATAAGCCCCTTGACCAAAATAAATCTGGTTCATGTACATTTCTAAGATTTCATTTTTGCTATACTGGCGTTCAATTTGTAGAGATAAAAAAGCTTCCTGTATTTTGCGTTTAATTGTCTGTTCCTGTGAAAGCAAAGCGTTTCTAGCTAACTGTTGGGTTATGGTACTGCCGCCTTCCGATATTCCTCTGTCAGTCATATTAGACCAGACTGCCCGTAAAATACCACGGGGGTCGATACCGCTATGCTGATAAAACCGGGTATCTTCAGCAGCAATAAATGCGTTTTGTAAGTCTTTAGGTATCTTATTTATTGACACAGGTAACCGGTTTTCCACTGAATGAATAGTTGTTATCAGTTTGCCGTTAACGTCAAAAATTTGAGAAGAAACAGCGGGACGTATTTCACCTTTTAAGCTAGGCATTGTATGAATACTGGCTGTTAAAAAACCCAGCCCGGCACCTGTCAGCATAACCAAGAAGACAACCACAGCAATAACTGTAATTGTTCGAGTGTTTTTCTTAGGTCTGCGTCGGTTGGGTTCTTTGTTTTCTTTGTCTTTATCTTGCATGGCTTTCTCCCCTTACAGATTCATTGGAATCATTCAAATAAATTGCAGTCAGACTCTAGGCTTTGATTCGCTAATCATTATACCACAAAAATCTATTGATAGGATATTTCTTGACAACAGTTTGCAATATTAAAATTGTTATGTTATAATGCGGCTGAAAAATCGGTGTCATCATCTGTTGACACAATGTGGCTAAAATTGACAACGCGGTCATATTCAGGTATATTATATATAGCAAGTTATATGGAAAATGTGATGAATAGGAAAAGTAAGCCAGAATAGCCTTACAGAGAGCTGGGGGATGGTGGAACCCGGTAGGCAGACTGACTGAAATACACCTATGAACAGCAGGCTGAAAGTGTTTTACTAGTAAGCCGGGCCGGAGCGCCACCGTTAATGGCTAGGAAGAAGTTTTTTAACTTCGCTTGAGTGGCTGATTTTCAGCAACAAGGGTGGTACCACGGGTTTACCCCCGTCCCTGACCAGGGACGGGTTTTATTTTTTTACCGGCGATGAATCCGGGCAATGAAGGAGGATTTTAACGATGTCTGTACTAGATATTCTCAAAGAACGAGGATTTGTCCAGCAACTGACTCATGAAGAAGAAATTGCGGAGTTATTGACTAAGCAAAAAATTACTTTTTATATTGGATTTGATCCCACTGCGGACAGTCTGCATGTCGGGCATTTTCTGGGAATGATGGTAATGGCGCATATGCAGCAGGCCGGCCACCGTCCTATTTGCCTTATAGGCGGCGGGACGGCGATGGTGGGAGACCCCTCTGGCAAGTCGGACATGCGAAAAATGTTAACATCAGAAGATATCGTACAAAATGGCGATCGCTTTAAAAAACAAATGCAGCGCTTCATTGATTTTTCTGATGGCAAGGCGTTGATGATGAATAACGCCGACTGGCTATTAAAGCTCAACTACGTGCAGTTTCTTCGGGAGATCGGTGTGCACTTTTCAGTCAACCGTATGTTGACTGCCGAATGCTTTAAACAGCGGATGGAGAAAGGCTTATCTTTTTTAGAGTTTAACTATATGATAATGCAAGGCTACGATTTCCTTGAACTCAACCGCCAGTGCGACTGTATCATGCAAATGGGCGGTGACGATCAGTGGTCCAACATCTTGGCTGGTGCAGACCTGATCCGGCGCAAGGAAAGTAAACCAGCCTACGGACTGACCTTTACTTTGTTGACGACCAGTGATGGACGAAAGATGGGTAAAACAGAAAAAGGAGCCCTTTGGCTAGATGCTGAGAAGACTTCCCCTTATGATTTTTATCAATACTGGCGTAATGTTGACGATGCCGATGTAGAAAAATGCTTGGCCCTCCTTACATTTTTACCGATGGATGAAGTCCGGCGGCTGGGTGCCCTTAAGGATAAAGAGATTAATATCGCTAAGAAAACACTGGCCTTTGAAATAACTAAACTAATCCATGGTCAGGATGAGGCAGAAAAAGCCCAACAAGCTGCTGAAGCACTGTTCGGCGGAGCGGGAAATTTAGACAACGCACCAACTGTGTCGGTAGCTACTGATATGATAGGCTCTAAGTTACTGGATATTCTCGTGAGCACTGGGATTATCCCTTCTAAAAGTGAAGGACGTAGACTAATTCAGCAGGGTGGACTCTATGTAGGGGACGCCAAGGTATCTGAGCTGGACTTTTTGCTCACGGCCGACCTATTCGAGAACAATAGCCTCATTATACGTAAAGGCAAAAAGAATTATCACCGTATTATCATAGAATAAACTCAAGTTTTACTGTTAGAAAATAAAAAATTGGGTCGCACCTGCGACCCAATTTTTATTTTCACTGTTTACCTTCCAGATGTTTTTTTGCATCTTCAAGGGTTGCTTCGTCTACAGGAGCCATTTGGGATTCTGCCATTTCTACCAGCTTTTTAACCATTTGTCCCCCGATATGGCCTCCCATTCGACCGCCGATTTTACCAACCTCTTTAGTCGTCATGTTTCCCCAACCAACAGTTTCAATCTTGTCCTTAAGACCTAGCTCCTCGGCAACCTCTATCTTTTTTTCATCAAGAACGCTTTCATAATTGTCAGCGTTTATTGCTGTATTCATTTCCTTGCCAAGGGTTTCATTGGCAACATCTAGCTTTAACTTTTCTAAACCATCCATGTACATCACCTCTCAACATTTTTATTAGTATTCCCGCTAGTTTAATTATAATGAATGTGTATATTTAGTAACCAATAACCAGCTTCCACCATATATATAATAAGTAAACGAAGTAAGGGTGGTTTAGAGGAGGGGGAGACATGCGGTTTTCTGTGCGACGAAAGCGTACAATACCACTCTTTCCACTAGTAGCGATAGCATTAATGGCTTTACTGTCGCTCTTTTTTTGGCAGGTAGATACCCACCTAAAGCCAACACTTATGGCTATTGCTGAAACACGGGCCACCTTTATTGCAACTCACTCTATCAACAATGTAATTAATAATAAAATTAGCCTAACCGTTGATCCGAAGACACTGGTAAACATTACATTAGATGAACACGGACGGGTAGTACTTATTCAACCTAATACGATGGAGTTTAACAGACTGGCAGCCGACACTACAATGAAAGTACAGGATGCTTTGAAGGAGATAACGGAAGAGAAAATACAAATTCCGATTGGCCAGGTGTTAGGCAGTCAGATGTTGGCTAGTTTAGGTCCTAAAATTACGGTTACGATTATTCCTGTTGGTACAGTCCAGGTTAAAGTAGTCGATAAATTTGAACAAGCCGGTATCAACCAGACTCGGCATATGGTCTACTTAGTTGCCACTACGCAAGTTCGTATTGTGGTTCCGCTGGTAAGTGAGAGTGTCAGCGTTAACACGCAGGTGCCTATCGCCGAATACGTTGTTGTCGGTGAAGTGCCCAATACGTATGTTCAATTCCCGTTCCCGTTTAACAGCGATATGTTGAATGGTAGTAATGGCGCTAATAAATAATTTTAGTGCTAACCCTAGCAGCCACTGATAACATTGTTTTACATGTAATGTTGACAATTGCGGGGGCTGTCTCAATAAGAAATTGAGGCGGCCCCTAAATTTTTGAAAAAAATACGAGAGGCAGGTTCCGCAGAACCTGCCTCTCAGTGTAAAATTAAACTGCCATGAAAAACCTTACACACATAAATCCTACACCAAAAACAATTTCATATCAACTAGTTTTGCCAATGAATATGGAAGTGCTCATCCCGGAAACCGACTCTGTCAGACTACTAAGTGAAGTAATGGATCAATTGGACTATTCAACACTGTATCAGGCTTATTCGCGCAAAGGAAGAAAAACAGCCATCTCCCCCAGAAACCTTTTTAAAGTCATCGTTTACGGGTATATGAACAACATCTATACAAGCCGTTCTCTGGAACGAGCCTGTCGCAGGGATATCCATTTCATGTGGCTCTTGGAAGGGGCAAAAGCGCCGGATCATAATACCATCGCCCGCTTTCGGAGTATTCGGATCGCTGTAGCTGCAGAAGGATTATTTTATCAATTTGTGAAGTTACTCAAAGAGCGTCACGAAATCGACTTTGACAACTTGTTTGTAGATGGTACAAAAATAGAGGCAAACGCCAATAAATATAGCTTTGTATGGAGAAAAACCACAGAAAAATATGCTGCCAAGTTAAGAGATAAGCTGGCAGAGGCTATCGAAAAGATCCGAAATATCCATTCCCTTAGCCTGGCTGATGCAGAGTGTCCTGCTGAAATACTGGCCAAGCTGCAAACCACAAAGGACAAAGAAAACATTCCTACCGTGTCGGGAACGGGAAAGCGTAAAAGCACCCTGCAAAAATCCATAGAACAATTAGAAGAGTTATTGGCACGTCAGAAAAAATATGAGGATTACGAAGCTAGTTTCCAGGGCCGAAACAGTTTTTCCAAAACAGACCGGGATGCTACCTTCATGCATATGAAAGAAGACCATATGAGAAATGCGCAACTTAAACCTGGCTATAATGTACAGATCGGCGTGGAGGCCGAGTATATTGTAGGAGTAGATATTTCTTCAGAAAGGTCTGACGCGTTAACCTTGATCCCCTTGTTGAAAAAAATGGACAAGTTTTTAGACGGCAAAAAATATAAGAATATCATAGCGGATGCGGGTTATGAGAGTGAAGAGAACTACAGTTATTTGGAAGAAACAAAACAAACAGGCTACATAAAACCAAGCAATTACGAAAAATCCAAAACAAGTAAGTATCGCAAGGACTTTCGACTGCTGGAAAATATGGACTATGATGCAGAAAAAGACGAGTATACCTGCCACAACGGGAAAAAACTGCGCTCTGTGGGCATGACTAAGCGTAAATCGAAATCCGGCTACTGTAGTGATATTACCATCTATGAGTGCGAAGACTGCAGCCAATGCCCCCACAAGAGCGCCTGTACAAAAGCGGTTGGAAATCGCAGAATTCATGTATCTAAAAAATTTCAAAGTCAAAGATCCCAATCCTATCAGAACATTACCAGTCTAAAAGGAATACTTCTGCGCATGAATCGTTCTATCCAAGTAGAAGGAGCCTTCGGAGTATTGAAAGAAAACCACGGCTTCAGACGTTTCTTATTACGCGGTAAGCAAAACGTCCGAGTCGAATTTTTATTTCTGGCGATGGGATACAACGTCAATAAACTGCATAGCAAGATACAACACAAAAGATGCGGTCATATGCTGCATGAAAAAGAGATAGCTTAGCACCAAAAAAGGCACAACAAATTGCTAAGGAAACTATCCCTTAGCTTTGTTATGCCCTTTTTTCATACCATTTCTTTTTA
>NZ_DATMYD010000117.1:0-2663 GCF_035561155.1 Sporomusa sp. | reverse complement strand
ACTAAGCTTAGTCATTTCTACTGCATGTAGATATTTTTCTCTTTCCCGCCAAGTTTCAAATTCCCGCCATTTATCAGAAACTTTGTCAAAGATACTACCATCAGAAGCATTTTCTGTTCCGGCACTAGACAAATTTACAACTTTTGTCTGTTTTGGAAGACCATTTGCAAGAGCTAATAAATCGGTGTTTATAGTTCTTGTATTATCAGCTTTACTCGACTCCTTAATGACTCCGTTTAGTCCTCGGACAAATTTCATACCACCAGAAACCACGGAGTCTTGAACTTCCTTCAGCATGGCCATGACTTCCTGCAATTTAAACTCATATAGCGGGTCTTCCGGCGTAACTCCTTCAAGATCAATTATCCCTTTCGCCATTGCTTCTAGCGATTCCTTTTCTTGGTTCACCTGCCACGATTTCCAGGATTCAACCAAATATCCAATTCCATCAGAAATACTTTGTCTAGTTACCCTATCCCGATCATTAATCTTTTCTATTTCTCCCGGAAGCGGTATTTCGTCCTTAACTTTCGTTGATGTCCCATCCTCATTATACTGCAGCGTTATACCTTCTGCTTTTTCTTGTTCCGTTAAATCCTCTATACCATACGCTGGATTATCAGGAGACAGCATATACTCAGCCCTCACACTGCTAAATGCATCAACGCCAATACTATTTTGCCAATCCTTAAAAAACGTCATAGTTTTGTCAAAGAAGCCAGGATCAACTTGCCACTGCGTCTCGTTAAGATACTTTAAATCATTATTGACACTATATTCATCCTCACCCATTAATTCATCACCTCTTTTCATTGTTCTGCTCTAAGCATTCATGAAAAAACGCCAATTCAGCTAGTTGTCGCTGGCGCATGAAAAAGCGCAAATATGTACCACTGCAAGTGGAATACTTGCGCTTTTTTTACTTCGATACTAGGATTTTTCCTTTGAGTTATCGCGATGCGGACTTCCTTTAACTACCTTTAGAATTCTTACGGCTAAACCGTTGCATAGGAGGCATAGCCATTGACCAAAGTCGCAACAATAGCACTGCCGCCGGCGCCGCTATCATAAAATGCCTTAAAGGGCAAATTGATATAGATCCCTTTTTCGCTTTCAATACCGGGTGATGTTTGCTGGAAAATGACTTCTTCCATAAAAAACTGCAAGCTATGAGTGCCGCTGGTGAACTTGAACTTCAATGAGGATTTCGTGTTATTAACCGCCTTATTCAACAGCACAGTATCAGCAAAAAACGCCTTGATAGTGCCGGACACCTGGAGGATACCTTCAGGCAAGTCGGTTCGGCAACCGTTGCCGCCAATGGTATAGATATTGCCGTCCAGACCGAAATCAGCGTTCAGGCTGGCTTCGGTCACAATGGCCATTTGCGATCCGCCTTCCTCAATCGTCCCTTGAAAATTACTGAATTTCTGGAGTGAGAGTGCGTTCAGGGGTGACGCAAAGGGTGCAGCGCCAACGGTACGTTTGGCGCCGAGAATATCAATAGTGGCAGTCAATTCAGTATCACCGCCATAGGTAAAGGAGAATTTGTTTACTTTGCAGCCGTTAAACATTTCATAGGCCGGAATATCTGGATATTGTTGCTCCAGCACCAGCGACGGCTGACTCTTAGTCACTTTAAATACATGGGTGTAAGGATCACCGGAGCCGGTAGTCGTCGGGTTGCCAAACATGGCCCGCAGCCAAAATCCGGCACCGATTTGATCGATTGGCACTACAATGCTGCCCGATACATCGGTGTTGCCGATCGCGGGCTGGATCTGGTCGCGACGGCCGCGAATGGTAGTGGAATCTATCTGATTTTGACTAATTGCAATTTTCGATTGATTAATAGGCATGCTATAGCCTTTGGGAGATGCCGGCGTCAGTCCATAGGCAGTCTCATAAGCCAGTGCCAACTGAGAATTAATTCCTTTTGCTCTTGACATGGTAGAACCTCCTTAGAAATTGATGCTATAACCATTAACAGGCGCGATTTTTACAGTAAGATCCATACGTCCGGGAAACCGTGGGAAGTAGGCAACTGGCTCAATGTCGTAATTCAATACACTAATCGGGTTGTCCGGGCTTAGTTGCGCAAGTTCCAGGTAGATTAGCTGGCCAAGGCCATCACATTCCGCTATGCCACTTAACTCTGTTATATTATTGGTTACGGTCACTGCGTTTTGCAATATCGTCCAACCAATCGTGAGTTTATACGTATACTCTTGCAATTCCAGCCCTTCTGATTTAGCACCCGGATAAAGAATAATCATCGGGCAGTTATCTGCTGTTGGCGGCGTTTTGCCGTTGATGCCGACGAAGATGTTTGGCACCTTGTTATAATGGGTTGTGCAGAAGTTTGATATTGGCTGGCTGGCTTGCAAGGTGTCTCGCCATTTACTGATAATATCGCTTAGTTTCAGTGTAGGAATCATGTGGTCACTCCCTTTCTTCACTTGTGGTTATGCCGTCTTGTCAGTGATTAGCGGCATATACTCCCATTTGGTACAGTGCGCATTTACCTGTGGTGCCGGTAATAATCCACCATGCGCATGCATCCTCCAGGCATTGACTAAACGAAACCAGATTATTTTCAGGTTTAATACAAAGTAAAGGACAATACATTCTCTCACCTCCTATTCTTTATCCGTACTCAAATG
>NZ_DATMYD010000116.1:0-15627 GCF_035561155.1 Sporomusa sp. | reverse complement strand
TCTCCAATAAAGTGTATTTATTGAAGCCGTTTATCGGCTCATTAAATCAAAAAAAATGTTTTTGTTTGTGCTACAAGTAGCACAACGCACATCTGGCATTTTATGATGCATTACTTTACATTGTTCAGTTTTCAGGGAACGACGTGCATGGATGCACTAGTGTCACGAGTGTGCCATGGATGGCACGCTTTCTCGGGACCGAAGCACACGGATGCGCTTAAAACTACAGTTCATCTTTTGTCGCTTTATTTAACGACCGAAGATTATAATAGCATTTTTATTTATTTATGTCAATACTATTATGTACTTTAATGTTTGGTATTAAATGGTGCGGTAGAATGGATTTGAACCATCACGAGGTTGCCCCCGCCAGCCCCTCAAGCTGGTGCGTCTGCCGTTCCGCCACTACCGCATGTTAATTATAATAGGTTTTTCCTCATAGGATGTTCTTCGCTACCGCTCAGAACTAAGCGATTCACACAAGTTTCCGCGTCACTTTCGTTCCTAAAAACTTGGTTCTCTGCTTATGGTGCGGTCGAGTGGATTTGAACCACCACGAGGTTGCCCCCACTAGCTCCTGAGGCTAGCGCGTCTGCCGTTCCGCCACGACCGCATGATATTGGTGGATCTACTAGGATTTGAACCTAGGACCCGCCGGTTATGAGCCGGATGCTCTACCAAACTGAGCTATAGATCCTTAATTGGTGGAGGGAGGTGGATTCGAACCACCGAAGTCATAGACGGCAGATTTACAGTCTGCTCCCTTTAGCCACTCGGGAATCCCTCCATATGGAGCTGGCCAGAGGAATTGAACCCCCAACCTGCTGATTACAAGTCAGCTGCTCTACCAATTGAGCTACGCCAGCATCTTTTTCTTAGTTACCTTGTCTCAGTGACAAAACATATTATATAATACCGGCGATGCTGTGTCAACATCTTTTTTCATGGTTATTTTATCCAGAGGAAATAGGGAAAGTCAACAGTCATACCCTTAAATAATAAAGAAAACACGACTTTGCATAAGCCGTGTTTTCTTTTATTATGAGGCAAGTCCAACGTTGATTTCAATAAGCTGAGAGTCAACCATTAAACTAAGCGCTAAGTACTTACTATTGCTTACCCGTACGCTATATCCAGTACCAACAACTATACTGGGCGGCGAGATATCTACAACCAGCCCCTGCTTTTCAAAGTTTATGGCTGCATTGGCAGTAACCATATTGACCATTTCAGAAATGGCACTCTGCGCCATTTCGTCCATCTCAGACACCGGCATACCCATCATTATGGTAGAGGCTACCTTCTTGGCTGTATCGGCAGACATATTGTACGCTACATTACCCTTAATTTCTTTGGTGATACCAATAAGTACAGTAACCCCCTGGCTTGGTAACACTTGTTCCTTTATCTCCAGTCCACCCCGGTTAATTTCCTTAAAGCCTAATTGCGGTAAGATTGTTGTTATTGCTTCTAAAAATGGATTAATTAATTTTACGTCCAAAACAATACTACCTCCAACAGATCGATATCATTTGGCATATCATCGATTTATTATGCAACATGCGCAAAAGCAGTTGTTGCGATTTACCGCAAGAAGAAATAATAGTAGGACAGCCCAGCGACGACAAACCGGTAATAAGCAAACGATGCCAGTGTGGAGTTATTAAGGAACCGCAAAAACCAAACAATCGATATGTAGGCTGTGATAAACGCAACAACAAAACCGATGGCAAACATGGTAAAATCATCAACGCTCAACTGATTCCATATTTTCATTAAGTCATACACGCATGCTACCAGCATAAGCGGTACAGCAATAATAAATGAAAATTCGGCTGCCGCCTTGCGGCTCATCCCTAAAAATAAGCCACCGGCAATCGTTGAACCAGAACGGGAAAAGCCTGGCCACAGGGATAAAAATTGAAATAATCCCACGAAAAAGGCCTGTTTGATTGTCATCTTATCAACATCATTGGTTACCGGACGCTGCGAAGTTTTTTCAGCCACCAGCATAAGAACAGCACCAAGGATCAGCCCGATAATAACAGTGTAAGGGGAAAAAAGGTACGTTTTTATGGGTTTATGCAGAAGATACCCTATCCCCATTACCGGGATAATCCCGGCTAGCACATGCATAGCTGTCAGACCGCCGCCATAGATGGAAAGGGTTTTTGGTCTAAGCATCGCAAAAAACTTGTCTCTATATAAAATAAACACCGATAAAATGGCCCCTAACTGAATAAACACCTCAAATACACTGGCTTTTTCCCCTTCAAATCCTAATAATGAACCAACCAAAATCATATGTCCGGTTGACGAAATAGGCAAAAACTCAGTCAACCCTTCTACGATACCAATAATTACTGCAATCATGTTTTCACTCACTGGGTAACTTCCTCCTATTCTTTGTCACTTTCTGCCTTAAGCATATTTATTACCTGCGCATCTGTAGGAAACGCAAGGTCTGGCACCGAATCAAGCGAAAAGTAGGCCACTTGGTCTAAGTCATCGCCTGGGCAGAGGGTGCCGCCAGCCACTTGGGCCATAAACCAGACGCCAACAGTATGAACAGACGGGTTGTGAAAGTTGGATAAAACCGTATACACCTGACCTGGCTCAATGACTAGCCCGGTTTCCTCCAGGAACTCCCGTTTGACGGCGTCACGGATATCTTCATCATATTCTACATAGCCACACGGTATGCACCACAGCCCTGAATAACTGGCATTAGGAGCCCGCCGCCCCAGCAAAACAGTTCCATTTTGCCGTACAATAGCCGCGACCCCGACAATCGGGTTTTCATACAACGTATAGGCACACTTGTTACATACCAAGCGCTCGCGCTCACCAACCTGGCGAACATTTAATTGCCCGCCGCACTTAGGACAGAAATTAAACCGCTGTTTCTTCATGGCTACCTCCTTTGGACATGTTACTATTTTACCATATTTCGACTAAATTTCCTGCGCAAGTAAGAAATTTAATATTCTGCGTAAGAAAAACCCCGGGGGCTTCAGTGTAAAAACACATTGTGCTCCCGGGCGTCATCATGAATCACATGCAGCCGTTTTTCTTGATCCATAAAAGCTATAAAGACGTTGTGGATGCTGCTTAGATGCTGACGGCGGAATTCTTCAATTTGCTGCGGTGAAAATCCCATATCAGCCAGTGCCTTCACCTGCAATTTCCCCTCCAATATTACAGGCACTAAGATGCTGTTGGGGTTTACATTAAAATTAACCTGGCTTGGTGTTATCGGCAAATGTTCTGCTTTCTTGAGCACACTTAGTTTGCCATGAGGTTCTAAGACGGCAAGCTCGACTATTGTAATGTCAAAAACATCTTTTTCCCGCAGAAGTTGCAACAAGGTCTCAACAGGCATATGTACCTTACGCAGGCTCTCTTTGATTATTTGGCCATTTTCCACCATCACAAGCGGCTTAAAGTTCAGCTTGTGATTAACTGGGCGAATTTTGATGCTTAGCCAACCGACGAACAGTTGCATCCCCCCCAGTGCCAACAAGGCAATAAGCGAACTTACAAGCTCGATCCGGTGATCAACAATAAGCGCACCCGCTACAGCCCCAATGGTAATTGAGGTTAAAAAGTCAAAGGAGCTAAGCTCACCCAACTGACGGCGTCCGATTGCCAGCATGATGACGAGCAGCACACCCATACCTGCAACTACCCGAAATAGGGTAATGCCCAACGTTTCCATCGCAGCCCTCCACTGCGCGGATACATAAAACCACGCAATATTTAGGGCTTAGTGTAACCTATCTACAACTTTTTTAATCACCAAAACAAATACCGATCGCCCGGCCAGCTGTTAAGAGCTCGTTATCACTTGTGACATTATTTGCTTTACCGGCAATATCGACAATTGGCACACGAATAATCTGGTTTTTTTGCAATGCCACCATATTACCGAACGCCCCATCGAGTACACATTGGGCAGCTGCCACACCGTATCGGGTGGATAACACCCGGTCAAAGGCAGTTGGCGTCCCGCCGCGCTGAACATGCCCCAGCACCGTGCAGCGGGACTCCATTCCTGTAAGCTCCTCAATCTCTCTGGCCAGTTTTTCACCGATGCCGCCTAAGCGTACTTTCTCATGGCTGCCCTCGACAATACGCGCTATTGATATTTCCCCGCCTTGAGGATGAGCACCTTCGGCAATAACGATAAGGCTGAACTGTCGACCGCGTTGCTGGCGTTCTTTAATTTTTGCGATAACCGAGTCTGTTTTAAAGGGTATCTCCGGAATTAGGATACAGTCAGCACCGCCGGCCATCCCGGCATGCAGTGCAATCCAGCCGGCATATCGGCCCATTACCTCAAGTACCATTACCCGGTGATGGGATTCAGCGGTAGTATGTAATCGGTCAAGCGCATCAGTAGCTACGCCAACAGCGGTATCAAACCCGAAAGTCCGTTCAGTATCCGGTATATCGTTGTCAATGGTTTTCGGAACACCGACTACCGGTAAACCCATTTGATAAAATTCCGCGGCGATTTTAAGAGTACCGTCACCGCCAATAACAACAAGCGCCTCAATCCCGGCTTGCCGCAGGTTGTCCATCGCCTGAACCGACATGTCCTGGTAAACAATTTTCCCATCCTGTTTTTTAGGATAGCTAAAAGGATTATCGCGGTTGGTTGTACCTAGCATGGTACCACCACGTGGCAAAATACCAGCAACACTATTGTCTGTCAATTGAATCATTTGGTTTTCAACCATACCGCCAAAACCATTTTTAATCCCCCAGACTGTTAGACCCTGCCCCAGCGCAGTTCTCACAACAGCCCGAATTACGGCATTAAGTCCAGGCGCATCACCGCCGCCAGTCAATATTGCAATCGTTTTTACCTTGTTCAACTTAGCCATATAATCGATCACCTCATCTATAGTATATCTTTTAAGGAATATAAGAAAAAATGACACCGGCTAGTGGTGTCATTTATGCTGCGTTATTCTTCATAGTTTTCGCTGTAGTTGGCCAAGTCTGCCGGAGCATCTTTATTAAGACCGGTAAGACCTCTATACATACCGCGAATATCGCTGTCTTCACCGCGGTTTTCCAAGTAGCGCTCCAGCTTGCGTTTTACCCGTTGCAAGGCGTTATCAATCGACTTGACATGGCGATCGAGTTCAACAGCAATTTCCTGATACGACTTCCCATCAAGGTAAGACATCAGTACCTTCCACTCAAGATCGCTTAAAATTTCACCCATTTTTTCTTCAATATCAACAAACTCCTCACGGCTGATTACCAGTTCTTCCGGATCAGTCACTTTAGAACCGGATAGCACATCTAAGAGCGTACGGTCAGAGTCTTCGTCATAAATGGGTTTATTTAAAGAAACGTATGAGTTCAAAGGAATGTGCTTCTGCCTGGTAGCAGTCTTAATGGCGGTAATAATTTGCCGTGTTACGCACAATTCAGCAAACGCTCTAAATGATGAGAGCTTGTCATTGCGGAAATCTCGAATCGCTTTGTATAAGCCAATCATACCTTCTTGAATGATGTCTTCACGTTCAGCGCCAATTAAAAAATACGATCTGGCTTTTGCCCGCACAAAGTTACGATATTTATTAATCAAATACTCCAGAGCGACCGTGTTGTCATTATCTTTGGCGTCGAATACTATTTCTTCATCAGTTAAGTTGTCAAAACAACTATACAGATCGCGTTGAGTATTAACCCGCATCGCATCGCCCCCAACCAGTTTTATTTTGCTGTCGATAAATGGCCAAACTAATACTTTAACCACTCAAATCGGCCATTTGTTCATCGTGAAAAAAATAAAAGTGCACTAAACGGATTAGTGCCTACTGTATTAGTTCACGTCTTGTCAAAATAAATTATACCTTCAAGCGCAAAGTTAGTCAAGCCCATCTCTGCGCATCGCATCAAGGCGTTTGAGGATATCTTTCCCCAGACGGTTGCCGAGCTCGTGGCGGTCTCGCGCTAATACCTTCTGAGATATGTTAGCTTTAATCTCTTTTTTGGTACTAGCAACGTCATTCTTTAGCTCACGGGCTGAAATTCTGAATGCGCCAGCCCCTAAAACAAACATTTGCTCAGCCATATCGGATGTGACAACATAGACACGTTCACCTTGGCGGACAAGATAGTATACCATTTTCTCGATACAGCTGTCAGCTGTTTCACCTTCTTTGGTATAAATCACCTCCAACTCGCCGGCTTGAATTTGGCTGACACTTTTACCGGCGGCCATATGTGCATCAAACACAATTATTGTCCTAAATCCTTTATATGCACCATATTCACTGAGTATGTCCACAAGTTTAGATCGGGCATATTCTAAATTGTCTTTAACTGCAATTAGCTCAGACCAAGCATTAATCACATTATAACCATCGACGATTAACAAGTCCATCGAGAGAAAATCTCCAATCTTACTGCATGCCGGTGGCCTCAGACGGCTTGTCTGCATCCTCCGTCCGCTTCACTTTAGCTTTCACCGGTTTAGGGGCTGGTCCCGTTTTTATCAAAGTGTCGTCAGGCGCATATTTGTCACGCGATAATATTTCGCGTTTTAGTTCTCTGCCATTATTATCACGTATGATCCGAATAACAGTCACTTCATAGCCAGGCTTACCTGGTTTCTCAACCTTGTTTTCTCCAGGCGGCAAAGATGGGTCGGCCTTTTTAATAGTCGCTGGCTGAATTACCTGTTGGTCAACTGTCACAATATCAATATTTTTATCGAGCGCCCGTTGCCCAAATATCCCTATATTAAGCTTATTTCCTACTGCCTCAGCCATAATCATAACTGGCGCCGGGCTGTTGTTGACAAATTTAAAATCAAGCGCGTTATAGACAACAGTGGCATCCCGTCCAAGCGGGACATAGGAAAGTGGCTTAGAATGGTTAGTACGCTCAACAATGTTAAGCCCAGCCAGCAGTACAGCGTTGTACAGTGTTGACGAAACCTGGCACACACCGCCGCCTATTCCAGGTACAAATTCACCGTTAATGATCTCCATGGCCTCTTTAAAACCCTGGGATTTTTCCCTTGGCCCGACAGTATCGTTGTACGAAAAAATCTGTCCAGGGTAAAGTAGTTTACCATTAATTTTCTGTGCAGATAGTTTTACATTGACAGTGCGGTTAGCATCTTCGGTATTAAACATGGTTGTATACATAGCTACCAGTTCTTTAATGCCATTTTGGGCAAGCTCACTGGCCGTAATTTCAGGGTAAACCGGCTTGACTGGCAGGATAATCGTATTGGCATCGGCACGGTGAATGGCAGCCAGCATTAATTCTTTAAGAGCTGCAACATCAATCTCCTGCCCCTCCACCTCCGATACAATGCCACCTGTTCGCAAGCTTAATGTTGCATTGCGCGGCGGCCGGTTTACGGTTTCCTGCAGTTGTTCTAGGATGGTATCTAATTTATTCTCATTATACTTGATTTTGAGGGGGATAGACCAGCCCTGAGCTTGAACGTCTCGAATATTTCTTAGTCTCAACCACCATGAGCCTTCACGACCAACCTGCCAGGCAGCATCAGCCGTTGCTTCTGCGTCAATGCTATAATCAATATTCTCAGGTTCTATGCGAAACGTTGCACTGCCATAGGATAACAAGATGGGCTTGCTTTTCTGATCTTTTTGCCAAACATATAGTATTTGGGCTACTTCATCCCGGGTTTTTCCGGCAACCTCGATGCTTGCAACCGTCACACCATTGTACACTGTTTGGGCAAACAGCGGCCGGGTCAGCCAAAAAGCGGCTGTCCCTATTAGAACTACTGCCACTGCCAGAATCATCCCCACCCAGCGTTTCATTTTGCTTTCAACTCCCTTTGTCTAAGAACTTCATAGAGCAAGAGCGAACACGCCACAGAAGCGTTGAGAGAGGTAATTTTTCCGCGCATGGGAATGCGTACAACGAAATCACAGGCCTCTTTAGTTAGACGCCCCATGCCCTCGCCCTCGCTCCCGACAACAATGACAACAGGCCCGGTAAGGTCAGCTTCGTAATAGTCTTTAGTTCCGTCCATATCAGCTCCCACTACCCAAAGGCCTTGCTTCTTCAAAGCTTTAAGTGTTTGAGACACATTGCCAATTCGAGCTACCGGTACATGTTCAACTGCACCGGCCGAGGTTTTAGCCACGGTTTGGGTAAGTGGACAACTACGCCGTTTCGGAATAAGTACACCGTGAACACCTGTCGCATCAGCCGTGCGTAAAATGGCTCCAACATTGTGCGGGTCGGCTAGTTCATCCAAGAGAACCAGAAATGGCGGCTCATCTTTCCCGTAAGCCGCCGATAAAATATCATCCATATCAGCATAAGCCACCGGCGCAGCCAGAGCAACGACACCTTGATGCCGCACTCCAGCCGACATCTGGTCAAGCTTGGCGGTGTCAACTTCTTGTATTACCAAGCCCTGTTCCCGGGCCTGACTAATAATATCGCGGATTGAACCTTGCCTTTCCCCTTTGGCGACAAGGATTTTGTTCAGTGATCGTCCGGCTTTTAACGCTTCCAGCACACTATTGCGACCGGCTATTATTTCTGCATCATCAGACATAATTATCGCTCCTTAAAAAATAAAGTGAGACTTAGCTTCAGGTGGGGTTTTAACCCCATCTGAAGTTTAGTCGACCTTATCCAGGGACTTAGCCGCTCTTAACTCCCACTTGTAGAAGATGGGAGTCTTAGAGCGGCTTGGTCATCGGATAAAGTTTCCGTGTTTCTTATTATTATGAAAAAACGGCAGAATATAATCCTGCCGTTTGTCCATTAATGATTCACTCTGCAAAGTTGACTTAAGAGAAAAACAGATTGCGCACCCGTCGCCGGTAATGCCATTAACCAGAGAACCTTTAAGAAACTTCGGCAATATACAGAGTTGGGTTGGCTTCCATATCAATAGTAACTGTTTGGCTAACCCGCTCACCTGCCGCGTTTGCGGTAATATTAATAATTGGTTTAGTCCTTTGCTCGTCAGCGTAGTCGTGGACGATACCCATTGATTGATTATTCAGCCGGACAACAGCACCCAATGGGTAAATAGCTACATTATTTATTAAAACCTGAATAAGCTCCGGGTTAAAATAGGCAGCGCCGGCTTTTTGAATAATAGCCAATGTATCATAGACAGATAAGGCTTTCCGGTACGGGGTCGTTGCTGTCATCGAAGAATATACATCGGCAATCGCCGCAATCTGTGCAAACTCATGGATGCCACTGTCGCTGGCACCCCGCGGATAGCCGCTGCCATCAAAGCGTTCATGATGCTGTAACGCACAGTTTGCTGCTGATAAACTAATATCTGAGTTACGCTGCAGAATTTCATAGCCCTTCTCAGTATGTTTTTTTACAATTGCCATTTCTTCCGGGGTTAATGCGTCAGGCTTATTGAGTATATCACGGGAAATAGTAATCATACCAACATCCCGGAGAAGCGCTCCCAGACCTAGGTCCCGCAACCGCTGTCCTTCATGTCCTCGGCTGATTCCCATTATCGTGGCAAAGAAATAACCACTGACAGCATGTTTAAACAGATAATCATTGCAGGCTTGCATAGCAGTAAATAACGGCTGGATTTCCTTGTGCATACAACACTCGTCTAACAGCGCTAATACCTTACTTTTGACAGCCTCTGTTTGAACATATTTGCCAACACGCACTTCCTCAAGCGCCAGATGCGCGTTCAGCACAATCTCATTCCTGGCATTTTGCGCTGCCTCATCATTAGGGTCGATAAGTTGGGCTTCTCCCTCAATGTATATATACTTAATATCAAGTTCTGACAGCCTGGAAATATGAAATTCAGTTAGTTCAATACCGCTGTTTAATATTATCTGACCATTAAGTCCGTAAACAGGCTGCGCCAGCTGCATACCTGTTTGAATACCTTCCCGAAGTACACGCCGCACTGTAAATTACCTCCAGCAAAATAGCTTGATTGTCTATAACTTATTTTATAATGTTTATACTTATTTTTATTTGTTCTACTTTTGCTTTTTAATTCCTGCCAGTCGACCACAGGATAAAGACCCTTCTGTACAA
The DNA here is from genome assembly GCF_035561155.1 of Sporomusa sp. GTDB lineage: Bacteria > Bacillota > Negativicutes > Sporomusales > Sporomusaceae > Sporomusa. The sequence continues at coordinate 5,571 of NZ_DATMYD010000116.1, read as the reverse complement.
TAGCCGCCAGATACACAAGTGGGTCCTGCTTTGGTAAATAGGCGGGGTGCAACCGTTTGAACCTCAGCCAGCATAGCATTAGCCAGATTACGTATTTCCCACTGCGCCCGTTGGCAGCACCGTTTTTCAAAAAAGTGCAGCAGCGCACGCGCATTCATGGTTACAACAATTTTGGTTTCAGTAGCGTTAGCCAGTACATAGCGTGCATCCTCCTGATGCACACCGAGAGCTACCAATTCATCATATGTCTGCTGAACCTGCCTCATAAGAACGTCATATTTGGCCTTAGCCTCAGGGTTAGCGGCAACCGTGGGCGGTAAAATATACTCAAAGCCATGCTCGCTTACATACCGCTGTGACTGCTGGGAGTATGAAGCAATACGGTGGCGGACAAGCTGATGAGTAAGCACCCGGGAGATCCCTTCAATAGCAAAGGTAAAGCTCACGTGTTCAAATGTCGATAAGTGCCCCATGCCGAAAAGTTTGTCAATTAACGTGCCAACCTGCACATCAGACATCGTTTGTACCAATTCTTCAGCACCACTGGCGGAATAACAGAGCCGCGCCGACATAGCTACCGTACGTTCAGGGTCCGGGGTATATTGAATCAATTTTAATTTCATGGCGGCAACTCTCCCTTTTAGTTACTTTTTAGCAACAGCTGTCATTTCCCGGGAAATAATAGCGAAAGCTTTGTCAACAATTTCCGACAGCCTGTCGTATCTTTTCTGCAAATATAGATAACCCATTAGTGCTTCAAAGCCTGTAGCATAGCGGTATTCAGCAATCGAAGCACTCTTGGGTACTGTCGACTTAGCGTTACGGCCCCGCCTCACAATATCGGCTTCGTCGGGCGTAAGCTGGTCTTCCAGTATTTTAATGGCTTTAGACTGCATGACAGCCGATACAATCTTTGCATCAAAGGTATGTAACACCCTTACCTTATTTTGTTCATACCCTAGCAGACGTGTTCGCACATATAGTGTAAAATAGGCATCACCCACATACGCCAATACTAACGGCGACAGCCGCTCGGGAGCAATATCACCATATTTAGCCGGGGAAACTTCCCCGGCTTCATTGATTGTAAAAAAGTTATCAACTAACTTTTGAAAGTGATCAAATTTCACCGCTTTTTCCACCTGACTCCCTGTGGCGAGTCTTCGAGAACAATGCCGGCTGCAGCTAATTTGTCGCGGATTTGGTCAGCCGTTGCCCAATCTTTCTTCTGACGTGCTTCTTGCCTAATATCAATGATGAGATTCATAAGCTCATTAATCAGTTCATCATTGCCGTCTTGAGCTGTACCAGCGCCATCAGTCCGTATTCCTACGATCTCAGCCATCTGGCTGTAGACTTTGGCGACTTGCGCCAGAGCCTCAGTATCCAAGTCGGCTTTTCCACCGGCAACCTTACTGTGATAGATATTAATCTCTTTGGCTAAACCAAACATTGTGCTAATAGCCAACGCGGTGTTGAAATCGTCGTCCATCGCGGCAACAAACTCAGACATGGACTCAGTGGCAGCTTTAACGAGCGCCTGAGAGTCTGCACTGGAATTGCCTGCCGGGAAGGTTTCCAGGTAAGTTAGATTTTCCCTGGCTGTCTTTAGGCGCTCCAGGCTTCGTCCAGCTTCATCCAATCGCTCATCACTAAAATCAAGCGGACTCCGGTAATGAGTTGACAGAATAAAGAAGCGTAACACTTCCGGCCGGAAGTGCTCAAGGATGTCAATGACAAGAAAGAAGTTGCCCAGTGATTTACTCATCTTTTCTTCATTCACGGTAATAAAGCCGTTGTGCAGCCAAAAACGAACAAACGGTTCAATACCAGTAAAGGCTTCGGATTGTGCAATCTCATTTTCATGATGCGGGAACACCAGGTCGCTGCCGCCGCCATGGAAGTCGAAGCTTGCGCCCAAATACTTATATGACATAACTGAGCATTCAATGTGCCAACCCGGTCTTCCCGGCCCCCAGGGGCTATCCCAGGCCGGTTCGCCCGGCTTGGCGCTTTTCCATAAAGCAAAGTCCATCGGATGATTCTTGCGTTCGTCAACATCAACCCGGGCACCGGCCTTCATATCTTCAAGATTCCGCCCGCTCAATTTACCATAGTCCGGGAACTGTTCAACACTGTAATAAACATCACCGTCAACAGCATAAGCAAAGCCTTTGTCAACAAGCGTTTTAATCATAGCGATAATCTCAGGAATATGATCAGACACCTTGGGATATACATGTGCCCGACGGATATTAAGCGTGTCCATAACCTCAAAGTATGATGCAATATATCTGTTAGCAATAACATCCCAGGTCACTTGCTCGTTCTTAGCCGCATTGATAATTTTATCATCAACATCAGTAAAGTTCTGAACATGGTAAACTTCATAGCCTGAATATTCTAAATAACGGCGGATTACATCCCAGGTTATAAACGGACGGGCATTGCCGATATGCGGATGGTTATAGGGAGTAACGCCGCAAACATACATTTTTACTTTACCTGGCGTTAGTGGGACAAACTCTTCCTTTTGCTTGGTCAGGGTGTTATACACCTTCAGACTCATGCTGTTTCAGCTCCTTTTCCAACTGTTCAATCCGTGATTCCAATCGTTTCATATTTCGTTGCATACAGAGTAGCATTTCTGCAACAGGGTCTGGCAAATCATCGTGTTCCAGGTCGATACCGTCTATATCAGGGCGGTTTATTTTCTTTCCATCATGCCAAACAACTTTGCCTGGTATGCCAACAACGGTGGAGTTAGGCGGAACCTCGCGCAATACTACCGAGCCGGCGCCAATTTTGGAATTGTCGCCAACAGTAAATGAACCTAGTACCTTAGCGCCGCTGGCCACAACAACATTATTGCCGATAGTCGGATGGCGCTTACCCTTTTCTTTGCCGGTACCTCCTAACGTGACTCCCTGATACAGGGTAACGTTATTACCAATAATGCAAGTCTCGCCAATGACTACGCCGGTAGCATGGTCGATAAACAGCCCTTCACCGATAGTTGCCCCTGGATGAACATCCACTCCAGTTAATAAGCGATTAAAATAGCAAATCATGCGCGGTACAAGCACCCAGCCGCGTTTAAATAAATAGTTGGAAATGCGGTACAGCCAGATAGCATGTAGACCAGGATAGCACAATAGGACTTCGATTACGCTTTTCGCTGCGGGGTCACGCTCAAATACTACCTTAATGTCTTGTTTTATCCGCTTGAACATAGTATTCCCTCCTTAAAATAATTTAGAACGGGCATAAGAAAACCACCGTCTCAATACAGAGACGGTGGCCCGCGGTTCCACTCTGCTTGGGTATAATATCCCCTGCTTTACGCTGATAACGGCAGCAACCGAGACGGCCTACTTTAACTTTCACCCATCTTACTACCAGGTGCATTTCTACGAACCCTTACCCAGCGCCGCTTACAGCCGGTGGCGGCGCCTCTCTGAGGGGAGATGAACGCATACTTCTCCTGGATCATTGCATTTTTGGTGCTGGCGATTAACCAGTACCTATTCATTTAAGGTAGTTATTGTTGTCCAAAGTTCTTATTTCCGAGTATGTGAATCGGTTTTATGAATAAATTATACTAACGGCTGCTTGGCTATGTCAAGCAGCAATCTCGCCGTCTATACCCGCAAATTATACTTTAGCCAAAAGGGAATCCATTCTCGCTAAGGTACGTTCTTTGCCAATTAGGGGAATAAGGTTAATGAGCTCAGGCCCGTGCATTTTACCGGTTATGGCGATACGAACCGGCATGTACACCTTTTTGCCGCCCAACTTCAACTCTTTGGTGATACCCTTAAGAATAGCCTGAACGGCTGCAGGTTCAACAGGCTCTAAATCAGCCAATCTGGCTTTGAAAGCTTCCATTACTTTCGGTATATCAGCGTCCTTCATAATCTCATGTGCTTCTTCGCTCTCAAAGTGAAAATCATCATTAAAGAATACATCAATGTGTTCAGTAATTTGTGCGGCGTAGCTAATGTAACCCTGAAGTTCAGCCACTACTTTTATCAACCATTCTTTTTGGTCAGCCGTCAGGTGTTCGCCGATATAGCCGGCAGCCTGAAGGTGTGGTAAGGCCAGCTCTGTAATAAGTTCCGGAGCGGCTTGCTTCATATAGTGCGCGTTAATATAGTTAAGTTTATCAACATCAAATACGGCCGGATTTTTGGCTACCCGGTCCATCGAAAACTGCTCAACAAGCTCATCTGCGCTAAATATCTCCTGTTCACCGGGAGGTGCCCAGCCTAAAAGTGCTAAGAAGTTTACAATCCCCTCAGGCAAATAACCCAATTTTTTATACTGCTCAACCGAGGTTGCGCCATGGCGCTTGCTCATCTTGGTACGGTCTTTACCCAAGATCAACGAAATATGGCCAAACTGCGGCAAGGGCAGCCCAAGCGCCTGATAAATCAAAATCTGGCGCGGAGTATTAGACAGATGTTCTTCAGCCCGAATTACATGGGTCACTTTCATAAGCGCGTCATCAAGCACCACAGCATAGTTATATACCGGAATACCATCCGATTTTACAACAACAAAGTCACCCACACCATTAGAATCAAAACTTACCGTATCCCGCACCATGTCTTTAAATATAATCTGCTGATTTTCAGGCACACGGAAACGAACCGTAGGCTTGCGCCCCTCGGCGGCAAAGCGCTCGCGATCAGCTTGGCTCAAATTGCGACAGCGCCCGGTATACTGAGGTGTCTCGCCTCGATTCATCTGTTCCTGACGTTCGGCATCAAGTTCTGCTTCACTACAATAACAGTGATACGCTTGTCCACTTGCTAACAGCTTATCAGTGTACTGGCGATACAGGTCAAGTCGCTCTGTCTGACGATACGGCCCATACTCGCCACCCACGTCAATACCTTCATCCCATTCAAGACCCAGCCAGCGCAAAGACGCTTTGATGTTTTCCTCAGATTCCCGGGTCGAACGCTCCAAGTCGGTATCTTCAATCCGTAGAATCAGCTTGCCGCCCTCTTTACGCGCCAACAACCAGTTAAACAGAGCCGATCGCGCACCCCCGATATGAAACGGCCCAGTTGGGCTTGGCGCAAAGCGCACTCTAAGTTCTTGTTCCATTTATATGTACCCCTTCCATGCACTTTCTGAAGTATTGATATTAGTGTTAATCATTGTATATTCTAGCAGATTCTGCGTCAGCTTGCAAAATAATCAAATAAAAACCCGCTGTCAGCCCGCGGGTTTAGATAAATGTGATTTCACGAAAAAAAGTCAGCCTAACCTATGCAGAGTAAAAAAAGATATCCACAAACCTATTATAAATGGCTCTCTTTTCCATGTAAACAAAAACAGTTTATCTGTGAACAAGTCTCCAGCTATGCAGAGGGACACAGTGAAACTTGAGCAGTCAAAGGTATCTAACGAGGAATAGCAGTAAGAAAAACCGCTAACGCGGTCCTTTGGTATCGAGCACATCCGAAATCCGGTACTCGAATCCATGGACCCCTTTATAGTAACGTGGATGCATTACCCCGCCACAAGATTCACAGCTAAACTGCGGTGGGTAGCTTAAAT
>NZ_DATMYD010000115.1:0-13115 GCF_035561155.1 Sporomusa sp. | reverse complement strand
TCCTCAGACCGGAGTTTTGCCGCCGACTTCCTTCAGATTCGCCCTCACAGGCGACACCCTTGTCTTAGGCTAACGGTTGGCACTATCAACCCCCGTATTGGACTTTCACCAACAAGTAAGCGCCCATGCTGGGCGCACATGTAACGAGGTCGAGAGATTTTCTCTCGACCTCTTCCGTTCCGCGTCTCTGCGCTCGCAATAAATCACCGGAAAAACATATCAACCAGTGACAGAATAATTTCAATAACAATTAAGATAATAATAGCCCATTCCAGCCGTGTACCGCGCTTGGCATGTACCAGATTGGAAAACGCTTCGGTAATATCAAGGAGAATCTCAGTTTTTTGACGAATTTTTTCATACCGGTCTTTCAGTTCAAATAACACCGACAGTTCATCATACAAAGCCCCTGCTTCCTCATTATTCCATGTAATATCAGGATTATCCAGCAGCATGATATATGAAATGGTATTGAGTTTGAAACTAAGAATGCTGGCTGCCATTTTAGCTAGTTCTTCGTCCGAGACTCCCAGTTCCCCACGGTTTAGATTGTTGACGACATTCTCTATTCGATCAAGCAATGAATCGACCTCTATTTCGTTTTTGTCCAACGAAGCAGATTTGGCTAAAATTGTTGCTACAATATCCAATTGGTAATCGCTTTGAGTGCTAACGATCATATAATCATTATTTATTGCAGGCGGCTCATCAGGATTAATTTCCAGTTTGTAGTCGTCAACATAGGCGAAAACATTGGCATCGTTTATTTCAGGTTCCAGCTTTTTTATATATTTGACAATATCCATGATTTGGTGATGCTGAAAATTTATGAACACCATACTGCCAAAGTGGAATATATAGACTATTTTACGATTTGTCTCATTGACAATACCTTGCAGATGCTCATCTTTAAGCACCAGGAAGTCTTCCCACTTAAACTTGCGACTGATGCCAAAATGTTGAGAGATTTTATTTAGATTTAATTCATTACACAAGACAATTGCCTTAAACTCAGAATTCACGGTTATTCCCCCACTTGATATAACGACATTTATTTTTATTACTAACAGTAACTTTTATTGAAGAAGATTTCACTTTTGCCAGTAAAAGTGATCTAATTGAAGAAATGGGATTATTTTTCTATATTATACCTGAAGTTTCATTAGAAAGTAAGTCAGGGAATAGCAATATAAAAACTAACCGCTGCCCCCACGGGCCGCGGTTAGCTTAGTATTTGTTGGATTTCAACTTTTAGCCCAGCATACTTGCTAGCAGCCCTTTGCGCAGCATAACATAAGCAATCGAGCGATCATAGTGAAAAACCGGGATTCTTCTTATGGTGAAATGATTATTAAATATCGCAAATCCAGATTGAGTGGAGAACCCGCCGATATATCCGGCATTGCTAGTTGCCTGAATGGTTTCCGGCCGATAGCTGCCACAGGGATAGGCGATGAAGTCAACCGGCTTTCCTAACAGCTGTTCCAAATCAATTTTGGACTGATTCAGCTCGTTTGTAACCTCTTGTGGGGTTAATTCTGCCAACTGCCGATGTGTAACGGTATGTGATCCAAAGTCCATTCCGGCAGCTTCCATTTCACGGATTTGACTTGCAGTCAAGCGATCGTTATTTCCCATCATTCCCGTAATTATATAGAAACTAGCCTTCATGGAGTATTTTTGCAGAACCGGAAAGGCATTTTTATAATTATCTAAATAGCCATCATCAAAGGTGATGATAATCGGCTTGTCTGGGAGCTTTGAATTTTGCCCCTGTAAACGTTGTTTAACCTGCGCAAGTGACAGTGTATTATAGCCTGATTGAGATAGGCTTTCCATATCTTGCTCAAACCGCTTGGTGCTGATTGTTAAATTATCAGTCTCAGTACCAACGCGATGATATAGCAAGACAGGTATACTATTAATGAGTTGATCGATAACCTTATATTCAGGAACCAAAGACAGACTTAACAGGGCCGCCGCCGAACCAATGCCCCCTGCTATAAACTGACGTCTGGTAATCATAAGAACACATCTCCCTCTGATAATAAGACAACCGCGTTTCTTGGCGTTTTCTAACAGTAAAAAATCCATTTTACTCATTAATCTATCCCTATTCTACTGCAAATAAACCTAACTGTCACTTGTTATAATTATGTATTGTACACACCTTTTCTTTACCTACTTTTCGATCAAGGGAACAGTAAGGCTACCCATCGGCATAAGTGTGATGCTGGGCTGAGACCCTAGTTTAGTGAAGGCCAGTTCCAATGCTTCTTCAATGTCCCTGGCTGGCGTAAAGAGTAGCAGTTGAGCAAGTTCCGGCGCCATAGATGAAATCAAAATAAACTGGGCTTTTTTCATCAATCTTGTGACCGAATACGCTTTATGAGCACCAATTTGGAAATCAGCCCTAATGGCGGTTTCCACTTGTTCCGGCGTTCTATAGTTCTGCATTGTCTGTTCATACATCGCTGAACCAGAACCTTCAGCGCATTCTCCCAGTATAATCACCACACCGCCTTCCCGCACAGCACACCAGGCGTTATCCATGGTCTTTTGTAACTGGTACACGTTGATATCCTTAGGAAAACCGCCACATGAAGCAATAACTAAGTCCGCTTCTTTCTGTATCCGGGCCCCGTATATTTCATCCACAAGCTTACAGCATTCCAGATGTGCCTGAATGTAGTCTCCGGCAAACACTTTGAGGAATTCTTTCTTCTCATTAAGTACAACGTTAAGCAAGAATGAAGGTCGACACATTTCAGTTCCCTCTACCTGGTCATGATAGATTGGATTGCCCTCCAGTTTACCAATTACGGCATTGGAATCGAGCATAAGGCTGTGATTTTTCCTAACAGTCTCGTAGTAGGCAACACCGGGAAGAATGGCCTTGCGTCCGCCGCCGAAGCCAGCAAAAAAGTGATGGACTACACTGCCAGTACATATAATATGATCCACCTCGGTCACACGTTTATTAATAAACACCGGTGTACCGTAGGAAGTCTCTCCCAAGTATTCAAACTGGCTTTTATCCTTGCAATCACTATTGTACATCTTCACACGTTTTGCTACTTCCGGACCAACTTCTCCTGCCATCTCCTCTTCGGTCATCAACCGGTGGGTGCCTAAAGCGAAAACAATGCGCATGTCTTTATCCGGAACCCCTATCGCATTCAGCTCATCAAGCAATATAGGCATAAAAATATGGCTGTTGGCTACCCGGGTTGTATCATTGACAATGAAAGCCACGGTTTCCCCAGGCTTCACGATATCCTGTAACGGCTTAGAACCAATCGGGTTACGAATAGCCTCTCTAATTGCTGCTGCCGGATCAGACAATACCGGATAATCCTTAATATAAAGTTCATCAATTACTAAAGATGTATCAATAGAAAAACTGACCTTGCCCTTGCCGTACTTATATGCATAGTTTTTTTCCATACGAACCACCTCTCAATATTTATTCAGAAACTTCATACTCTTATTTTATCGTATATTTTTCACAGAATAAAATACCAATAACAAATGCACTGATAGTCTACAGCTATTAGGCAGGGATTTATGTATGGCATGTCATGGTGGAAACACAGAAACAGATGAATACACCAACGAGACAGTTGTTCTTAAATATGACGCCCATACTTGCTATTTATTAAAAGAATACCCCTCCATAAACACTTCAGTTTTAGTTGAAGAGTTTATGGAGGGGTATTCTCCTGGATCCAGTTCTTATATAGGCGTTAGCTGCGATTAATTGCCTTCAGTACGATTGAGCTTTATCAAATTAAGACCAATTTCTTTACTAAATTCCCTATCAACTTCCACATCGATAACATCAATAATAATCTCACTCGTAGCACCGACAATACCCCAGTTCAAATGCCCCCCAAAAGCTTGATAGGAGCTATCCGTTACAGTGATATGCAGATGTACATACACTTTCCCGTTCATTTGGCTGATATTGCCGACTAGACTGGCTATTTCCATATCGCCACTCATCTCTCTTGTAAGATACTCTTGTGTCGTTTGACGAAAAAGCCCAATGCTAATTTTGTTAACCGCACCAATACCTGAAACAGTTGCCAGCTTGATGTTATTTTCTTTGCATAAGCGTTTGATACATTCTACAATTTCCTCGCTCTTATCCAGTCGAACTACCAACTTAGAGCCAAAACGTAAATATTCCATCTGTATAACCTCCTTTAAATGAAAGCAAGTGGACCTGAGGGAATAATCCAAAGGTTTCCACTTGCTTAATGCTTTTAAGGGTAGTTCTTTGGGAAGCAACTTAGTGCGGCTTTACACTTTGGGTATATCTTCATTGAAATTAAAATATTAGAGGTGAATGAAACTAATTATTTAACTAGGAAAACTCTACCTTTTTATGGTATCTCTGTTGTCCAATTCGCCCTGAATACTATCAGGTAACAGGCGCAGGGTTGAACAGGCATAAGTCATTGTGCAAGCCCCATTGATCCGCCCAAGTTTTCTTCCGTCCACTGGCTACGTCCAGAATAAGGCGGAAGATTTCCCAGCCAACCTCTTCAATTGATGCTTCTCCAGTAGCGATTGTACCAGCATTTACATCTATAAGGTCATGCCACTGCTCTCTCAAAGCATTCCGGGTGGAAACCTTAATCACCGGCGCCATCGCCAGTCCATAAGGTGTTCCCCGCCCAGTGGTAAACACTTGTACATGAATTCCTGAAGCTAGTTGAAGTGTACCGCAAATAAAGTCACTAGCCGGTGTAGCCGCATAAATTAGTCCTTTTCCTGTTGGTCTTTCACCTGGAGATAAGACTTCGGAAATTGGGCTACTGCCAGACTTGGCTATTGAACCGAGCGCCTTTTCCACTATGTTGGCCAGTCCACCTTTTTTGTTGCCTGGAGCTGTATTGGAACTGCGGTCTACTTCACCGAGCTCTAAATACCGGTCATAATATTTCATTTCCCGGATAAGAGCCCGCCCCACTTCCTCATTAACCACCCGAGGTGTTAAGAGGTGAATCGCATCCCGAACTTCGGTTACCTCAGAAAACATGACTGTTGCCCCGGCACGTACAAGCAAATCTGCTGCATAGCCTACCGCCGGATTTGCGGTAACTCCCGAAAAAGCATCACTGCCGCCACATTGGAGACCAATCACCAGATCAGAAACAGGACAGGTGACACGCTTTCGTTCATTAAGCCGCTTTAATCTTTCGTCTGCCATTTTCACGATTACGTGAACCATGTTCGTAAAACCTTGTTGATCCTGAAGTGATAGGATATTAGCCTTATCAGGTACTGGTATAACCTGTTCTGGTAATAACTTCTCACAGCCCAGCCCTACAATCATCACTTCCCCGCCAAAATTAGGGTGAATAGCAAGATTGCGGAGAGTGCGAATAGGTACAACTGCTTCGGGCGCATTTATTGCTACACCGCATCCGTAGTTGTGTTTTAATGCTACTACATCATCTACGTTGGGGTATTGGGGAAGAAGTTCTTCTTTAATCTTCTTAACGGCATAGTCGAGAACACCTACAACACATTGAACACTTGTACTAATGCCTAGAATATTTTTAGATGCCACTGTGCCGTTTTCATTGCGAAATCCTTCGAATGTATATCCATCTAGAGGCGGGAGTGTAGGCGGCACTTTGTTACCTAAGGGTAAGTCATCCAATTCCGGAGCTGTCGGCATGACCACCAATGACTCTTCTATCCAACTACCTTTGGCAATGGGCTGTATTGCGTAACCAATGACTTCACCATAACGGATAATTGCCTCATCTTGAGCCAAATCTCTTAAGGCTACTTTATGCCCTTGAGGAACATGCTCAATTAACGTAAGTCCACTAGGAAACTCTGTTCCGGCTGGTAGTCCCCCGCAATTAACAATGATTGCTACGTTATCTTCCGGATGCACTTTTATAAATAAGGGCTCATCTGTTCTACTGGCCATATTTGTAAATCCTCTCTGTCTCAATTGTTACTCAAATAAATGGCAACTCATCTCTACTCATTTACTCAATAGCAGTTATAAGGCTTCCTTCACTATCGAATTCCATATATTCAGGTACCCCTTCTGCATGTAGCCCTTCATACTTTCCTTGAATTACGTCTCCATAATAGGCTTCAGAAAGCATAATATGCTCAATATGAAGGCTATTAGGTATGCGAATAATCCTTACATTATCTTTATCCACGTTATTTAGTGTTCGGATACAAAGTTGAATAGCCTCTTTATCGGTTGCCACTACAATTGGAATTCCAGCCGATTTTAATACAGTGCTAGTAAGGCAATTAGGATATATTTTTTCTGGATCCAGCTTGTCAAATAAGCGTTTCGTGATTGCACTAGCCAGTCCAGTGCCTAAACCATTTCCATGCGAACATTCAGTGATGTCTAACATACACGTCCTTTGTACCTTCACACCACCTGAGGCATAATCCGTTGAAAATGTCCCGGTAATATTGGGATCTACTCCGGTTCCGCTGTAGTTCTTTCCAATCTCATCGACGATAAGAACATCACCTTCGCCAACTATGAGTTTAGGCATATTTTCGAAGGCATATTTTAAGAGTTCCGGCTCTCTTTTCAAAATCTCATCTTTATGGATAGCTTCGATTTTACAGGTCTCATCAAATGCATTCTCTATACACGGGATTGCAAGTAGGATAGTAGCTTTTTCCAGGATAACTTTTGCGGCAGCAGGGATATTCTGACCAATTTTCCCCATGCCATCGCTGTGAACAACTTCTGCACCGGCTTGTTTTCCTAGTCCAATTGCCATCATCTTACAAGGTCCACTCTCGTACGGCCCCCGGAATGCGTTGTGAGGCTTTAAACGGCAAGAGACAATGATACCATCTGATTCGTAAGCTAACTTGTCCAAATAGACGGGCTTGCCGAGCTCTGAATGACCTAACAGGACAGTATCCATGCAAGATCTAATTTGGCATCCCATTGTTTCCTCAGTTATGTTATATCCAGCCAAAAGCTCTAGTTGACCTTCTGCAGTTGCTCCACCATGACTACCCATCGCTGGGACAATGAAGGGATGTGCGTTACGGGATTTGACGAAATCTACGACCGCTTTCGTAATGATATCTACGTTTGCAATTCCTCTGCTTCCAGCGGTTATGGCTATATTCATACCACTTTTAATTTGACTGGAGAATTTATCTTGGGATAATTCAGCAAAAACGACTCCCAGTATATCTTCCGGCAATATTCTTGGTCTTGGGAAGATCTGTTTTGCTCGAAACATTTTAGGAATGTCAACATTCTCTAATAGTTTCGAGACAACCCCGCCTCTTTTGATTTCCACTTTAAACCCTCCCTTTAGCTAATTCTACCCTATTCCGAAATGTTTATTTTTATTAGCAAGGCTTGCTATTCGGGGCTTCTACCGGATTGTCAGCACTTATTTCTAATCTTTTTACATCACCAACAATAAACAAATATGAGAATGCTCCCAACAATCCAATCAGTCCTACATACAGCAAAGCACCATTAAAAGAGCCGGTAGCTTTCAAAATGAAGCCAATGGTAAGTGGCGTTATAATACTAGCCATATTGCCAAAGAAATTGAAAATCCCGCCGCTGATCCCAAGTAATTCTTTTGGAGAAGTATCGCTGACAATACACCAACCTAAGTTTCCTACACCCTTGGAGAAAAAGGCTAAAGACATAACCCCAATAACGATTGCTTCCGAAGATACATAATTCGCAGCTATAATACTGCTTGAAAGGAGCAAGCCTAAGACAATCGGTGTTTTACGGGCAACTGTCAAACTCTTACCCCGCTTTAGCAACCAATCGGACCAAAGTCCACCAACCATGCCTCCGACAAAGCCAGCAAGTGCAGGAATAGAGGCTACAAATCCAACTTTTAGCATTGACATACCTTTCGCTTGTACCAGGTATGTCGGGAACCATGTTAAGAAAAACCAAGTAATAGTTGTAAGACAGAATTGGCCTAGGTAAACGCCAAGCATCATTCGGTTGTTTACTAATTTACGAACTTGCGCCCATTTTATCTCCGATTTATTGTCACCGAGATTAGATATCCCGCCGCCGGCTTGTATATAATCGAGCTCCGCTTGGCTTACACCTGTATGATTTTTAGGCTCTCTAACGTATTTTAGCCAAAAAATGCCTAAAATGATGCCAATTCCACCTGCCCAGAAGAAGATATGATGCCAGCTAAAGGCATGAAGAATCCAGGCCATTAATGGTGTAAATGCGGCTAAGGCAAAATATTGAGCTGACTGATAGATGGAAGTTGCAAAACCACGTTCATGCGTTGGGAACCACATTACCGTTAGTCTGCTATTTGTTGGAAAAGCAGGGGTTTCGGCTACACCCATCAGGAATCGTAGAGCAAAAAGAACAACAAAGGCTGATGAAAAATACCCTACGAAACCTTGTAAGAAGGTAAAAATAGACCATAAAATTAGCCCCACACCATAAACTAGGCGTGCACCATACTTATCCAATACCCAGCCACCGGGAATTTGCAAAGAGGTATATGACCAGCCGAAGGCAGAAAAGGCCAGTCCCATGGCAACAGTATCAAAACCGAGTTCCTTTCCCATAGCTGGTGCCGCAATCGATAGTGTTGCGCGGTCAACATAGTTAAAAGTTGTCACCATAAATATCATTGCTAAGATAACATACCGGATATTGGTTTTTTTTTCACCTATTGGTGTATTGTTCATGATTCCCTCCATATTCTTATAATAAAGTTGTTTACAACCTTTACTAAGCACCTATATTTCAGTTCGAATCATCTTACCCGGACCTCTAGCTATGAATTACTGTAATAAACCACAATATTAGCGTTTTACTTCGACACTGGCAAGCTTCTCATAATATTTCACCAAGCTGCCGTGATCGTTGTCGCCCTGACCCTCAACCTTTAAGGCCTGCATCATTTCCATAACGGCAGCGGTAAGAGGTAACGGAACGCCGATTTCATGAGAAGTTTCGAGGACGTTAGCAAGATCTTTGATATGAAGATTAATTCTAAAACCTGGATTAAACTTACGGTCCATTACCAAAGGTGCCTTGGCATCTAAAACTGTACTGCCGGCTAAGCCACCACGAATGGCCTGGTACACCAATTCAGGCTCAACTCCTGCCTTGGCAGCTAGAACAAGAGCTTCTGACATAGCTGCAATGTTAAGGGCTACAATTACCTGGTTAGCGAGCTTAGTTACATTGCCCGCACCGATTTCGCCTGTACGCACAACCGAACCAGCCATAGCTTTCATAACATCATAATACTTATCAAAGACTTCTTGTTTACCACCAACCATGACAGATAGCGTTCCATCTATAGCTTTCGGTTCTCCGCCGCTCACCGGTGCATCTAAAAATCCAATGCCTTTCTCTGCAAGTTTCTCGCCGATTTCCCTGCTGACCAAAGGAGCGATAGAGCTCATGTCGATTACCACAGTTCCTGGTTTTGCACCCTTAATTACACCATTCTCACCAAGAACGACTTCTTTCACTTGAGGTGAATTAGGCAGCATTGTTATAACTACTTCTACCTGTTCAGCAACTTCTTTAGGAGTAGTAGCAACGGTAACGCCAAGTGCAGAAAGTTCTTCTACAACAGCAGTATTGCGATCAAGTACAATTAGCTCATACCCTGCTTTCAAAAGATTTTTGCTCATAGGCTTGCCCATAATTCCGAGACCAATAAAACCGATTTTCATATTATCTGGCTCCTCTTTATATAAATTTAAATATCTATTTTAGTAAACCCATTCCAATTAGAACCTTGCGAAGACTTTCCCTCTCTTCAGTTGTCATCGGGCCTACCGGATCCATACAGGGGCCAGCTTCAATACCTAGCATTGTGAGGGACTCCTTTATTACAGACGGGAATGTACCGATGGTAAAAGCAATTCGAAGAGGTGCTAGTGTGAATTGAGCCTCTAGTGACCCTTTTAGATCACCCGCTATAAACTTATCGTAAATATCAGCGCACAATCTCGGCGCTACATTGGCGCAAGAAGCAATAGAGCCTGCTGCCCCGTAACAGAGCGCGCCGTAGATAAGAGTATCGCGACCCACTAGTACGTTAAAATCATCCCTATCTCGAGTGAGGCGAATATATTCAGCAGTCAACGTTAAGTCACCGCTCGAATCCTTAATACTTATAATGTTGGATATTTCAGCCAATTTAGCAACTGTTGAAGCAGCAAGATTAACTCCAGTTTTGGGAGGGTTATTGTAAAGCACTACCGGAAGAGAAGTGCTTTCCGCAACCGTTTTGAAGTGTCCGAACAACTGCCCCTGATTCGGGGTAATGAACATAGGAGTCAAAACAGATACTGCATCAATCTTGCATTCTTCGGCCAACTGCGTCAACATCACAGTCTCCCGAGTCGTAATTCCATTTGTCCCTGCATAAACCGGAACTCTTCCTTTAGTCTCATCCATGGTTACTTGGAAAACTTCCCGCTTTTCTTCTGGAGTAAGCCCATAAAACTCACCTGTTGTTCCAACCACAAAAAGTCCATGCACGCCGCCATCAATCAAATAATTAATCAACTTACGCATTGCCGATTCATTGAATTTACCCGCTGGTGTTAGAGGTGTGATTACGGCAGGTATAATCCCTCGCGCCAGAAACCCCTTTTCTTTTCTGTTACATGCTTCCATGAAAAGCTCCTCTCGTTTGAACTATTTACTAAGGTAAAGCGTTTAAAAACCATCATAGCTATTGTGGCCCGCGACTTTTCAAAAAGATACTAGTATAGCGGCCCCACATGGAGGGTCATGGCTCACTATATGCTACTAATCCTGCTGGAAAAAGATATATACGCCTATTACAATAACCCGCTATCATGTTATTGCAAAAACCGTGCCAAGTGCAAAATCCCTGAAATTACTGAAAACTAAAATAGCCTTAATCCAAAAACCGTTGTTAACTCAACAACAATTGTTGTTGAACTCGTTGTGCAAAGATTATACAATACAAGTACAGCTATATAAGTAACGTATGAGGTATGTACTATGTCTAAAATTGCTTTTATCGCACCAGACAAGCAACTGTATTTACAGGGTAAAAGAATAATTAAAGACCTTGGCTTAGAACAAAAAATTGATATCTACTTGGCCAGACTAAAAAGAGCCATTACTCTCGCTCAACGCCTTCAGAATGAAGATGTTGATGTCATCGTATGTAGGGGCGGAACAGCAACATCTATTATCGATTCGAATATACGAATCCCCGTTGTTGAGATTCCCATAACTGGGCAAGATCTTGCTCAGTTATTTCACGAGGCAAAAAAAATTACAGGTCTTCCCGCCCCCAAGCTCGCCATGGTAGCGTTCAGGAACATGACCCATGACATTGAAGTTCTTTCTAATATTTTAGGAATTAATTTAACAATTCTACCCTTAAATAATATGAATGATATTTCTACCAAAAACGAGGAAATTGACAGCAATACCGTGGACGTTGTCGCAGGCGGCAGACGATCGGTACTTTTAGCTGCACGAAAGGGAATAAAAACACTACTGGTAAAATCGGGAGATTATTCTATAAAGACAGCACTTTTTGAGGCAAAGAAGATCGTATTGGCTCGAAAAATCGAGAAAGAGTACGCACAGGAATTTAAGGCACTAGTCGACTTCTCCTCAGATGGTATTATTAGTGTAAATCAAGAAAGAATTATTAAAGTCTTCAATCCTACAGCAGAACGATTGCTTAATCTCCCCGCTAAGGAAACCCTAGGCAAAAACGCGGACACAATCCTCAGCTTTATTAACCTTAACCCATGTTTACAGAGCGGGCAGGAATTTATTGGGCAAACGACTCAGGTAAATAACTGTTGGTTGAGTTTTAATATTGCTCCCATAATCGTTGACCGAATAATTACAGGAGCCATTATAACCTTCCAAGATATCACCCGTGTTCAAGAAATCGAGACCAAAATCCGTAATGACGTTCTGGCTAGAAAGTTCGTCGCCAAATACCAATTTAAAAACATCATTGGCAGTTCACCGGAGGTAGTTGAGAGCAAAAGAATTGCTCAAGAAATAGCCCCTATCGACGCCACTGTATTAATCTATGGAGAATCAGGGACAGGCAAGGAATTATTCGCGCAAAGCATCCACAATAACAGTCAAAGAAGAAACGGACCATTTGTTGCTATTAATTGCGCTGCTTTGCCTTCAAACTTACTTGAAAGTGAGTTGTTTGGCTACGTAGAGGGAGCATTTACCGGTGCCAATAAAAAGGGCAAGCAAGGTCTATTTGAAATGGCCCATCGCGGAACAATCTTTCTAGATGAGATATCTGAAATGGATAAGTACGGGCAAAATCGTCTTCTAAGGGTATTGCAAGAAAAACAAGTCATGCGCCTAGGTGATGACAAAGTTATCCCTGTAGATGTAAGGATCATTGCAGCGACCAACAAAAACCTTGTAGAGTTAATTAGCGAGAACCTATTTAGACAAGATTTATTCTACAGGTTAAAATTATTGACATTAGATTTGCCGCCATTACGTGAAAGAAGTGGTGACGTTAAGCTTCTCGCCCTTCATTTTGTCGAGTTATTCAAAAAGAAATATAATAAAAATCTCGACTTTAGCCCTGCAGCCTACGAATGTCTAGACGAACATCATTGGCCAGGAAACGTGCGAGAATTCATGTATTTTATTGAGAGACTAGTGATAATAGCCAACGAAAAAATAATTACAGATAGCGTTGTAAGAAAATATTGGGATAGAAAGCATACCGCTAATATCTGCAATCCCCCAGTTTCTTCCTCAGCGACATCGGAAAAAGACAGAATAATCGAAGCGTTAGCCGAGTGCAAATCGAATATCTCCCGCACCGCTCATATGCTAAACATGGATAGAACTACACTTTATAAAAAACTAAGATCGTACAATATACAAGTAATGAAAGCCTATTGAAATCATCACTTAAAAGAGAAAGCCGGTTAGATCGATATTCTGATATGCTCCCCTTATAGGAGACAATGAAAAAATAGATTGTCGACTATGGGGGGAGTTTTTATGTCATTTAAAACGAAATTAACTCCAGAAGAGAAGATTCATTTTGTAGAGAGATATCTTTCCGGAACAATTAGCCAGC
>NZ_DATMYD010000114.1:0-15586 GCF_035561155.1 Sporomusa sp. | reverse complement strand
ATAAGAATTAACTAATCTAAAATCCATGGGAGTCATCAATAATTGAAAGGTGGCTCCCATGATGAATACAGTGGCTCTCTTTGATGCACAGGGTGGCTCTCACTGAGTACACGCGCGGCTCATTCTGAAGATATTATTCACAATCAAAAGTATCACCACGTCACGGTTAAAGGAGTTGCGAAAAAAGGTACGGGATACCTGTTTACTTAAATATGCCGCTTTGCTCTTGAATGCAAACTCCTCCCAAAAATGAGTAAAACAGTCCTGCAATACTTTTAAGTATTTACAGGACTGTTTATTTTAGTCACAAGCTATACCTAAGCTTCCAAAGAATGCCTCTTATGCCTCTTATGCCTCTTCTGTATTTCTTACACTTTAATACCCATAGACTTTTCAAGTTTCGCCATATTCACGTTATAATCATATAGCGCCTGGGTATGATTCGTCTTGGCTTGCGTCAACGCTAATTGTGCATCAATCACATCTAAATTTGTACCTACACCGGCATAATATTTGGTTTTGGCTATTTTCAAGTCCTCCGCAGCCTTATCTGCAGCAACTTGGGTTGTTTGAAGGCGTTTTTCTGCTTCACGCATGCTCATATAATTTTGTCGTACTTCCAGTTCAATATTGCCGCGCAGCTGGGTATCCTGGTCTTTGGCCTTAGCTGATGCCGCTTTATTTTGATTCACTCTCGCGTTAGTCAGCCCGGAGTCAAAGACGTTCCAGTTGGCCATAACGTTCATTGACCAGTTATTAGTTTGCCCCGGAAATTCGTCCCCGCTCCAGCCATCTGTTACACCAGTGGTAACTGTCGGACGATTGCCACTTTCAGCAATCTGCACACCTTTTTCAGCAACGGCCATACTATTTTTCGACTGCTGTATTTCTGGGCGATTATTCATTGCGTAGGAAATACAGTCATCTATCAAGGAGTTAAACTCGGTATACGACAATTGGTTGTTCAATATTTGCTCGGTGTCGAGCGGTGCCCCGATTACATTATTAAGATTTGACTTAGCTATCTCAAATGCATTTTGTGCCTTTGTTAAATTCTGCTGTGCATTGGCAAGTTCAACTTCTGATCGGAGTAAATCTGATTTAGCAATAACACCACTGTCAAATTGCGCTTTAACGGTTTTTAAATGCTGCGTTAATGACTCAACTGCTTCTTTATTTACGCCGACCATGTCACTTGCCTGAAGCACACCATAGTATGCGGAAGTAGCATCTAGTTTCACTTGCTCACGAGCTTTATCAACACCTAGATCGCTGATTTCCGCGTTCAGTTTGGCCTGATCAACAAGGCCCTCTAGTCTGCCTCCGGAATAGAGGGTCCAGTTTAGTTTAATGGAACTGTTATAACTTGTGCCTGGCAAAGATTGCGTAGATCCTTGAGCGCGATTGACACCAGTGCCCAAAGATAGTGATGGTCCTTTTCCTGCTTCAGCCTCAGCTACCGCCCCATCGGCTCGTTGCTGATCATCAATTGCCATATTCACGGTCGGGTTATTTTTTAGCGCTAACGCCACGCTATCATCTAACGACAGCCCCGAAGCCGGGTCGGCAAAAGCAATAATGCTATTTAGCATAATTGCAGCTCCTGCAGCAGTACTAAGGAGTACTTTTCTTGAGATCATAACTTTTCCTCTCCATATCTATTAAAATCATATCCATACCTATTAAAATCCATCTACTAAAGTCATAAGATATTAATGGATCGCGACGGGAATTGACTCTTCATCAGCCTCTATTGCCTTCCCAGCGCCCACCTTTGGGATGTCCCGAATTAGCAGAGCTGCGATTACGCCCAAGCTTGCAAGGAAGGCTGCTATTTGAAACAAATCACCATAGGCCATCACCGCTGCTTGTTTTGATACCATTCCCTGCAAGATAGAAAGAGCTGCTGCATAGGCCTGGCTGGACTGCATCCCGCTTTGCATCAAACCGCCTTGAATGCCTGCTATGACCTGCTGGGCCATAGAGGATGATGCATCTATAGAACTAGATAAGATATGGTTGTGAAATATCTGCCTTTGATCAAGCAGCGTCCCCAAAATGGCAATACCAACGCTGCCTCCTACATTCTTAAATAGATTGAACACCCCGGAGCCCACTCCGGATTTTTCTTTTGGCAAAGTAGCCATTGCCGCATTAGATAGAGGTGACATCGTTAGCGCTAATCCTATTCCCATGAATATTAATCGTATAGCGATAAACGGATAACTGGTGTCGGCTGTCATGGTGTGAAAGGAATACAGAGTGATGGAAAGAATCAGCATCCCCAACATAGTCGGTATCTTGCCACCCGATGTATCGGCCAGTTTCCCTCCCATCGGAGCTAAGAAAATCATCGAGGCTATCAGAGGGATCAGCGCTAACCCTGCATGAATAGGTGTGTACCCCAGAATGTTTCTAAGAAAGAAAGGTATTAGAAACAGACCACCGTTTAAGGCCATGAAGGTTAAGAAACCAACGATATTTGCCGCCACGAAGGTAGTGTTTTTAAATAAGTGAAGATCAACCAGTGGCTCCTCTTTATGGCTCTCAGCGTAAAGAAATGCCACCATGCTGACAACCATGATTATGAATAAGCTAACTATATAGAGTGACGTCCATCCTTCTTTTGCTCCCCGATTCAGAATAATAATCAAAGAGCTTAAACTTGTTACCAGCGTCACGCCGCCAACATAATCAATCTTAGCCGAAGTATTATTCGTCTCGGATTCCTGTAAAACGGTGATTGCCAAAACAATACCAACCGCAGCGATTGGTACAATGCTGTTAAACAACATTCGCCAATTTAGATATTCGACAATATAGCCTCCGATGGTAGGGCCAAGCACAGCACCGGCAGCCGCGAGAGCCCCCCACATGCCCATTGCCTGGCCCCGTTCATTGGGTGGAAAGGCATCGGCTACTAGTGTCATTGCATTGGGGAAGAACATTGCTGCCCCTATACCTTGCAAAATCCGGAAAACAATAACAGTAACGCTGCTCCATGATAAACCAACCATCATCGTTGCAATTGTGAATAGTACCAACCCGCTTACATACATTTTTTTACGACCAAACTGGTCACCTAATTTCCCCATGATGGGCAGAGTAGCTCCATATGGGATCATATAGGAAAGTAGTACCCAAGTCACAGAGTCCATAGTAAAGCCGAAGGTACTCATCATGTTGGACAGAGCAATATCAAGAGAGCTACTTACATAGCCGCTTAATACCGTACCCAAGGAGACGATAAAGAGCACAAAATACTTGTTAGGCTGATTGCGCGCAGTCGCTGTATTCACATCCAACACCTACCTTGTGCGAATGTCAACAACTGCAGACATTCCCGGTTTCAATACCGAGTTACCGGCATCAATAACTTTAACTTTGACCGTAATGCGCTGTGTAACCTTGGTAAAGTTGCCGGTTGCATTATCCGACGGGAGCAGCGCAAATTGCGACCCAGTAGCGGCACCAACATCAGTAACTTCCCCTTTGAAATTTTTGCCGGGGTAAGCATCAACTTTGAATTCAACACTTTGTCCTATCTGGACTTTACCAATATCCGTCTCTTCAATATTAACCTCAACCCAGGCATCTGCAGGATTCGTAATACTAAATAGTGTTTGTCCCACCGATACCATTTCGCCGGGATCAATCGAAGCTTTGGCGATAGTTCCTGAAATCGGCGCTTTAATTACGGAATTATTGAGCTGCAATTGTGCATTTTTCAGCGCTGCAGCCGCCTGAGCCATTTGAGCCTCGGCAAATTGTCGGTCTTGCTCTGTTGCCCCTTCGCTAACCAGGCTCAATCCCTCTGCCGCCGCATCATACTGTGCCTGAGCCACTTTTAACGCAGTTTGAGCAGAGTCACGCTGCTGCGCCGACATCGCGCCGTCTTCATACAAACTTGCCGCACGCTCATAGTTCTTTCGGGCATTATCTAAATTGGCGACTGCTTGTTCAACGGAAGCCTGTGATTGAGCAACTTGTTGAGGTCGGTTTCCTGCCTGAAGAGATGCAAATTTTGCTTGGGCTGACGCTAAGTTAGCCTGGGCTTGTTCAACTTGAATTTGTAAAGATACACTATCGATATTAGCGATTATTTGCCCTGCTTCAACATGGTCGCCCTCTTTTACAAGAATCTCTTCTACTTGCCCAGGAACTTTCGTACTCACATTTACAATGTTATTTTTCACTCTTGCGTCATCAGTTGATATTTTCCCACTAGAAGATATCCACCACCAGCCACCGACAACAAGAAGTAGGCCTGTGATTGCACCGGCAATCATAACAGTTTTGCGGTTATTTAATATCTTTAGTTTACTCATAATTATCCTCTTCCCTATAAATCATTCTTCAAATAAAAAACTACGTATTACTTTTTGGCAGCGCTCGATTTCTAAAAACTTAGCTTGCGCTACCTCTTTAAGCTGCTCAAAATACACAAGACCATTTTCAGTTATGGTATAGATACGTTTACCACGGGTATTAGGGTTTTCCCAACTACCTTCTACATACCCGTTCTCCTCCATCTCTCGTAGCAAAGGATAAATGAAATTAGGATTTGGCTTGACCGTATCTTGAGTTATCCTTTTAATTTCATCGGCAATCTGATTGCCGTAGGCTGGCGTATCCTTTAAAATCCGCAGAATCAGCAGCCCAGTAATGTGCTTAATCCAGACTTTTTTCTCATTGTTGGACGATGACATGAGCTACCTCCATTTACATAAGTAATTAACTTTAACATTATTAATTTTAATAAGTTTTTAGCCTGTAGTCAATCTGTGGATTGATGGCAACTATGGAATGATTTAGGTTGATTTATTAATACAAATAAAATACTGCCTGCGAAAAAGAGCAGCGCCGATAAAAAATTATACCCCCTTAACAAGAATATCGCCTAGACAACGTCTAGGCGAACATAAAAACACATATTTGAAATTACCAAAAAACCACGAACCCTTAAATCAAGCTACTTCCGCTCTATCAACGCAACTGACTCAACGTGTGTAAAGGTGACTAAAAAACATATGATGGTTACTACTTTAACTTGCCGGTTTTTTTTCAAAATCATGATTTAAAAAGCTTTCTAATTCTTTTAGCGGAACACTTATTTCTACAAAACTTTTTGCACTGTCATCTGCAGGCATATAATAGAAAACTATATTTTCCCCCTCAAAAAATATTCTTATACCTTCAGCTTCCACGCCATACTTTGACCCCATAGCTTTAGCTTTTTGATTTAATAATGTCATGACTTTTTCTACAGATGTCGGGTCATCTTTGACGAAATTTTTAAATACTATTTCATTTGAAGATTTAACATTCAAATTAACACTCTGTTGAATATTGATTTCTCTGCCATTGGAAATTCTACCTGTACCTTTAAACAATACACTTATTATGTCCTTATCCATTTTTGTAATTTTATAATCTATACTAATATTTTGATACATTTCTCCTTTTCCATATATGTCAACGATTTTTTTCAAACTTTGATTCATATAATCCATTAGCAATTGCCCTTTATACCCCGAGATTTGCGGATAAAATATTTTGGTATTACTGTCCCTCATCTCTGATACTTTTCTAATGATTTCGTATCCCATTTCTTTATTATCATTATTATCTTTGCTAATGCTTTTCTCTTTTTCTTGGGCTTGTGATTCACTGATTATTGGGTTATTTACCCCTTGGTTCGATGTTGTTCCACAGCCTGTAAACATTGATACTATAACTAAAATTGTAGCAAATAATACTATTCGGGGTTTCATGCACCTCATCCTTTCTGCAAATCATATACTGCTTATTTTATATACTCATTACTAACCAAAATATCCGCTATGATATCAGTTGGTATAGCGAATTGCACAATTCCCATATATCCTGGGGCAGCCTCGTATTTATCAAATGAAATTACCAGCTTACCTTCTGAATCAATATAGAAGCTTTGTTCTTTTGAAATTTTTTCAAATAGCTTCATAGTCCCTTTCTGCTCGATCCCTGCAACCCAATAAAACTTATTATTATCTGCTTTATTCTGTTCTATCATTTGCTTTTTAATGTTTTCACTTATAATTTCAACATACCTATCGTCTTTAAATAAGCTTGGTAAAGTAATTAGGATTCCGTTTTTCTTATCTATGGTATCATACTTCATTTTTGTTGATGAAGAACCCACGGTATTCACCACATAACGACCTATAGAAAGAATTCTGTCAGTATCGGTCTTCACTTCATAACCGCTATTTACGCCTAAATGACCGCCACCATTTTTCTTCAAGTTTTCCATATCAGCCATAAACTGTTCATATAACTTTTTGTTTTCAGCAAGGTATTTTTCATTCAAGCTATTTTCCAGGGTTTTGTTTTCTAAACCTTGTACGGCAGGTATTTTTATATTCGTATTGAAGGTATCTTCGTTTACAGTAAATTCTCTAAAAGTTAAAACTTTTACAATACTACCTACAACTGGTACTTTTGTTATTGCTGCTGCAAAAACCGGGCTAGTATTAACGCCTACAGTAAGTACGACAAATGCTGCGGCAATTGAAGCGGTTGCTATTCTTATTCTTTTAAAATTATTATTTCTTAAACTGTTATTAATTCCGTTATCTTTTAAGGCTTTTCTTACTACAAAGTCCAATTCCGAAGGAATAGTCACATTCATATATTCCTTTTTCAATATTTCCAATTTTTTATCCATTATGAGTGGTCCTCCTTACCTAATTATTCATTTGAATACGTAACATTTTTAGTGATTTGTATAAGCGTGTTTTTATTGTATTAACATTTTCATCTAAAATAGCCGCAATTTCTTCTATTTTTAAATCCTCAAAAAACCTAAGTACTACTACACTACGGTATTGAACAGGTAAATTATCTAATGCTTTTTGAAGATCTATGTCCTCACAATTATCAAATGTACCTGAATCTAAACTTAATAACACTTCATCATCTACTACAACTAGCTTCTTCCGTTTTCGAAGTAAATCCAAGGAGGTATTTACTAAAATTTTATAAAACCAAGTTTTTAAATAGCCAGGATTTTTGAGAGTATCAACAGTTGAAATGGCTTTATAAATAGATTCCTGTATAACATCCAAAGCATCATCAACATTTTTAACGTAACTAAAAGCTAGTCGATAGTGGTTCTCCTTATTGTTAATTACGTAATCTACTAATTGTTTTTCTATAATGCATTCCCTCATTAGTGCGAATAGCTCCTTTCTCTGTTTACACTGTATAGACGCCGGTGATACATAAAAAGTTTGCAACATATATGGATTTTGTAATAAAAATCTTTCCAACCTATTCTGAGAACATGGCTATTCTTCTATAGCAATCTACAGCGGAGATCTATGTCCTCCTCCTCAAGGAATGCCGGGCTTACAATGGTGTGGAACGTAAGTCAATCAGCGTTTCCCACCATTGGATGTAAGATAAAACTATTCTTCCTTGTCTGGAATACCTTTACGCAAAACTAGCCTTTATTACGTGTATTTGTTTAATTTCGTGTAATAATACCGACGCCCCCCTAACGAAAAATCACCTAGACTTATGTCTAGGTGAACATAAACTCACGTATGAAATTACCTAAGATGCTAGACGAAAGAACCGTCACCGTGTCTGCTACAAGTAAAGATTTAGGACAACGAATACAACAAACTCCTCATCATTCACGTCACAGTAAATGATGAGGAGTTCTTTACTTTAGCTAAACAATTTTGAGCTAACGCTTTTAACAGACTAGCCGATATTCGCCTGATATGTAATTACGAAATGCCCTAAGAACTTCTGTCCGCACTTCTTCCTGCGTAACAAACCAGTCGGCAAATCCTTTAAGTACGCCGGCATTGTTAGCCATATCGGCAATACGCCGGACATCGCCTCTGGAAAGTTTTGCTGGAGTTTCTGCAACTACGTTTAGTAAACTAAGATAACTGATGTTAGAAATGGCTTTGCGATTAATTTTAGTCATTTGTATCAGCCTCCAGTTGTGCGAATATTACTTATATTAATAATATGTTAACATGATCAAAAATGCAACTGAAAAATCATGTAAGTTTCCGAAAAGACGACTTCTTATTGTATCAAGTGATACCGAATACGTAAGTGCCACACCCTTTAGGTAACTTACTATAAAATTAGATACTTTTACAAGAATTAAAAGTTATAAATGTATCTGAGGCTGCCTGGTTTATATATTCAGCAAAATTGCCTTTTAGCTGACATGGAATCTTCGGAAAAAAGCCCGAGAATTACCTGTGTATCCAATACTTTGTTGAAATGATGATCTTCCTGTTGCATTAAATACTTGGTGGCTGTTTAGCCTTTATAATGCGAATTGGTCTTCATCTTTACCTTCTGTGTTGGTTGGCTACAGATTAATGTCCATCAATTTATTTCCACGCCATCGAATAAATTTTTCCAAATCGTTATAGGAAATAGTAACAGTCTCAGTATTTAAATTAGGATGAAGCTTCATGTTGCTAGATCTTTTTATGCTTGCGTCGAGCACAACAATGACTTCTTTGTTATCATCGTTTAATAATCCGAAAGGAGAGACCGCCCCCCGCGATAACCCCAGATATTGTTCAAGCCGCTTTTCTGAAGCAAAACTTAACTGTTTTTCAGCCAAATGGTTTGCCAAAATCTTCAGGTCAATAGTAGTTGAATGGTCGGCAACTACGAGGAAATGCCTATCCCCTTTCTGGTTCCGCAGAAAAAGATTTTTACACATAACGCCATCTTTGCCGCCAATATATTGATGCCATTCCTCTACAGTATATACAGGTGGATGTTGATAAAGTTGGTATGAAATGTTTAATTCATTTAATACCTGAAACACTTTTTTGTCTTGTTCCATCACCGTAACTCCTTTTAGCCCCGCTTTACACACAAATATAAGTACCAGCAAAGTTAAAACCATAAATAACTATTGATGAATCTGTTATATACTTCCTTCTTATTGCACTTTTCAAAGATATATCTATTCTCGCAATGCTTGAGGGACTAATCTCCCTCAAGCATTGCGAGAATAACTTCTATTTTAGCCTTGCTCTTCTAACAAACATCCGTCATCCTATTGGTTAACGCTCTTTGAAACAGAGCCAGCCTGAGCCAGACTTAAGCCACCGGTCTCC
Source organism: Sporomusa sp. (assembly GCF_035561155.1). Taxonomy (GTDB): domain Bacteria; phylum Bacillota; class Negativicutes; order Sporomusales; family Sporomusaceae; genus Sporomusa. The sequence continues at coordinate 6,440 of NZ_DATMYD010000114.1, read as the reverse complement.
TCAGCTAAAGTTATACAAGCAATAAGCCCCACAAAAGTAATTGCTGTCATGATGAGCATAGTTGGGCCGAGCCCGTAAGTTTGCAGCCAGTTAGGCAAAAGATATGTACCGACACACGCTCCAATACGACTTAAAGCGGTACCCATGCCTACTGCCGTAGCTCTGATATCGGTAGGGAACAACTCGTTGGGATAAATCCATTCAAGAATATTCGGCCCGCCTGAAGCCAGAGCATAAATAGAAAACCCGGCCATAATCACCCAAGGAGAAGCGTTCGGGAACACACCTAAAATTAACATTCCTAAGGTCATAAAAACAAAGCTCCAGATGATAAGAGGACGTCGCCCCATGCTGTTGACCCAATATAGCGCAGGACCGATACCAATTAAAAACATAGCGCTAAGAACTATGTCACCAAGCATGGCCTCCTTGCCATGCCCCAGCCCGAACATCTCCAATATTACCGGGCCAAAAGTGTAAATGGCAAACAGCGGCACTATTTGACACATCCAAAATGCACCGACAAAGATTATCCGTTTAAAATAGCCGCCCTCGAAAATTTTCCCAAAGCGGGTTTTACCGATTTCCACTTCACAATCATCAATATCTGCCTCAGGACCGTATACCCTTTTCATGACAGCCCGGGCTTCTTCAACACGATTTTTACTTAGCAGCCAGCGCGGCGATTCCGGAGTACCCCACCGCCCTATAATCAATATGATAGCCGGGATAGCCGCACTACCCAACATCCACTTCCAACCGTTTTCTACATCCAGTAACAAATACCCTACAATATCGGCGGCGGTTGCCCCGACATACCACATGGCTATTAAGCCGCCTAACATGAAACCCCTATATTTTTGGGGAGCAAATTCCGCCAATAGCGAAGTAGCAATTGGATAATCGGCCCCTACGGCCACTCCAATTAGAAATCTGAGAATAACAAGTTCCATTGGTGTTGTAACAAACATTTGCGCAATTGAACCTATGACTAATGCGAGTAGGTCGAGTGTATACATCGTCTTACGCCCAATTATATCGGTCAAATACCCAAATACCGCACCACCTATAAAAAGTCCGGCGAGGGAAGATGCCCCGATCATTCCTGACCAATATGCATCAAGTTTAAGTTGCGGACCCAATTGGACGAGTGCCGCTCCGATTATAACCAAAATGTAACCATCTAAAAAAGGACCGCCGCTACAGTAAAGAGTTAACTTCTTTAGGAATGGGGTAAACGCACAATCTTCAATCACAGACTTAGGCTTAGACATTAATTTCCCCTCCTTAATTGATCCTTGAGTTTAGAATCGAGATTTTTGGTCTTAAGTTCACATTTCAATACAGATTAGTAAACCACCTCCTGTGGAGAATCGTTGCGGTTCAAAGCTTTGTGCCTTGAGCCATTTTTATTTCTCCTCCAGCAAAACACTAGATAAAATTTAGAATTTGACAAAAAGAACCTCGGCTTCTTGTTAACATAGTCGCAATAGCGGCACTTTAGCTGCCTATCTTCTTTAACCAGGGTAGCCTATTTGTAATTCCATCGCGATCTCATTTAAAACTTCAATGTTTTGTTGAAGAACAAATCAAAGTTCATTATTTTAATAACATTGCGTGCGCTATTTTTCAGAATATTAGGAATTTTAATATTGCTATTGTGCCACTTTAGGAGTTTATTGGATACTAGTTATCTTCTTTGACAATCTACGATAGTAGCTTTGCTAGTATCACTTAACTTGACCAATTTCTTTTCTCCGCGTGATATGGTATACCTCGAGGATTGAAATAATCCAGACTGCGATTCCTCCAGAGGATCTGCCAATCACTGAAATGTTGGCCGATGATAGCTGGAATGTGATGTAGCCAAAAATACACATCCAAAAAATCATCACCAACCCCCGCATTGGCCTTGATAATAAAACATAGCCAGAACCTGGTACAAGGAAAGCAGCCATTACCGGAGCCCATGCAGGCATGATAACCCTCCTATGCTATTAATTAGTATCCCTGTGCCCGTGGCCAGCAAGTTACATTCGCTTTGAGAAAAGCCTGTGTATCAACAAACTTATAGCGATGTACTGCGAACCAAAGAGAAGCTAAAAAATAGAACAATAGACCGGCCAGTACGTTGACCCAATAGCCGAAATACATTCCAGTCAGCGTCGTTAAGGTTAGAATAAGCAATATAAACGCCGGCAACGGATGCCAAGGTGCCACATACCCACGTTCAATAGATCCCATGGGATACATCTTTCTAAATTTAAACATCATATAACCCATGAATAAATATACCAGCAAGGCCGATAAAATCGAAAATGTAATGACTTGATCCAACAGCCCCGTAAAACCAAACGCCAGTGAAATCGGTAATAGGAACAAGATAGCCCGATAAGGAGTTTTATACTTAGGATGGATTGCCGAAAAAGCACCGGGTATCAAGGTATCTCTCGACATTGCGAACCAGGCACGGCTGGCATCGTTAATACAGCCATTCGCACTTGCCATACAGGCTAAAATCGTGCCGACGAACATAATTGCGATAACCCCGGGCAGTTGCGTTGCCAGAGCAGCCTCATACAGTGGGTAAACGGATTCCCCCAGAGTTTCAGCCCCTATCAGACCAGAACAGACGAACCAAGTTACGGTTGCCCCACCTAGCAGTGTTACCATTCCAATGAGCGTCCCCACAGGAAGTGAACGTGCAGTTGAGCGACATTCCTCTGCCGCTAAGGCGGTCCCTTCTATCCCTAGAAAGAACCAGATTGCAAACTGTAGCGCAGCAATGATTCCTACCCAGCCATAAGGTAATCCATTCGTCAACTCTGAAATCCTAAGGATACTTTGCGAAGCATCCTGAAAGTGAGTTGAAAACAGAAGCACAAAGATGGTCACAAAAGCTATAGCCGTAATAAAGAAATTTAGGGTTAATGTGGCATAAACTCCACGGTAATTGAGATACGTCAATAGCAACAACGTCAAGATAATATAAGGTAAACTTTGTATGGCTGGATCTATGGATTGTAAGATTTCGCCGACCACCAAAGCGTCTGCCGCTTCAAGCATAACATACTCAAAAACCAGCATTAGCCCGACGTTAAAAGCTGCCAGCGGACCTAGAAGGTACTTGGCCATTGCGTATTGACCACCTGCTTCAGGAATAACCGATCCGATTTCAGTGTTAATCATGACCAAGGCAATATACAAAATTGCTATAACCCAGCAAGCTATAATGGCTCCCAGAGACCCTCCCTTAGCCACGGTAAAGTTCCAGCCCATAAACTCCCCAACCAGAACAATACCTACACCCAATGCCCATATATGCATCGGTCCCAAGACTTTTGAAAGATGCTGTTCTTCATTGTGCTCAATTGTCGTCACATCGGCCATGAATTTTGTCCTCCTCTTTCCGCCGTATTTCAACCCGGATAAAATCTTGCACAAGGAGTACAAATATAAAGGCACATAACCCCCAGGTGACCCAGTTCATCAGTGACCATAGATTCAATTTAATTCCCCCATACTGGATTAGCATTAACTCATTATTTGCCGAACCTAGTCATAGCGGCACTTAATCATGGCCTTAAGTTCATTATCAGACCTTGAAATCACATAAAACATATAGGCCCCCAAAGCCATAATAATTATTGAAAAAACAGACAGATTAAAGGAATAGTCAATCCCTGCGGTTGAGCCTGAACCCACGAGAACCTTACCCCGCATTAACATAGTTGTCAGAAGTATAACGAAGCAGAGCAACATAATAAACATAACGTCAAATACTTCCATAAAGAAACTATTTTTATGTGTCTTCTGCTTTTCGGCATCGCTCACTTTGCAATCTCCTTTCGATATCCATGACAATCCGATGAATTATAGGTTTTTATCTATCCTGAACTTCGAAAAGCAATCCTCTTTACTGTATGACCTGGCGCAATTCATCGCGGTATACGCTAACCCGGTTCTTCTTCAGATGCACCAAAACAGCAATTAAAGAAGTAGTCATGAAAATACCAGCCATGACTCCTGCTGCTAACATCACATTCCTAATTAAATCATTGGGAGCCAAACTACTTACACTTACTAAAACATATCCTAAAATCAACCAAACAAAGATAATAAATATTACAACTAGCCCAGTATCGTTTCGGTACATTTTATCTATTTTCTCCCAATCATTCTCCACTCTATATCACCCCACATAACTCCTACTCTCTCTAATTCACCCCTTAACTCAACCAACATTACTCAAAGTGGGCTCTCCCAAATCAACAAAGAATTTTTCTTTTATTTCTTCCCTTTCCCATTCCGGACGTTCTACAGCAGTTATTTCGATAAGTGATTCAATGTAAAGATCATTTTCTATCATTCCGGCTTGCGCATATCTATCCTGATGGCTTACTACTAATTCAATCTCTTTTGCCCCTGCTTTATTTGCAGCAAGCACTGCCTCTTTCTTGGCTTTGTCCAGTGCATAAGACACTGCAACTTCCAAATCCTCAAACAGCTTACATTCCCAAGGGGCATGCAGCAAATAGGTTCCATCTTTTTCTCCTGGTTTAATCAATACTTTGACAGTCTCCATAATCTTACCAGTTGCTGCCCCGACTGCGTTGGCTACTTCAGCATGCTCAGGAACGATCAAACTGGTATTCAGTTTTTCCGCCATAGCCGGCAACCAAGCCCGAACCGGAGCACCGATACCGACAATTGGCATATTGATTTTAAAAGAACAGTCAAATCCTTGGTCTTGTTTGGGTGATAAGGCTTTTTGTATAAAATACATGACATCGGGTGTATTTTTTATCTTGATGTTTGGCTCATCACAGCCTACAAGACTTTGAAGACAGGTAATGCAAAGTTCATTGATTATTTTTTCTGTTACCAGTCGAATAAACTCTTTCGGGCTTTTTCTCATTCGACTTGCTAAGACTTCTACTCCTAATTCCGCTGCTTCCCGGTTCCATTGATGATAGGTCCCTTTGGCATGCAGGATGTCAGTGGGAGTGAGAGATATTCTGGCTAATACCCCCAAATTAACGAGATGTTGTAAATTTAGAAGGTTAGGATCCAGATTCATCCTTTGGGTTAGGTAATATAGACTTCTTGGCCCGCCTTGAAGAATTTCAACTACTTCTTTTTCTTGGTCATTCAATACTTCAACAGTAGTCTGTTTAAGGAACATGAAACAATCGGTTGCTTGGGCAAACATAAGATCGTAGGTCTTTTCAAAATTCAATTTCAGTTCATCGACTAAATAAGGATGTTGGTACGCAACCACAGATAACGGCCATACCCTTTGTGGACCTACCTGAATTTCTCCATCTTTGCTAATTTGGATATAGCTATCGCCACCTAGACCGTAGGTATATATTTGTGCGGCTTGAACACGTGTGAGCCACCCACCTACTGTTGCCCCCTCCTGGTTGATTCTGGGCACTCCATTTTTCAGAATGGCAATATCGGTCGTGGTTCCCCCCATGTCGAGTACCAGGGCATCGGAAGCCTTGGTAAGAAAGGTTCCACCTATGATACTGGAAGCCGGTCCCGAGAGAATAGTCTCAATAGGTTTCTCACGCGCCAGAGCTTCTCCCATCATACACCCGTCCCCTTTAACAACCATAACGGGTGCTTCTATCCCTTTTTCGTCAAGTACCTTTTTTACCGATTCAATTAATTCGGTAATGATTGGAATTAAGCGAGCATTGAGAACTGCAGTAACTGTTCTTTCATGGAATCCTAAAGAAGTCGTTAGCTGGTGAGCGCATACCACCGGAAGATCCAGAATTTCACCTACCATACCCATTACAGCAATTTCGTGTTCTGGATTCCTCACACTAAGATATCCCGAAATAGCTACGGCATCTACTTTGCCTTTCAGCTCGCAAATAGCTTGGCGGGTTTTCTCCAAATCCAGTTCTGCATTGGGACGCCCTTTGAGATTGTGCCCTCCCGGCAAAACATAATAATGTTTTACCGGGAGTGAATCTATTGGATTATAGCCAATCATCAAAAGACCTACTTCACAGCCGCGACCTTCTACAATTGCATTGGTTGCTAATGTGGTTGAAAGCGAAACCACACTGATTTTCTTAAAATCCTCAAAATCTAAATTAGCAATACAATTTCGAATGCCAATGGATAGATCCTCACGGGTCGTCAAAGCTTTGGCCTTCTTCAATATCTGTTTGCTTCTAAGCTCCACGACCACGCCATCGGTATAAGTTCCGCCGGTATCTATTCCCAATACCAGTGACATTTCTATCCCTCCTTACGAAAGCAAAAGCAGGTAGCTCAATTTTTCTTTAATCGTCTTCGCCCGGCATATGTCCGACAGCGTTTTCTACAATATCTCTGATCTTGGCGGCAATATCCTTCGGCAGAGGAATTGGCTCGTGGTAATTAATAATATCCCGGACTTTTTCATTGGCTACCTGAGT
>NZ_DATMYD010000113.1:0-18618 GCF_035561155.1 Sporomusa sp. | reverse complement strand
AAAGAAGAGGTTCTTACAAGAACCTCTTCTTTTTTTCGTATGAAAGTCGCTTGTATGTGAAATAGACATCCGCACTGATCAGGTTTATAAAAAATTCGTTAGATTTAAAAGGAGGAAGAATTATGCTGGTTGTTATGAAATTTGGAGCTCCTCAGGAAGAAGTGGAAAAGGTCAATAGAAGTCTTGCACAAATGAGGGTGAACGTTACGCAAATTGGGGGAGCGCAGCAAAGTGTTTTCGCTTTAGTGGGAGATACCAGTCAACTGGACTTAGCTTCAATCCGTTCTAATAATTATGTCGACAAGGTTGTCAGAGTTTTTACTGAAGCGTGGATTTAGTAGAAAGAATAAGATAATCCATTCACATAACACTTGACTACACCTGTTGAAAGGTGATATTGTATAAAAAATATTCAAAAAACAATGACGAGGAAAAGTAGCTGGTGCGCGTGGTACAGAGAACTGGTGGATGGTGTAAACCAGTCCATTGCCAACAGTGAAATACCCCTTTGAGTTGCTGGTTGAACCTGTGAAGTAACCACAGAAGTAGATTTAGCCGGTTTCCCCCGTTAAAAGGATAGGGTAATGGAAATACATTTCCTTATCTGAAGTGGTAGCGATACAAATTGGGTGGTAACGCGGGAGAAATCTCGCCCCTAAGAGGGGTGGGATTATTTTTTTGTAGGAGGGTAGTAATGGTAGGAAAGTAGTGGTGTGAGACGCGGCAGGATTGTAGGGAGATAGGTAGTGGTGCGTCAAAAAAATGAGAAACATTGTGCTGATTGGTTTTATGGATACGAGTAAGACAGCTACAGGAAAAATATTTGCGAAAAAAATTCAGATGGAATTTTTTCAATTTATTGGGGGAGCTCTGATCTTAGCCGGTGTTATTTTGGTAACAAACAAGGGAAGCCAAGAAACCTGCCGGCAGAAACCATCTAAAAACGATTAACCTAAATAGAATCGAAGTGTCAAATTGAAGGTGATTTTTAAATAGGAGGTATTGGAATGAAACATATTATTGGTCATACTGATCAACCGTTGGTTTGTGCCCCATTGGTAGCAAGAAGTGCGAATGAAATTTTAGTGGAACTAGTGAGTGTTCTATCAAAGCAGCCAGATATTATTGAATGGCGAGCTGATTTTTTTGCGGATATTTCCCAAACAAACCATGTAATTGAAGTTGCCAAAACTATAAAAGAAACTGCCGGTCATATTCCGATTATTTTTTGTCTTCGCTCAGTACGGGAAGGTGGGCATCCTATACCCCTCTCACCGCAGCAGGTTGCTGAAGTAAATATAGCCGTTTGTCGGAATACTACGATAGAATATATAGACTACGAAATTTGCAATAATCCCTTGCATATACGAAAGCTAAAAGATGTTGCGGAAATGAAGGGAAAGAAGATCATAGGATCATTTCATAACTTTAATTGTACCCCTAGTCGAGAAGAACTGATTAAAAAGTTCTTACTGGTTGTAAAATACCGATTAGATGTTGCGAAGGTAGCTGTAATGCCACAATGTATGGAAGATGTCTTAACTTTACTTAGTGCCACACTTGAAGCTAAATCGAAACTGGATATACCCTTAATAGCAGTGTCGATGGGGCAACAAGGGATAGCGAGTCGGTTGATTGGCGGAATGTTCGGTTCAGCCCTAACTTTTGGCGTGGGATCACAAGCATCCGCGCCTGGGCAGGTTCCTATTGAAGACCTAAAAGCTGTTCGGTCAATTATAGAGAAGTCAATGGGTAGTAAGATATGACGTCAAAAAACGGATACTGGGCTTTAAGCCCTGCCCTAGCAATAACAAACAAAAGGTACTGTCACCGTCCAGGTGATAGTACCTTTTGTTACGCCCAGCATGGGCGTAATCTCAAGAGTGAAAGTCCCGAAAAGGGGCTGGCGAGCGCCTACCGTAGTATACTTGCAGGTGATCTTAATCTTCCTTAATCTTTGGAATCGCTTAGTATGGACTTGCCTGCTAGGTGAGCGGTCGGGGGGGGGGATGCTTCTCGTTAATTTCCTAGGATATTTAAAGCGCTTATCTTCGCGTGACCGCATGACTCCCGTATAATGAGGCTAGGCTGAAGAATAATGGTCTGCGATGGTATGTCGGGATTCTCCATTCTTGTATGTAGAAGGCGAGCTGCGTTAGATCCTAGTAATCGCGGGAACGAAGATACTGTAGTCAGTCTAGGCGTGATGATGGCCGCCTCGGGGATATCATCAAAACCGACAATTGCCAAATCATGCCCGACTTTTATACCTAACTCGTCTAATTTCATCATTGCGCCGATAGCTATGGCATCATTATAACAAAAAACAGCAGTTGGTGGATTCGGGTTATCCATAACTTGTTGAATAGCATCATATCCGCCTTGGCGTGTCGCAGGACTTTCTATTATCAAAGATTCATCTATTGGCAAGTCAGCCAACCTCAGGGCAGTATCGTAGCCTTTTTTACGTCCTTGCCACGAGGAAAGCCGAGAAAAGCCACCAACAAAAGCAATACGCCGATGCCATTTTTTGATTAGATAATCAACTGCGATTTGCCCGCCGAGTTCGTTATCAATGCCTACATAATCACCATTAGCACCAGAAGGTCTCCGGCCGACTAAAACAACAGGAATACCAAGTCTTCGTATACGGTCAATTGGCTCGCTGGGACTGCCGGGTACAGCTGAAATTATTATACCGCCAACTCTATTTTCTAGCATGGTTGACAGCAGACGTTCCTGGATGTCGTAAGAATCAAAAGTAGTCCCTAATATGACGGTCTTTCCTGCCTTATCCAATTCGTGGTGAATGCCCACAAGTAGCTCAGAATAAAATGGATTAGCTAATTCCATTATAATCAGACCCACGGTCGTCGAAACTTTTGAGCGAAGGTTAGCAGCTACCCGGTCATATACGTATCCCAGTTCTTGCATAGCAGCTTGGACTTTTTCTCGTGTCGCAGTCGAGATACTCGTACTTCCACGCTGAGCAAGAGATGCCGTAGCCCGAGAAACTCCTGCATGCTGCGCCACCTGCTGAAGTGTCACATGGTTGCGTTTCTTTTCTTGTTTCATAAAAGACCACCTATAATCATAGTCGTACAAACGGTCTAATTTGCTAGGCTTATTATAAGTTATCAAGTAGGGTCTGTCAATTAACTATCACTAAAGTTTACATTCAATTTAAAATAGTGAATAAGTACTTAGATACATGTAATGTAGTGAAAAACATAACTTATCTGAAAATGATATTTATTTAAAATAATCTGAATTAGCAATTGACATGCCCAAAATTTGTCGATATACTCTTATTAGATCGATCTAGTAGAACGAAATAGTTAAAGTGAATTCAACTGAAGCAAACTTTATTGATTAAAAAAACCATGTAAACGAGGTGATTGATACGTTAGAGTTATATTTAAAAGGCCCTAATTCATTAAGCATACAGGAAATGCAACCGGTGCCTGAAGTTAAGGAGAATGAAGTCAAAATTCGTGTTAGATATGGCGGAATATGTGGTTCGGATCTCCGCGTTTACAAAGGGCAAATTATTTATGCCCAATATCCTCTTCGGCCTGGACACGAGGTAGTAGGCACAGTCATTGAAGCGGGCGTGAATGCGACACAAAAGGTAGGGACAAAGGTAGCTGTTTTTCCAAATACCTACTGTGGGGAATGTGAGTTTTGTATAGGTGGGAAAACCAATATCTGCAAGTATAAAAAACCGCTAGGGGTATCTACTGATGGTGTTTTTGCTCAAGAAGTTGTTATCGATGCTAAATATGCAGTACCTATTCCGGACGGGATGCCCGATAAGCGTGCAGTGCTTGTGGAACCATTCGCGGTTACCGTCCATGCTCTAAAAAAAGCTGAGATTGGTAAAGGCATCTCGGTTGCCGTGGTCGGTTGTGGAACTGAGGGTTTGCTGGCAGTTGCACTGTCACTAAATATGGGAGCAGAGGTAACGGTGATTGATGTAAACCCAGTGAAATTAGATATTGCCAGAAGCTTCGGACCGATGCAGACAATGCAACCTCAGGAAGTCGGAAAAGATACAATGTTTGATGTAGTTATTGAAGCGGCTGGTGTGAAGACAGCCATAGAGCAAGCAGTGCAGATGGTAAAGCCGGGCGGCTCAATGATTGCACTGGGGATAACCAGTGAGGCAGTCAACTGGGTGCCAATCCATGTAGTTCGTAATGAAATATCAATTTTTGGCACCATTATTTATACCCAGCAGGACTTTGAAGATGCTATTAGATATTTGAACGATCCTACCTTTAATGTTGATCCGGTTATTTCTAAAATTGTACCCTTTACAGACTTTCAAAGTGCATTTGACGATGCCTTATCAGGAAATTATGCTAAGATTGTTTTAGATTTTAAGTGAAATATCTATGATAGGGGGCGTATAACAAAACACTAATATCTTGTATTATAAACGTAGCAAATGAAAAAGTGTGGAAGAGGGGCGAGACAGTGAAGAAGGTTCTTGCGGTGATTAGTGTACTACTTGTTTTCAGCTTAGTACTTGTGACAGGATGCTCTAGCCAAAAAACCGACAGCGAGAAAAAAGTCGGACCTAAAGTTATGAAACTCGGAATTGTTACCAATAAAGACAGATCACTTACGCAGGGTCTTGTAAAGTTCGGTGAGATTGTTGAAAAAGAATCTGGCGGATCAATCAAGGTAGAAGTTTTTTCGGACGGCGTACTGGGTGGTGACCGTCAAGTGATTGAGGCGTTGCAAATGGGGACTGTTCATGGAACGGCTGTATCCACAGGTGTTGTTGCTGCCTTTGTACCCCGTATGGATGCGTTTGACCTGCCTTTTCTATTCAAAGACAAGGCAACTGCCTACAAAGTGTTTGATGGACCGCTTGGGCAGGAAGTTCTCAAAGATTTGCCAAAGGCAGGTTTGATTGGTTTTGCTTACTGGGAAAACGGCTTTAGACATCTTACCAATAATAAGCGGGAAATCAAAACTGCTGATGAAATTAAAGGTTTGAAAATCAGAACACTAGAGAGCAAGGTACACATAGAAACTTGGAAAACTATGGGTGCGAACCCTACTCCTATAGCATATACGCAGTTATATAGCGCAATGGAGCAGGGTGTTGTGGACGGGCAGGAGAATCCTCTGGGTAATGTCGTAGGAATGAAATTTAATGAAGTACAAAAATATCTGACCACGACTGGCCATATCTATAACGCAAATGTATTTTTGATCAGCAAAAAATTCTTTGATAGTCTCTCTGACAAGGAAAAAGAAATCGTGACGAAAGCCGCGCAGGAAGCTAAGGATTACCAAAGAAAGCTCAATGATAAAGAAGATAATGACAGTATAGCTATTCTTAAAGAAAAAGGCATGAAAATAGCTGAACTTAATCCTGGCGAAAAAGAGAAGCTGCAACAAATTCTTCAACCAGTATATAAGCAAGTTGGTGCAGCAATTGGTGGAGATTTTGTTGATAAACTGTTGGCAGCAACTAAGTAACACTGAAATTCAAAATGACCAAATGACATAGTTTAAGCGCAACCTATATAGCAGGTGAATTTTCGGAAGGGACCCAATGATTTGCATTTGAATTCTTAAGGAGGCCTAAGGCCCCCTTAAGAATTCAAGATTGCTGAAATGTTGTTGAAATAGGCTTCGAGTTTTGGACAATCATAAATAATGGAGGAAACCGTAGCAATGAAGAAACTAGCTAGGTTTGAAGCCGCAGTAAACGGTTTAATGGCAGTACTATTGTCGTGTATGGGACTATTTGTTTTTACTAATGTTGTACTTCGTTATTTATTTAACTCTGGTCTTACTTGGGCAGAGGAGCTGTCTCGTTTCTTATTCATCTGGCTCATTTTCCTTGGCGCAATTGAGGCCCTAAAAGATAATAATCATCTAGGTTTTACTTCTTTTGTTCAAAAACTACCTCCCACAGCTAAGAAAGCGTGCTTTATTGTCAGTAATTCTTTGATGGTTGTATGTCTGGTAGTACTTTTTCAGGGAAGCGTAGAAATGACTTTATTGTCACAATATACACTGGCTCCAGCTACCGGATTACCACTCTCCGTTATGTATTCGGTTGGCATAGTATCTAGTATCGGGATGTTTTTGGTTATCTGCTGCAATCTTTACCGAGCTTTATTTGTGAAAGGTGCTATTGATGAACTCGTAGTTTTAAAGGAGTCAGAGGAGGAAATAACTCTGAAAACAGACGCTAAAGGAGAGGCGATGCAATGACAGTAGCGGTATTTTTGTCTTCACTGTGCGGCGCTATGCTGCTTGGTATGCCGATAGCCTTCGCATTGCTGGTATGCGGGTTAGCGTTAATGGGATACCTCGATATATTTGATGCTCGTATTTTAGCCCAAAATCTGATTATAGGCGCGGACAATTTTGCACTGATGGCCATTCCGTTTTTTATTCTCGTAGGCGAGCTAATGAACGCCGGCGGCATTTCCCGAAGGATTATTAATTTTGGTATAGCACTTGTTGGACACATTCGTGGAGGGCTTGGTTATGTGGCGATTATTACGGCTTTTATCTTTGCCGGCCTCTCTGGTTCAGCTGTTGCTGATACAGCCGCTCTTGCTGCGATTATGGTTCCAATGATGGCAGAAGCAGGATATGATAAGAGCCGATCGGCAGCGCTCATTGGCGCAGGTTCTATCGTTGCACCGATTTTGCCACCAAGTATTCCATTCATTATTTTTGGTTCTATCAGTGGTTTATCTGTAATGAAACTATTCATGGCTGGCTTAGTTCCTGGCGTTATTATTGCCGTAAGTCTTGCAATTACCTGGTGGTATATGGCAAGAAAGCAGAATGTCAAGGTCTATCCACGTAGTTCGTTTAAACAGATTGGTGTAGCTATCAGAGATGCTTCTTGGGCGCTTATACTACCAATCCTGATTATGGTTAGTATTAAATTCGGTATCGTGACACCGACTGAGGCAGCTGTTGGTGCTGTTTTCTACACGTTATTTCTGTGCTTTGTTATTTATCGTACTCTTACGATTAAAGATTTATATCGTGTGCTTGTTGCAGCATCCAAAACTACTAGTGTTATTATGTTTCTAATTGCTGCGGCGATGGTATCTGCTTGGCTGATTGCCATTGCAAATATCCCAGCTTCCATTACTAGTATGCTTGAACCTTATATGGGCAACAAAACACTACTCATGATTGCTATCAATGTATTGGTGTTTGTTGTCGGAACGGCAATGGATCTGACGCCGACAGTACTAATTCTTACACCAGTGCTGATGCCGATCATTACCAAAGCAGATATTGATCCCATATACTTTGGCGTGGTATTTATCTTAAACAACGCAATTGGTCTTTTAACCCCACCTGTCGGAACCGTGCTTAATGCCGCTTGCGGTGCAGGTAAGGTATTGATGGATGATCTGATGAGAGATATCATGCCGTTCCTGATTATTGAAACAGTAGTGTTAATTCTGCTCATTCTGTTTCCTGAGTTAATTCTAATTCCCCTCAAGTGGATGACGGGGGGTTAATACCCGCTCTACTACCAAAAAGGGGAACAAAAATTTATAATTAGATCGATATAGTAGATCGTTCTAATTAATCGGGAGAAACAAGGAGTGTATCATATGAAGCTAGGAGCAGACGAAATTAAGTTACCGACAAGCATAAATATCTGCGAAGTGGGACCGAGGGACGGACTGCAGAATGAGAAAACGCTGCTCTCAATTGAACATAAGGTTGAACTTATTGAAAAATCTGTTCAAGCAGGAGCGAAAATTGTAGAAATTGGTTCATTTGTCCATCCCAAGGCGGTTCCGCAGATGGCTGATACGGATGCAGTCGCGCGAAAGATTAGGCGAGTAGATAATGTAGAATACCGCGCATTAATACTTAACCTAAAAGGCCTAGAACGTGCGGAGGATGCTGGGGTTACCAAAGCCAAGCTGACAGCTTCAGCCAGTCGAGCCCATTCTCTCGCCAATATCAATCGAACCCCGGAAGAAGTAGTTCGTGGTTTCGAAGAGTGCGCTAATTATGCGGCAACCCATAATATGGAGCTTTCTGGTGCAATCTCAACCGCATTCGGCTGTCCGTTTGAGGGCCGAGTTGCTGCAGAACAGGTTTTGTCCGTTGTTTCTTGTTTTAGAGAAATTGGTGTTAAAGAGCTTTCTTTATCAGATACAACCGGGATGGCCAATCCACTGCAGGTTTATGAACTGTGTACTAAGGTTCAGAAACAGTTTCCTGATGTCAAATGGGTTCTACACTTTCACAATACCAGAGGCATGGGACTGGCGAACGTGATGGCAGGTATGATGGCTGGCGTTAAATATTATGATGCTTGCTTCGCCGGTTTGGGCGGTTGTCCGTTCGCGCCGGGGGCCACAGGTAACATCGCTACCGAAGACCTGATTCATATGTGCCATGAAATGGGTATAGCCACCGGTTATGATCTGGATCAAGTGATTTCTATTGGACGCACTATCCGAAAAATGATCGGACATGATACTGCCAGCTTTGTTTTGGATGCAGGCAAGTGTAGTGACATAGTCAAACCGCAAAAGTAAATCAAAATCAAGAGACTACTAATGATAATAGAGGAGGATGTATATGAAAGACTTAATTTCCAATCAGCTTATTAAATATCTTGAGAAAAGGGGTGTCAAGCACATCTTCGGACTATGCGGGCACACCAACATCGCTGTTTTGGCTGCGTTATCAAAAAGCGAAAAAATTCGCTTCATTAACGTTCGGCATGAGCAAATTGCCTCACACGCTGCCGATGGCTACGCTCGGATAACTAAGAAAGCCTCAGTGGTGCTCAGTCACTTAGGGCCAGGACTCACCAACGCCGCAACAGGGGTGGCTAATGCGGCGTTGGATTCTGTGCCTATGGTTGTTATCGCAGGCGATGTACCAACTCACTACTACGGCAAGCATCCTCATCAGGAGGTTAATCTACATGCTGATGCATCGCAGTGGGAGATCTACCGTCCCTTCGTTAAACGGGCGTGGCGCGTTGATCGCCCTGATCTCTTTCCAGAAATTCTGGAAAAAGCTTTTGCGTTAGCTGAGTCAGGTCGGCCCGGTCCGGTGCTGGTTGATGTGCCAATGGACATTTTCTCGATGGAAGTAGACACCGTACTGTTTGAAAAACTAGACAATAACACTAAGACCATTCAAAAACCATCCATTGATGATGAGCTTGCGACAAAGATTGTCAAGACTCTGACCAATGCTCAAGCCCCAGTTCTCTATGTTGGCGGCGGGATTATTCTGGCTGATGCCGCACAAGAGTTACAAGAGTTCGTTGATCACATGGGCATTCCAGTAGCGCATTCTTTGATGGGCAAAGGGGCACTACCTGATGATCATCCATTAACATTGGGAATGACTGGTTTCTGGGGCACCAAGTTTATTAACGAAAAATGCAAAAATGCCGACTATGTGTTTGGCTTGGGAACTAGCTTTAAAGAAGCAGACTGCAGTTCCTGGTATCCTGAATATACCTTTAGTTTCCCCCCTACAAAACTGATTCATATCGATATTGATCCTAGCGAAATCGGACGCAACTACCCAGTGGAGATTGGTGCGGTAGCTGATTTAAAACAGGCGTTGACCGTGTTAACCCGTGTAGCCAAGAAGCTCTATCCTGAGCCTAAGAAAAGCTTGGCGATTAAGGAAGAAATTGCTTCTTATAAAAAAGAATTCAAAGCAAGTAACAAGTCCCTTGAAGAAAGCGAAGCTTTCCCGCTTACGCCGCAGCGTATACTGGCAGATGTGCGTGATGCTTTACCGCGTAATGCGATAATTACAACTGACGTAGGCTGGAACAAAAACGGAGTAGGCCAACAGTTCCCCATCTATGAGCCGGGGTCCATCCTTACACCGGGCGGTTTGGCAACGATGGGATTTGGTTCGCCGGCGGCACTGGGAGCTAAAGTTGCTGCACCAGACCGGGTGGTAGTATCGCTAATCGGTGACGGCGGCTTTGGTCAAAATCCAGCAGTACTTGCAACTGCTGCTATTGAAAATATCCCAACCATCTTCGTTATTATGAATAACAATGCATTTGGTACAATAGCCGGTCTCGAAAAGGCTCATTATGATACAACCTTCGGTACTTTGTTTATAAAAGACGGAAAGACATACTCCCCTGATTATGCTGCTATTGCGAGAGCATATGGGGTAGAGGGTGAAAAAATTCAATCAGCAGCTGATTTTAAACCGGCACTGGAGAGAGCCATAAAATCTAATAAACCGTATGTGCTTGACGTATCAATGATAAATAACCCAGTTCCAACAGCTGGTCATTGGAATATAATGGATATCTACTCGCCAGGCAAAAAGGTACACCATGCAAGTACTAACTAACTACTCGCTTGAAAAAAGTACCTCTTTGGATGGAAAATAGTGTCCTTCCATCTACTAATTCCGCCTCTGGGCAGTCTTAGTGGATGTGCGAAACTGAGCACTTGTATACTCTTCCATAATGAAAGGAGGGGCGGAATAGGCAATGATCAGACAATTCTCGCTAGCGCACCTTACTGTGTTGGGTTGTCCCCCGCCTGAAATGACCTACATTGCAGCACGTGCTGGCTATGATTTCGTAAGCATTCGGCCAATATATATGGGCTTGCCCGGTGAACCCAACTATTCGCTTTCTGAAAACCAAGAGATGCTGCGCCAAACTAAAAAGGCGCTTGCCGAAACGGGTGTCAAACTTCACGACATTGAATTGGCGCGCATCTATGACGGGGTTGATGTAAAAAAGTATCTTCCAGCTATCGAAATTGCCGCTGAACTAGGTGGACGCGCTGTTCTCAGCAGTATCTGGACATCTGATCGCAGTTGCTATATTGAGAAGTTTGCCGAACTTTGTGATTTAGCTAAGCCGTTTGGCTTGACTGTGGATTTAGAGTATGTACCTATTGCGTGTATTGCTAATCTTGCAGGAGCAGTCGATGTTCTTCAGGCTGTAAAGCAAAGTAACGCTGGCCTAATGATCGATACACATCATTTTCATCGGGCTGGAGATAGGATTGAAGATCTTGATGCTGTACCACGTAATTGGTTCCACTTTGCCCATATTTGTGATGCGCCGCTGGACATTCCATCTACGCCAGAAGAAATGACCCGCATATTACGCGAAGCACGTTTGTATTGTGGCGAAGGTGGTATTGATGTAGCAGGCATCTTAAGTCATATACCCAATATTCCTTATTCGATTGAATTGCCACATCTCATGCGTGTTAAGGAACTGGGTTATGCAGAACATGCTTGGCGATGCCTAAAGACTGCGAAGGAGTATCTCGATGCTAAACTTCCAGTATTCGTAACAATTTAGGAAGTATCAGCTATAGTAAAATACCATAGATGAGATCAGAAAAGTTCTAGTCGTAGGTGTTAATAGATTAAAATTTATTGCTTAGATTAGGAGGCGTTTTACATGGCTAATGAATTGACGAAAGAACAACAGGAAGAATTGGACTTAGTGCTTGAAAAGGCAAGGAAAGCTTTAGCGATCATCGAGACCTATGATCAAGCTCGGGTAGACCGGTTGTGCCAGGCGGTTGCTTGGGCTGTCGCCAATAAGAAAACGTTTGAACGTTTGGTGGATATGGGAATTGAGGAAAGTAGACTCGGAGATCCAGTAAGCCGGATGAATAAACGCTTCAAAATCCGCGGAGTTCTTCGCGATGCCCTGAGGCAAAAAAGCGTTGGAATTATTGAAGAAGTTCCAGAGAAAGGTATCGTAAAGTATGCCAAGCCGATAGGCGTCATAGCATCCATTGTGCCGACGACTAATCCTGACCTCACACCGGCAGGCACTGCCATTTATGCTATCAAAGCCCGAGATGTTGTTGTCTTCTCTCCACATCCCCGGTCAAAAAAGACATCGTTTGAAACTGTTCGGTTGATGCGTGAAGCACTTGAACGTGAAGGGGCTCCTGCTGATATTCTCCAATGCCTTACCCAAGTAAATATCCCCATGTCAAAAGCGCTAATGGCCTCGGCTGACCTTGTGTTGGCCACTGGCGGCAAAGACATGGTAAAGGCTGCGTACAGTTCGGGAACTCCAGCCTATGGTGTCGGTGCCGGAAATGCAACTATGATTATTGATGAAACTGCTAATATTGAAGAAGCGGCCCGCAATACCATGCTCAGCAAAACCTCTGATTTTGGTTCTGGCTGCTCTGCCGATGGCAACCTGATCATTAATGAAAGCATCTTTGATAAACTTCTTGAACAATTACAAAAAGAAGGCGGCTATCTGGCCAACGAGGAAGAAAAAGCTAAGCTGCGTGCTGTAATGTGGGATGAAGAAGGACATCGTTCGCCCAAGACGGTAGCGATAGCGCCTCAGCAAATGGCTGAGATTGCTGGTTTTAGCATACCTGCTGACCGTAAATTTATCATCGTTTATGGTGATGGTATTGGTAAAGAGCATCCTTTCTCCGGTGAAAAACTTACAACACTCCTGGCTGTTTATAAATATCAGGGAGAGTTTGAGAACGCTCTTGATATGATGCGGGCTATTTACGAAGTAGGTGGCAAGGGTCATTCAGTAGGCATTTATTCTTTCAATGATGAGCATATCCATCGTCTTAGCCTGGCAGCCCCTGTTAGCAGGATTATGGTTCGGCAGCCGCAATCAAAGGCCAATGCCGGTGCATTTAATAACGGTATGCCGATGACGTCAAGTTTAGGCTGCGGTTCTTGGGGTGGAAACATTGTTTCTGAAAATGTAAACCTCAAGCACTATATGAATACTACCTGGGTATCTCGTCCAATCCCTGAAGATAAACCTTCGGACCAAGAATTGTTTGGTGACTTTTATAACGCTGAATTAGAAAAATAAGCAGGAAATAAAAGAAAGCCTCTAAACAGCAAGAACAGGCATTGAAAGAACTGTAGTCGATGCCTGTTTTTGTTTAGTAATCGATTTGGTTAGCACATTCAGCTTTCGGTGAAGGAGTCATAACGTTGAATTGGCGAAAAAATTTGTGGTCTTTATGGCTTGGCTGCCTTTTATCCAGCTCAAGTTACACGATGCTTATGCCCTTCCTCCCGCTTTATTTATACGACCTTGGCGTCAATGGAGAGAAAATTAACCTCTGGTCAGGATTAATCTTGTCGGCAACTTTTTTCGTAAGTGCAATGATGGCTCCTTACTGGGGAAAAAGGGCTGACAGGGCAGGCAAACGTAAGATGTTGCTTCGTGCCGGTTTTAGTCTAGGTTCAGTGTATATTTTGGGTGCTTTTGTCAGTTCGCCACTTGAGCTCTTAGGTGTAAGGATCTTACAGGGGTTTGCAGCTGGTTTTGTTCCCGCCGCTTTAGCAATTGTTTCTTCTTCTATGCCTGAGGAGAAAGTGGGCTGGGGTCTGGGAATTATGCAAGCTGCGACTCTAACAGGCACGATTATTGGGCCACTACTTGGTGGTATCCTTTCTCATATTTTTGGTATTCGGTCGTCCTTTATCGTGGCTGGCTGCGTTATGCTGCTGGGGACATGCGCAGTAAGAATGCTTGTAACCGAACCGCTGGCAGCAAGTTCTCAGCAGACTGGCAGTGTGGCTAATGATTTAAAGCTGGCACTCAATAACCGGCCTTTCATTTGGATACTAGTATTACTTGTTCTTAGCCAAATGGTTGTAATGTTGCTGCAACCAACTATTCCACTATATGTTGCCGAACTTCAAGGGCGTATTGAGGGGGTCGGATTAACATCGGGTATTGTGTTTAGTCTTGCCGGCATTGCAGGTGTTATCGGGGCTCCCTTGTGGGGAAGGCTTGGTCATAAGGTCGGGTTTGCGATGATCTTAATTACCGTATGTACCGGTGCAGGACTTGCAGTCAGCCTATTTTCTTTTACGGAAAGTATTTTGAGTTTTGGTGTTTTGCAGTTTGTATTTGGTTTTTTTATTGCTGGGGTCATCCCTACGGTTAATACAATTACGGTGCTCAACTCTGAACCCTGCTTTAGGGGGCGGGCCTTTGGGGTCATAATGAGTGCCAACCAGTTAGGCTCAATGATTGGTCCGCTGATGGGGGGCATCATAAGTAACTGGATAGGAATTAAAACGACTTTTCTCTATACAGGGATATTTCTGATTATCGTTGGAGTGGCAATTTGGTATAAGTGTTCTCGTAAAGGAGATAAGAGTCTCAGTCGTGGTTTGCTGTTAACTGATAAGTCGTTTTCGACAAATATTAAGACATAGAGATTGGAGTGAAAACGTAGTGAGTTTGAAAGTGCTCAACAATCGCTGTAAGGGCTGCGGTATCTGCGTAGAGTTTTGCCCCAAAAAGGTACTAATCGTCAATCAATTTGAGAAAGTTGAAGTTGTCATTGAAGAAGAATGTATATTATGCCGTCAGTGCGAAATGCGTTGCCCTGACTTCGCCATCTTTGTACAGAAATAATAGGGGAGTGAAGATAGTGTCAAGAGTTAGTCTTATTCAGGGCAATCAGGCAGTCGCTGAAGGTGCAATTGCTGCCGGCGTGACATTTTTCGGCGGATATCCGATTACGCCTTCTACCGAAGTGGCCGAAGCCCTAGCAAAAAAGTTACCCGCTAATGGCGGTAAGTTTGTACAGATGGAAGATGAGATTGCTGGGATTGGTGTTATTATAGGTGCCTCCCTTGCAGGAAAAAAGGTAATGACGGCTACAAGCGGTCCGGGATTCTCATTGAAGCAGGAGCTATTAGGGTATGCCTGTATAGCTGAGATACCGATGGTTATTGTCAACGTACAGCGTATGGGCCCCTCCACAGGCCAACCTACAGCACCTGCCCAGGGAGATGTGATGCAGGCACGCTGGGGAACACATGGTGACCATTCCATCATTGCCCTTACACCCAGCAGCGTACCTGAATGTTTTGATCTGACCATCAAAGCCTATGAGCTATCCGAAAAATATCGCACTCCCGTTATCCTTCTTCTGGATGAAGTAGTCGGGCACATGCGAGAGCGAATTGATCTTCCGGATTCCTATGAGACACTCGTTAAACCACAGCGGAAGCTGCCTGTGGTTTCTCCTGAAGAATACAAGGCATATAAACCTGATTCCGACCTGGTTCCGGCAATGGCTCCGTTTGGCAAAGGCTATCGCTGGCATGTAACCGGACTTGTCCATGACGAGTATGGTTTCCCGGATGGATCTCCGGCTGCAACTCAAAAATGTCTTGATCGTCTTCAGGACAAAATTAATTACAACTTGGATGAGATCGTCCTCTATGAGAATTATCTTATGGAAGATGCGGAAATCGCCGTAGTAGCCTACGGTGGTACTGCTCGTACAGCTTATGCCGCTATTGACGCAGCCCGCAGTAAAGGTATTAAAGCCGGCCTTTTCCGTCCAATAACCATGTGGCCCTTCCCGTCAAAACAAATTAAAGAAATCGCTGGTAAAGTGAAGCACGTGATAGTGGCCGAGATGAACCAAGGACAGTATGTTATAGAAGTAGAGCGGGTAGTTGCCGGCAAAGTACCGGTAACGCTGCATGCAAAATATAACAGCGAAGCGATTACGCCGGATGAACTTCTGGCCACAATTACGGGACTGAAATAAGGATTGTAGGGAGGATTAATCAGTAGATGGAAATGGAACAAATAATAGAAAAGTATTTCCGTCCCGGACGTTTGCCTCATATTTGGTGTCCGGGCTGCGGCAATGGTATAGTTACTGGGGCTATTGTCAAAGCCATCGACAAGCTTGCAATTGAAAAGGATGATGTCGCGGTAGTATCAGGCATAGGATGTTCAAGCCGTGCATCTGGTTACCTTGATTTCAATACCGTGCACTCAGCGCACGGACGGGCACTGCCAGTTGCAACTGGCATCAAGCTTGCCGAACCGCGGCTTAAGGTAATCGTTGTCACTGGTGATGGAGATGCAACGGCTATAGGCGGCAACCATTTTATTCATGCCGCCCGGCGCAATATAGACGTAACTGTTGTGCTATATAACAACAATATATATGGTATGACCGGCGGCCAGTATTCACCGTTAACACCGACTAATTCCAAGGCTACAACAGCGCAGTACGGAACAGTAGATCGGCCGTTTGACGTGACTGAATTGGCTAAGGGCGCGGGTGCAACCTATATAGCCCGCTCAACCACTTTCCATACTCAGCTATTGGTCGATGTTATTGCACAAGGCATAGAACACGAAGGTTTCAGTATTATTGAAGCCATCACGGCGTGCCCGATATCTTACGGGCGTCAGAACAAACTGGGGGCGGCACCTAACATGATGAAATGGCAAAAGGATCATGGCATTATGCTTGCCGCTTATAATAAACTTACGAACGATCAAACAGAGGACAAGTTCCCAATTGGCATTTTGTATAAAGCCCCAGCTCCGGAATATACAGCAGAATACGACAAAGTAATAGCTAAAGCGCAGAAAGGAGCTAAATAATATGAAGCAACTTCGTTTGTCTGGAACTGGCGGCCAAGGGCTGATTCTGGGTGGAATAATTCTTGCTGAAGCGGCGCTTATGGACGGGAAACTTGCCGTACAGTCCCAATCTTACGGCCCTGAGGCTCGCGGTGGCTCCAGTAAGGCAGAAGTTCTTATTTCAGATAAATTAATACGTTATCCCAAGATAACTGTGCCGGATGTTGTATTGGCAATGAGCCAAGAAGCGTGCAAGAAATATTCGACAGATCTTTCAGAAGAAGGCATATTGGTTATAGATAGTCTGTTTGTACAGCAGCTACCAGAAAAAAAATATAAAAAGGTATATGCGCTGCCTATTACTCAAACTGCCCAAGAAGGATTGGGTAAAGCCCTATTCGCAAACATAGTAGCTTTGGGAGCCATTGTCAAGATAACTGGTGTGGTATCAATAGAATCACTTACCAAAGCCGTGTTAGCCCGAGTGCCCAAAGGCACGGAAGAGCTTAATGAAAAAGCCATTAAATTGGGCATGAAATTAGTTGAGTAATCTATCGCATATCAGAATCTTGTGAGCACACTGCGTTTTTGTATATTATATTAATTAATTTTTTATTACGCTAAGGGGAAGTATCTAAAAGGTACTTCCTTTTAGCGTAAGTGAATTACCTCAATTAAATATATAAAGTCCGAAGTGTTGAACAAACTTTTGAAAAATTATTACTAGTCAATTAAAGTGCAGGCAAGAGCAAAGAAACTGTAGTTAAGCCCATAAACGCCGAAGGTACTTGGCTGGAAGCGGCCTGGGAGATTAGGAAGTTGCTGGTTAGATCAAAACACCTACTAAAAATGTTGGTGTTTTTTTATTGTCAAAATGGGAGTTTTTCTTGTTGGGTAAATATTCTCTGGAATGCTGAATTTGTCTCTGTTTTGTAGCATTTCTTCTCATTTATTATGGGACAGTATAAAACAAATACGAACTTTGTACATTTTATAATAGTTATTCATGGACCATTTCTTTGTATTTAATGTTGAATTATAGTGTTTTACAGCAGATATTTAGGTTTTTTTATTTAAAACCTTTTTAGACTCAAGCTATTTTTATTGTTTATAACTTGGCACACTACTTGCTTATTTAATCAGAGAAAGGAGGAAATCAAATTACTGGAAGTTATCCGATTAGGCCGGGTCCAATGGTGGCATTAAAACACTATTTCAAAAAGAAAGGGGTTTTTGGCATGTCATTAAAAGGAAAAGTTGCATTAGTTACCGGGGGCGGAACTGGTATTGGTAAAGGGGTAGTGGAGGCTTTGGCGCGTGAAGGTGCACAAATCGCTATTGCTGCTGTCGATTTCGTCGATTCTGGCGCCAATCAATATGGAACTAAAAATATTGGCGGTTATACCGCAGCCAACAAATTGGCTGCCGAATTGCAGGCAAAAGGCATTGATGTTATCGCTATTGACGCTAATATTACAAAAGTAGCGGACATGGATAATGCAGTTAAAACTACGGTAGAGCGTTTTGGAAAACTGGATATTCTGGTGAATGTTGCTGGTCTCATAACATGCAAGAATGTGGTTGACTTAACAGAAGACGATTGGGATTCTGTCGTTGATACAAATGCAAAAGGTACTTTTGTTACCAATAAAGCAGTTCTCCCGCAAATGAAAAAACAGGGCGGTGGAAGAATAATAAACTTTACATCAATAGCAGGCAAAACCGGCTACCCAGGTCTTGCTCATTATTGCGCCTCCAAGTTTGCGGTAATAGGTTTTACGAACGCATTAGCTAAAGAGTTGGTAAAAGAAAGCATAACAGTTAATGCAGTTGCTCCAGGCATTGTTGCTACGGAAATGTGGGTTAATCTTCGTAAGGCATGGGCGCTGCCCGGAGAAACCGAGGAAGAAAGCTATAAACGTTGTGTAACTAACATGATTCCTCAAGGAGTCGACCAAACCCCGGAAGACATGGCGAAAGCCGTACTATTCTTTATTGATAACCCCTGTGTTACCGGACAAACTCTAAATGTTGACGGCGGTTGCTCATAGAATCAAAAACTCCCGATTTTCTAAGAGGCCACTGAAGAACTTGTGGTTTTGACGGAGCAAAGCTTAAAAAGTACGAAACAGAAGACGACCCTTGTTCCCAATTTTGGGGTGAGGGTCGTCTTTTACCATTTAGGAAACCTTTATAACTTGTCTTCTACCTTATCA
>NZ_DATMYD010000112.1:0-2972 GCF_035561155.1 Sporomusa sp. | reverse complement strand
CCCAATTTAGAGGCAGGTTGTCTACGCGTTACTCACCCGTTCGCCACTAAGTATCCATTGCTGAATACTCCGTTCGACTTGCATGTGTTAGGCACGCCGCCAGCGTTCGTCCTGAGCCAGGATCAAACTCTCCAATAAAGTATGACGTCTATATGCTTCTTTGCTTATCCCTGCAGCTATCTTAATTAAGGAAGACTTACTCCTTGATCAGACGCAACAGGCAAAAGTTCAAAGTCACATTGTGACTACATTATATTGAAGCCGTTTTATCGGCTCGTTTAAATCAAAAAAAATTGTTTTGTTTGTGCTACAAGTAGCACAACGCACATCTGGCATTTTATGATGCATTACTTTACATTGTTCAGTTTTCAGGGAACGTTGTTGCTTTTTTATATCACTACATTACACTAGCGACATTTATATATGTTATCACGTTTACTTTATCGTGTCAACATAATATTTTTATGATGTACTGTCGAGAAACTGACAGCTTGTATATAATAGCATCGACTTCGCGCAAAGTCAACTATATTTTTAGGTAAAGTATTGTTAAAGATACCCACACGTTTGCCTGTCGGGATTGCTATTTCGCCTGAAAACAAAGACTACTGCACAGAAAAAAGCGACAACCTAAAAGATCGCCGTTTTTTTATTCATTACAACTTTGCCACTACATTACACAAATTTCCCCAAATAATAGGAAAAAATGAACTTATCGATTCTAGCGTTTGACTTCTACTTTTGCCAGCTTTTCGTAATATTGTATTAGGCCGCCATGATCATTGTCGCCCATCCCATCTACTTTCAGGGCTTGCATCATCTCCATAACGGCAGTAGTAAGCGGGAGTGGCACTCCTACTTCATGGGAAGTCTCCAATACGTTGGCAAGATCCTTGATGTGCAGATTAATACGAAACCCTGGGTTAAAGTTTCGATCCATCACTAGCGGAGCCTTAGCATCAAGCACAGTACTTCCTGCCAAACCACCACGAATAGCCTGATAAACCAATTCCGGTTCAACACCGGCCTTGCTTGCTAAAACAAGCGCTTCCGACATAGCTGCAATATTGATAGCTACAATGATTTGGTTAGCGAGTTTTGTTACATTACCAGCCCCGACATCACCGGTAAGCACGACAGAGCCTGCCATAGCTTTCATAACAGGGTAGCATTTTTCAAATACCTCTTTCTTACCGCCAACCATAACCGAAAGAGTACCATCAATTGCCTTAGGCTCACCGCCGCTAACTGGGGCATCTAGAAGTTCAACGCCTTTCTCAGCAAGTTCTTTGGCTATTTCACGGCTCACTAGCGGCGCAATTGAGCTCATATCCACTACAACTGCACCTGGCTTAGCGCCTTCGATTACACCATTTTGCCCAAGCACCACTTGTTTGACCTGAGGAGAATTAGGCAGCATGGTAATGATAATGTCAGCCTGCTCAGCCACAGCCTTGGGAGTTGCAGCAAATGTAGCTCCGGTAGCAACAACTTCATCAACAGCACCTTGGTTCATGTCAAGCACGACAAGCTCATAGCCGGCTTTAATTAAATTTTTGCTCATGGGTTTACCCATAATCCCTAGTCCAATAAATCCAATTTTCATATTTACCATAACCTCCTAATATTACTGTATTTATAGACAATCGTACCCATATCCTTTTTTAACGAACCATACAGGGGCGCTTGTTGTCAAACTTCCAGCGAGAAATCAGATATTGCATAGCCATTGAGTCATCACGGCTTCCAAGTCCCATCTTGCGCGTCCTGAAAGAGTTTTCCTGATGCTCTCACCACCAGGTACCTCACCAACACCGGTATGTCCGGCAATATCTCAGATTTCCTACATTATACCAGAATGCTTTAAGAGTATTAATTATTTTTTCTTTGATAAACTCTTAATTAAGGAATATAATGTTATATAAAGTAATATCTAGAACTATACGAGGAGGGAATTTATGTTTGCACTTAACTTTCAATCACCGAATCACGAGAAGTTGTTAATTAGTCGTCAAAAAAACTGTACTGTTCGTCTGGGAGATATGAGAAGCACCTATCCAGAAAACTCTGTAGTTTGGGTAACAGTCGGCGAAAAGTTTAAAACCAAAAGAAAATTATATCCCGCTATGGTTGATCGGGTATTAATAAAGAAGTTTTCTGACCTTACTACACATGATTTGGATCATCAAAACCCTGAGATAAAGTCAATAGAAGAATTACTTAGTTTTTTTGAAAAGATTTATCAAAAGTCAATTCATTCAGACGATACTGTAACTGTAATCTATTTTTCCGAAATAATTGAAGAATAATCAAAATAAAAAGCACTCATGCGAGTGCTTTTTATTTTAATTACGTCTTCCCTCCGCCTAGCAGCTGGAGCACTCTGAACGGTCTAAGTCTTTGCGCTATATATAACAAAAAAGCACTCACTTTCGTGAGTGCTAATCTAACCAGCAACTTCCTAATCTCCCAGGCCGTTTCCAGCCAAGTACCTTCGGCGTTTGTGGGCTTAACTACTGTGTTCGGTATGGGAACAGGTGGAACCCCACAGCTATCGTCACTGGATATGTAGTTCATCGATCGCCACACCATCCATGGTGCGATCGATACTAGCCCCATCACGGGGCGTCGCAGGTGAACATCCCTATTGGGTACATTCCCTGAAAACTTCACAGAAGAAAAGCATTGCGCATATTAGATACTGGTCGCTAATTCAGAGCTAAAAGATACATTTATGATGTTATCGCTCCGCTCTAACTAAGCGACTCACACATATTCTCGTTTCGCCTATCGGCTCCCGACAATATGGTTCGCTGCTTCGTGCAAACGAGGTTGTTAAGTCAAGTCCTCGGCCTATTAGTACCAGTCAGCTGAGTGGATTGCGCCACTTACACATCTGGCCTATCAACCTTGTCATCTACAAGGGGCCTTACTTCTTTCGAATGACAGACCTCATCTTAAGGCTGGTTTCA
>NZ_DATMYD010000111.1:0-22894 GCF_035561155.1 Sporomusa sp. | reverse complement strand
GTTTGGTGTTATTATTTCATTGCGAGCGGTTACAAAATTCAAAAAATATTGGGGATGGGGATAAACATGAATTATTTTGAAGAGAGCTTAAAACTACATGAAAAAAATATAGGAAAAATAGAGCTAAAATCAAAGGTGGAGATAAAAACAAAAGAAGATCTTAGTTTAGCTTATACGCCTGGCGTTGCAGAACCATGTAAAAAGATTCATGAGAATGAAGAAAATGTTTATAAGTATACTGCAAAAGGAAATTTAGTTGCAGTAGTTACAGACGGCACCGCAGTATTGGGGTTAGGCGATATAGGACCTAAGGCCGGATTGCCAGTTATGGAAGGAAAAGCAATTTTATTTAAAGAGTTTGCCAATGTAGATGCATTTCCTATATGCCTGGATACAAAGAATGTGGATGAGATTGTGAAAACGGTAAAGCTCATAGCTCCTGGGTTTGGTGGAATTAATCTGGAAGATATCGGAGCGCCGAGATGTTTTGAAATTGAAGCAAAATTAAAGAAAGAACTTGATATACCCGTATTCCACGATGATCAACACGGAACGGCCATAGTTGTTCTTGCAGGAATCATCAATGCGTTAAAAGTGGTTAATAAAAAAATCGAACAAATAAAGGTTGTTGTTAATGGTGCAGGCGCTGCGGGAACTGCAATCGCGAAACTATTACTTTCTTCAGGAGTGAAAAATCTAATTCTCTGTGACAAGGTTGGTATTCTTTACAGAGGAATAGAAAATGTAGATGATGCTAAGAAGGAAATAGCAAAGGTAACGAATCCAGATAACATTAAGGGAACGCTAGCCGATGCCTTAGCCGGTGCCGATGTATTTATCGGAGTTTCAGCACCGGGAATCGTAAGTCAAGATATGGTCAGAAAAATGAATAAGGATGCTATTTTATTCGCTATGGCAAATCCAACTCCGGAAATAATGCCGGATGAAGCAAAAGCAGCAGGAGCAAGGATAGTCGGTACAGGGCGTTCCGATTTTCCCAACCAAGTGAATAATGTGTTGGCTTTTCCGGGGATATTCCGAGGAGCTCTGGATGTTAGGGCCAAGGAAATTAATGAAGAAATGAAAATAGCGGCAGCTTACGCTATAGCTTCTATGATCAAAGACGAAGACTTAAATGAGAACAATGTAATTCCAAATGCGTTAGACAGAAATGTTGCAGCTAATGTAGCGGAGGCAATAAAAAAGGCAGCAAGAGAAAGCGGAGCAGCAGGAGTATAAAAATGGCTAATTTCATTAAGTAAAATATGGAGGTAAAAAGTGCAAATTCCAATTAAGAAAACAATTGACAAAATTCCAGGTGGTATGATGGTTGTTCCACTTTTTTTAGGGGTATTAGTGAATACATTTTTTCCACAATTTCTAAAAGTTGGCGGGTTTACAACGGCATTATTTGACGCAAAAGCATCATCAACCATTTTGGCTTGCTTCATGTTTCTAATTGGTTCTCAAATTAATTTCAAATTGGCACCAAAGGCATTAAAAAAAGGCGTCTTATTAATTATCGGAAAGTTTATAGTAGGTGCCGGCATTGGTATATTTGTAGGTAAAGTTTTTGGACCTGCCGGAGTATTAGGCTTATCACCCTTGGCTATCCTTGCTGCGTTAACAAACTGTAATGGTGGCTTATATGCATCTCTTGCTTCACAGTATGGTGATGAGACTGATGTAGGTGCTTATGCTATCTTGTCTTTAAAAGATGGTCCGTTTTTTACCTTGGTTGCCTTAGGTGCGTCAGGACTTGCTCAAGTTCCTTTTATGGCACTTGTAGCAGTGTTAATTCCAATAGTAATAGGAATGATTTTAGGAAATATTGATTCTGATATGAGAGCTTTCCTTGGCAGCAGTAAACTATTATTAATCCCATTCTTTTCATTTCCATTAGGTGCGGGAATGAATCTTGAAACTATTATAAAAGCTGGTGGTCCTGGTATATTATTGGGAGTAATAGCTGCCTTTACCGGAATCGGGGCTTATATACTTCTGAAATTATTTAATGAAGAGCCTATCATTGGTTTAGGAACAGGGTCAACGGCAGGAAATGCCGTTGCGACGCCAATTGCTGTTGCAGAAGCAGATCCATCCTTAGCTGCAATAGCAACAATCGCTACTGCACAAGTTGCGGCAGCATGTGTAGTATCTGCTATCGTTTGCCCCTTTATTGTTACCTATGCGTTTAAAATGCTGAGAAATCATAAGCTAAAAAAATTAAACGAAGAGGCTGTTGCCTGATAGTAACAGAAAAATAAATAGTTTTGCCTGACGAATATTACTGGTTATATTGACAGTATATTGGATAGATGTTAATTAAACACGGAAAAATGGAAGACTAATGAAAGAAGTGTATAATAGGGATGAAATGTTTTTCCCTATGAATCCTTCTAACTGTATGCAGGGTCTTCTATGATTCCGTGTTTTTTTATGATAAAACTCAAATTTACGTATTGCTAAGGTTGAGGTGATGAATATGAAAAAAGCCATAAAGCTGCAAACAAAGATTGCCTTACTGGTGATCACAGTAGTGTTTGTTTCTATATCTATTATTATTTCTTTTGTTGCCTCATGGATGACGGGAAATATTGAAAGCAAGGCTAGATCGAATATTATGAATGTATCTGAGATGGTAGCACATTCTAGTGAGATAGTAGCTGCGCTGGAGGCTAAGGATCCTAATCGGAAGATTGGACCTTATGTTGCTATGCAGCTTAAGAATTTAGAGCAGATTGAGTATATCATTGTAGCGGACATGGAAGGGATCCGGTATTCTCATCCGAATCCTGAAATGATAGGGGAAAAGTTTGTGGGTGGAGATGAACCCAGGGTACTGCAAAAGGGGGAAACCTATATTTCTGAGGCTACAGGGACGCTCGGAAAATCCCTGCGAGCTTTTACTCCCATATATGATGCAGACCATAAGAAAGAAATAGGTTTTGTTTCTGTGGGCACACTTACTCATAGCATTGAAACAGCTAAGCATACGGCTATTATCTATATAATTTTGATTGGTCTTGGCGGGTTGGCGGTAGGGATAATTGGGGCATTTTTATTAGCGAATAACATAAAGAATACGTTGCTGGGACTTGAGCCTGAGGAAATAACGAAGCTTTATAATGAAAAGATGGGAATTCTTGATGCGATTCATGAAGGGTTAATAGCAGTTGATCATAGAGGCAGAATTACGCTGATCAATGATTCGGCCTTACACATACTACAACTTGAAAACCGGGTTAATAAGGAGCAGATTATCGGACAGTATGTAGAGGAGGTTATTCCCAGCACCCGTTTGGTTAATGTATTGGAAACAGGTGAATCCGAATTTGAAAAAGAGCAGAGGACAAACAGCACCGTAATTATGACGAATAGAATTCCGATCATGAATCGAGGGAAGGTTGTAGGAGCTATTGCCAGTTTTCGTGATAAAACTGAAGTGACCAGAATGGCGGAAGAACTCACAGGTGTAAAAAGAATGGCCTGGTCTTTAAGAGCGCAGAACCATGAGTTTATGAATAAACTTCATACCATTGCAGGGCTTATACAGCTCGAGGAGTACGAGGAAGCATTACAGTTTATTGCAGACGTAGCAACTGCAAGGAGCAATATCAGCGATATTTTAACAGGAAGCATAAAAGATCCTTCCGTATCGGCTTTATTGTTGGCGAAGTATAATAAAGCCGAGGAGTGCAGAGTTAAGTTAAAAATAGACAAAAATTCAAACCTTAAAAAGCTGCCCGAGCATATGACCTCTGAAGAAATTGTATCCATTATAGGAAACTTAATTGAAAATTCCCTGGACGAAGTAAAAAATGACGGATCTGGATTAATCTATATAAAAATCCTTGAAGACGGACACTTATTGAAAATAAACATTAAAGATAACGGAGGCGGGATTCCGCTGGAACATAAAGAGAAAATATATGAGCAAGGCTTTTCAACCAAGGAAGGTCAGCGTGGACATGGCATGTATATTGTGAAGAAAATAATCGATGAGTCTGGCGGCACCATAGATTTTGACGTGAATGAAGGGGTTCTATGGAAGATATCGCTGCCGATGGCAAGGAGGGATATGCTTGATTCAGGTAATGATTGTTGAAGATGATCCGATGGTTAGAGAAATAAATGCTAAGTTCCTAAAAAGAGTAGAAGGATTTGCTTTGCATAAAGCAGTTGCTAACCTTGATGATGCAAAAAAAATTATAGCAGCGAATAAACCTGATTTAATATTGCTTGATGTATACCTCCCTAAAGAAAACGGGATTGATTTTTTGAAGTGGATAAGGGCGCAAGAGATAGATATTGATATTATTTTAATTACAGCAGATAAATCTATTGAAAGAATACAGGAAGCTTATCGATACGGAGTCGTGGATTACCTTATCAAACCTTTTAGTTTTGCAAGATTTAAAGAGGCACTTCTTCAATTTAAAAGCAGGTATTATGAATTTAAGAAAAATGATGAAATTGAACAGAAGGATTTGGATAAGTTAATATCCAGTTCAAGTATCGGTGTTTCCCAGAATGAAGATGATTTTGCCAAAGGGTTTAATAAATATACCTATAAAGCGATTTGGGATGAAATGGAGAAAAATAGTGATAAGGACTTTACAGCAGAAGAACTGGCAGAGAAACTTGGGATAGCCAGGGTGACTGTGAGAAGATACCTTGAATATATGGAAAAAGAAAACAAGGTAGATAAATCGGTAGAATATGGAAAAGTGGGCAGACCACAATATAAATATCACAAAATTTATTAAAATCTATTGAAATGAAATACTACAATATTTCATTTCTACTGATGCTACGAGGACAATAAGCACAATAAAACACCTGCACAGTATTGCAGTTTTTTTGGCTATTTATCATCGTCTCCTATATCGCTCATTGAGCCAATTCCGAAAAATATATGCAAGCAATTAGGCCGTTGCTAAATGTGACGCTGACCAAACTCCTCCCACCTACTAAAGCAAAATTCTTGGGCCAATGCTAACGGTTGCCAGGTACAAACTGGCCCCATTGAAATTTAACTAAACTGGCCCTTTCAATCTACAGAACTGCGGTGTTTAATAAAAGCATAGTTTACAGCGCGCGAGTTTGAGGGAGGGGTTTATCTGGAGAGTAATTATCGTATTGCTTATGACAAGGGCTGGCACGATCTTGAACAGAAAGTGCCTGAAGAGATCGCTGCTAGTATGGATGTCGTATATCTGCGTGACAAGCAGCAATTCATCGTACCCTATTTAAATGAAAACTTTATTGTCGACTGTGTCAATAAGACCATTCAGAGAGAAAAAGACGGTTCTTTTCCCGGGATTGGAGCGTCGATCTTAATACTCCATTACCTTACATTCTTTCAAACCAGGGAAGAAGTAGCCAACAAATGGGTTAGTCTAAAAGAGATACCCAATGGGGGCATGCTCTTTTATCCAGCGTTCCACAAAGAAGCCATCGGCGGTCTGATCAAGGCCTTCGGCCAACAGGCCTCGCTCCTCTTGGAATGTGCCAAGCCGCTGGGTGGCCAACCGGCACGTTTTGGCGATGCTTCCGCTGTTTTTAAGGTCTTCCCCAAAATTCCGCTCTGCGTGGTTGTTTGGGAGGGAGACGAAGAAATCGCAGCAAATGCAACTGTTCTATTTGATCCGTCAATTGCACACTTTTTACATATTGAGAGCGTTATCGGCCTTGGCGGATTTCTTGCGAACAGGCTGATTAAGTTGGCCTCACCAGACTGTCAGCATGGTCATGATATTTGGTAACTCATCCTGTATAAACTAAAGGCCTGTGGCATAAAAGACACAGGCCTTTTTGAGTTTGTAATTTACAGAATAGCGCACTAGTTTGAGCTATTATTAATTTCTTTATGTTATACTTATATCAAATTAATTAACAAGCTTTAATATGCCAGTTTCCAGCAGGAGGTCCCCGATGTTTTTACTGGATGCTAAAAGTAAAATTCCACTGTACCGCCAACTCTACCAACAGTTGCGCGCCAAAATCCTTAATGGAGAACTCAGTTCCCAAACAAAACTCCCCTCAAACCGCAAACTTTGTACAGATCTTTGCATCAGCAGAAACACTGTTGATATAGCCTATCAGCAACTTTTATCTGAAGGTTATATCGTTGCCAAGCCTCGTAGTGGATATTATGTCGAAACAATCCAGAATACAATTCTACCAAATCTTGCGGAGCCGCCTCAGCCAGAACCTCCTTCCAAGCTGCTCACTGAAAAGATTAAATACGATTTCCAATATGGTAAGCTTAGCCCTCAGACCTTTCCGTTTTCCCAGTGGCAGCGATTAACCAATGAATGTCTTCGCAATCACAAAGAGCAGCTAGTAAACTATGGCTCATTTATGGGGGAACTGGGGCTTCGCAAAGAGATTGTAAAGTATCTTCGCGATTACCGTGATGTCAAATGTACAGTTGATCAAATTCTGATTGCCTCTGGAACAAAACATTGCCTTAGTCTTGCCTGTCAACTTCTAAAACCGGTTACTTCCACCATAGCCATCGAAGATCCAGGGTTTGCATCAGCTCATTTCACATTCGAAAGCCAAGGCTTTCAGGTACAGCCAGTTCCAGTAAACCACCATGGTTTGAATGTAAAAGCACTGCGCACTTCAGTGGCAAAAGCTGTATACGTAACCCCTTCACACCAATTTCCCACCGGTCGCATTATGTCCATAACACGGCGTCTTCGTCTTGTTGAATGGGCTTATGAACAGGATGGCTTTATTATCGAAGATGATTATAGCTGTCATCTGAGATATGACGTCAAACCCATACCGTCTCTTCAGGGGTTAGCTCCCGATAAAGTAATCTATATTGGCAGCTTTTCAAAAATACTGTTGCCCTCCCTGCGTGTAGCTTATATGGTACTCCCCAAAGATTTAGCAGAGCGAATGCATCAGACAGCAGCAAACCTCGTCTGTTCAGTACCATTCCTCATTCAAAAACCTCTGGAACTTTTCATGCGGGAAGGTCATTTTGAGAGTCATCTACGAAAAATGCTCAGACACTTTAAGAAGAAACATGATACCCTTGTCCAGGCTCTGAAGGACAATTTTGGTGATATGATCGCTATTTCCGGAATCAACGCAGGTCTACATCTTCTGCTGCAAATAAAATGGCCTGCTTCGACCCAAGACTTGGTAGAAAAAGCCGCTAAGTCAGGCGTACATATCCATGCGAAAGGCACACCCTGGATTGAGTATGAGCCCAGCCCAGGCGTCAACATCCTCCTAGGCTTCAGTGGTATCGCACTGGAGAATATTCCTCCAGCCGTTAGCCTTTTACGAAAGGCATGGATTGAGAATGAATAAACCCTTAATGCGTAGATAAGCGCCACTTTGTCTGTCAAAGACAAGTGGCGCTTAATTAATTCATAGAAAACTGGCATTTTAAATTGGGTTAATTCCCAGGCCTAGTACTTCATGTTCATACCCCTTAATCGGTGCCCCCATATTACCGTATAAAGCCACCGCAATCCACTCACCATCATGATTATTCCCCGGCAATTTAGTGCCGCGCACAATGCAAAACAACAAGCCGGCACTGCGCAACACGGTGCCAAGCCCGATCTGTCCCCGGCACATGCCGTTATAGGCTTCAAAGACAGAATGATAGAGGGCATGCTCTTCCCGGTAACGCTGGTCAATTAGACCTTCTTTTTTGGCCGCCGTCTCTACTGCCGCAAAAATTTTGGCAGAATCCATTGACCCTACTTTACCCTTATACAGCCTATAGCCAAACTCCTCTCCCTGTCTTTTTAAGTCCGCTTCATCCTCACCGGAAGACATGATCGTTAGAATTGCCAGTTTTCCCAGGCTACCGTTTTTTTCTATACTAAACATAGCTCATCCACCTTTCTCTCACCATCTTAACTGAAAGAAACTAATAGTAACAGTTTCTTTATAAATTAATGTCTATAATCAACTAAACTAGGAACAGGAGTTGTTCCTGTTCCTAGTATCGTAGCATGCGTAACCGCTTAATAGATTTTCATTGGACCAATAGCAGCCTCCACACCTTTAATCAGGGAGCCATCGGCTATTAACTGATATATATTTTGGATATCTGGTGCCGGTATCCGGTCTTCATCCAAGTGTGGTACCGCTTGGCGGATGGCCTTATGTGCTGCACCTGTACCAGCACCTGGGGTCAGTGGGGCTAAAAAGTCAATACCCTGGGCAGCTGCCAGGCACTCAATTGCAAGAATATAGCGGACATTCTCCAGAATTTCCCGTGCTTGACGGGCCGCTATCGTTCCCATGCTGACATGATCTTCCTGGTTGGCCGAGGTTGGAATCGAATCAGCACTTGCCGGGTGTACCAGTACTTTATTCTCTGATACTAAAGAAGCTGCCGTATACTGGGTAATCATTAACCCCGAATCTTCTCCCGGATAGGCAGTCAAGAACGGCGGCAGTTCACTCAAATGTGCATCCAGCAAGCGGTTGGTGCGTCGTTCAGAGATGTTACCAAGTTCTGCTAAGGCCAGTTTCAAATAATCCATCACCAGTGCAATCGGCTGCCCATGAAAATTACCGCCAGAAATGGCTTCGCCTGTATCTGGCATAATTAACGGATTATCGGTGGCGGCATTGATCTCGATGGTAAGGGTTTCTTCCACGCGCCGTAAAGCATCTTTGGAAGCACCATGCACTTGCGGTACACAGCGTAATGAATAAGCGTCCTGTACTTTGGAACAATTGACATGGGACTCAATAATCGGACTATTCTCTGTCAACCGCAGCATGTTTTCAGTGGTAGCCACCTGACCGATATGAGGTCTAACCTGGCTAATTCGCGGATCAAAAGCAGTGCGGGTACCCTTCAAGGCTTCGATACACAAAGCAGCTGCAACATCGGCGCTCTTCATTAGATTCACAGCATCCTGCCAAACCATACATCCGACAGCAGTCATTATTTGTGTACCATTGATTAATGCCAGTCCTTCCTTACCACCCAAGGCTATCGGTTCTAGTCCATTCACCGCCAGCGCTTCAGCCCCACTCATTAACTTGCCGTTAACATATGCCTGCCCTTCTCCCAGCATGACTAACACCATATGGGAAAGAGGCGCCAAATCACCACTGGCTCCTACCGAGCCTTTCGCCGGAATAACCGGGCATATGCGCCGATTCAACAGGGTCAGCAGCATCTCCACCGTAGAGAGCTTAATCCCCGAGTATCCTTTTGCCAATGAGTTGGCCCTCAGCAGCATAGCTGTACGAACAACATCTTCCGGCAGATGCTCGCCCACGCCGGTAGCATGGCTAAGAATTAGATTTTTTTGTAATTTCTCTCTTTTCTCTTTAGAAATAAAGATTTGACTAAAATCACCAAAACCTGTGGAAATGCCATATACCGGACTCTCGGCGTCCAGGATTTTATCCACGATTGCGCGACTATCCACAATCTGTTTACGCCCTTGATCGCTTAAGCCTGCTTCCTCATATTCTCTGGCTACTTTTACAACATCCTCTAAAGTTAAAGCATATCCGTCTAATAATATCATGACTCTATACCTCCATTTTTTTGGAAAATAAAAAAGAGGATAACACTCATTACTGAGTTTACCCCCTAATATCTCATAACTATGGGCAAGCTATTCAAGTAAAATTGCATCCTCATACAAACCGGTAAAACTACTTCATATCGAACCATCTTGCCTGCCACACTCTCATCTCTCGCATCTAAGGAAGGCAACTTATATTCATGATAGTTGACAAAACTGCTAAAGTCAAGCCTAATATTATTTAGCTGCTTTTTTATTTTTTTGCAACAAATTCGTCCATGCTTATTTACTCATTTCAATAAGGGGGGGCAAACTCATTTCTGAGTCTACCCCTTATCTCTCATAACTTTGTGCAACCATAAAGTGAGACTTAGCTTCAGGTGGGGTTTTAACCCCATCTGAAGTTTAGTCGACCAACTTCCAGGGAAGCCTCCTAAACTCCCACTTGTAGAAGATGGGAGTCTTAGAGCGGCTTGGTCATCGGATAAAATGAATCTACAATGTTCTTGCTATTTCTTTCAGCATCATCTCGTTATTGTTGTGAGTTCTTTCTTAGCTTGTGGTTTGCATTTATAGCCAATCCACAAAATAACGAGCCAAATAGGTGTCAGGTACATAGAAATACGCCAGTCCTCGCCTAAATACCACATCACGGCAAATATCATCGCTAAAAAGCCTATGCAAATATAGTTCGTAACAGGATACCATACTGCCGGAAATTCAATTTTTGCCCCTTCGGCTAACTTTGCCTGGCGGAATTTCATATGGCTGACGCTGATCATCACCCAACTAATAATATCCGCAGAGACAACCAGGGCCATCAGATAGGTGAAGACCTGACTTTCAATAAGATAGTTTAAGAATACCACCAATCCCATAAGGAAGGATGAAAACAGTACTCCCACTACCGGCACTCCGCCCTTGTTCAATTTTTTAAAGATGCTCGGGGCATTACCTTGCTGTGCCAAATTGTAAAGCATGCGTCCATTGCTGTAAAGACCGCTATTATAGGCAGAAAGAGCTGCTGTAATCACGACGACATTTAACAGAGCCGCCGCAGAAGAAATGCCTATTTTCGAGAAAATCTGCACAAACGGGCTGCCTTCCGCACCACTTGCACCCAACTGATTCCAGGGATAGATCATCAATATGATCAATAGGGCTCCCACATAGAAAATCAAGATCCGCCACATCACTTGGTTAATGGCCATGGGGATGGTCTTTTTGGGATTGTCCGCTTCCCCGGCCGTGACCCCAATCAATTCAGTCCCGCCGTAGGCAAACATGACAATCGCCAAAGAGCAGAGGAAACCTTCCAGCCCATTCGGGAAAAAGCCGCCATAATTCCAGAGATTGCCCACACCGCTGCTGGCACCCGCCTGTCCGTTGAGAAGGAGCATCGTACCGAAAACAATCATACCGATAATGGCTACTACTTTGATAATGGCAAACCAGAATTCAAATTCTCCATATAACTTAACATGAATCAGATTAATCCCTGTAAGAAAAGCCCAGCATACCAGGGCAGTAACCCAGACAGGAATATCCGGCCACCAGAACTGGACGTATTTCCCGACTACCGTCAGTTCCGCCATATTGACCAGCACATAGGCAATCCAATAGTTCCAGCCTGACAGAAAACCCGGGAAATCCCCCCAGTACTTATAAGCAAAATGACTAAAGGAGCCTGATACGGGTTCATCAACAAGCATTTCGCCCATGTGACGCATAATCCAAAAAATGATGATACCGCCGATAAAATAGGAAAGCATTACTGATGGCCCTGCTATTTGAATCGCTTTGGTTGATCCGTAAAATAGCCCTGTGCCAATAGCCCCTCCTAAGGCAATCAACTGAATATGCCGGTTTTTCAATCCTCTTTGCAAGCTTTCATCTTGGGAATTTTCGGACACTTTTGTTTTCTCCTCTCTGTTATTAAAGTTTGCCAGTTTATCCCGGGATTTTCAGAGCCTTTGGCAAAAAGTCTTCTGAAAAATAAAAAGGAACAAAACTCAAATAGAGTTTTGCCCCCTAATATCTAATAGCTGTAGGCATTACAAAATCCATTAATATAATTTTCTTAACTTTAAGTATATTATAAATTAAGTACACAGAGCTTGTCAATGTTTTTTGTGGAGTACATTATGACAGGTAAGGAGCTGCCGAATTAATTGCGGCCTCTTGATTCATAGTTTTCCTCCATATCCTTTGATTTGTTACTTTTATTTTATTTCATCAGATTAAGCTATATCCCTTATTATTAGCGACACCTGCGTATAGTTAATAGGACTTATCCCAAAGTGTGATATTGGTTAACAACCAAATTAAACCTCACAACTCTTAGAGAAAGTCCTATTACATCTTCTACCTGGTGCTTCCGCACTCGGCAATGCTATACAACGTTATCGTTACCCAAAAAGCAGCTGCGCTTGCTGGAAACTGCTTCTTACTCCAAGCTGTAGCTGATAGAGGAGACACGCTTACCTGTCAAGCCCTTTTAACCTGCACATTGCGTTCACTACTGAGAAAATCAGAACTTTAGCCAAACTGGCTGTGGTGCTGTCCTGATCAAATCTTGGCGATATCTCCGCAATATCAAAACCAATCACTTTCTCAGAACGAATAATATGTTTAAGATATCGCAGGACTTCTTCGGGATGCAGTCCCAGAGACTGGGCGGCACTGACGCCTGGGGCGAAGGCTGTAGAGAAAACATCGGCACACACAGTGATGTAAATATGCTTTGTTGATTTCATAAATTCATCTACTTTTTCGATTACGTTCCAGTCGCCTTTGGTAGCAACCTCTTCGGCGGGTATATGGACTACACCGTACTGTTCGGCAGTCTTGAAAAGTTCCAAAGTGTTACTAAATCTTTGAATCCCAATACACAAATAGTGAAACTTCAGCCCGGAATCAACTGAGTCCTGCGCAATTTGTCTAAACATAGTACCAGAGCTGTTGCCATTGTTAAGCGGCCGAAGATCAAAATGCGCATCAAAATTGATGATCCCGATATCCGGTATTTGCTTACTGTCAGTCATAAAATCGCAGTGCCCCCGGTAATGGCCTAATGCAAGTTCATGGCCACCGCCAAGCACCAGGGGGAAATAACCTAACTTACGAATTTTAGTTACAGCACCGGCCAGCGCGGCCTGGCTTTTTTCCAGGTTGCCGTCGCTACAAGTAATATTTCCTGCATCAACCAGGATGACGTCCGGGGAAAATGTACACGGAAGATTGGCGAGTTCCCGGCGTATGGCATCAGGTCCCTTGGCGGCTCCGGTCCGGCCGTGATTTCGCCTGACACCTTCATCACAACAAAAACCTAACAGGGCAAATCCCAGTTTACCGCTGAAAACTTTGTTATCAGTATCGTGCAAATTGAGTTCGCGCATCCACTGGTGCCATCTAAAAGCATCATAATTATCAGTACTGTCAATTCGGCCTGTCCACAGAGCCATATCTGCAGGCATATATCGATTATCCAACATCGCTCACCAAACCTTTCAAGATCATAGCTGTAACATAATTCACATTGGCAATAGGACTTACCAAATGT
The DNA here is from genome assembly GCF_035561155.1 of Sporomusa sp. Lineage (GTDB taxonomy): Bacteria > Bacillota > Negativicutes > Sporomusales > Sporomusaceae > Sporomusa. Next base: position 9,799 of record NZ_DATMYD010000111.1, on the reverse strand, counting down.
GAAATGGGTAAGTTGTCTACGCTTTTATTTTTATGTACCGTCGCTGTCTACTGTATCATACTGCCGTCTACTAAACGTCAACGCAATTTTTGCCCAAAACTCTTCTTAAAGTGACATCACTCAATGAAAACATGAGCAGAAGTTGCTATGTCTGCCCCTATAGATTTGATAAGCGCCACCTGTCGTTCAAAGATAAGTGGCGCTAGCTTATAACCTTCGTCCATCACCAATTACGCTACGAAATGCAATGTGCAGGCAGGGAATTGCTGTATTTTCTTGAATAATTAGATTAACAAATTGTAATCTCCATAAATTACCCCATTTGGAGAAAAACTCAGCGGAGGGATCGACAGATGAACAAAAACTGGTTTTTCATAATGTTTTTAGCTTGCCTAATGCTTATTACCGGCACCAGCAGCACCCACGCGTCAGACCATATAGACTGGCAGGTTCAGAAGATCGGCACATTTGCCGTCCCGGAAGGCTGGCAAACGGCAGACATGGTGCAGGTATTGGAGATGATCATGAAAGAAGCCAATACAACAGCAAACAAGCCGGCAACACCGCTTCCAGTGCCGCCGGTCGACCCGTTCGCCCTACTGAAGAGTATCAACTATCAAATGTACCAGGTTACCATGAACGACGGTAAGGCTTACCACACGGCGTTCCTGGCTTTTTACCGGGACGATAAGCCCATGAATACCGGTGACAAAATGTATTTTTCCAAAAAGCTTTCTGGTGAGCAACAGCAAGAACTGGAGACCAAAATCGACTCTTTCTCCCAGTCATTAAAAAAGCAGCTTGCTTTAAGTTACAAACAAACCAATGTCGGTGTAACTTTTCTTGACGTTAGCCGCCCTGATTATTTGCAAATCAATGACAGGCAGGCCTACGGTCTGGGCGCCAGAATGGTAGTTTCGATGTACGGGATAACTATGCCGTATTATTTGAAAGGGTATGCCTTTGAAGCTGACGGGTTCATGTCTGCCGCCTTCCTGCTAACTACCGACAGCGAACGCAGTTACTGGGACCCGATGGTGCGAAAAATCATCCGGTCATTTAAACCCATTAAACCCACCGTCACTATAAATCAATAAAAAACCGCCTAGGCCTGTAAGCGATTCTATGGGGCCGAAGCTGCTTTACCCCACGTGTCAATAACCTCGCCGTTGACCTTGAAGGCTTTGATCAGCAGGCTGTGATCACTGACCGCTACTGTCAGATAGTTTGGTTGTTCCAGCGGGTTATAAAAAACGGCATTCCAACTCTTGGGCTGGGCACGGCCAAAGGTTTTTTTACCACTTCGCCCGGTAGTAATATAAACCGGGCCGGTGCCTGTCTCGCCTGTCCACGCGCTGCCTGTCAGCGGGTACGAACGCGCATAAACATGATCATGCCCGGCAAAGACTACATCCACATGATAACGGTCAAACAGCGGTGTGAAGGCATCGCGTAAATCTTCATCCCCTGCAGCAGGGCGGTTATGATATACCGGGCGATGGATAAAAACCAACTTCCAGCGTTTATTTGTCCCTGCCAGGTCTTTTTCCAGCCATTCTTGCTGAAGGGTCAGCATATTTGGTATCCACTCTGCTTCTTCTTGCAGCTGACTATCGAGGATGCTAAAATGGGCATCGCCATAATCAAAAGAATACACTTTTCCTTGCAGGCCAGGCGGACCATTGTCAGGAAGCCGGAAGAGCGCTGTATACAGGCGAGGCGGAGCAATTTTCCACTCTGAAGTATAGGTTTCATGATTTCCCATAACCGGCATGACGGAAATGGTGTCAATCACGCCACGACCGGCTTGAAACCAATCGTCCCACTGATCATAGTTAAGGCCAATATCTACTAAATCACCGAGATGCACCATAAATGCCGCAGCACGATTTCTCTCATACGCAGTCTGCACAGTTCGCTGCCACACATCATAAGAGTTGCCCTGCGAGTCGCCAAACAACAAAAACTGAAAGGGGGCTGCCTGAGCCGTGGCCGTGGTAAAGGTATGGTACGAGCTCCAGAGTAATCCGTTACCAACACGGTACTGATAACTAGTGCCTGGTTTGAGATTAGTCAACTGTACTGAATGTACGGTAATCACGCCCCGGTCAGTCACTACCTGTTCCGCCGAGCCTGGCTGAAGGGTAGCAGGAAGCTTGGTCGCTGTTTCCACATACTCAACCTGACTGCCACTGACATACCGGCCTGTCTGCCAGGTAATATTCTGCGTTGTGGCAGGCATCCCAGTCCATGTAAGCGTTATATTTCGCGGCAAAATATTCAACCCAGGCGGCCAAAATAATAGCAACAGCACTGCACACAGTATAGCGGCTGCGCATAATAAATTGCGCTTAGTAAACAAGTTTAGAGACTTCAGAATCATTGATGTACCCCTTTTTCCAGCATATACGAATAATAGGTATTCCCTGACAGCCCTACTTAAATTCAGTATACCGCACTCTGCCAATATCTGCTACCGCTGGACCTGCTACCTATATTTAAGGTTGGTGTTAACAACCATGCTAAAGAAAAAAGGGGTTGTGCTGAAATGAAAATTTCATCACTACCCCTTAAAATACTGATTTATTGAAAATCAGAGAAGATTTCAAATTTCCCTAATACCTTTAATGTTTCTTTAGCTTCCTCAATAGTATTTCCTAATTTTTCTACTCTCCTCGTATTAGTATTCAACAAGAGAAATTCACCATCTGAAACAGCTACCTGCTCTTCCATATCGTCACTATACCAGAAACTTGTAAAGTCTGACATAACTATGGACACGTGAACCATCTCCCTATTTTACTGATTATATGGAATATTCGGCAAAGTTTAATTGATTCCTGCCTGTCTCAAGAAAATGGAAACGCACTTTTTCTCCCACCACGGTAGCTAATCTTTGCATATCTCAAAAGCATGCCGGAAGTCCACATTTTAAGGGGCCTTCGGCTTCTTCATTTTTCATATTCATTCAAAAAACACCTTACGAAAAATGGCGATAACCAGCGCAATCCAGGCCACTGCCGCCACCGCAATCATACCAAAGATATAGGGCAGACGCCGGCCCCATTTCTCACTCTGTCGTTTACTTTCCGCCAATACCGGGGCAGGCAGCAATTGGGTCAGATACAGCATAGCCCCAGTGACCAGCGCGGCATCATCTGCAATTCCCACCAGCGGCAGATAATCTGGTAATATATCGATAGGGCTGATCAAATAAATGAACAGCGCTGTCAGTATGCCTTTAACATATCGAGGTGTTAAGGGATGCCGCCAGGCATAATATAAAATTACCGCATTATCCCGCAAGATTTTGAGCCAAGCCCAAAACCGGAACATGTTTCCTCCCTTTATCATGTAATCACCAGCCCTGAAGGTTTTTGTTCAAACGTAAAATATACACCCAGCCAGCCGCTCTTGACCTTAACGGTAAAGTCTCCTGTTCCCAGCCGGTTACTGATCGCATAGGGCTGGTGCTGGGTTAACGTTACATTGTCAAGCGGCCACCTAACCCCGCTGATTGACACGCCGGTACACATACCGTCAAGCGCCATAAGGGAGATAACGTTAGGAAGACGCTGCCACTCTTTTATTGTTATAGCAGCCGGACCATTCAGAAAAACCATCACTTCCTGCTCATCAGCCACGGCGACCGGGTAAATCCCCCACTCCCGGCTCCAAATAAGCGACATCACATTGCTGAAGGTATGATCAAAGCGGCCACCCCAGGCACCTGTAAGCACAACGGCCGCCGGGCCGCATGTTTGTCCCATGATTTGCAGCGCAAGCTGCAGGTCGGTAAGGTCCTTATCGCTGGGGTATTGCTGCATAATAATATTTTGTTCTTTTGCCCAGGCCCAAGCCTCAGGGCTGGCACTATCGCCATCACCAATTAACCGTTCCGGAACCAGCTGACTGGACTTACATAAGTTGATACCGCCGTCTGCGCACCAGAGCCGGTAAGAAGCCAAACACTCTGTGAGCCAGTCGGCGTTCGGGGCCCGGCCGCTTAAAAGCAATAGCAAGCGCGTCTCAGGCAGCGGTTCTGAAAATTCGGCCGTAAATAGTTCGGGTAAAACCAATCTGTTGTTTTTCATCCTGTTTCCTTCGCCGCAGTGAGTTAATCTCCCTGCTCTCAGCCTACTGTTATGCCGGTTTTCGTGTCCGTTTAAAAGAAATAAGTGCACCCACAGCTGCTAAGCAGGCACCGACCATCAGCGCCTCATGATAGCCGGCCATAAAGGCCGCTACCTGCTGTCCGGCAGTTGGCTGGCTAAGACCGCTCAGACTGGCAGCGCGCCGGTACTCCAGAATGGACACAGCCACCGCCGTGCCACACACCATACCAAAATTCCTGGCCAGCGCATTGATGCCGCCAGCTACACCCAACTGCCTGGGCTCTACAGAACTCATTACACTGTTATTATTCGGTGACTGAAACAGGCCGTTACCTAACCCCATAAGCGCCTGTGAACCCATAATCAGCCACAGTGTAGCATCTAACTGTAGTTTAGCTGTCAGTAGCAAACCCAAAGCCATCAAGCCCAGTCCAACAGTTGTCAAGGTGACCGGGCCGACTTTATCTGATAACGTGCCGCTTACTGGGGCGGTTACTGCCATAACCAAGGGAAAAGCCGACATAATCAAGCCGGTTTTGGCTGGCGCAAAGGCAAGCACATCATGGAGAAAAAAAGGCAGCAGCATGGTGTTGGTAAACATCGCCGTGAAGGAAAGAAATCCAGCCAGATTACCGGCTGAGAATGCCTTGTTTTTAAATATTGATAATTCAAGCATGGGCTGATCTATCTTTGTTTCATACCAAATAAACATGATGAATACAATAAGAGCAAAGCTCACACAGGTAACGGTAGCAAGCGAAGTCCAGCCCCACTCGGTTCCATAACTCAAAGCCAATAAGAAACTAACTATACTGGTCGTAAATAATACCGCCCCCAGATAATCTATCTTTTCCTGCCGTAGGTCCCTGTCCACAGGCAAGATCACCCGCACCCCGGCATATCCTAGTAAGCCGACAGGAATATTAACAAAAAATATCGAGTGCCAGCCAAAATGTTCAACAAGCAAGCCACCTATGCCCGGGCCGCTCAAACTGCCCAATGCCACCATGGTGCCAATCATCCCCAAAACCTTTCCGCGTTCACTCTGCGGAAAACTTCCGGTCACAATCGCCATAGAATTGGCCATAAGTGCAGCCGCACCTACAGCTTGAAGCACTCGAAACCCAATCAGCAGACTAATTGAATTGGCAATACCGCATAATAAAGAACCGGCAGTAAAACCGATAAAACCAAAACCATAGACTTTCCGCCGCCCCCAAATATCCCCCAGCCGTCCCATAAGCGGCAGCAGGCTGGTAATCACAAGTAGATAGGCGGTAACGACCCACTGGGCTGTGGTAATATCGGTATGTAAGGCAGCCGTAATGGGCGGCAAGCCAACATTGACAATCGATGATGTCATTGTCGCCATAAAGGATCCGGTAGCAACAACGCCGAAGATTAACCACTTATAATAGCTAAGACTCTGCAATCTCTCCTGCATCATGAGCTCCTCTCGCTGCTAAGACCCTTCTTAGTTAGTTTACCTGCATATCCCCTGAGAAATTCCACCTAAGAAAAGTGATTTCCTCTGGAAAATTAATCCACATAAAAAAAATCAGCATACCCCGCACTGCGAGTATGCTGATTACTATTGTCCTCTTATATATTGAAATTATTCGGCAAGCCGGTGTTCAACTACCGGCAAAGCCCTTACAATAGGTACAGGGCTGAGTGCTGTAAGTGGATTGCACTCAAGGTCACTATAGGCTGTAATACCATGCTCACTCATATCTAAGCCTTCAATCTCCTCTTCGACAGTCACCCGTATACCGATAGTCGCCTTTAAGAAAGCAAATAGGCCATATGTGGCGGCAAAACCCCATACCGATACAGCAACTACGCCAAGGGTTTGAATACCCAACAGGCCAAAACCGCCTCCGTACACGAGGCCGCCCTTCTCAGCAAAAATACCTACAGCAATTGTGCCGAAAGTGCCGCATACCCCATGCACAGCAATAGCACCAACCGGATCATCTGCCCTGAGACGGTCAAAAAACGGTACAGCGAATACCACCAGCATGCCAGCAATTGAGCCTATAACAATCGCACTTATTGGCTCAACAAAAGCACAGCCGGCAGTAATAGCAACAAGGCCGCCTAACGCGCCGTTAATTGCCATACTAGGGTCAGCTTTACCCCATTTAATTGCCGTATAAATGGCGGCAATTGTGCCGCCTGCTGCGGCCGAAAGATTCGTATTTACGGCAATGCGGGCAATGTTCAGGTCAAGTCCAGACAGAGTGCTGCCGGGGTTAAAACCAAACCAGCCAAACCATAGTATGAACGCCCCCAACGCCGCCAAGGGCAAATTATGTCCAGGCAAAACATGCACAACACCATCTTTGCCAAACTTACCTGTTCTAGGCCCCAGCACCAGCACAGCAGCCAAAGATGCCCAGCCGCCTAAAGAGTGCACCACCGCCGAACCGGCAAAATCCATCATCCCAAGCTTATTCAGCCAACCGCCGCTGCCCCACACCCAATGGCCGGCAATGGGATAAATAACTGTGGTAGCCACCAGCGAAAAAACCAGATATGGCATAAATTTCATACGCTCAGCTACCGCACCTGATACAATTGTCGCCATCGCAATCGCGAATGCCGCCTGGAATAACCAATACGCGTATACAGGTATTTTTAATCCTAAATACTCCATATCCCCTGTTAGAAAAAAGCCGGACCAGCCGATAACGCCAGCTTTGTCGATACCATACATTAAGGCAAATCCGATGGCAAAATACCCCAAGATGCCAACAGTACAGTCCATGATGACTTTCATGATAATGTTTAATGCATTCTTGCTGCGGACAAAACCGGCCTCGAGCGCCGCAAATCCGCCCTCCATCAGGAAAACCAGTGCCGCGCACAACAGTACCCAGACTGTGTCAATGCCAGCTGCCAAAGAATTAATTGATAATTCCATTAAGCTCATCCCTCTCTCAAAAAAAATAAAAAAACCAGCAGCACCAATGGGTTTACCCATTGGTGTCACTGGCTTCTTTGCCGTAGTTTGGTATGAAATTTAGTTATATTATAGCACACTATCCTAAGTATACAATACTTTCTAAATGGAAACTTTTTCCTTGTGTTATAATTAAAGCCTTCTTAATATATTTGTATTTATTAGGTACACATTTTCAATAAGATTCACATTTTTTTGTCGGCAATACTATAATTACTGACTCCACGCTGTCTAAGAGTCTTTAACTTCACTCTTGGCAAGTATTCTCTCGCAGAAATACTTGCCAAGCATTACACCATGTCTTGCTAAACATAATAATGTAGTCCTATAATATTCTAACAGACCTGGAAGACAACGCTAAGATAACGCGAGGTAACCATATGAGCAATCATCCTGATTTTCCCTACGAACAGCAGCATTTGGCTGAAACCATCGAATCTATGAAACAGGTTATTAAAGATTTAGAGAACGATATGGACGATCGTGTTCATAAAATCAATCAGTCACTGTCTAAGAAAGACGAAGTAAGCGCTTATGTACACTCACTGATGAAAAGCGACCATGCCCTTAAAGCATCCGATATCGCCAAAGCCCTTGACAGTCCCTATTTTGGTCGCGTTGATTTTCGTGAGGATGGCGCCGAAGAGTTTGAACAATTTTATATTGGCCGGACAAAAGTTGCCAAACTGGATATTGAAAACGTCAAGGATATCCTGGTGTTTGACTGGCGTGATCCGGTCTCGACAATTTTTTATGAATGCCAGGACGGGCGCGCCAGCTATGAAGTGCTGGACCGCTACACCTACACCGGGGATGTGAGCCTCAAACGCCAGTACAAGATCGAGGACGGTCAGCTTATCTCCATGTCTGAGGACAACATCCTGAGTAAACTCATGAGCCGGCAGCAAGAGTCGCTGATCGCCGACCCTTTTCTTTTGGAACGACTGTTAAAGGGTGCTGGCGACCGCCTTAAAGATATCGTTACTTCCATCCGCTCCGAACAGAACCAGATTATCCGCGAGCCGCTAAACCAGGTTACCATCATCCAAGGGGTGGCCGGGTCAGGCAAAAGCACCATCGGCCTGCACCGCTTGTCCTACCTCCTCTACAACGAAAAGCTCAACCCGTCAAAACTCGTCATTGTTGCCCCCAATAGAATCTTCCTGGATTATATCTCTGACCTGCTGCCCGAAATTGATGCCCAAGACGTTAAGCAGACGACTTTCCCTGATTTGGCAGCGGCCATTATGCAAATTGAGCCTATTATTAGCCAAACGGCTGCTGATTCTGAACCATTAGCCACTGCGGCCAGATGGAAAGGCACGCCCGAGTTTATCAAGGTCATGGCAGTGTTCTTAGACAAACGCCTGGAGAAGTTTTGTCTGAAACTCAAAGACATAAACCTGTTTGATAACCAACTTGTCATTAGCCGGGAGCAGCAGTTGGAGAAAGTAGTTGAAGGCGCTAGCGTACCCTATAACGAGCGACTGCGGTCACTGCAGAAATACATCAGATTCCGGGTAAGAAACTTTATCGAGGTTTATCAAGCAAGACACAAACGGGGCGAAGCGAGGGCAGACGAAAAAACGGCAGCCCGTTATGCTGCCGAGGGCGATGTATTTATTGAACGTCATTTTGCCAAATGGCCATTCCTTGAGCTATTGACCGGCTATGCTGAGCTGATTCAAGACAAACAGGCCTGGCGCAAGGTGAAACCCCATGGTGTCGATGTAGATATACTTGCATCCCATACACAGGCAATTCTCGAAGCCGGTCAAATTGAGCGGGATGATCTAGCAGGCTTGTGTTATCTCAAGCTTCTCTTAGACGGCCTCGCCCATGTCGAGAAGTTTGACCATATTGCGGTTGACGAAGGCCAGGATATCAATCTCTTAGAGTATATTGTACTCTCCCGCCTGTCTCGCAACACGTCCTTTACCATTATGGGCGACATGTCCCAGGCCATCCATACCGACCGGGGGCTTACAAGCTGGCAGTCGCTCCTTAAAGAGGTATTTGACGAAGCCAAATGCCGTTATTACGAAGTCAACTTCAGCTACCGCTCAGCCAAAGAAATTGTTGATCTGTTCAACAAGGTAATTCCATCCGGGCGGTCCAAAGCCATCCCGGTCTACGAAATTGGCCGGCAGCCGGTTATTGAGCAAGCACCCTCTGCTATGGCGGCACTTAACCGCACACTCCAGACCATTGAGGAATTTCAGCAGTTAGGCTGCAAATCCATCGGTATACTTACCAAATTAGAAGACGACAGCCTGAAATTATTCGAAGGCCTGCAGTCAGTCGCTCCCCATCTTACCAACCTCAATCTTATCACAGGCAGTGCACTAAACTACCATGGCGGTATAACAGTGGCCCCCATCATCCTGGCAAAAGGTCTTGAATTTGACGGCGTTATTATCTGGAACGCCTCAGACAAGAAATTCACTACCGATTTTTATGATGCCAAACTGCTGTATGTAGCCCTGTCCCGGGCTATGTATTATCTGCATATTCTGCACCAGGGGAAGCTTACCCCGTTGCTAAAATAATACCTCATCAGACTGACTCAAGAGAACCGTCCGAAACCACTGAAGAATGCCATGTTTTAAGCAGTAATACCATCCCGGTGCAGAGCCGTTTGGGGCAAAAAGTCGGTTGTGGGCAAAATCGAGTACAAGTACGCAAATAAAAGGATACCAGTGCCGCGATCCTTTTTAAA
>NZ_DATMYD010000110.1:0-22241 GCF_035561155.1 Sporomusa sp. | reverse complement strand
TTTTTTATCCGATGACCAAGCCGCTCTAAGACTCCCATCTTCTACAAGTGGGAGTTAAGAGCGGCTAAGTCCCTGGATAAGGTCGACTAAACTTCAGATGGGGTTAAAACCCCACCTGAAGCTAAGTCTCACTTTATTTATTGATAGGAGGCGAAGTAAATGAATGCTGTTCAAGAGAAGGTTGTTTTAGGATTAGACGCGAATGTTGCCGGAAAATCTGGAACGCCGGCGCCTGCAGTGCTGATCCGGCCGATGCAACCGGAAGAGGCTGCCGCTGTGTGCCGCTGCGTGTACCGCTGTTACGGTTACTCGTATCCCAACAGAAATATGTATGATCCTGCCCGGGTACAGTCGTTAAATCAGGACGGAAAAATTATCTCGTATGTAGCTATCGGCTATAATAACGAGCTGATCGGTCATGCTGCACTGGAACTGGACAGCGACAATCCCACGGTCGCCGAAATGGGCAATGCATTTGTATTTCCGGAACACCGCGGCGGTGGCCTGCTTAACGAGTTTGCCAAGTTTTTAGTAGGCGCGGCGAAGGATAGGGGGCTGGCAGGGGCGTTTGTCGGATCGGTTTGCTCACATCCCTATTCCCAGAAAGCGGCGCATAAGCTAGGGTTTAGTGATACAGCCCTTTGTCTCAGCCGACTGCCGCACATGAAATTCCGGCGCTTGCGCTCCGGCGGGCGTTGTCGGGAAAACATCCTGCATTCGTTTCGCTTTTTTCAACTTGATGAAGATTTAACATTCTATGTTCCGAAGCATCATTGCCAAATGGTTGAACGAATTTATCAGGAGTTGGGGCTGCGAGTGTCAATTCAAACCTTTCCTTTGGATCTGCCAACGGCGAAAAATACTTTCCGTTCGGTTGCCGATTCTTATGGAGCGGTTCATGTATTTTTTACTCAATGTGATGCCGGCATAGCGGACGAAACAGCGAACGTTTTTTATCGCAGCGGCCAAACGGAGGCGGCGTATTTGTACCTAAACCTTGCAGATTCGGGGACTCCTCTGTTATGCGCAGAATATGAAAAACAAGGATATTTTTTCGCCGGGGTTCTGCCGGGGTCAAGTGGTTTTAACTGGCTGGTATTGCAGTATTTGAGGGATTCCTATATTGACTACACCAAGCTGGAGGTGGCGTCTGATCTGGGCCGGGATTTGGTGGAGTATGTCCAATACCATGATCCACGGTAGCAGGGTGTGAACGGTTGGCGTTGGTAGGCTCTGTGAACATAATAGAACGAGACTGATTACAAAAGGGGCGATGCGCTTTGTAAATAGTCTCTAAAAAGGGAGATGCGAGTAATGGATGTAACACGACAACGTATTGCGCAATTGATGGACGACAATAGTTTTTCCGAAATCAGCCCTGAGACCGGAGACCTGGCTATAGCTGGTATTGGCCGGGTACACGGCAGGCCGGTTTTTGTGCTGGCGTTTCAGTCGACGCCCTTCCGGCCTGATGCCGTCTTGGGTACTGTTCAAAAAATAGTGGCATTTTTGGAGCAGGTCGCCAAAGATAAGTACCCTTTGGTTTTTCTTCATGATACTCCTGCTTCGCCCGAGGGGAGGGGCGGTACGCCGCTCAGTGGCGATTACTTGCGTTTGTTGACCGACCGGCGCGGTATGGGGCGGATGTACTGCCTGCAGGCCAGAATGTCAGAAGTGGTGCCGACTGTCTCTGTGCTGTTGGGCAAAGTTGCCTCCGCCCAGGCTTTTCCTGTCGCGCTGAGTTCCGCAGCGGTAATGACGAAGCGAGCCGGTTTGTGTATGGGGCGTCCTGATGTGGTACGGGAGATGGTAGGAGAAGACGTCGCTTTTGCCGATCTGGGAGGAGCCGCCGTTCTCACTGAAGTGTCGGGAACGGTGGATAAGGTTGTGGACCGGGACGAAGAAGCAATCGATTGGGCTCGTCGATATCTTGCTTATCTTCCCTCCAGGGTCGGAGATTCCGTGCCGGAAGGAACGGCCTACCCGCCCGCCAGTCTGATTCCAGGAAATGGAGCCTCAGTTGCCAAGGACAGGCCGTTTGACATGCGCGGGCTTATCAGCAGTTTTATCGACGCCGGGTCTTTGCTGGAACTAAGCGAAAGTTTTGCAGGCGAAGTGATCACCGGTTTGGCAAGGGTGGAGGGCCTCACTGTGGGGATTATCGCTAACAATTCCGCTTGCAAGGGAGGCATTCTGTTTGCCGCGACCTGCCGAAAAATGAGCCGGTTCGTTTCCTTTTGTGATTCATATGGGGTACCGATTTTGTTTCTGGCAGATGTTCCTGGTCTCATGATTGGCGTCGATGCTGAACGGAGCGGTATTGTCAAAGCCGGAGCGGAGCTGTTCGCCGTCTTGGCCAGATCGACAGTTGAAAAAATGTGTGTCGTGACGCGCAAAGCTTTTACTGGTGGCTTGTATGCGATGGCTGGACCGGGATTTGATACTAACTTGTTTCTGGCTTTTCCTGATGCGGATATTGGCGTCTACGCGGCGGAAACGATAGAAAGGATAATCCCTGCACAGACGGTGCCGGTGTCTGAGGAAGGTGTTCACGGTAATTTACCCAAAACTGGAACGACCGTTCAGCAGCTGCTAGATCAGGGATTGCTGGACGGAGTAATCAAGCCCGAAGGCTTGCGGGCGGCAACTAGGGGGTTTTTATACCGGACCCGCCGGGGGCGTCCCGGACAAGCGGTGCTTTGACCACTGGTTTGTTCGCCTTAGAAAATACCGCTTTGGCAATATTTTACTGTGGGGGCAGGAGTGTTTCCTCTGACGGAGAATAATGCTTATATAGCAGCTACGCGGTTATGCATTGAAACGCAGTGCTTTGCCTAAATATCACCCAGTGGTTGCGGATTTTGATTATGGGTGAGTGAACTTAATGAATTTGTTTAAAACAATCAAAAGACGATTACTTGCCGGTGTATTTCTGGCTTGCACGCTTTCCTACATTTTATGCGGAATTTTTGTTACCTATATGGCGGAAAAAAGTGTTCGGGCCGGCTTCGACAAATTGGCGCAGGAGTACGCGACCGGCGTGCAGGCCCAAATTAGCGGCAAAATCTTTGCAGCAGCCAAAGAGGATGTTGCCATGCTGGCCGGGGATAAGCGTACCGAGGCACTTGTCAGCCGGCTGGGCGGAGAGTCTTACGCCAAGATGCCCGGAAAAATGACAGAAGAGGAACTGCAGCACCTGTTTGTGTTTCTCAAGACCCATGACAAGGTGCTGGGGGTTGCCATAGGTACTGAGGAGGGCGGCTACCTGCCTTACACCTATGTTCCTACAGCCGGGCATTATGATCCGCGAGTGCGGCCCTGGTACACCGCGGCTATGGCCAAACCGGGCAGGCCGGTGGTGTCTGATCCGTATATGCAGGTCGGTAACCGCATGGTGCTTTCTATATCGCAAACCGTGGGGCCGATTGAAAAGCCGCTTGGCGCTATAGTCTGGGGCTGGAGCCTGGACATGCTGACCCAGGAACTCAATACCAAGAAAATTGGACTTACTGGCTATGTCATGCTGCTGAACGAAAACGACAGAATTGTTGTCAGTCCCAAGCATCCGGAGTGGCTTCTGAAGACACCAGCTGAACTTGATATTTTGGGATTATCAGGCCTGGAGAGCGCTCACGGGCAAATCAGGCAGGTGGCATGGGATGGAACGGACAAACTGATCTACATTAATGTTGATCCCACTACCGGCTGGAAGGTATTGTGTCTGGTTGACGCAGCGGAAGTGGCAGCTGAGGTTCAACGCTCCCTACTGCCCATTTGGCTTGTGTTCGTTGTTTCCATTGTTATAGTTTTTGGTTTGGTCGCCTGGGTGGCCACCGATATAACCCGACCGCTTACCAAACTGGCCGCCTGCGCCCGGATGGTGGCCGAGGGCGGTTTCCCCGAGGGGGTTCCGTCCGGACGGGATGATGAAATGGGTATGCTATCGCGGAGTTTTAATCACATGGTTAACGAATTGGCGGCTGCGGCGAAGGAACAAGAACAATATAGGCAAACGCTTGAGGAAAAGGAACGGCAGTTTCGTCTGCTGGCAGAGAATGCAGCTGATATAATTTACCTGTACCGGCTTTTGCCGGAGCACAATCTGGAGTATATCAGCCCGTCCGTCTTCGCGGTGACCGGATACAGTCCTGTCGAATATTATGTTGACCCGAAGCTGTTGTTCAGCGTCGTTCATCAGGAAGACTTGGTTCGGCTGAAAGCCCAATTGGCTGACCTACCGGTTTCCGGTACAGTTTTTACTAGCTTTAGGCTTATCCGTAAGGATCGGAGTGAAATCTGGGTTGAACAAAAATGCGTACCGGTGGTTGATGATTCAGGGACCATGTTGGCGGTAGAGGGGATTATTCGCGATGTTACCGAACGCAAGAAAATGGAAGACGAGATTTCCCGTCTTGACCGGCTGAATGTTGTCGGCCAAATGGCGGCCAACATCGCTCACGAGATTAGAAATCCAATGACAGTGGTGCGCGGGTATCTGCAATATATCAGCGGGAAGAATAATTTTACCAAATATAAGGAACAGTTTCAGATAATGACTGATGAACTGGATCGGGCTAACCAAATCATTACCGAATATCTTTCACTAAGTAAGCACGGCTTTGTTGATTTCAAGACAGGCAGCCTGAACCATATTATTGAGGCGATATCGCCGCTGTTGCAGGCCGAAGCAGCCAGTTCAGGGAAATACGTAAAGTTGGAACTGGGAACAGCGTCAGACTTATATATGGATGAGAAACAGATGCGGCAGTTGCTGCTCAATTTGGTGCGCAACGGTTTGGAAGCCTCGCCATGCGGCGGGGTAGTTACCATCAGCACTTATGCGGACAACGACGACGTAATTCTCTCAGTCCGGGATCAAGGTCAGGGGATACCGCCCAATATTATGGAGAAACTGGGGACGCCATTTTTCACCACTAAAGAACATGGCACAGGTTTGGGACTGCCAGTGTGTTACCGGATCGCTGATAGTCACCAGGGAACGATTCAGGTGCGGACCGGTCCTGTAGGCAGTGAGTTTATCGTTCGGTTTAAAGTATCCAACATTTAATAGTGATGTACTCCGTAAATGAACAAAGCCCTTGGTTGCGCATACTGGCGATACCAAGGGCTGTTTGTGATTAGCCTTCTCTAACCAATAGCCATCATAGCTGGAAGTCTTGCAGGCATGAAGACATAAACGGTGACACACTGCTCCCCAAGTTAGCATCTTTTCAGATCTCATCGGCCCATTCTCCCGTATAGGGGTTATACGAGCAACCAGTGGGACATGCAGGCCAACTTTTTGCATCAGAGCCTTGTTGGGTAATAGGGCAGCAGCGGCAGTCGGGGCAGGCGTACCGGTATTCGCAATCCTTACATTTTTCAACATGATCTTTCGTAGTATGCCAAAATTGGTTTAATTTCTCACTTGCTAGAATTTCAATCAGAGAATTGGTTAGGATGCTACCACATACGTGGTTTCTGGCAAATATGCAGGGAATAGCATCTCCTGTGTAAGCAATGGTGATGTTACCTGCCAGGGTACGATGATAGCAGTGGGCTTGGGCAAAAGCATATTGGTCGGTGTAAAACGGTGGTTTAATGTATTTGTTAGTATATTTTTCCGGAAGTAATTGCTCATCATTGCCCCGCCCTACTGGCCGTACCGCAGGGGGGCAAATACCTTCTAAACCAAGTTCAGCGCATAGATTAGTGATGTTTTCCGCTTCGCTTTCATTTGTCTTCATTATAACTGAGTAAATACGAAGTGGAATGCTAGACGCCAAAATCTTTTTGATGCTTGCCATGGTTTTATCAAAACTACCTGGGTTCAATGTCACTTTGTCGTGGATTTCGGCATTACCGGCGTATATGCTGGTAGAAATGATGACATTATTAGCTTTAAAAAACTCAACATCGGAATCGGTTATCAACGTAGCGTTGGTAAAAATCTCGATAGATTCAAACCTCTCTTGCCTTGCTTTTAGGACGAGTTCCCGCCATTCAGGATATAATAGCGGCTCACCGCCAATAATTTGGATACCACTGGCGCCAGACTTGTGAGCTTCACTGATCACAGATAGCCAGCATTCATGGGGAACAGAGCTCTCGTGAGCACAAGGTCCGCTGGTCGTATAACAGTGCAAGCAGGTATTATTGCAGCGTGATGTTACTTCCAGTACCAAAAAATCTAGTTTCTGTGGCTCGACTGTTTGAACATGATCATTGGGGTCAGGCTCCATTATATATAGCGAGCCCAATTTTTTGACAATAAGGTCATCTAAAAATTTCAAGTAAGTATGATTTTGCGGCGCTGATACATCCATGATATCCTCAAGAGCGTTGCTTTGGCATTCTTTCAGCAGTTGTAATGCTCCCTGATTGAGCGATAATACTTTGCCTGATTGCAGATTATAGATAGCTCCACATTTCGCACCTTCGACCAGGTTGCAGTGATTATACAATCGAAAATACAATTAGCTCCCCCCTTTTTTTATTTGTGCCATTATATGAGGGGATGGAAGAGGGGGTGCTTAAGATAAAATAGGAGCAAGTCGGAGCTATTAGGCGTAAATTAGTCAAAAGCTACGATTACGCAATATCTTTGCGTTAGGTTTCCTCAATTATCAATATATTTCCTAAAATGACTAAAAATTGGGTTTTGATTTGTCAGGGTCAAAGAGTATAGTTATTATATTATGAATAAGGTCGAGTTCCGAAAACGGAAGCGGAGGACCCACATCTGGGGTTAATTCTGCCATCAGGGCAGAAGGGATGCTATCTCTTGCCATCCTACCCGTCAGCTAACTTCGTAGGCCAAAGCAAGGGGTCGCAAGACCTTGAGGGTCTTCTTTTTTTATGTAAAAATATATTTGCATTATATAGGATATCGCATGAGTGAGTTAAACAAGGATTAGGAAAAGACTTATAAGAACTAAGGGGTTTTCTGTCCTTGTAAACTAAATAGATAACTGGGGGACAAAACACAGGAGCTACGTTGGCGCTTGGGTGTTTAGTAGACCGGCATAGAAGCTCGGAGGTAAGATAGTTAGGCTTACCTACTATTTTTCTATGCCGGTTTTTGTTGACCTTTTAGCTGAATGTCAATTTTGCAAGGAGAGGATCATAGTTAGAGAAACATACGAAAAGACAATAATAAACACAGTAATCTGAGATAGCAGACGGAGGCAGATTTCAAATGATGAGAGCATTAAGGCGGTTTCTAATTGGCAGGCCGCTACACAACACAGAATTAGCGCATGAAAGACTTCCCAAGTGGAAGGCTCTATCTATATTTTCTTCTGATGCATTGTCTTCAGTGGCCTATGGGCCTGAGCAGATAATGTTAACCTTAGTGGCTGCACAGGTAGTCGCTTATGGATATATCGGACCTGTAGCCATTTCAATCCTGATGCTATTGGCAATTGTAGCTATATCTTATGTTCAAGTAGCTAAGGCTAATCCAGGCGGTGGTGGAGCTTATGCGGTGGCCAAGAAAAATTTAGGTGAAATGCCGGCGCTTGTTGCAGCAGCAGCAGTTTTCGCAGATTACGTATTAACGGCCGCAGTAAGTGTGTCGGCAGGGACGGCCGCGATTGTATCAGCTTTCCCAATGTTAATCGGTAATGAGGTAGTTATTGACCTGTGTATTTTATTTGGTGTTCTTATGTTACTGAATTTGCGCGGTGTCAGGGAGTCGTCGAATGCTTTTGTTTATCCTACTTACGCCTTCTTATTTGGGATATTGGGATTATTGGTCGTTGGCATATATCAGGCAATTCAGTCGCCCATAGTGATTCCGTCAGAATCTTTGGTTAAGCAACAATTAGACTGGACAATACTATTTCTCATCTTAAGGGCATTTGCCAATGGGTGCAGTTCTATGACTGGTATTGAAGCTATTGCCGACAGTGTTCCTATGTTTCAAAAACCAGCCGCTCGCAACGCGGTTGCAACAACTTATTGGATGGCTGGTATTCTTGGTTTTATGTTTATAGGGATTACTTTTTTGATCATGCATCATCATGTTTTACCTGAATATAGTGTGACTGCGTTATCACAGTTAGCAGAAGCAATATTTGATCGTGGCCCAGTATATTTCTACATTCAAGTTACGACCATGCTTGTCCTGTATCTCGCTGCCAATACTGCCTATAATGGCCTTCCGATACTACTCTCAATAGTTGCGAAGGATGGCTACATGCCACGGTATTTAGCCGTGCGGGGTGAACGCCTTACATACTCAAACGGTATTATTCTATTAACATTGGCTGCTGCAATTCTTATTATCGGGTATCACGGAAATACAGACCACTTGATATCACTCTATGCAATCGGCGTTTTCGTATCATTTACTATTGCCCAAACTGGTATGATTGTGCATTGGTATCGTGAAAAACGGCTTGGTTGGCAACTGCGAGCGTTAATTAATGGAATCGGGGCATTTGTTACCGGCCTTGTAGTACTGATTATTACTGTAACGAAATTCACTCATGGAGCCTGGATTATTTTGATTTTTATTCCTGTAATGATTTATATTTTTAAACAGGTAAGGTTGCATTACAACGATATGGCTGACCAGTTACACCTTCCACTAGAGGATATTGAGTATAGCAGGCCAAAGAACGAAAGAAAGAATACGGTTATTGTTCCTGTTTCAACTCCTACACGTGTGGTTTTCGAGACGCTAAAATACGCCAAAACGATTGGGGATAATATAATTGCACTACATATCGCCAGTGACGAAGAGTCCGCTCAAAGGGTTAAGAAAAAATGGGATGTGTGGAATCCTGGGGTTGAGCTAGTTACTATTCAATCCCCCTACCGATTGATTATGCAGCCCTTAATCGCCTATATTGAGGAAATGCAATCAAAAAAAGCTCCTGAAGACTATATAACGGTATTGATACCAGAGTTTGAGACCAAGAAATGGTGGCATCGATTACTTCATAACCAGACAGGATGGATTCTTAGGACAATACTCATTTTAAAAGAGCGTGTCGTTGTAACTACTATTCCATATCATCTCCCTAAATAATATTAAGAAGAGTTTTAAGCCAAAAGGCAGAGTTACTGAACTCTGCCTTTTATATTTGTTAGCATGAGAAGTCACCGAGCGGGTGAAATAAAAGGAACTAGCTACCTTTTATGGAATAATATTAAAAACTACTTTTGGGAGGAATACAAATAATGTTGATAAACAAGCTAGGTAAGTCTTTTGTCTTTACCACTGAGCTAGGCGGTATAAATGGTACCGAAATTGATGAAAGTGTTGTCAAGGCCAGGGAGTATGTCGGTTTGGACGCAATTAACATACATGATTGTCCGAACGCTAGACTGAGAATGAATTCAATAATGGCAGCAGCTGTTATTAATCGGGAGACTGGTATAGAAACCATTCCCCATTTTACCTGTCGAGATCGCAGCTTATTGGGCACTCAGGCTGATTTGCTGGGAGCCCATGCTTTAGGGATTCGCTACTTGTTACCTACAACTGGTGACGGTCCACAGCATGGTCCTTATCAATCGAAGGCAGTTTATGATTATAATACAGCTAGATTGATTGAGGTTATAAAAAGCCTTAATCAGGGAAGAGACGCCAACGGGGAAGTGCTTAAAGGACAAACACAGTTTACCGTAGCGGCTACAGCTACTCCGGCAGCGGTCAACCTGGACGCAGAAATGGATAATGTGTTGAAAAAAATCACTGCAGGCGCTGATTTTTTCCAGACTCAGCCTGTTTATGACGCAGTGCAAGCGCTCAAGTTTATAGAAAAAGCTAAGGCTTTTGGTAAACCCGTCTTACTAGGGTTAATGCCATTAAAAAGTCTTAAGATGGCTGAGTTTGTCAACAAGAATGTTGCTGGGGTGACAGTTCCGCCCGACATTCTTACTGAAATGGAGCAGGGTAAGACCGGGTTTGAGGTAGCGTGTGAATTTATCAGGCAAGTTTACCGGCAGGTGGATGGACTACACATATTTGGCATGGGTGATGTTGCGGTAACTAATAAATTGATTGCTTTTACAAAAGAGCTACAAGGGTAGCAGCAATCTGATTTGACAAGTGTTAAGCAAGGAAATAAAGACTTTTAGGGGATAGAGTGGAACTGGGGGTCGAGCTTATTATTGGCGTAGATTTGGATATTGAATCCCTGTTATTATTCTGGAATGTAATCACATTTGGCTTAATGATGATCGATAAGAGTCAAGCACGGAAGCGGGGGAAGCGTATCAGAGAACGTACGCTGTTTCTGTGTGCATTCTGCTTTGGTGCTATTGGTATATGGGGCGGAATGTATAGATTTCGTCATAAGACTAAACATAGAAATTTCGTTGTCGGCATACCACTTCTTTTTATTCTAAACCTCTTTGCTTATTACTATTTTCGGTGGCACTGATGCTTGTAAAGGAAACCGTGATTTAAGAGTCTGACTAAATTGTAAAATATATGTTGTTTGGGATGGTGGGTTTTGGACACTAATAAACTTATTGAGACAATAGAAACTAAACGCCTTGTTTTAAGAAAAATGAAAGTTGAAGATGCTGAGGCTCTCTTTAGGTATTGGTCTGACAGCGAAGTAACCAGACATATGAACATTTCACTTTTCGAAACAATAGACCAAGCCCTAGAGATGATTACTTTTCTTTCAGGCTTGTTTGATAAGGCAGAAGCATTTCGGTGGACGATCATACTTAAAGACAGTGGTGATATAGTTGGATCCTGTGGCTATAATAGTTGGAATAAAGAAAATCAACGTGGCGAAATTGGTTATGAATTAGGGCGGGCGTATTGGGGAAAAGGTATAATGACGGAGGCGCTAACAGGACTTCTGGAATATGGTTTTGTCAAACTAGACATGAATCGTATTCAAGCACTAGTTGAGCCTGCCAATATTCCTTCAATACAATTACTTCGTAAGCTGGGCTTTAGAGAGGAAGGGCTGCTCAGGCAATATGAACAGTCGAAGGGACATTTCATTGATTTAATCATGTTTGCGAAGCTAAGGTCGGAAACCGTTTTGTAGTATCAAAAGCTTCGGTCTCACCCATTCTCCTCAGAAATTGTTGGTTAGCTATTTGTCGCAAAGCCTCAATATTTATGGGAGGTGCCTCAGGTATGGTAAGTCCACTTCTTGACGTTAATTTAGATAAAATTAGGTATAATGCCGCTCAGGTCAAACAAAGATGTCACGAGCAAGGGATAGCCGTACTTGGAGTTACTAAAGGGGTTAGCGCTATTCCCCAAATAGTGTTGGCTATGCTGGAAGGCGGGGTTGATGGTCTTGCTGACGCTAGGATGGAGAATATTATTGAACTTAGAAACAAAGGTTTTTACCAACCCATTACCTTGCTTAGACTTCCACATCTGAGTAACGTTGAAAATATCGTACGCTATGCCGATATTAGTGTGAACTCAGAAATTGCAGTAATCAAAGCCTTAGCTCAAGCTGCTCAAAAAATGGAATATCCCCACCAGATAATATTAATGATTGATGTTGGCGACCTTCGGGAAGGTGTATTGCAAGAGAATGTGCTGGACACTGCAAAACAGATTTCCTACCTGAGGGGGATAAAGCTATTAGGACTGGGAACTAACATGGGGTGTTTTGGCGGAGTCTTGCCGAGCACTGATAATTTAGGACTGATAGTTGAACTAGGACATCTCATTGAACATCAGTTAGGCTTACACCTGGAAATCATTTCAGGTGGGGGAACCTCTTCACTATTGCTGGTAGAATCACATAAAGTACCTGCTGGAGTTAATCAACTGAGAATTGGTGAAGGAATATTATTAGGTACAGATACGACTAATAATAGGAAAATCCCGGGGCTTTGCGATGATGCTTTTCTTTTAAAAGCTGAGGTTATCGAACTTAAGTCTAAGCCTTCCGTACCTATAGGCGATATCGGCAGAGATGCCTTTGGCAACATCCCCCAATTTGTTGACATAGGCGTCAGAAAGCGAGCAATTGTGGCGTTGGGAAAACAAGATGTATATATTGAAGGAATCACGCCTGTTGATGGAAATATAGAGATCTTGGGTGCAAGCAGTGACCATCTAATTATTGATGTAACAGACTCACCAGAAGAGATACATGTTGGAGATGATATCTCTTTTCATCTAACGTATGCTGGGTTATTGTCAGCCAGTCAGTCAAGATACGTGGGTAAAAACTTTAGGGAGGGTAACTGATGGTTGAGCTGATTACTACATATGATAATGCACTGATTGAGCGTTTAGTTCAGTTAGAAACAGAAGCTTTTGGGTCTGGCGGAATCAATATGTGGCATCTTGTACCTTTAATAAGGCATGGGCGTGTCTATGTTATTAGAAAAAATGAAAGCGTTGTTGGGACTGTTCAGTATATGCTTGATTGGGACAATCCAAGAAAAGCATATATGCTGGGAGTTTCAGTATCAAGAGAACATCGTGGACTAGGTATAGGGACTGAATTGCTTAGAGAGAGCTTTATAGCCTTGACTGGTGAAAATGTTGAAGAAGTTGAGTTAACAGTGGCCCCGGGAAATGTGGCTGCCATAAATGTGTATGAGAATAAATTAGGATTTGTAGTTACTGAGTTTAGGAAGAATGAGTACGGAGAAGGCGAAGACAGATTAGCTATGCGGATGTCATTAACTAATTAGACAAAAAAACTCTGGTAATAGTGATAGATGTTAAGAGATGAACCACCGCTTCCAACTTTACAGTTAGGAAGCGGTGGTCTTTTTAATCTAATTTTCGGATATGCCCGAATTCATATTAATATAGAATAAATTGGTAATAAAATGGTACTTTTCTCCCATTTCATTTAACGTAATATATGGTATAAGTAAAGTAGGAGGCAAAATGAGGTGAATCAATGTGTAAAAAGATCATTCTCTCGTTAGTCATGCTGACTATCTGTTTTCACCCGATTGCTGCTTCGGCAGCAATCAATAGCTATAATATGCCTAATAAGGCAGCAAATAGCAAAATTATTGCCCGTTATGGGATGAAGGGAGATGAAGTAAAAAAGCTACAGGAGCAGCTAATAAAGGCAGGTTTTTTGCAAGGCAAAGCAGATGGAATATTCGGGAAGGCGACATATATGGCAGTAAAAAGCTTTCAAGAAACATCAAAATTAGACGCGGATGGAATTGTTGGGGATAAAACAATAGCCGCTCTCAAGAATTATAAGCCTCCTAAAAACAAGCCTCAGCCGAAGCAAGATAAAGTTAAGCCACCTCAAGCTATGAAGACAGTTAAACCTACTCCGGAAAAATCACCGCAGCAGTACAAACTAAAATATGACCCAGCTGTCCCGGAAAATTGGCGGCCGATTCAGCTTGAATCTACTGCATATACCCGTTATGACGAGGGCTGCACTGACTTTACATACCGGGGAAATTACGTTCGCCGGGGTCTAGTAGCAGTAGATCCAGATATTATCCCACTAGGTACTAAATTGTATGTGCCAGATTATGGCTATGCAGTTGCTGATGATGTCGGTGGCGCAATACAAGGACATAAGATAGACCTGGCTATGGAAACGTTAGATGAAGCCTTTGCTTATGGACGACGCCACATAACTGCCTATATTATTAGTTAGTTGAATTTCTTCACGACTATGATAGGAAGTAATTAACAGGAAATCCGTATGTAAAATTAATGGACTGTATGATATAATACAGATGTATCTTGTTACCATAATGTTGAAAAGAAGGAGTTGAAGTAAACTAACTATGAGAAACAAGTTTATCTTAGTCGCGGTACTCATCATGGCCTTGCTTGCCACGGCAGGGTGTGGTGGGGGCTCTGATCTTAAGCGTCCGACAGGTCTATCACCAGAACAGGTGGTACATAGCTTTTTTGATGCAGCAAAAGGTAATCGAATGAACGAGGCCGCGCTCTATGTATCTCCGACGTCTATTGGCGATACTCAGACCGTGTTAAAGTTTGTTACAGGGCAAAGTAGTTCTACTATTAAAAATTCAAATTTGCTCTCAGTAAAGAAAGTGGCTCAACAGGGTAACTTTGTTGCAGCGATTGCTACTTTGCAGCAAGAGCAAAACTCTCTCGGTATTGTAATTAAGCCAGTCGGTCTTGAAAAAATTAATGGTGAATGGTATATCGTTGATTATGATCAGGTTTTCCGTGATATGAAGTATCAAGTATTAGCACAATTGCTAAGAGGCCTTTAATATATAGGACGAGAGCATTCCTGAATGGATGCTCTCGTCTTATAATTAGCAAGGAATCCAAGCCGCGATTTGCCCCTGAAAAGAAACCGGCAATAGGTTTATCACTTGTTTGATGTGACTTTCGCTACCTGCTAGTAGAACTATATTTGTATCAGCGACAACCTGTTTAATATCCTTAGCATTTGCGATAAGTTTAACCTCGTTTTTGTTATCTGCCAAAGCTGTGGATAGTTCTTGTAATGGTTCAAATAATTTATTCTCACCTACAATGGTTATATGCTTACTAACGGCATTGTTTAAAAAATGATGGCCCCAGAATGCATTGCCATTTACTTGAATTTGTAGCTTTTGCTGATAGTTTACATCAGTGGGAAAATTACCTTGTGACCAGATATAAATCAATCCCTGTGAGACATATGAACGTAATAATACACCCTTGAAGCTAACTGAAAAGGGATGTTCCAATTTGATTTCTAGAATTGTACCAAGCGGCACTTTTAGAATACTTTTTTCGGGTTTAACAATAATACCGAATGATAAAGGGTATGAAATAACACTAATAATTGTATTGTAGTCGAACGCTTCTTTACCGAGTGGTAAGGGATAGTATTTACACTTTGTTAATTCGGCTAAAGTACAGGGGCAGTCTGAAGATATTAACGCATCACAGCACAAGAGATATTCACCGCCTTTGAATGATTGTCTCATACTATACATATGCTGACGATAGAAGTAAAAGTATTATAAAATTCAAACCGACACAGGTAGGCGGGGGAGGGAATCCTGCTACTTGGCTGGATGGTATTGGAATACTAGAGAGTTGCTGGTTGAAGAAAACACCTACTTAAATATGTAGGTGTTTTTCTTATCTATTTTACAGAATATATTTATATGGTAATATTAGATGAATAATTTGTTAAGGGAAGTATGTTAAATGAGTAGTATAAGTGATGAAATTTATAAGAGCATTGAACTTAAAATAATAAATGGGGAGCTAAAGGCTGGTGACAAATTACCTTCTGAAAATGAACTATGTAAAATATGGAATACCAGTCGGATTTCAGTAAGACAAGCACTGGAAAGGATGGTGGCTTTAGGTATTCTAAAGAAGGTACGCGGCGGTGGTACGTACGTCAGTGCAGCAGATTCCACAATTTCGCTAAGTCCATTACTGACTTTTGCTATATTTCGTGAGGAAAGTATTAGAGATATTCTAATATTCCGCAAGGTGATTGACGTCGGTATCGTAAAAATATGCGCAGTAAACAGAGATGAGGAGAACCTAAATAGATTGAGGATTTGCCTTGATGATATGGAAATTAGCCTTGCTACTGAAGATCGGGTAAAATTTAATGAAGCGGATCTGGAGTTTCATATGGAGATTGCCAGGGGTAGCAAAAACCCCCTAAATGTCAAAGTTTATGAAATGCTCCGGCACATTATAAGAAAAAATCAAATTAATATAAATGTGATGCTGGGGATTTCTAGTAGCATAAAAGAACATCGGAATATCTATATAGCGATTGAGGATAATAACCCTGAGCTTGCCGCTCATTTCATGGAAAAACATATTCAGCGAACTATAAATGAAATGGAATTAGTAATCCAGGAAAAATAATGTATTTTTTAACAAAGATAGTGCTCTCTTTAGAGGGTAACTATCTTTTTTATTTAGTTCAGTAATGTATTACAACTTAATAGATTATGATTTAATTTAATAATATAAATAGTTGAAAAAGCAGAAAAATTCAATATTGACTCAAAGAAATATTTAAAATATAATATACGTATAGCAAAAGTTGTAATACAAGTATGACTTTTGAAAGGAGAACAATAATGCAAATGAAAGCGGTAAATCTAAATGAACCAAACTCAGTATATGTACAAGATGTGCCTATAGCAGTCAAAAAAGACGATAGTGAAGTGCTGATTAAAGTAAAAGCATTGGGGATTTGTGGTTCGGATATAGGCGCATATAAAGGAACAAATCCTTTAGTTACATATCCCAGAATTATTGGGCATGAAATTGGTGGCGAAGTATTAGAAGTTGCTGAAAATGACCGGGGTATCAAAGTTGGGGATAAGGTTATTGTGGAACCCTATATACCTTGCTACAAATGCTACCCATGTAGTATAGGAAGAACTAACTGTTGTGTGGATTTAAAAGTACTAGGTGTTCATGTCGATGGAGGAATGACTGAATATTTCTCTCATCCGCTTAACTTGGTGAGTAAGGTTCCAGAAAACATGGAATGGAAGCATGTTGCAATGATTGAGCCATTAACAATTGCATTGCATTCAATACATAGGCCTAGAGTCATCGCAGGTGAACATGTTTTATTAATTGGTGCAGGTCCTATAGGATTACTAGCAGCGCAAGTTGCTAATGTTTATGGCGCTACACCTATTGTCATGGATCTTGTGGATGAAAGATTGGAACTCGCAAAAACTTTAGGCGTAAAACATACTATTAACATAACGAAAGAAAATGCCGTAGAAACAATAAGAAAAATTACCAATGGAAGAATGGTTGAAGTAGTAGTAGAAGCGTCTGGCGCGAAAGCAGCAATACAAAGTGTTATCGATTATGTATCTTTTGCGGGGAGGATAGCCCTGGTAGGGTGGCCTAATTCTGAAATACCGCTGCCTACGGCCATGATAACTAAAAAAGAACTGAATATCGTTGGTTCCCGCACAAGTGTAGGGGAATTTAAGGAAGCAACTGAACTTATTTATGATAAAAAAATTAATGTAGATCCCCTAATCAGCAAAGTAGTTACCCTTGACGAAGTTCCCTCAGTTTTGCAACAAATTGCGGAACATCCAGATAAGTTTATGAAAGTTGTGGCAGTGTTGTAACATGTTTTCCTTATATAACAAAGAACAAAAATTAGGGGGAGAAAAATGAAAAAACAGATTAAGGTGGCATTAGCATGTCTTCTGGCATCCTCAATCCTTATGGCGGGTTGCGGCGGTAAGACGAGTAGTAGCGGTGGGGCTCCGGCACCTGAGGCTAAAACGTACACCATTAAAGTGGCTAACTATTATGCGGCAGAGCACCCGCAAAACGTGGCGCTTCGCGAAAAGTTCAAACCACTGATTGAACAAAAATCAGGTGGATCTTTGAAGGTCGAAATTTACGAAAATAATAAATTGGGTGGCGAGCAACAATTTTATACAGGTGTACGTAACGGGACGATTGAGATGGGTATTCCCGGTATGATTATGCAAGCCGATGTCCCCAAGATGGGTGTTCCGGAATGGCCATTCCTATTGAAAGATTTTAAACATGCTAAGGCTGTGCTGAATGGTCCGATAGGAAAAGAGCTGAGTGAAGAGTTAGAACGAGTTCATGGCGTTCGAGTATTAGCCTGGTCTGTGAATGGTTTCAGAATGTTTTCGACAAATCGTCCTGTTGCAAGTATGCAGGATTTTAAAGGACTACGTCTCAGAATGCCTAATACCCCGGTATTTGTTAAATTAGGACAATCCTTAGGAGCCAATGTTTCGCCGATGCCGTTGTCTGAAGTGTTTACTGCTCTTGAGCAAAAAGTAGTAGATGGTCAGGATAATCCAATTGGTGTTGTACGATCTTCTGGGTTTTATGAAGTTCAATCCAATATTCTCGAATCACGTCATGGTTTTACTCCTAACGTGTTAATTGTCAGCAATAAGTTCTGGGAGAAATTAACGCCTGATCAAAAGAAAGTAGTTGAAGAATCCGCGCAGGCGTATGCTGAATATCAGTGGGAACTATCAGAAAAGAGTTATGAAGAGGACAAAAAATTCCTTATAGGTAAAGGCATGAAGTTTATTACTCCTGACGATGGATTTAGACAGCAAATGGAAACTTCTGTACAACCAATCTATGGTGAGTACTATGGTAAATATCCCTGGGCCAAGGAAATGGTAGAAAAAATCAAGGCTCAAGCGAAATAACGTGAAAATTTAGTGGAGTTCATCAGGACTCCACTAAATTTCTGAAAGGAGTAATATCGTGGGCAAGTTTATGGAAATGACAACTAGGCTAATGAATTATCTTATAGCCGCTGCTTTGTCTCTAATGGCAGTATTTGTTTTTGGAAATGTAATATTACGGTATTTTTTTAATTCAGGTCTCACCTGGGCGGAAGAGGTTTCAAGATTTCTATTTATTTGGCTGATTTTTTTAGGAGCGATTCTTGCGTTAAGAGATAATGAGCATTTGGGTGTTGACACATTAGTTAGGAAGCTATCGCTGAAAGGGAAGAAGATTCTCTTTGTTATTAACAATGTAATAATTTTAATTACTTTGTTGTTAGTGCTAGACGGTAGCTGGAAATTAACGATACTAAACATAGATCAGTCATCCCCGGCTATCGGATTACCATATGCATATGTTTATGTATCTGGGGTTGTCATGAGCATTGGTATGGCAGTGATTGTTATAAGAAATTTATATCGACTTCTTTCTAATAAAATTGATGAAAACGATTTGGTCATGACAACGGATTCTGAAGAGAAAACCGACTTTGATCAGGAGATAAAATCAATTCAGGGAGGGACCAAATCATGACAATAACTGTTGTTTTTATAGCTTCGCTCCTTATTGTCATGGCAATGGGAATCCCGATCGCGCTTGCTTTGATTATGAGCGGTATAGCGCTCATGCTTCAATTGGATATGTTTGATACCCAAATATTGGCGTCAAATCTACTCGATGGTGCCGATAATTTTCCCCTTATGGCTATCCCGTTTTTTATTCTTGCCGGTGAGTTGATGAATGCAGGGGGGATATCTAAACGAATCATTGATTTTGCTATGGCACTTGTAGGACATATTCGTGGTGGCTTTGGCTATGTTGCAATTATTGCCAGCGTTATCTTTGCCGGGCTGTCAGGCTCTGCAGTTGCAGATACGGCCGCATTGGGAGCCATATTAATCCCCATGATGGCAGAAGCAGGTTATGATCGAGCCAAGTCTGGGGCTTTGATTGCTTCGGCAGGTATCATTGCACCTATTATGCCGCTGAGTATTCCCATGATTGTGTTTGGTGTTACTGCCAACGTGTCTATACCCAAATTATTTATGTCCGGGGTTGTACCAGGGATGCTGCTTGCTATATTTTTAGCTATTGCCTGGTCATGGATGATTCGTAAAGAAAAATTTGTAGTTCAACCTCGTAAATCACTACAAGAATTATGGCAGGCAGCGCGAGCGGCTGCGTGGGCATTTGTGCTTCCCGGAATCATAATTTTTGGTCTGAGAGGCGGTGTTTTTACGCCAACAGAAGCTGCTGCAATTGCTGCGTGGTATGCATTATTTGTCGGAGTGTTCGTTTATAAGGAACTTAAAATTAGCCAGTTACACAAAGTGCTGACAACAGCGGCTAAAACAACGAGCATAATTATGCTGCTGGCAGCAGCGGCCATGGTATCATCCTGGTTGATTACGGTAGCCAACATACCAGGACAAATTACAGCAATGCTTACAGATTTTATGGATAATAAAATCCTTCTCATGTTCCTTATTAATATTATTGTCTTAATTGTTGGTACGGCTATGGACGTAATGCCTACAATATTAATATTGACGCCTGTACTTATGCCTATTGTCCAACAGGCAGGCATTGATCCTGTTTACTTTGGCTTCATGTTCGTATTCAATAATTGTATTGGGTTACTGACCCCGCCAGTCGGAACAGTTCTTAACGTAGCGGCCGGTGTAGGTAAAATCGCAATGGATGATATTATAAAAAGGGTTATGCCGTTTATGTGGGTAGAAATATTACTCTTACTATTGCTTACGCTATTCCCCGATTTGGTTTTGGTACCACTTAAATGGCTGACTTTAAAATAATTAAAATAACTTAAAAAGAAAGGGGTGCTTTACCTATGAAAATGACATTTAGATGGTACGGAGTCGATGACAAAATACCATTGGAGTACATAAGGCAAATTCCTGGAATGACAGGCGTTGTATCTGCAATTTATGATGTACCTGTCGGTGAGGTATGGCCGATGGACAAAATTTTGGCTTTAAAGGGTAAAGTGGAAAGCCAGGGACTGGAACTTGAGGTAATTGAAAGTGTTCCTGTACATGAAGATATTAAGATGGGTCTGCCATCCAGAGACAAATATATTGCAAATTATTGCGAGACGCTGCGGAATTTGGCCCAGGCAGGCATTAAAGTGGTATGCTATAATTTCATGCCCGTGTTTGATTGGACAAGGTCGCAGCTGGACTATGTGCTCCCCGATCGTTCAACCGCACTTATTTATAACGAGGACGTCGTATTAAAGATGAATCCTGCGACAGGGGACTTGAAACTTCCCGGTTGGGATACAAGTTATACCCAAGAGGGTATGAAAGCATTATTGGAGGCCTATCAGTTGATTACCGAAGAAACCCTTTGGGATAACTTACACTACTTTCTTAAGAAAGTTATTAAAACTGCCGAAGAAGTGAAAATTAAGATGGCTATTCATCCGGATGATCCGCCTTGGTCCATTTTTGGGTTACCCAGGATTATAACCAACAAGCAAAACTTGGAGAGGTTTGTTAATCTTGTGGACAGTCCATATAATGGCCTTACGTTATGCTCAGGCTCGCTTGGTGTTTCGCCCGACAATAATGTTCCCGAGCTTATCCGTCATTTCGGCAGCAAGGGGAAAATTCATTTTGCTCATGTCAGAAATGTCAAAATAACCGGCCCAAAATGCTTTGAAGAGTCGGCGCATCGCAGCGCTGAGGGGTCGCTCGATATGTATGAGATAATGAAAGCATATTATGATGTTGGTTTTACAGGGTATGTCCGCCCTGATCATGGCAGAATGATTTGGGGGGAAACTGGTCGCCCTGGGTACGGTCTTTATGACAGGGCTTTGGGTGCGGAGTATTTGATTGGACTTTGGGAAGCTTTGGAAAAGGGAAGAAAGTAACTTTTTGAGGTGAAAACACTATGAAGTTGCCGTTTAAAATTAATCTTGAAGATAAAGTTGCTGTTATAACCGGCGGTGGCGGGGTATTATGTGGTGCATTTGCTAAAGCGATTGCGCAGTGCGGCGCTAAGGTAGCTATCTTGGATTTGAAAAAATCCAATGCTGATAAGGTAGCGGCAGAGATTTGCTCTACTGGTGGCTATGCTATTGGTGTTGAAGCAAACGTCCTGGATGTAGCCAGTTTGGTAGCAGCGCAAAAAGAAGTGTCGGCTAAATTGGGAAGCTGCGATATACTTATTAACGGAGCGGGGGGAAATCATCCCCAAGGAACCACCACCAAGGAATACCTATATCCGGAAGATATAAGTAACAATGAAGGACTCGTGACTTTTTTTGACCTTGATCCAGATGGGGTAAAGTTTGTGTTTGACCTGAACTTTTTGGGTACGCTTCTCCCTACGCAAGTTTATGCAAAAGATATGGTGGCTAACGGTAAGGGGACTGTCGTTAATATCTCGTCTATGAATGCATTTACCCCATTGACCAAAATTCCGGCTTACAGCGGAGCTAAGGCTGCAGTCAGTAACTTTACGCAGTGGTTAGCCGTACATATGTCAAAAGTCGGCATTCGAGTTAATGCAATAGCTCCAGGCTTTTTCCTGACAGAACAAAACAGAGGGCTGTTGCTTAATGCTGATGGATCTCCTACCGCACGAGCTCATAAAATTATTTCGCAAACTCCGATGGGGAGATTTGGCGAAAGTGATGAACTTATAGGGACCCTATTGTGGCTTGTAAGTGAAGAGGCCTCGGGTTTTGTCAATGGTGTCGTAGTGCCTGTTGACGGCGGCTTCTCGTCTTATTCTGGTGTATAATAAATATTATCTATAATGTGGCCGTAAGAGAACAAACCGCATATTTAATGAACATAGCTTTATTCTGTAAAGTATGAGGAAATAGCTAAAAGGCATTCCGTCTAATTTAGACGGAATGCCTTTGTTTTTCATGTGCGCCCAGCATGGGCGCTTACTTGTTGGTGAAAGTCCAATACGGGGGTTGATAGTGCCAACCGTTAGCCTAAGACAAGGGTGTCGCCTGTGAGGGCGAATCTGAAGGAAGTCGGCGGCAAAACTCCGGTCT
>NZ_DATMYD010000109.1:0-7503 GCF_035561155.1 Sporomusa sp. | reverse complement strand
GAGACTTAGCTTCAGGTGGGGTTTTAACCCCATCTGAAGTTTAGTCGACCTTATCCAGGGACTTAGCCGCTCGCCTGTGCCCTTTGGGTATAACTCCCGCCTATAGAGGACGGGAGTCTTAGAGCGGGTTAGTCATCGGATCAAGCTAAGAGGGAGGTGCTTTTGTGCGTATTACCAATAATATGATGACAACCGCTTCGGTACGGAATATCAATAAGAATATGGAGCGGCTTAGTAAGGCCCAGGAGCAGGTGTCGACCCAATCCAAGATTCAGCAGCCATCAGATGATCCGGTAGTGGCCTCACGGGCCATTAGATATCGCAGTTATGTCGCCAGAGTCGAACAGTATCAGAAAAATGTAGACAATGTTACCTCCTGGCAGGAAGTGACAGACAGTGCTTTGAGCGACCTAAGCGATGTCATGCAGCAATTGAAAGAATTAGTCGTACAAGGTTCGAGCGATACATTAAGTGACAGTGATTTAGCAGCGATCAAAGAAGATGTTACTCAACTGCAGCAGACAGCTATTGATACCCTAAATACTTCGTATGGCGGGCGTTATGTTTTCGGTGGTTACGCCACAGATGAAGAGCCGTATTCTATGGATGCAGATAATAACGTGCTATTTAAAGGCCAGCTAATTAGCGATTTCAATGACAATGGTGATGAACAGGCGATCAAAGCCAACATTGGTTATGGCACCAGTGTCACCGTTAATGTTGAAGGTCAGGACGTTACCGGTATGGGCTCAGGTAATTTATTTGATACCTTTGCCAAGGTTTTAGACGGGCTTGACAGTGGTGATGTTTCTGAATTGAGCGATACCCTTGATGCTATTGAGAGTAATACCGACACTATTTTAGCCGCACAAGCAGACTTGGGAGCGCGTATGAACTATGTGAGCATGGTGGGAAAGCGGCTTGACAATGATTATACAACCTACAAAGAATTAATGAGCAACAATGAGGATGTTGATATGGCTGAAGCCAGTGCAGAATCGGCAACAGCCTCGACGGTATATGAAGCATCCTTGTCGGTTGGCGTCAAGGTGATGAGTAAGTCGCTATTGGATTATCTTGCATAAGTTGATTTGGTAAAGCAGGGAGGGATTGTTGATGGCCAGCTCTAGCAGCACGGTTACTACAACGACTGTTAACGGGACGACAAGACTGACCGGGTTGTCGTCCGGCATTGACGTAGATTCCATTGTTGAGCAGCTTATGACTGCCGAGAAAACTAAGCTCAACAAGCTTAACCAGCAGTCGCAGCTGTTGGAGTGGAAACAGGAAGCCTACCGTGACATAATCAGCGATGTCCAGACATTTTCAAATACTTATTTTAATGTAAGCTCTTCCAGCAGTATAACGCGAAAAAGTACATTTCAGGCTTTTTCCGTTACTAGCAGCAGTAGTGCCGTAACTGCCTCTTATACCAGTGAGGCAACTGCCGGTTCACATACTGTGGCTGTTAGCCAACTGGCTGCGGCGGCGTCGAGGCAGACCAATGGCAGATTTTCCAAGGATATTGAAGGAACATCGGCGGCCGGCTATTCATCAGCTGCTGGTAAAAGCTTTGTTATCACAGTGGATGGTACAGATTACACTGTTGATCTTGATGACGATGTGTCAACATATAGCGATATCCAGGACGCTATTGATACTGCTGTGGGTGAGGGGAAGATTACTGTCAGCGAGGACGGCAGTGGGGTTTTGACTATTGCTGCTGCTGACGATAGCGGTGTGCAAGTGGTATCTGTCAGTGATTCAGACAGTGACAGCGCTTTAAGCGCACTTGGCCTTGAAGACGGGATGTCCAACCGTATTGCTACAACAGATACGCTGGAGGAGCTCGCTGACAGCCTGGCTAGCAGCTTTGATTTTGATACTGACGGGCAGGTAGCATTGTCGATCAATGGCGTAAGCTTTACTTTTGACAAAGATACCACACTTGACGAGATGATGGAGGAAATCAACGACAGTGATGCCGGTGTCATGCTGGCATATGATGAACTGTCCGACCAATTAGTGCTGACAGCTGACCAGACAGGGGCAGGTAATACTTTGTCGGTGACTGAAACAGGCAGTTCTTTTCTTACTGCCGCGCTGAGCGAGTCAACGGCGGGGGCAGATGCCAAGCTAACAGTTGATGGCGTTAGCCTGACCCGTAGCTCCAACACGGTTACTGTAGACGGCATCACGTATACGCTTAATAAGCTAACGACAGATGATGTCAGTATCAATGTGACGCAGGATGTCGATACCGTTTATGATAACATTAACAGTTTTGTTGATGCCTACAACGAGTTAATCAGCACCCTCAATAGTAAGTTGTCAGAGGAATATGACTCAGACTATCCACCGCTCACTGATGACCAAAAAGCGGAAATGTCTGATGATGCGATAGCGAGTTGGGAAGAAAAGGCTAAAACCGGATTATTGGCAAGAGACTCAACGTTACGTAGTTTTCTGAGCAGCATGCGTAACGCACTGATTGATTCTGTCTCAGGCCTGTCTACTACTCTTACCGGTATTGGGATAACTACTGGCACTTATGACGAAAAGGGTAAATTGTACATTGACGAGGACAAGCTAAAAACAGCTATCCAAGACAATCCTGAGGGTGTAATGAACTTATTTACCAAAACCTCATCGAGCTACCCAGGTACTACCACGGTTCGCAAACTGAGTGTCAGTGACCGGGCGGTAAGGTATAAGGAAGAAGGCATTGCCTACCGGATCTACGATATTTTACAGGACAATATCTCAACAATTAGCGATAGCCGTGGTAATAAGGGATTGCTGCTTGAAAAGGCCGGAACAGAGAACGATACGTCCGAGAGTGATAACATGCTGAGCGAACAGCTTGCAGCAATTCAAGATCGGATTGGGAAAGAAGAAGACCGCCTGGATGACAAGGAGGATCAACTTTATGAACAATATACTACGCTGGAAACCTATATAAATACCATGAATTCACAGTTGTCGGCCTTGTCCTCCTATCTATCGTCATCGTCATGATAGGGAGATGATTGGGATGAATCACAGAGAAGTTAAGGCCATTTTGGCCAGAAAACTAGAGATTATACAAAAAATCAATACCAATTCTGAAACGCAAAGCCGTTTTATCCGTAGACGGGAGATGCGGGGACTCAATCGTCTGCTTAGAGAGCGGGCTAAACTGATTGACGAGCTTGTCACAGTAAGTGATAAGTTGAAAGGTGATAGCAGTTGTAAATGCCTTGAAGAACTAAAAGTCATGGCTAATATGATTGAAATTAAGCAAAAAGAAGCTTTGAACGCTTTCGACCAGGTGTTGCAAGAGGCTTTATTTGAGCACAAACGGATTGCGGCTGAACTAAGCAATATCAAGGTACTGCGTCAGGTAAAAGGACGATATGTTCACCAGTGGACGGTAATGGCTGCTGGACAGCGGTTTAATGCTAAAGGCTAAAAAAATCTCTCACTTCAATTGCGAAGTGAGAGATTTTTTACGTTATTCATACTTTATCCGATGACCAAGCCGCTCTAAAACTCCCACTTCTACCTTGTGCCCTTTGGGTAGAAGTGGGAGTTAAGAGCGGCTAAGTCCCTGGATAAGGTCGACTAA
Organism: Sporomusa sp.; assembly: GCF_035561155.1. Taxonomy (GTDB): domain Bacteria; phylum Bacillota; class Negativicutes; order Sporomusales; family Sporomusaceae; genus Sporomusa. The sequence continues at coordinate 3,896 of NZ_DATMYD010000109.1, read as the reverse complement.
ACTTCAGGTGGGGTTAAAACCCCACCTGAAGCTAAGTCTTACTTTATTTCAAGAGAGACAATACTTGTTGCGGCAACTGGTTGGCCTGAGCCAGCATGGCGGTAGCTGCCTGGTTGAGGGTGCTCAGTTTGGTGTACTCAGCCATCTCAGATGCCATATCAACATCGCGGATGCGGGATTCGGCAGAAGTTAGGTTTTCGCTGGAAGTGGTCAGGTTGTTGATGGTATGCTCAAGGCGATTTTGAACAGCGCCCAGTTTGGAACGCTCAGAAGATACTGCACTGGTAGCGGCATCAATGACACTAATTGCGGCAGTCGCCTTATCTGCGGTAGACAGATCAAGTGCATACTCGGTATTGTCGTCAGAAGTTCCATCAGTTACTTCTGATACTGCCTTATAGGATGCTGTTACATCGTTGCCATCATTGTCTTTGACGGTGACCGATCCACCTGAGGTTGTGGAAGAAACCTGAAGCGCCTGTGAGCGCATGTCATTAATGCTGAGTGACATGGTTTGTCCAGTGTTGGCACCGATTTGGAAGGTCGCTTTGAAGGCTTCTTGAACACCACCGTCTTTTACGGAAAGGCTATTACCTGCTTCACCCAGATGGTCGCTGTCGGCGGTAATGACCAATGTATCAGTGGTAGTATCCTGGCTTAAAACAACGCCATCAATCTTAGTACCCACTTGAGTAACGATATTCTTTACAAGCTCATCTGCCTTATTAGCATCAGTGCCTTCAGCGAGAGCGGTGCTAATATTTACACCAATAGCATCACCCGTGTAGGCTCCATCATCCGCGTTATAGAATTCAATCTGAGTGCCATTAATAGTCATGCCTGTTCCAACTAGAGCTTTAAGGTTAGCGTCAGTCGTAGTGGCAGTACCGGTTTCAAGAGAAGAAAAGTCTATTTCTTTAGTTGCTTGGGTATAGGTGGTAGTGCCAACGCTGGCTGCTCCGTCAGTAGCTCCCCAGGCGATAGTGCCTGTTTCAGATGCGGCGGCAATATTGCCTTTGGACCCATCAAGTGTTCCGCCGTCATCTGTTTTAACCGCAGTAATTGTTAGTTTGCTTACTCCATCGGAAACAGCCGTATAGTTACCTTTCAGAGTACTATTTGCATCAATCATCTGCTGCAAGGCGCTTGCTAATCCATCAGCAGTGGTAGCAACAGTAGATGTGGCATCAATAGCAACATCAGCGCTGTTGGCTGTTACATTGTAGCCTGTATTGTCACCAGCAATAGTACCACCATTGGATGTACTTGCAGTGAAAGAAACTTTTAATTGCTGACCATTGATTGTAAAGCTAGCAGTATCAGCTGCAGCAGCACCAGCCGTTAGTGTAACCGACTGAGTTGCTTGAGTATAGTTAGTTACGCCTGCTGTATTACCAGTACCGGTACCCAAATTTCCGTCGGTAACCAATTTTGTTGAAGCAAGTGAAACTTTACCATCGCCTTTTAGAAGGTTCTTGGTATTAAATTCAGTAGTATTGCCAATCCTGTTTAGTTCTGAGGTCAATTGGGTCATTTCATCCTGAACGGCATTGCGGTCATCTTCGGTTAGTGTGTCAGTGGAAGCCTGTACAGACAGTTCGCGCATCCGTTGCAGGATGCTAGTGGATTCATCCAGTGCACCTTCGGCTGTCTGAGTCAGCGAGATAGCGTCCTGCGCATTGGCACTGGCTTGATCAAGACCACGGATCTGGCCGCGCATTTTTTCCGAGATGGCCAAACCAGCTGCATCGTCGGCGGCACTGTTGATGCGGTAGCCGGACGATAATTTCTCCAGAGATGAGTTCATGAGAGAATTGTTTTTGTTTAATTGGTTGTAGGTGTTTAAAGCCGACATGTTAGTGTTGATTACCATTGACATAATAAATTCCTCCTTGAAATTTGAAAGTTAGCTTCCGTGCCTACTAGCAACGGGTAAGGCTTTGCCGCCCCTCCTTTCGCTCTTGTCTGTTAATTAAATCGCGGCCGATTATTTACAAAATGTTAAATAAAGTATTAGAAAAATATTAAATAATGGAAAATGTTAACTCCTTATCTAAAAATAAAGGCCACCGGTATTTTACCGGTGGCTTTTGCTGAATAACTTATTTTCTATTTCTGTTCTAAAGATCTGTTACCAGCTAGTTTACAGCACTAGCTGCTTTTGGCTTGCCATACAAAGAATAGCCTACTCCCCATACTGTCTTGAGATTAGCAATGTTGAGTTTTTTCCGTAAGTAATGGATGTATAAATTTACGGTTGTAAATTCTGCTTCGGAGTAGTATCCCCATACCTTTTGGATTATCTGCTCTTTAGTCACTACACGATCATAGTTGCGTATTAATAATTCTAAAAGCTGGGATTCTTTCAGAGTTAGCTGAATAACCTCGCCTGCTTTTACTACTTGGCAGCGCATCGGGTTGAGAACCAGGTCATCAGCAACCAAGACATTTTCCGCTAATTCTTTACCGCGGCGCCGGGCCAGGGCTTGTAGTCTAGCCAATAATTCAACCGAAAAAAAAGGTTTGATTAAGTAGTCGTCGGCACCGGCATTTAAGCCTTCCGCGCGGTCGTCTGGAGAATCTTTGGCAGTTAGAAAGAGCACTGGGGTATCATGCCCCAGACTTCGAAACTCTCTCAGTACAGAAAGACCATCTTGATAGGGTAGCATTCGGTCCAGAATAATAATGTCATATACCCCCGTGCAGGCCATATCAATTCCTGACTGACCATCCAAAGCCGCATCGACCACATAGCCATTTCTTTTCAACAAATGAGATAATGAGTCAACTAATCTACTCTCATCCTCTACTAGTAGCAGTTTCATTTAAAACATCCTTTTTAATGCCACAACCTTGTGAATGTTTTTCCGTCCATGGATGTTTTTGTATTTTTATCCTCGTCCCAGGGGAGCTAGCCGCACGTAGGTTTGGAAACATTGATATCTTCTTGTAAAGAGTAGCCTATTCCGCGCAATGTCTTGATTCCGAGGATGTTTAATTTTTTGCGTAGGTAATGAATATATAGATCAACGTTGGCAAGCGCAGTTCTGGAGGAGAGGCCCCAAACTTTCTTCAAGATATGTTCTTTGGTAACTACTTGACTATAGTTACGCATCAGCAGTTCTAAAAGCAAGGATTCTTTTGCTGTGAGCTGAAAGGTTTCTGCCCCTTTTACGACTTCACCGCGCTGCGGGTCTAATACTAGCCCCGCGGCATTAATCGTTGTTCCGACTAGTTTTTTGTCTTTACGACGGGACAGGGCCCGCAATCGTGCCAGCAATTCTTCGATTGTAAAGGGTTTGGTCAAATAATCATCGGCGCCGGCATCTAAACCTTCGATGCGGTCGCTGGCTGTAACCCTTGCTGTTAAGAACAGGACTGGGGTTTCATGCCCTTTATTACGCAACTCTCTTAGTAACAATATGCCATCATGATTGGGGAGCATTCGATCCAATATAATAATGTCATAGATTCCCTTACAGGCCATCTCAATTCCGATATCGCCATTTGCGGCAGAATCGACATGGAACCCGTTCTTACACAGTAAACAAGATAATGCTGCAACTAATTTGCTCTCGTCATCTACTAGTAGCAACTTCATGTAAGACATCCTTTGCGGCCACAACCTTGTGAAAAATTTTCCTTCCCTGGACACTTTTTCCTAGTAACCATTCTCTCAGATAATTATTGGAATTTTGTTTGGTTTGCCGATTTTTCTTTACAAAAATAAATAAAAGCTTAATATTTATTAATTACTGAACCGCCCCAGCGGAGATAGACACAAAAGAGAAAAGCCGGTCGTAGAATATCTTTGAATTAAGCCGACTGACGCCGTTTTTCGGAAGGCGTCAGTTGGTATTTCATTTGGAAACGCTCGAAATTGTAAAAATGGATGT
>NZ_DATMYD010000108.1:0-4193 GCF_035561155.1 Sporomusa sp. | reverse complement strand
GAGCCCGTCAATCAGCAACTCTATTGATTTATCCAGCATTGCTCCTTTTAAAGGTATTAAATGCGGCGGAATAACAGCCTGATTGACAATTAGGCTCGCGATCCCCTGCGTGTGAGCCCAAATGCTGAAAGCAAGCAAATCGGGTTCGCAATTTGTTATCTCCTGATCTTTCATAAACGTTGTAATAAGCTGAACCACCGTATTCCAACACTCTATACCTGCCTCGTACAGTTCCGGATATTCCCTGTAATCGGGGGCTGTAGGACCAAAAATCAGGCGGAACAGTTCAACTTCCCGTTGGGCAAAACCCACATAGGTTCTCACTAACTGGATCAGTTGTTCTTTAAAGTCCTGGTTAATATTGGCTACGGCAACCAATTCCTTTGACAAGATCCGGAATCCTTCTGCCGCAACCGAGGCAACGAGGGCGGTCTTATCTTTAAAATGATGGGCAGGCGCGGCATGAGATACGCCTGCTGCCTTGGCTACTTTTCTCAGCGTCAAACCGACAACACCGTCAACAGCAAGAATTTGCAACGCGGTTTGAATGAGTGCCTCCCGCAAATTTCCATGATGATAATGTGACTGGTCTTTCGGGGTTATCATAATTCCAGGATGTTTACTGTCCATTGTATCTCCTTTCGATATTTCAGACAATGGCTATCTTGACAGTGTCAAGATGGTCATTGTATTATATAGGCATATATTGTATTGTATTGTATCACGCTTAGTTAAAACTAGGAAAAAAGCTACAAAAAAAAATCACTATATGGGAGGTGGAAAAATGCTTACTACTATTATTCAAGGAATCCCAGTCGCGACAGATCCATCGCTGCTATCGGAAAAAATTAATCTGATTATAGCAGAGCTGAAGCAGGACTGGGCTTGGGAAGGCCGGCAGGTCGGAAGAGTAGAGGTCGTTTGTTCTGGACAAATGATTCATATTGTGTCATACGAAAAACCGGTTTTTCAGTGCATACCTTTAGACTTTTACGAAACAAAAGGAGCATGATTGACGTTTCAGCTTTAGGATAGCCAAGGTCGTCTCTCTTTGTTAGGCATAACTGTCTTTATGATGCGAATACAAAATAATACTTTTCCTATCGTTCTCGAAATATTACAATTACTATTAGCGGGAGGGAAAGTAATGGGACGAAGCAAAGAATTTGAGGAAAGTATAGTTCTCCAGAAAGCTATGGAATTATTTTGGAAACAAGGTTATGAAAAGACATCTTTGAGCGACTTAGTAAAGCATATGGGAATCCATCGTAGAAGTTTATATGATACCTTCGGTGATAAGCATACATTGTTTTTAAAAGCGATAGATTGTTTCGGCAAATTAATAAAAGCCAGACTAAAATCTGAAATTTCACGCGCAGAAACGGCAAAACAAGCTATACAGTGTATCTTTGACCTTATGATCGAAGGAAGCGGGGATAGACCATTGGGTTGCTTATTTATAAACTCAGCAACTGAGATGGCACCCAGAGATAAAGAGGTAGAACAAAAAGCGAAAGAAGCATTTATGCAAACAGAGCATCTTCTTGCGGATCTTATTCGCAAAGGACAGCAAACAGGCGAGTTTCCCTGTGAATATGATGCTGAAGTTTTAGCAGAAAATTTGCATAATACTTTGATTGGGATTCGGGTACTTGCAAGAACCTCAGCTAGTAAAGAAAAGTTGCATCGTATAGCGGATTTTTCCTTAACAATATTGAACAAATGAAGTTTTTTTATTTAAATTAGAATGAACGTTCTCAAAAAGCGGTTGCACTCTTTGAAAATCGTATTGAACAATAAGCAAGTATATTCACTATACAATAATCATTTATATTTTGGGATTGATTTTCATGAAAATCAATCCCACATTCTGGTAGCGGGAGGATTGGATTCGAGCTTGCTACTCAGTTCCTTCAGCTTGAGAACATGATAATTATTACTGGGCGGGATCAATCCAAACTGGACGCAGCCAAAAAGAAACTGCCGAATGCTCACACGTTTTAATATGGTATAAGCGATCTAAAGGCAATTTTGGCCTTTATGCTAAATCAGTTTAGCAAACCCGTTGATAAAATGCTGACTCGGACCAAGGATATTTAATGCCTGTAATAATGGAAGACGAAAAAATTTACGCGAAGGAGAGAGCTTGCTTGAAAACATTATTTGACCAAACAACAAAGGAGAGTCACAGCAAGGATACGAATGACCACCCTTCAATAAAACGCTATAAGGAAAGAATGGCGTCAGCGGCATCTCAAGCGACCGCCTCAAAACTCAGCGCCGTCCAATTACGTGAGATGTGCCTTGAATTAGGCGCTGATGATGTGGGTTTTGTCGAGATTGAACATCCGAAATTAGCTGAGCAAAAAGCGGATATTCTGAATGTATTCCCCTGGACTAAGGCGCTTATCTGTATTGCCGGACGGATCAACAAGGAAAATCTGAGAAGTCCCGCACGTTCCATTGCTAGTCTCGAAATGCACCAGGTGCTAGAGCGGCTAAATCACGTTGCCCACACATTGGCAGCAGCGCTCGATCGGAAAGGCGTTCGTGCAGCAAACTCGGCAGCTGCGTTTCCCATGGAAACAGATCAATGGCCCGGCAAGATGCAAGTCATTTCGCATAAGACCATAGCCGTAGCCGCCGGCCTCGGAAAGATGGGCCTCCACCGCAATGTTATTCACCCAGTGTTCGGGAGTTTTGTCTTGCTCAACACTATACTTATTGATACCGAGGTGGACGCGTACAGTAGTCCTCTGGACTACAACCCTTGTTTGAACTGCAAGATCTGTTCGGCTGCCTGCCCCACAGGAGCCATCGGCCCAGATGGGGTATTCAATCCTATAAACTGCCTCACCCATAACTATCGTGAGCTGATAGGCGGATTCTCAGACTGGGTTGAAAATATCGTCGACAGCAAGAACTCTATCGAATACCGGTCCAGAATAAGCGATACTGAAACCGTTTCTCTGTGGCAGAGCTTAGCGTACGGACCATGCTACAAATCAGTGTATTGTATGGCAGTCTGCCCGGCGGGCGACGAAGTGATCCCGCAGTATCTTGATGACAAGAGTAAATTCTTCGAAACAGTGGTCAAACCTCTTCAGCAAAAGACAGAGACTGTCTACGTTCTCCCAGGCTCAGACGCAGAGAGTCATGTCCTGCGCAAGTTCCCGCATAAAAAGATAAAGCGAGTAGGTAACGGCATCAGGCCGGCGTCCGTTGCCGCCTTTATCGCGTCGATGCCGCTCGGCTTCCAGCGTCATAAGTCCGAAGGACTGTGTGCAACCTATCATTTCACATTCAGAGGAAACGAGCAGGTCGAGACGACAGTGGTCATCAAAGACAAAACGATTCAAGTAAAACAAGGACATGTAGGTGTTCCGGACGTACGAATCAATGCAGATGCAAAAACCTGGCTGCGCGTGCTTCATAAAGAAACGCCCATACTCAAGGAAATAATCTTCAGAAGGATCCGCGTTAAAGGATCGATGAAGTTGTTCAAGGCCTTTGGCGACTGTTTTGCCTAGGTACGGAGCAAAGGGTTATGTGTAAAAAAAATGATTGAACATAAAGTGTATCAATTAGGTTATGAAGATTAATTGCGCATATATATATGGGATTTTGATTCGGGAGAGGATAAGGAATGAGCAATGATTCTAGTGTAGGTTTTAGACAATGGAAGCGATTTAGCCCAGTACGTCCGGACCGCTGCCCAAATGAACCCGGCCGCCGCTTTGCTTTGTTTGCCATTATTGGTCTGTTATCGCTTGTCTTGACTGCATGCAGCGGGAAGGTACAGACTGATCCGCGTACACAGGCACCGTTGGTCAGGGTCGCAACTGTTCAAAATGCCGTATCGGCGCCCCGGGCTTTTACAGGAATCGTAGCTGCGCGGGTGCAAAGCGACTTGGGCTTTCGCGTCTCGGGCAAGGTGTTGGAACGTCTTGTTGATATGGGCCAGACGGTCAGACGCGGACAACCGCTTATGCGAATCGATCCGACTGATCTCGGGCTGGCGGTGCAGGCTCAGGAAGAGGGGGTCGCGGCCATACGAGCGCGGGCGCGGCAGACGGCACAAGATGAAGTCCGGTATCGCGCTTTACTGGCGACCGGAGCGGTGCCGGCCTCGACCTACGATCAGATGAAAGCGGCGGCGGATGAGGCTAAGGCGCAGCTCAGCGCCGCTACGG
>NZ_DATMYD010000107.1:0-6272 GCF_035561155.1 Sporomusa sp. | reverse complement strand
GTTACTCAATACGAGTTTGGCTGCAACCCGTTCGGAAGCAGATTGTGCTGCGATTCCTACCAGGATATCTCCGGATTTTTCTTCATTTGCCTTCGCTAAGACCTCTTTAAGGTCCTTAAAGGCAAAGATTTTATTGTAGACTTTAGCCTTTAAAATCATCAGATGTTCCCCCAATCTGTCTACCCGTATTAATCACGGAGATCAGCCCAGTTCGCTTTCTTTGCCTTGCTTAGCAAATTCACGTAAGACCATGTGACGAATGACTTGTTCAACAATCTCCCGCATCATTCCCGGACTGACGGATGAAATGGAATTCGTGTTCATTGGTTCGCTGACGGCATTTTCCACCAGCGGAAAACTTAGCTCTTCGGGATTCCGAATAGGCCAAGCGACCCGTTTAATATTGATGAGATGCAGGGGGGTAACGTTCTCCGAAACACTGGATCCGCCCCAAGTTCCACAGCCTAAGGTAAATGAAGGTGCCAGACCTGTAGTCGCCCCCACGGCACCTAACGAAGAGGGGGTGTTGACAAGGATGCGGAAGATGGGCTTTTTCAGTCCGAACTCACGGACGATCTCTTCATTTTCACTATGAATGACCAGGCTATGGCCGATCCCACCCGCCTGAAGGAGTTCAATACAGCGTTCACACCCCTCATGCCAATTCCGAACCCGATAAAAGCCTAGAACCGTTGTTAGCTTTTCATAGGATAACGGATACTCTCGTCCTACTCCCTGGAGAGGAGCAATCAGGCACCTCGTATGTTCAGGAACGTTGATTCCTGCATACTTTGCGATAAACTTTGCTTCTTTTCCTACAACCTTCGGGTTCATTCCCCCATTGGGTAATATGACAACTTTAGATACTTTTTGAACTTCTTCCGGTTCGAGCAAGTAGGCACCGTTTCTCTGTAAGTGGTGAACCAGTTCATCAGCAATACAATCCTCGGCTACAATGGCCTGCTCTGATGCACAGATGGTTCCATTATCGAAAGTTTTTCCAATCAGTATATTTTCTGCTGCCTTGGCCAGGTTGGCACTTCGTTCAACAAACGCCGGTACGTTACCCGGACCCACTCCTAAGGCCGGTTTCCCGCTGGAATAGGCCGCTTTCACCAAGCCACTTCCACCTGTTGCTAAAATAAGCGCAGTATCCGGATGTTTCATAAGTTCATTGGTTGCTTCCATCGTCACAGTACTTAGGCAGCCAATCACACCATCGGGAGCTCCAGCAGCCACAGCGGCCTGGTTCATGAGCTTTGCCGCTTCATTCGTACACCTGACAGCCGAAGGATGCGGGGAAAAGACAATCGCATTACGTGATTTCAGGGCAATCATGGCTTTATAAATCACGGTAGACGTGGGATTCGTCGTGGGGACTATGCCTGTAATTACCCCTACCGGTTCCGCAATCTCCCAGAGACGTTGTTTTTTATCTTCCCGTATGATCCCCACTGTCTTCATATCCTTAATGGATTCGTAGACATGATGGGATGCAAAGTAATTTTTCAAGCACTTATCTTCGTATTTTCCCATCCCCGTTTCAGAGACTGCCATCATTGCTAACCTTGCTGCGTTACTCTCCCCGGCTTCACGCATGAACTCAATGACCCGGTCGATCTGCTCTTGGGTAAAGTTTTTAATGATTTCCTGCGCTTTCCTGGCTGCACAAACTAAATTTCGGGCTTCCTGCAAGGAGGCCAAGTCTCGATCCAGTTCCATTTGATTGACCTCCTTTGCTAAAACTTCAGAGCATTTTCAATGACATCTATTACAGCACGTTGGAATGCCTCACAGGCTGCACGACAAGCGCTTTGTGATCCGGTTAGTAATGCACCGCCGAAGTTTGTTTCGGTCGGCGGTCCATAGAACGCTTTCATCTCTACTTCTGCCGCTTTAAGCGCAGCATCGATACCGTAGATTGCTTCGATAGGGGGAGCTATTAAATAGGCCAACGGCTCGCCTTCCTGAATTCCGGCAATCTTAGACAGATAGCTGCCGGTTCGGGAAATCGTATGCGGATACCAGGCCGTTTGTCCCCCGTCACACGTATAGAAGAAGGCCTCGCTTTCTAAATGATTGATACAGGCATCAATCCCCGCACTGATTTCGGCAGGAGTCGGGGCGGCTAAGATTCCAATGATTTCTCCGGAACGTGGTCCTGAGGCATGAGCGGCACCGGCATAGAAACTTTTGGCGTAGACCACTTCAACTTCTGCCTTTTTCGTGGCTTCGTCCAGGGCAGTGTAAGTGGGATCATCCATATTTGATGTGATCATCCCAATAGAACGTTGATAGTCCTTCAATCCGAGTTGCTGTGCTAAATCAGGCGCAACATTCGGAATGAGCCGGACAGCTAACACTTTTGGCTTAATAGGCTCAATCATAAGGACCCTCCCTATTTGTCTTAATCGTTATTTTGTGTTTTCAGTGGTTTTCGCTTTCTTCTCATCAAAATTCGGTAACTGCGGGAGAATTTGCTCCAAGTCTTGATGCGGACGTGGAATAACATGGCAGCTCATGAGTTCCCCAACTCGTTCAGCCGCTGCTGCTCCAGCGTCAACAGAGGCCTTAACTGCCCCCACATCTCCCCGCACCATTACGGTAACGAGTCCTCCCCCCACTTTGACCTTGCCAATGAGGCTGACATTGGCAGCTTTAACCATGGCATCGGCTGCTTCAATCGCGCCAACAACACCTTTTGTTTCCACCATACCGAGAGCAATCAGTTCTCCTTTGTACGCCATTGTACTTAATCTCCTTTCGTGTTCTGTTCAATTTAACTTGAGATGTACCCGCCGAACCACAGCATCTGGCTGAATCCGGCGGGTACAATAGTTTGATACATACTTACATCGGGATACGATTTGATGGATGATCCGCGCTCCATCCCTTCGGCATATATTTTAGGTACTTTTTCCCATATTCAGTTGCTCTGAACTTATGCAAAAGCTTGCCGTCATTTCCCATGGAAAGATCGGTGATTTCTATCATTCCGACCGCTTTCATAGAAGCAAGATGGGTATCGATCGTGGACCTTTTATATTGGCCCTCCAACCCATATTCGGGCTTTAAAGCCTCCAAAATTTCAATTTCGGAAAGTTCCTGAAGTGTCAGGAGATGGAGAATGCGAAATCTCATAGGTAGTGTCATTTGCTAGCTCCCCCTTTCTTAATTGTTTCTCAATTTAACGAGTTCTTTCGGATTAGCGGTAACCAAAATCGTCCCGAGTGTAATAATGGCTGCGCCTCCAATAAGAGTTGGGGTGATTGCAAGATCGGTGATAAGCCAGCCAAAGAAGACGGCCCAAAGTGCATAAGAAATATTAAATGCCATGGCGCGAGCTACACCGGTCATGTTAATGGCCCGATACCAAGCAAGGTAAGATAAACCACCTAAAAAGCCCGCGACAGCAATATAGAGAATAGCATTAGCAAGGAAGGCTTCCCAGAAAATGATCATGCCTGCTACTGCGGGTAAAACGGCAACAAAGTAAACGACAAAAGAAGCTGCTTCCCGAATCCCGATCGCGATATCCGGATCAACCATGTCCATACCAAAAGCTGAAAGAACGCCTTCTGCTCCCCACCCAATGGTAGCTAGCAAAGATAAAGCCAAACCAAGGTAGAAATTCGGAAAATCTCCTTCTGGGGGGACATAGCTTACGGTAATGGCTCCCACCATGCATAAAGTGATACCAATCCAAACACGCGGCTGGATTTTCTCTTTTAATATGAAAAAAGCTAGAATAGCACCTACTGCAGGATACATAGCCGTAATGGAGAGTGCATAAGATGCTCCGGCCAGATTGATTCCTACGAGATAACCCGACATAGCGATCGGGCCGCCAAATAATGCGCCTAAGCAAACAATCATGCCTGGTTTAGTCTTTAATGTCCGTGGATATTCTTTCCATTTTCCATTAAATAGGTTGCAAAGAAAAACAAAAAAACCAGCAAATCCGTCATGTAACGCAGCCCCGGCGATAGGCCCTGCATACAGAGTCGCGCCCCCTGTAAAGGGTGCCATAGCTAGTGCCATACCCAAGATGACCCCATCCAACCCCCAAGTTGCTCCGGAAATAAGCCCCCAGACTAGCCCCTTTTTTGCATGAGATAGCTCGTTCTTTGATTGCAGCTCTTGCAACTTCGCAGCACTCAAATTGGACATATTCTCCCTCCTTCTCTCTTCGATCTTTTACCAAACAGAAAGCCATTCTAAAAGGAATGAATCCGTTTCCCTGCCCTCCTTTTATGATTTTAAAGAATGTTACTACGAAGCAGACATTATCTAAAGCTTATTTAAGCAAGAAACGTGCCAGCTCTTTCAATTTCTTTTTTTGTATATATAAGCTCGATTCTAAAATGTCTTGAATAAGAAAAACGATCTTCTACTAAATCAAAATTGACTTCCCAAGTCAGTATTTGAGTCAAAGTTTGTCACAATTTTCTTTCTCTTTCTATATTTAGGAAGGAATTCTCCTATAACCTAGCGAAATATTTTTATACTCGCATTCTGCAGTCTCGTTAAGTAATCCATAATTCCCTGGAAAATCAAAGGTTGGCGTTCGAGAAAAGAGGAGGTCACCATGCAAGAAACAACACAACTAAATTACGAACTGTTGAAGAAAATCTTGGATCATTCGCATGATGAAATCTACGTTACGAATGCTCAGGGAATTGTGCTCTATGTCAATCATGCTGTAGAAAAGCATTGTGGAATTAGGGCATCGGAAATCATCGGTAAGAGTTCTAAAGAGCTTTCAGAATGTCATTACTGGTTTCCACGAGTTAGCCCAATTGCCCTAGAAGAAAAGAAAAGCGTCACTTTAGAACAGAAAACGCAAACCGGTAAAACCCTGTTAACGACTGCCACTCCGATTTTTAATAAAGACGGAAAGCTTGAATATATCATAGAAAACGCTAGGGATATAACCGAGTCTACTGGGATTAAGTTAGAATTTGCTAAGAGCCAAAAACTATTAAACCGCTACCAAATGGAAGTTGAAGTCCTCCGAAAAAAAGAGATGAATATTCCTGAGTTCATCTCAAAGAGCCAAGAGATGGCAAATCTTTTGGATCTTGTTCATCGGATTTCCCAAGTCGACTCTACAGTTCTCCTTCTCGGAGAATCCGGTTCAGGAAAAAGTCACATGGCGAAACACATACATAAAAACAGCCCTCGACAGGAAGGGCCGTTCATCGTCGTAAACTGTGCGTCGATTCCCTCTGAACTCATGGAATCCGAAATGTTCGGCTATTCTAGAGGAGCGTTTACAGGCGCCAATGTGAAAGGAAATATCGGTCTAATCGAGTTAGCCAGTGACGGAACCCTCTTTCTCGACGAAATTGCCGAACTTCCCCTCCGTATGCAAGCTAAATTACTTCAAGTCCTTCATGAAAATCAATACTTTAAAGTGGGTGGAAGAGAAGTCCAACATGTCAATTGCCGAATCATTGCAGCAACTAATCGAAATCTTCATGAGATGGTCAGACAAGGGCAATTCCGTGAAGATTTATATTATCGACTTAATGTATTTGAAATTGAGATCCCGCCTCTTCGTGAGAGGAGAGAAGAAATCATCCCGTTAGCCGTATATTTCTTAGAAAAATTTAATCAGAAGTATAAGTGTGAACGGCAACTGTCTGAGAGAGTTGTTGATTTGTTCTTACAGTATTCCTGGCCTGGAAATGCCCGCGAACTCGAAAATATGATTGAGCGATTAGTTGTCGTCAATAAAAACACGCTCATTGACGATTTGGATTTACCGAAAGGCTTTAATTCAATTCAATGTTCAAAGCAAGAAATTCCCAGTGCTTTGAATCTCACTACCGTTGCCAACCACACCTCTTCACTTGAAGATGCAGTGAATGAAGTGGAAAAAAACCTAATTATTCATGCCTACCAAGAGTTAGGTAGTTCCTACGAAGTGGCTAAAACTTTGAAAATCAGCCAAAGTAAAGCCAGCCGTCTTATCCGGAAATACATGCCTGCTACCCAAAATAAACTTATGTTAAATCAAATTTGATTTAACATTGTGAGTTATCAATAGTAAAGAGACTCAGATACCCCTGTTAAGAATCAAGGATTTAACGAGGCCACCCGATTTTTTCGGGTGGCCTTTTTATCCGTGACAACCCGCTCTAAGACTCCCATCTTCTACAAGTGGGAGTTATACCCAAAGGGCACAGGCGAGCGGCTAAGTCCCTGGATAAGGGCGACTAACCTTCAGATGGGGTTAAAACCCCACCTGAAGCTAAGTCTACTTTATC
>NZ_DATMYD010000106.1:0-10847 GCF_035561155.1 Sporomusa sp. | reverse complement strand
GCATTTTTTATCCGATGACCAAGCCGCTCTAAGACTCCCATCTTCTACAAGTGGGAGTTAAGAGCGGCTAAGTCCCTGGATAAGGTCGACTAAACTTCAGATGGGGTTAAAACCCCACCTGAAGCTAAGTCTCACTTTATTAAACACTATAGTTCGGCGATTCTTTCGTGATACTGATATCATGTGGATGGCTTTCTTTAAGACCGGCACCGGTTATCCGGATAAACTGGGTTTTAGTAATAAGTTCTTCTACATTGCGAACTCCACAGTAACCCATACCGGCCCGCAGACCGCCTATTAGTTGGAAGACTGTATCAGCTACCGAGCCTTTATAGGGAACCCGCCCTTCAATTCCTTCAGGCACCAGCTTGTCCATATTTTCTTGGAAGTAACGGTCTTTGCTGCCTTCCGCCATTGCACCCAGTGATCCCATACCCCGGTATACTTTGTAGCTACGGCCTTGATAAATAATAGTTTCTCCCGGGCTTTCTTCAGTACCGGCAAGCAGGTTGCCAATCATTACGATCTGAGCGCCAGCGGCGATTGCTTTGGCTACATCTCCTGAATACTTGATGCCGCCGTCAGCAATAATTGGCACGTTGTACTCATTGGCAGCCTTGGCACAGTTATAAATTGCTGTAATTTGCGGTACGCCAATACCGGCAATTACCCGGGTAGTGCAAATGGAACCAGGTCCGATACCCACTTTGACAGCGTCAGCGCCTGATTCAATCAAATCACGGGTAGCCTCGGCAGTAGCGACATTGCCAGCGATGAGCTCAATATTAGGGAAAGCGTCTTTAATTTTTCTTACGGCGTCAAGTACGCCCCGAGAATGGCCATGGGCAGTATCAACAACAATTACATCAACCTTAGCGCCCACAATGGCTTCTACACGCTCCATCATATCTGACCCGACACCAACAGCAGCAGCTACTAGCAAGCGTCCTTTAGCGTCTTTAGCTGAGTTTGGATACTTCTGCGCTTTTTCAATATCTTTAATCGTAATGAGTCCTTTTAAATTTCCTTCAGAATCAAGGAGCGGTAATTTTTCTATCCGGTGTTCACGTAAAATTTCTTTGGCTTCTTCCAGTGAGGTGCCAACATGTGCCGTGATTAGGTGCTCTCTGGTCATACAATCAGCAATTTTACGGCTTAAATCAGTTTCAAAACGTAAATCGCGGTTGGTCAGAATACCAACTAGTTTGTTATTGCTGGTAACAGGTACCCCCGAAATACGATATTTCTCCATGAGGTCGTGAGCATCTTGCAGGGTATTACTAGGGGATAAGAATATTGGATCAACAATAATGCCATGTTCAGACCGCTTGACTTTGTCAATTTCATTAGCCTGACGGGCGATAGGCATATTTTTATGGATTACCCCTATGCCGCCTTCACGTGCCATGGCAATCGCCATCCGGGCTTCGGTAACGGTGTCCATTCCGGAGCTGATAATAGGGATATTAAGCTTAATATTTTTAGTCAAATATGTGGATACTTCTACTTCCCTGGGAAGAACTTCCGACCTTGCCGGTACAAGCAAAACATCATCAAAAGTTAACCCTTCAGGACCGAATTTGTTGTCAAACATTGACTAACTCCTTTCACCAAACACATCGTAATAGGTATTTCCCAATATAATAACACAAATAAAGTTACCAAATCTACCATTTTTCATGTAATTATAAAAAAAATAAACAATGCCTGGCAAAATGCCAGGCATTGTTACTAGCTAAGAACATATACTTTTACATTTTGGACACCGAAGTCATAGGCTTTATCTACAGAATGCATTGCGATGTCGATTCGATTCCCTTTGATTGCGCCGCCGGTATCTTCGGCTACACCATACATGCCATTACCATCGGCAAATTCAATATATAGCCTTGAACCAAGCGGAATAATCCGCGGGTCAACAGCAATTACGCCTGGACGTACCTGAGTGCCCATATAGGTCAGATTGCCCCATTGGCCATTGTCGTGGGGACCTGGAGCATAGGCAGTAGCTTTAATGTCCAAAACGGTTTTGTAACGTCCTGGTGCACTACCGCGAGATACTTCTGTTCTACGGTCACCTAACAGAATCTGAAAAGTATCCTGCCCGACAATACCATCGGCATCAATATTTTTTGCATTTTGAAGTTCTTTTATCGCTCGTTCGGTAGTTTCACCAAATACACCATCAACAGTAATATTGTTATAACCTAAATCATTAAGTCGTACCTGAAGATCTGTTACGTCTTGGCCGTCCATACCTAGTTTGAGCGTTTGGTCACCCAACGCTGCGAAAGCTGGTGACACCCAAATATTAGCTGTTAAAACAGCCATAGTTATGGTACCAATAATAATTTTTTTGATGTTTTTCATTTAAACACCCCTTTCTAAATGCCTACGAGGTTAGCTGACGGGTTCGGGACAAAGGGAAATCCCTACTGCATAACGCAGATTCACCCCAGAAATGGTTCCCCCGTTTTCCTATTGGTGAGGAAATTCGGCATGTCCGTATATAATACAGTATAAATCCAGATGGCGCAATCATGTTTATGAAGGTTTATCAAGCAATAATGATTATTAAACAACTTTTTTCTCAGTTATGCTTGATTATTCGTGCCCATAAAATAAATTTAAAATTTAGGCGTAAACTAAAGCTGGGTGAGTATATGTTAAAACATTGGTATCAGGCAAAAAAACCACACAAAATAACTGGTAAAACAACTTCCTCTAGAACTGACAAACAAGAGCCCAGCGCTGTTATAAAAAAGTATGATGCGATTGTAGCCGGGGCCGGGCCAGCCGGACTGACGGCAGCGTATTTTATGGCCAGGGATGGCCTTGACGTACTCGTCCTGGAACGGGGCCCATATGCGGGAGCGAAATGCTGTGGCGGAGTCAGTATTATGGCAGACCATGTCCATAAGCTCTTCCCCAACTTCTGGGAAGAATGCCAGTGTGAACGAATTATTACCGACCAGTCATATTGGTGGATGACTGAGGATTCTGTGCTATCAACCAGGTTTCAAAGTGTCAGGCTTGCTGCCGCCCCCTATAACAGGTTTTCAGTTAAACGCAGCAATCTTTATAAATGGCTGGCAGACAAGGCAGCTGAGGCGGGCGCGCAAGTCCTTTTTAAGCACACAGTAACAGAGGTTCTGTTTAATGACGGACAGGCTGTCGGCGTGGTAGCTGTAAATGGTGGCAGCAGCAAGTATTTGGCAGATGTTATTATTTTGGCCGATGGCGCTAACGCGTTGTTGGCCGAACGGTCAGGGCTAGCGGCCCCGGTATCGGCGGAAAACATTTCTCTATACGTAAAAGAAACCATTGCCCTACCCTCAAGCGTGATTGAGGATCGCTTTAACCTGCCATCTGGTCAGGGGGCGATAATCGGACTGATTGGTTACCCAACAGCTGGATTTAACGGTACTGGTTCCATACATACATTTAGAGACAGTATTAGTCTTAATGTAGGCATGCCAGTAGCCGATTTTGCTCAAGCCGGATTTAATCCCAACGAACTCCTGGAACGCATAAAAAAGCACCCCCATATAAAGACTCTTATAGCCGGGGGCCAAACGATTGCGTATGGTGGTTCGTTAATTCCAGAGGGTGGCTATTATGCTGTTCCTAAGCTGGTACATCCAGGTCTAATGATTGTCGGCGATGCCGGGTCGCTGGTCAATGGGACGCATGGTATAAACCTTGCGATGTGGTCAGGATTTTACTCGGCAAAAGCCGTGTATGGGGCTAAAACCAGTCGGGATTATTCGGTACGAAAGCTGTCTTTATACACTGAACTCTTAAACGAAAGCTTCATCATGCAGGATTTAAAGGCCAACGCCGGTGTTGCTAAACTGATGCGTGACCTGCCCTACGCTTTTGACCTTTACTCCCGTATGGCTAATGAAACAGCTTATCAGGTTTCGCGGGTATATACAATGCCTAAACGAGCCAAGAGGATTATGATTTATAAAAAAGTGACAAGTATGCAACCAGTCTTGAAGATATTATCAGATGCCTGGAAAGCGCTAAAGGTGATTCGATAATGAAACTGCAGGATAAAATTTTGCTTATACAGTTTAATCCGGACGATGACCATCAGCATGTTGCTGTACGCGATCAGGAACAATGCACCAGGTGTGAGGCGAAACAGTGTCTGAACATATGCCCTACCAGCGTATTTAAATGGGACTACCAGCTAGGCAGTCCCATAATGGTTTATTATAAGCAATGTGTTGAGTGCGGCGCTTGCCGGGTGGCATGCGGGTTTGATAATATTATCTTTATGTATCCGTCAGGCGGCTTAGGTGTAGCCTACCGTGAAGGCTAATCTTTTCCCAGGATAAATGGTGCAAATCCCAAATGCCCCCAATAATGGTTGTAGTATATCTGGATATGGCCATCTATTCTTCTGCGCAGAATTTTCTTCACCTGGCACAGCGAGCTATAAAACAGCCGAGTCTGAGGGTGGGCGCTGTTTGACGCTGCCTGTTGGTAAAATTGTATCGATTTGTCAATTGCAGTGTAGATTGCCCAAAGCGTCGTAAGCTCCGTCATACTGACGTCAGCTGCGGCCGTGTTTTGGTTAACTTGTTGCCAGGAGCTGTCTGAACCAAGCAACTTGGTTTCGTTTACGTCCGGGTAAGGAGCCGTGTCAATGTTTATTGCGCTGGCAACTGATAAAAGCTGTAAAAACTCTTTCTGGGAGCTGTTAATCAGAGCGATAAGCGGCGCAATACCGGTTGCGGCAGCATCTGATAGCCCAGCTACATAAATGTTTATTGAAGATTCAAGTTCAAGTGCAAATTGTATAGGCAGCATAACTTTAGTACCACCTTTCTAAAAGTTAGGCCATTTCATTAAGAAATGGCCTAAGAAATTATCGATCAGACGCTAATACACCTGCTTTGGCAATATGCTGGGTGGGAGCTTCACGCAGTACGATAGTTACTGCTTCAGGCGGGCATTTGGCGGTTTCAACAATGGCTTCGGTTACTTTTTTAACCATCTCCCGTTTTTGTTCCAGAGAACGGCCTTCAAGCATATCGATTTGTACAATTGGCATTATGATTTCCTCCTTCATGATGGCATTACTTCGAATATTATCTTCGTTATCGAATGGAATAATCCTGCCAAAATGAAAGATAACATTTCCAAATTACTTTTGAGATATCTTGATGTAATTTATTTAATTTAGTAGGCTAGCAACCTATTTGGCGAACAACCATCGTTGCCCACCACGGCTTTTAGGAATAAACCTGCAGAGTTTTTCATATATCTCATCCGCCATACCCATTCGCATTTTTGTATACTCCACCAACGCTAGGCGATCTGGCTGATCGGGCAGCCATTCACTTGGGATTTCCTGCACTATATACTCAATTTGCTCATTGCTAATCTTTTTTACAATATCGAGATAAGGAAGAAAATCCTGCGGAGATAAGAGGTCTTTAAGTAAATTCCTATAGTGCTGAAAATAATAAATCTTTATTCTTGTACCAAGCTTTTGAAACGAGTCAATGGTCCATCTGCTCGATCTAAACAAATGGGAATTATCTATAGCGTAGATTTTATATTTTTCATCCTCAAGTCGAAGTAGTAGGTTTTTCTGATTTTTAGCACGATCAGCATTGTGAAATATATGATCGAACAAAATAACGCCGGCCATTTCTGGTACATTGATAGCTTTAGCTAATCGATCCTTTCCTACATACTCCGCATGCTCGAGATAGTGAGAGGCGAAATGCTGTCCCTGATTTATGCCTAACTCCAAAAGGTATGGATTTTCATTCACCATTTGTTCATCAATTTCAATGATGTCACTCGACGGAAAGCACAGCCCCATTATCTCACCGATCTTAGCTGCTAATAATTCGCTTACTAATACGCGGGAGCTAAGTCGATTGTTTTGGAATTTTACTACATAAACATTTCCGTCATGAGCACGAAAAAACTGCGGTAACGTAACCCCTACTCCCACTTTACCCAAATATTCCACGGCCCTCAGCATATAGCCAACCTCCCTCATTTAGTTCTACGAAAAAAGACCCGGTAAAAAATCACCGAGTCTCGCACTTTAAACATTGACTAGAGTTATCAGCTTTAGTCAATGCTGAATAAGTTAACAACAATCACATGATCTGGATACTGAGGTTATAGCCTCCAGATTGATTACAGCTGTGCTTACCTTATCATCAGAGATCCCAGAAGAAGTAGCCGGACCAAAAATTTCGCAAACCGATATAAAGGCTAATTCATCATCGACATCACCAAGTATCCCTTGGAATAAGAAACCGCCAAGAGTTGTAATTACTACCTCATCACCAATCATACGCCTTAAAATGCAAATCAAGTCATGGCTCTCTTGTCGCTCGGCTGCCTCATTCCTTTCTGGCTCCTCGCGCGACCCATTGTCATCATGACAATCGTCACTACTAGTATTAAATGGACTGCTCTTAACGCCGGTAGCTTTAGCAACGATCTGCCATAGATCAACTTGGAGGAATCTTACATCCACGATTTCTCCGCCAGGAGAAAGAATCTCAACGTTAGACTCTGCCTCGATGGCCGGCGTTAGAAAACCTACACGGCAGTCTTCAATTCTTTGTAGATTACCAAAAAAAACAAAACCATCAAAACCAAATAACAATATGTCTGTGTTTAATTCGCGTTCAAGTTCTCTAATCAAGCATTCGTTGCGGAGCTCTCTGAATATGCCCATAAGTATAGACCTCCTCTAATATCTAATAAAAGTGGTGTGCTACTATACTGTATGAGCAATAGAATGAAAGTGTTACTCTCAGATCATTTTATGTCAGGCTATTCTCTTTTTACCTTGCGTCGTTTACTCCACCAAAGTCCCGCATATATGGCAATAACCAGAAGAACGATTACAATCAGCCTGGTCATATTTTCACCGGCAAAAACAATGTCATGGCCTAACAACACTTTGACAACAACAGGCGGCAGCTTGCCAATAACGGTGGCCAGAATAAAGTCACGTGCTGTAATGCGGCTAATAGCAGCCACGGCAGTAATAATCCCTGACGGTGCCAACGGCAGTAGTCGAGCGATGAGAAGTGCCTTGAAACCATTTGCTGCGCTGTAGTCATCTACTTGTTTAAGGTAGGGACTTTTAGTAATCCACCCTTCTACCGCGTGCCGGAAGAAATAGCGGGAAATAACAAACATAACAGCTGCCCCGATGACCTCACCCATCCATGAGATAAGTATTCCCCACCAAAGACCGAAGACGATACCGGCAGCGCCTGATAAGATCATAAAAGGAAATACAATAGTAAAGGTCATTACGACAAACAGAATAATGGTTATAAGTACGGCACTCGGGCCGAAGGATCTTAGATATTCAGCCAAAGCGGCAATGTCGCCCTTCTCGATAATCCCATACGCATGATGAAAAAATTCCGGCTGCCACATGTACGTTAATCCGATTATTACTGCGATAGCCAGCCAACCCAGCAGTTTATTCATTTCATACCTTCCTGTTCTTCAAAAACAGCGCTGTAGTTGCAGCGCTGTTTGGTTATTCCCATTGAGATATTTCCTTTTGAAATATATTGCAGGAGCCGCCTAGCCAGTGAATACAGTCAGTACAACGTCTGGCATAGTTGGCTGCAGATACATTGAGCAGTGAATAACCGTACCCCATCGCATTGATAATATGTTCAAATTCTTGACATTCACCGGCAATATTCCTTAGTTGCTGTTCAGTATATTTATTTTCCATGCCGCTACCCACTCCTTTTATTTTTCTTTAGTGTGCGCGCGGCGGCTATAAAAAATAAGAATTTATTTTAAAAAGTTTAATGTCTTAATGTATAAACCCTGTCGAGAATGTTAATATTATTAATGTAAATTTTCTCCTCTCCCATAATTGGCGGCTTTCGGGCCGCCCCTTTTTTTTTATCTACAAAACACCATAGTAAACTTTTCGCCAAACCAATTTAACAGTGTCTGCCATACTCGGTTGAGGTATTCAGGCGTACAGACTGTTTGCTGGGCGGCACGGCGAGCCTCAAGCAAAACATCAGTATCTCTGATAATGTCAGCAATTTTTAAATCCGGCATGCCATGCTGGACAGTACCAAAAAACTGTCCTGGCCCTCTTAAAATCAAATCTTTTTCGGCCAAAATAAACCCGTCATTGATCTCGGTCATAACTCTGAGCCGCTCTATTGTTTCTTCGTTAGTGCTGTCTGACAATAGGACACAATAAGATTTATGTTCTCCTCGGCCTACCCGGCCACGCAGTTGATGCAGCTGTGCAAGGCCGAACCGGTCGGCACCTTCAATAATCATAACGGTGGCGTTAGGTACATTAACACCTACTTCAATTACCGTTGTTGCGATAAGTGCCTTTATTTCACCACCGGAAAAGGCCGCCATTACAGCGTCCTTTTCCGGTGATTTCATTTTACCGTGTAGTAGCCCGCAGTGGTAATTTTTAAAAAATGTAGACGATAACTCTTCATAGATTTTTACTGCCGACTGGGCTTCCACCTTTTCAGATTCTTCGACAAGCGGGCAGACAATATAAACCTGCCTACCGGACTTGATTTGATCTACGGCAAAAGCATAAACTTTTGACCGGCGTTCGCTGCCACGGGAATAGGTAGCGATTGGTTGGCGGCCAGGCGGAAGTTCACGGATAATTGATATATCAAGGTCACCATATACCGTAAGTGCCATTGTCCGGGGAATGGGCGTCGCAGTCATAACTAATACGTCAGGCTGCTCGCCTTTGGCTTCCAGTAGAGCACGCTGCCGAACGCCAAAACGATGTTGCTCGTCGGTTACCACCAGTCCCAAGTGCTTGAACTCAACATCGTCCTGAATAAGTGCATGGGTGCCGACAACAACATCTATTCCACCCTCTTTGATATGGCGTAGTATCTGATCTCGAGCCTTACGGGTAAGTTTACCTGTAAGTATAGCTAGTCTGATGCCATGTGGCGCAAGCAGTTTGGCCAGGGTGTGATAATGCTGTTCGGCTAAAATTTCGGTCGGCGCCATCATGGCTCCCTGATAACCGTTTTCCACTGTTTTGGCGAGGGCTATGGCAGCAACAACCGTTTTACCTGAGCCAACGTCGCCCTGTACTAAACGCTGCATGGGCGTGGTATCTTCCATATCGGCTTTAATTTCGCGCAGGGTTTGGTTTTGATCACCAGTCAGCGAAAAGGGCAAGGTGTCTTCTATTTTGGTTACCAATTGACCGTCGGGAGCGTGCTTGATTCCTCGAGATTTGAATTTATTTTTTTGCTTTAGGTACGCTAGGCCGCATTGTAATAAATATAATTCTTCAAACACCAGGCGTCGCCGGGCCTTAGCCAGCGTTTCCATATTTTTCGGAAAATGGATGGTAGCCAGCGCCTGTTGTCGATTCATAAGGTTATGTCCGGATATTATATCGGGAGGCAGAGATTCCACCTCAGGCGCTGCTGAAGTCTGAAAGAGTTCCACCGCTTGACGAGTGAGTGCGCGTAATTGCCATTGAGGAATATCGTCGGTAGCCGGATATACGGGTATAATCTGCCCGGAATCAGCATTAAAATCGGCAGCTAACTCGATATCCGGTTTATTTATTTCAATTGCATGCATGCGCCGCTGAACTTTGCCTGAAATGATAAGTTCCATGCCAGTTTTATACTTATTTTTGATATACGATTGGTTGAACCAGGTAAGCTGGGCCATGCCAGATTGGTCTCGTACGGTAATCTTTACGATCTTAAGGCCACGGTGTGACTTTAATTCACCTACGTTAATGACTACTGCCCGGAAGGTTTCATATAGCCCATCAGTTAATTCGGCAATCAGCTTATGGTTACTCCGGTCTTCATAGCGGCGTGGATAGTGCTCCAGGAGCTGACCGACAGTAAAAACTCCTAATTTTGCTAGTTTAGCTGCGTTGGCTGGTCCAACACCTTTTAAAAATTGTATTTTAGCAGACCACAATTTTTGAATAATAATCACCTTACGTTTTGTTTGCCCCTGCCAGCAGATCGTTTAATTCGGCCAGTAGAGCTTCAACATCAATATCATGCATATTGGCACCAGTTTCAATAGTTTCTGTCATTGATCCCATACAGCCAATACAACCCATACCATATTTGGCAAAGATTTCGCAAGCTTGCGAATGTGAGCGCAGAGCTTCAATTATCGGAGTGCTTCTAGTGAACATAGCTAAGCCCCCCTTCGTTTACTTATTTCTAATTTCAATATTATACGCACAATTCCTGCTGATGCACACCAAATGCCAGAGATTTTGTGAAAATATCTGGAGAAAGTTCGATTTGGCCTTGCACATCACAAGTAAATTGTGCTAAAATAGTCACGTTGAGTACATGAGGATTTGTCCTACAGGAGGTGGAAATAGATGGCAAATGTTTGTGAGATTTGTGGTAAAGGTGAGCGTTCCGGCTTCAATGTCAGCCATTCCAACCTTAAAACCAAGCGCACCTGGAAACCTAACATACAAAGAGTTAAAGCATTAGTTAAAGGTGCAACTAAACGGGTTAATGTGTGCACCCGTTGTCTGCGTTCTGGTAAAATCCAACGCGCAGTGTAATACCGAAGTAAACAGTTAATGAAGGACTTGATAAAATGCAAGTCCTTTTTTATTGTATATTTAAAAAAACCAGCGGCCGCTTGGAACGCTGGTTTTTTATTTTAGCACTTCTATCCGATGACTAACCCGCTCTAAGACTCCCATCTTCTACAAGTGGGAGTTATACCCAAAGGGCACAGGCGAGCGGCTAAGTCCCTGGATAAGGGCGACTAACCTTCAGATGGGGTTAAAACCCCACCTGAAGCTAAGTCTACTTTAT
>NZ_DATMYD010000105.1:0-42415 GCF_035561155.1 Sporomusa sp. | reverse complement strand
TCCTCAGACCGGAGCTTTGCCGCCGACTTCCTTCAGATTCGCCCTCACAGGCGACACCCTTGTCTTAGGCTAACGGTTGGCACTATCAACCCCCGTATTGGACTTTCACCAACAAGTAAGCGCCCATGCTGGGCGCACATGGAAACCCCTATAACGACAGAGTGTTATAGGGGTTTCCTGTTGGATACTTATTCTATAATCTGGGTTATTGCTGATTATTTTATTGTCTGCTCTACTCTACAGTCACGCTCTTAGCCAAATTCCTGGGCTTATCAACATCGCAGCCACGCGTAACCGCGGCATAGTAGGCCAACAGTTGCAGTGGGATGACTGATAGAATCGGGGTGAGGAATTTATTAGTGGCGGGAATAAAGATGGTATGGTCAACGTATTTTTCGAGTTGTTTATCACCTTTGAGACCAATGCCAATGACGACAGCGTCGCGGGCTTTGACTTCTTTGATATTGCTGAGCGTTTTTTCATAAACGTCAGGCTGGGTTGCCAGTGCGATAACCGGTACGCCCTCAATGATGAGCGCTAATGTGCCGTGTTTGAGCTCACCGGCGGCATAGGCTTCAGCATGGATATAGGATATCTCTTTAAGTTTTAATGAGCCTTCAAGCGCTACGGCGTAGTCTAACGAACGACCGATGAAGAAAACGTCTTCGTTGAAACCGTATTGCTGGGCAAAGGTTTTGATTGGCTCAACATCCTCTAACAGCTCATGGGCTTGGCTAGGCAAGTCGCGAAGGGCGTGGCACAGTTCACGTACTTTTTCCTGGCCAAGTGTACCTTTAATCGACCCCATATAAATGGCCAGCATGGCCATGACAACAAGCTGGGTAGTGTAGGCCTTGGTTGACGCTACTGCAATCTCCGGGCCAGCCCAGGTATAGATGACTTGATCAGCTTCGCGAGCAATCGATGAACCAACAACGTTGGTAACAGCTAAGGTGCGGGCGCCTAAATTTTTTGCTTCTTTCAGAGCGGCTAGTGTATCAAGGGTTTCGCCTGATTGGCTGACAACGATGGTCAAAGTCTGGTCATCAATCAGCGGTGACCGGTACCGGAATTCTGAAGCCACATCGACTTCTACCGGGATGCGGGCCAGGTTTTCGATCAGGTATTTGCCGACAATACCGGCGTGATACGCCGTGCCGCAGGCAACAATGGCAATCTTTTTAATAGGGGCAACATCGTCTTTGGTCCATTTGAGTTCTTCAAAGGTTACACCGCTATCATCTTTGGCCACACGGCTGGTCATCGTTTCGCGGACAGCTTTAGGCTGTTCGTAAATTTCTTTAATCATGAAATGCTCATAGCCGCCTTTCTCGGCTGCTTCGGCATCCCAGTTGACTTCAAATACTTTTTTGGTTACAGGCACACCCTGACGGTTCATGACCCATACCGACTCAGGGGTAACAATGGCCATTTCGCCATCGCTTAAAATATAGGTTTTGCGAGTGCGGCTGATGATCGCCGGAATATCGGAGGCGATAAAGTTTTCCCCTTCGCCAAGACCGATAACGAGCGGGTTGTCCTGTTTGGTGCAGATCAGTTTTCCCGGCTCATCCTGGCACATAAACACAAGAGCATAAGAACCCTCAATCTGTTCAAGCACTTTCTTAACAGCAGCTTCAAAGTCGCCTTCATAGCACTCTTCAATCAAGTGGGCCACTACCTCAGTGTCAGTCTCTGAGGTGAATTTGTGTCCTTTAGCAATAAGCTGTTCTTTGAGGTGCATATAGTTCTCAATGATGCCGTTATGCACGACAACAAACTTGCCGGTGCAATCGGTATGCGGATGGGAGTTGGCGTCAGACGGACGACCATGGGTAGCCCAACGGGTGTGGCCAATGCCAAGACTGCCTTTAAGTGGGCTGATTTCTACTTTTTTGGCTAACACACTCAGGCGGCCAACGCTTTTATCAACATGTATTTTACTTCCGTCAAACACGGCAATACCTGCCGAGTCATAGCCACGGTACTCAAGTTTGCTCAGACCTTCCAATAGAAACGGTGCTGCCTGGTCAGGGCCAATATAGCCTACAATTCCACACATATATATAATCCTCCTAATTATCGATAGTTAAAACACAAAAGAGATTGCCATGCTATCGCCAGCGATGACAATAGATATAAGTCTGCACGCTGCCGTTTTGTCCCACAGGTCACCCTGTGGTTTTGTCGGCTTAGCTTACGGCTGCAGCAGCCGAGAGGTATCCGCTGACTGCTCGATAAACCTCTTCCTCGTCTGCTTGGATTTTATCCAAGCACCAGCGCTTTTTTTGATTAGTTTTTGTCACAATAGTGGTTATTATCCTGCATTGTTCTCATTTCTCACCCCCTTTTAATAACCATACATATGCAAAGGAGCACTATATAGTGCTCCTTTGCCATATTCTATCTTATTTTAATACAGTTTACCGGATTGGTCAATAACACTAGCCTTGTTCCTGTCTTACAATATCAGCAATACTGCCAACAATGCGCTCAAGGTCAGGTAGTGACGGGCCTTCGGCCATTACCCGGATAAGTGGTTCGGTGCCAGAAGGCCGCACCAGAATCCGGCCATTATCGCCTAATTCATCTTCACCGGCTTTAATGGCGGCGGCTATATTAGCGTTGTTTTCCCAACCCTCTTTGCTCTTAACTCTGATATTAACTAAAAGTTGCGGGAATCTTGTCATTACTTTAGCCAGGGCTGACATCTTTTTGCCGCTTTGCTTTAGTGCGGCAGCAAGTTTTAGCGCAGTGATAACGCCGTCGCCTGTTGTGCTATATTGGCTAAAAATGATATGGCCTGACTGTTCGCCGCCCAGTACCAGGTTATGCTTCAACATAGCTTCCAGCACATAGCGGTCGCCCACCGGGGTAACGAGGACTTTGGCACCGGCATTTTTTATGGCCTGGTGCAGACCTAGGTTACTCATCACAGTGGCTACCAGCGTCTTGTCAGGCAGCGTGTTTTGCTTCAGCATTTCCAGTGCGCAAATAAGCATGATTTGATCGCCGTCAACGGCTTCGCCTGTTTCATCTACAGCTAGGCAGCGATCTGCATCGCCATCATGAGCCAGTCCCAAATCGGCATTATGCTGAGCTACAGCAGCCTGCAACTGATCAAGATGGGTTGAGCCACAGCCGGCGTTGATATTGACGCCATCCGGACGATCATTAAGGACAATGACCTCAGCACCGAGCTTTCTAAAGGCAGCAGGGGCAGCCTCATAGGCAGCGCCATTGGCGCAGTCCAGGACAATCTTAAGCCCGCTCAAAGAGTGTTCTACTGTGCCAACGGCATAGTCCACATATTCTTCGAGTAAATCATGCTTTAAGGTAATAAAACCAACGCCGTCAGCCGTAGGCCGGGGCATGGCGTCAGGCTCTGCTTCAATTAGCTCTTCCAGTTCGTTTTCTACAGCATCAGGCAGTTTATAGCCTGTACCAGCAAAAAATTTGATACCGTTATCTGGGTAAGGGTTATGTGAGGCTGAGATGACAACACCGGCCTGAGCGCCGTGCTGCTTAGTCAAATAGGCAACCGCCGGGGTAGGCACAACCCCCAAAAGTACGGCTTCGCCGCCTGCCGAGCAGATCCCTGCCGCTAATGCTGCTTCCAGCATCTGCCCGGAAACGCGGGTATCGCGTCCAATATAGAATACCGGTCGTTTATATTCTTTGCCGAAGTAATAGGTAGCCGCTCTACCCATCTTAAAAGCCAGTTCAGGGGTGAGTTCGACATTGGCCAAACCGCGCACGCCGTCGGTTCCAAATAGTCTTGCCATATATATAAATGCTCCTTCCGGTTGTGAGTTTAAAATATAGTATGAAAGATCATGCGATTACGCTTTATACTCCTGAATAAAACTAACGGCAGCATTCATCCCATCAAGGGCAGCGCTCATAATGCCGCCGGCATAACCGGCGCCCTCACCAATAGGATATAAGCCGTCTGTGTTAATTGACACAAAATCCTGCCCCCGAACCAGCCGGACAGGCGCTGAGGTTCTGGTCTCAACACCAGTAAGCACTGCACTTACATGGTCAAAGCCTCTAATCTTCCGGCCAAAATCAGGCAACGCCCTGGCCAGTGTAGTTGTAACAAACTCGGGTAAACACTGCCTGAGATCGGCAGGTGTTACGCCTGGACGATAACTGGGTGTGGCAAGATATTTCGCACTGCCGTTTTTGCCTGTCAGGAAATCGCCTACTGTTTGAGCAGGAGCAGCATAATTATGCCCGCCTAGTGCAAAAGCCAAGCGTTCATAGCGGCGCTGAAATTCAATACCGTCAAGCACATTTGGGCCATAATCGGCTGGGTTTACGGTAACGGCTAACGCGCTGTTGGCAAGTCCGGAGTCCCGCTTGTACAGGCTCATGCCGTTGGTCACTACACCACCGGTTTCAGAAGCTGCCGCAACAACCAGGCCACCCGGGCACATGCAAAACGAATAGGCCGCCCGCCCTGCAGCCTTATCCTGATACACCAGAGCGTAATCAGCCGCCCCTAGCCGGGGATGGCCGGCCGCCGCACCGTACTGCGCTGTGTCGATGAGCTCCTGGGGATGCTCAATACGGACACCGATCGCAAAGGGCTTGGCTTCCATGGCGACATGTTGATCATACAGCATCTGGTAGGTATCCCGGGCACTGTGGCCAATGGCGAGGAACAGCGCCTCACACGCTATATAGCGGTTATCATTAACCGTAATACCGGTAAGCCGCCCATCCTTGCTTTCTATGGCTGTCAGACGGGATTCGAATTCGACATCGCCGCCTAATTTCATAATCTTGGTCCTGATATTCTTGACAACTTCCCGCAGTTTATCTGTACCGATATGCGGTTTATGGAGATACTTTATCTCTGGCGGCGCACCAGCCATTGTCATAATATCAAGCACTGCAGCCATACGCGGGTCGGTTACCCGGGTAGTGAGTTTACCGTCCGAAAAGGTGCCGGCTCCCCCTTCGCCAAACTGTACATTACTGGCTTCATCTAGCTTTCCTGTACGCCAAAAATCAGCGATATCCCGGGCACGCTGGTCAACATCCCGCCCCCGTTCAAGAAGAAGCGGCTTATAGCCATGTTGAGCCAGCATATAGGCAGCAAACAAACCAGCCGGTCCGGCTCCTACCACTACCGGCCGGCTATTGAGTGGTGTACCACCAGGCACAATGTCCTCTTTCACCGTCGGAGCGATGAGGGCTACATCTTTGTCACCGCCTAAACGGGCTAACGCCTGCCCGGACGGGATTTTTACATCAACGGCAAGGGTATATACGAAATTAATATTATGTTTCCGGCGGGCATCGATCGCCCGGCGAATAATGACCACTTGATTTACAGTATCAGGCGCCAGATTCAAGCGTCTGGCTGCAAGCTGTTCAAGTGGCGTATCATCGGTTAACGGTATGCGAAAATTACTGATTCTAAGCAATAGCTCCTGTCTCCTTTAACGGGGTCCGACTCGAATGTTGACAATGACTGTTCCCTGCGTACCGGATAAACCGTCCTGCAGTTCAAGCTTCACTTCTTTAGTAGTATCTTTACTGATATCGGTTAGATTAAGTGGTTCGGTATAGATGGCTTCAACCCGGTCAACACCCTTGCCTGGCGTGGTCTCACGTACTTCGATTTTCTCGGGCTTAGTAACAATACTCTTAATGACGAGGCCTGCAGGCAATTCGCCCTGGGTAACAGGTTTTACGTCAACTACTTTCTTGTTTATCCCGGCAGTCACGCTAACAGCAACCCCGGTTTTCTCCGGATAAATGGTAAGCCCTTCGACTTCCTTACCCTCACGGGTTACTGGCACTAGCGGGGCACCTACCGTAAATTCCGTATTTTTTCCTCCCAGGTCAACAGATGCAATGACTTTTTCCACTGTAGCTACAGTATTTTTTGGCCCTTCAATCGTCACCTGCTCATAAGAAGCGGCCACTTTGCCCACGACTGCCCCTTTGGCGGCGGCACCGGTCAGTTTGACCTCAACAGGTACCTGGCGACTGACGGTTGTATCGAGTTTAAACTGTACTGTGTCAGGATTGACTTCAACCACTTCCAAGCTCGAAGGAAGGGCTGCACTGACTTTGAGGTTGTGCCGTCCTTCAGTTAAGCCTTTTACATCTATATAGGCTTTGAGGTCTTTGTTGAGAACCCCGGCCACAATGCTGCGCGGGCCGCGAATTTTTACCCTGACTGTATCTGGCGCGTCAACAACCACATAGCTTGTGGCTGCATTGCGGACTTCCAGCGGAATGGTAAAAGATGATTCAATCGGCGGATTTTGCTCATTCATGACATACAACCACAACACAATTGCCAGTATAATGGCTAAAATTTTTGGTGTAAAGTTTTTAGTTTCTCCTGGCGGTTTAAAAAACTTATCAAACATTATGACGGCCTCCAGCTGAATAGATCGCTAAGCGAAGAGGATTTAGCTATAAATAGCGGCGCAAGCTGTTCTTTAAGTTTTTCAGCATCCATATACCGGTGCAGTCTACCGCCCCTGGCCAGCGAAATGATACCGGTCTCTTCGCTAACAACAATGACAACAGCATCAGTTTGCTCGCTGATGCCAATCGCCGCCCGGTGTCTTGTGCCAAGTTCCTTGTTAAGGCTCCGGTCGTCAGACAGCGGCAACAGGCAGCCTGCAGCCTGTACCCGATTGCCACGGATAATGACAGCACCATCATGGAGTGGCGTATTCGGAATAAAAATATTAATTAAAAATTCGCTTGATACCAGCCCATCCACCTTGATGCCTGTTTCAATATAATCATTTAGTCCTGTTTCACGTTCAAGCACCATGAGTGCCCCAATTTTGTTTTTTGACAGATCTGTGACAGTCCTGCCAAGTTCGTCAAACAGGGTTGCTTTCTCTTCAGCATTTAGCTGAGCGCTATTGTGGAAAAAGCGGCCCCGCCCCAATTGTTCAAGTGCCCGCCTGAGCTCTGGCTGAAAAACTACAGGCAGCGCGACAAGCACAACTGTCATCGTCTTCTGGAGCAGCCAGTTAATGACGTTGAGCCCCAGCCATTTGCTGACAAGCGTAGCCACTAAAAGAACAACAAGGCCTTTCAAAAGCGCTACAGCCCGGGTACCACTGATCATAATGTAGAGTTTGTATAAAAAGTACGCGACAATAACCATGTCGAGAATATCTAGAAAACTAATTGTAGAGATTATTCCCCGTATTTGCAATAACATGCTGAACACCTCAAGAAGGAGTAAAATTCCAGTACAACTATATTTCTATTCTACCCAATATCAGGAAAACCTTTTAGATAATTGGCCATTTTTAAAAAATATAAGTAAAAGTCCGATGTACCAGAGATACCAAATTAGGCTTGTGCCTGGGCACAAGCCTAATTTCTTCACTAGTATGTGTATATAAAGTAACGTTTACAACTTAGTTACTTCACCAATCCAGCCAAATTTGTCGGCTACACGGCCCTGCTGGATGTTGGTAATGTAGTCAAACAATTTTTGGGAGGTTTCACCTGTTTGGTTATTATTAATAACAATATTCTTGCCGTTCCAGGATAGCTCGCCAACTGGAGAAATGACAGCAGCTGTACCTGAGCCGAACACTTCTTTCAGGCGTCCCTCTGCATGGGCGGCAAATACTTCATCAATCGAGATGCGGCGTTCGGTCACTTTCAAACCCCAGTCTTTTGCAACCTGAATCACCGAACGACGGGTAATGCCATTTAAAATACTGCCGTTCAATTCCGGGGTAATAAGTTCGTCATCCATCTTGAAGAAGATGTTCATGGTGCCCACTTCTTCAATATATTTCTGTTCAAGCGCATCAAGCCACAGCACCTGGGTATAGCCTTCTTTTTTGGCTTCTTCCGAAGCCTTGAGGCTGGCAGCATAGTTAGCCGGTGTCTTGGCTTCGCCTAGACCACCCTTAACTGCGCGCACATAATTCTCTTCAACCTTAATTTTGACAGGTTTGAAGCCAGATGCGTAGTAGGCGCCGACTGGTGACAGAATAATGAATAGTGTGTATTGATCGGCTACCTTTACGCCTACAAAGGGATCGACAGAAATAACGAACGGGCGAATGTAGAGTGATGTACCCAGCGATTTCGGCACCCAGTTCTTATCAATTTCGATAAGTTTGTTCAAACCGGCATGCAGCAAATCAACATCCATTTGCGGGATGCTCAAAATATCAGCCGAGTTGTTAAAACGTTTCAGGTGATCAACCGGACGATACACCACGACACGGTTATTTTCCGTACGGAAGGCTTTCATGCCTTCAAAAATAGCTTGTCCGTAATGCAGCACCATAGCTGCCGGGGAGATGTCAAAATCACCATACGGAACGATGCGGGCGTTATGCCAGCCTTTGCCTGATTCATAGTCCATGACAAACATGTGGTCGGTAAAAATCTTGCCGAAACCAAGCTTGTCGTCTGCAGGAAGTGTGCCGCGTTTCTCAGCCAGTGTAACAGCGATATCAGTCATGTTAACAGGCCTCCTTGGGTTGTATATTTATGGATATTATAGTTTGATTTTTGTATACATGTCAAGGCGTTTTTGTTGTTTCTCCATAATGGACTTGGCAACAGTGACAGCTTGTCCAACCTGAGAGGGCGATGTACCACCCAAGGAGTTACGGGCTGCCACACAGGTTTCGATGGTGATGGCATCCAAGATATCGGTATCAAATAGTGATGAAAATTGTTTAAATTCTTCAAGTGTCAAATCAGTAAGGGTTTTCTGCTCACCTAAACAATAGGCTACACATTTGCCGACAACTTCATGCGCCTGCCGGAATGGCAAACCCTTTTTGACAAGATAGTCCGCCATATCTGTCGCATTGGAAAAATCAGTTTTGAGCGCCTGCCGCATCGTACCGGAGTTTACCTTCATGCCTCTTAACATAGCAGCATACACTGTCAAGCTGAATTTTACAGTGTCAATGGTGTCAAACAGACCTTCTTTATCTTCCTGCAAATCTTTGTTGTACGCCAGAGGGAGACCTTTTGCCACTGTCAGCATGGCCATAAGGTGACCGAAAACGCGTCCTGTCTTCCCCCTCACCAATTCGGCGACATCAGGGTTTTTCTTCTGCGGCATAATACTTGAACCGGTACAATGGGCATCGTCAAGCTCAATAAAGGAAAACTCGGTTGACGACCACAGAATGATCTCTTCACTTAACCGGCTCAAATGCATCATCAAAATTGACGCAAACGACAAAAATTCCAGGATATAATCCCGGTCACTTACAGCATCAATACTATTCTCGTAGATTCGGCCAAAATTTAGCTCACTGGCAACAAGCTGCCTGTCGATAGGAAACGTGGTGCCAGCCAAAGCGCCTGCACCGAGTGGCATAATGTCGGCTGACTCCCATACCCCGCCCAAGCGTCTGAAGTCGCGCTCAAACATGAAGAAGTAGGCCATCATGTGATGGGCGAAAAGAATGGGCTGGGCCCGCTGCAGATGGGTATAGCCAGGCATGATTGTCTCAGGATATCTATGGGCAGTATCAAGAACGGCCTGCTCTAAGTCAAAAAGCAGTGCGCCGATCTCGGCCACTTGCTCACGCACATACATATGGGTGTCAAGTGCCACCTGGTCGTTACGGCTGCGAGCCGTGTGCAGCCGACCGCCGGCCGGGCCGATGCGTTCAGTCAGACGTTTTTCAATATTCATATGGATATCTTCAAGCGATACCTCAAAACTGAAGTTACCTGCTTCAATGTCTGCAAGTATGCCGTTTAGACCGTCAATAATAAGCTTGGCATCTTCCGGGCTGATGATACCGCACTTAGCCAGCATGGTAGCATGGGCTATACTGCCGGCAATGTCCTGCCGGTACATGCGACTGTCAAAAGAAATGGAGGAGGTAAACTCCTCCACCATAACATCAGTGTTTTTGGCGAAACGTCCGCCCCACAATTTACTCATCAGTTTTCTTGGCCTCAGCTTTCATCATGGCCCGAACTTTGAGCGGCAATCCGAAGAGGTTGATAAAGCCCTCTGCATCACCGTGGTTATATAATTGTTCGCTATCGCCAAAAGTTACAATCTTCTCGTTATAGAGCGAGTATGGCGATTTAGCGCCAGCGCTCATGATGTTGCCTTTATAGAGCTTCATGCGGACAGTACCGGTAACGGTCTGTTGCGTTGAATCAACAAACGCATCAAGCGCTTCACGAAGCGGCGCGAACCACATGCCGTCATACACCAGTTCAGCATATTTAATCGCAACTTGTTCTTTATAATGCATGGTGGCCCGGTCAAGGGTCAGGTATTCTAGTTCGCGGTGAGCATAGTATAAAATCGCTCCGCCGGGATTTTCGTATACACCACGGGATTTCATACCAACAAGACGGTTTTCGACTATGTCGGCAATACCAATACCGTTGGCTGCACCAATCTCATTGAGCTTGGTGAGGAGTGCTACAGCGTCCAGTTTAACACCATCTACTGATACAGGAATGCCTTTTTCAAAGCCAACCTCAATGTAGAGGGGCTTATCAGGTGCTTTTTCAGGCGGGGTAGTAATCAGGTACACATCATCTTGTGGCTCATTGGCCGGGTTCTCCAGATCAGCGCCTTCGTGGCTTAAATGCCAGATGTTGCGGTCCATGCTGTAAGGGCGTGCTTTGGAAACAGGCACAGGAATGCCGTGTTTTTCCGCATAATCGATGGCGTCTTCGCGGGAACGGATGTCCCACAGGCGCCAGGGAGCAATGATTTTAAGGTGAGGAGCCAGTGCTTTTACGGTAAGTTCGAAACGAACCTGGTCGTTGCCTTTGCCTGTCGCACCATGGCAGATAGCGTCAGCGCCTTCTTTCAGGGCAATGTCAACAAGCGCTTTGGCAATAATCGGACGGGCAAAAGAGGTGCCTAAGAGGTACTTGCCCTCATAAACTGCGCCTGCCTTAAGGGTTGGCCAAACATAGTCTTCGACAAACTCGGCAGTCAAATCTTCAATATATACTTTGCTAGCGCCTGATTTAATGGCCTTTTCACGGACAGGGGCCAGTTCATCTCCCTGACCAACATCAGCGCACATAGCAATAACTTCGCAATGATAGTTTTCTTTCAGCCAAGGGATAATAACCGAGGTATCCAGGCCACCGGAGTAGGCCAGTACAACCTTTTTGATTTCACTCATTATGAATTGCCTCCTATTGTCAATATGGTTTCCTAGGTTTTCCTATTGTAAAGTTTACAGGAACCAGGTGAAATTGTCTATATGTTAAGGTAAATTGGAAAGTGCGTGTGTCAAAATAACCGTCCCCTCGGCATACTCCCGTAACCAAGAAAGTCACGAGCAGCCGGAACTTGCTAGAAATGTCCAGATGCGAGGCGCACCGGAAAAACGTGCAGCGCCGCGTACTGGCGTACGCAAGCAATCGTTTTGAGGAGCAACGAAGCAGGTGGGCGTTTATAACAAGTTCTAAAATTTTTGGCACAGGTTCATAGCTAGTCGGCCATGAGAAGGGCCATTATGGCTTTTTGGACGTGTAGGCGATTCTCGGCTTCATCAAACACTACCGAGTTTGGTCCTTCGATGACATCATCAGTAATTTCTTCACCGCGGTGCGCTGGCAGGCAGTGCATGACGATGGTGTCTTTTTTGGCCGCTTGCAGGATTGCGTTGTTAATCTGGAAGCCGGCAAATGCCTGCTTACGGATGGCCTGCTCGCCCTCTTTACCCATGCTGGCCCACACATCGGTGTACAGCACGTCAGCATCCTTAGCGGCAGCAAAGGGATCGTCCAGAATGGTTATTTTACTGCCGGACAGCTTGGCGTCCACTGCAGCCTGCTCAACAATCGTCGCATCAGGCGCGTAGTTGGCCGGAGTGGCCACACTGATATCCATGCCGACCTTGGCGCAGATATGTAAGAGCGAGTTGACCATGTTGTTGCCATCGCCAATATAACACAGCTTACGGCCTTTTAAATCGCCTTTGTGTTCAAGGGCGGTAAAAATATCAGCCATGGCTTGGCAGGGATGCAAGAGGTCAGTCAGCGCATTAATAACAGGCACTGTTGCATGCTCGGCCATTTCTTCCACCTCCAGGTGGGAAAATGTCCGAATCATGATCCCGTCAAGATAACGGGATAATACGCGGGCGGTATCCTTGACCGGTTCGCCCCGGCCGATTTGCAGGTCATTGGAAGACAGAAACAGCGCCGAACCGCCTAACTGCCACATGCCGACCTCAAAGGATACCCTGGTACGGGTCGACGCCTTTTGGAATATCATACCCAGTGTTTTGCCTTTTAACAGCGGGTGTGGTTCGCCTGCCTTTTGCTTAGCTTTTAAGATCTTGGCAAAATCAAAAATTTGATATATCTCATCAACAGATAAATGATGTACTGATAGAAAGTCTTTCCCTTTAAGGCTCATTCCTCAAACACTCCCCCATGATTAAAGTTGTACAGCCGCCAGTGTTTTATCTAATATGGCGGTCAGTTCGTCCACATGACCTTTTGTTATAATAAGCGGCGGTACAAACCGGAGTACATCGCCGGCGGTGCAGTTTATGATAGCGCCCTGGTTCATGCAGCTATTAACAATATCCCGCCCCGGTTGAGTGAGTTTAGCAGCAACGATCAGACCTTTGCCGCGTACCTCGCTGATCAGTGCCGGATATTTTGCTTTGAGCAGGTTAAGCTGTGCCATCAGGTATTCGCCCATTGCTTGCGCATTAGCGAGCAGCTTTTCTTCCTGAATAGTACTCAGTACTGCGTTGGCAGCAGCGCAGGCCAGCGGATTGCCGCCAAACGTTGAGCCATGGTCGCCAGGGCCAAAAGCAGAGGCAACTTTATCGGTGGCGATAAACGCGCCGATCGGCACGCCGCCAGCTAACCCTTTGGCCAAGGTAACAATATCAGGCGTAATGCCCAAATGCTCATAGGCAAACATTTTACCGGTGCGGCCAACCCCTGTCTGAATTTCGTCAAGGATTAAGAGGGCGCCGTGCTTGTCACACAACTCCCGCACTTTGATAAAATAATCCTGGTCGGGCATGTTGACGCCGCCTTCGCCCTGGATAGGTTCAAGCATTACGGCGCACGTTTTGTCAGATATGAGGGCTTCGAGCGCGGCGATATCATTAAATGGCACATAGGTAAAACCGCCTGGCAGCGGTTCATAGCCATGCTGGTATTTGGGCTGGGCAGTAGCCGTAAGTGTAGCCAGCGTACGCCCGTGGAAAGAAT
The DNA here is from genome assembly GCF_035561155.1 of Sporomusa sp. Taxonomy (GTDB): domain Bacteria; phylum Bacillota; class Negativicutes; order Sporomusales; family Sporomusaceae; genus Sporomusa. Next base: position 29,209 of record NZ_DATMYD010000105.1, on the reverse strand, counting down.
GTTCAGCTGTGATGATTTGAACCTTATCCGGATGAATTGCCTTGCCATATTTACGAGCCAGTTTAATCGCGCCTTCGTTGGCTTCAGCGCCACTGTTGCCGATAAATACTTTGTTAAGGCCACTTGAGCTTACCAGTGTTTTGGCAAGAGTTGCCTGCTCCTCTGTATAGTAAAGATTAGAGCAGTGAATCAGTTTACCGGCCTGCTCCGCCACGGCTGTAACCAGCTTAGGATGAGCATGGCCCAGAACATTAACGGCAATTCCTGCAAGAAAATCTATATATTTGTTACCTTCATTATCATAGACATAGGGTCCTTCTCCATGGGTAAGGACAATGGGATACCGCGCGAATACCGGCATATAATTAGCCCGGTCAATATCAAATACAGTTTGTTTATCCACTGATATACCTCCTATATTTAACCACTTCGGTACCAATGCCCTCGGTGGTGAAGATTTCTAAAAGCAGCGAATGTGGTTTACGTCCATCAATAATATGGGTCTTAGCTACCCCGGCTGCCAGCGCTTTTACGCAAGCCTCCACTTTCGGGATCATCCCGCCTTCAATGCTGCCTGATTTAATCATTTCCTGGGCTTCAGCCAGCGACAGGGTGGAAACGAAGGTACTCTTGTCGCTATAGTCGCGATAGATGCCCTCAACGTCGGTAATCAGTGCCAGCTTCTCGGCACCTAGAGCAGCAGCCAGTTCACCGGCCACATAGTCGGCGTTAATGTTGTAAGTAGCGCCATCTTTGCCAATGCCGATCGGTGAAATAACCGGGATATAGCCTTGGTCTAGCAGATTCTCGACAATGCCGGTATTTAGTTTAAGCACATCGCCGACAAAACCGATATCGACTTCTTTGGTTTGACCGTCTTCGCGTACCTTAGCCAAATGCTTGGCAGCAATAATGAGGTCGGCATCTTTGCCGCTTAAGCCAACAGCTTTAGCCCCGAGGAAGTTTAAGAACTTTACGATTTCACTGTTGATTTTACCGACAAGCACCATCTCCGCAATCTCTACGGTCTCGGCGTCTGTTACCCGAAGACCGCTGACAAAGCTGGATTCTTTACCGAGTTTTTTGAGCATGCCGGTGATCTCCGGTCCGCCACCGTGAACAACTACCGGACGGATACCGGCGTATTTAAGAAAGATAATGTCCTGCATTACGCTTTTCTTGAGTTCGTCATTCAGCATGGCGTTGCCGCCGTATTTTATCACAATAGTATTGCCGGCAAACCGCTGCAGGTATGGCAGGGCTTCAATAAGCACAGCCGCTTTTTCTACCGAATTAATCATATCCATCATCCCTTCCCATTTTAACCTTAATCTAACGATGCTGGTTCACAAGGTCCGCAATCAGCATCAAGTGGTATATTCACCGTTAATCTTGACATATTCATACGAAAAATCGCAGGTCCACACAGTAGCAGACGCATCACCTAACCCTAAATCGATGGTAATCGCAATATCTTTCGCAGCCATGACTTCTTTAAGCTTGGCGGTATCAAAGCCGGCCGCGCCCTGACCATTCACAACAATGGTTAAATCGCCAATAGCCAGTGAGGTTTTATCTGGTTGGCTTTGAGCACCGGAATAGCCGACAGCGCATAAGATGCGCCCCCAGTTGGGGTCCTGACCGAAGAAAGCGGTCTTAACAAGTGGTGATTTTGCGATAGCCATCGCTGCGCACTTAGCTTCAGCAAAGGATACCGCTCCGTTCACGTTAATCTCCAAAAACTTAGTGGCCCCTTCCCCGTCGCGTACAATAAGCTGCGCCAGTTCAGTACATACTGTTTTAAGGGCTGTATAAAATTCCTGGTAGGTTTGGCTATCAGCTGCAGCAATTGGCTCATTGCCGGCTTGGCCGTTGGCGATTACAGCAACCATATCATTGGTACTGGTATCGCCGTCTACGGTTATCATATTAAAGGACAGCTCAACCGCCTGGGTAAGCGCCTGTTTCAGTATTAATGAGTCAACGGCAGCATCGGTGGTAATAAAACTCAGCATCGTTGCCATATTAGGGTGGATCATGCCTGCCCCTTTGGCAATCCCGGCAATTTTACATGGTTTGCCGCCAAGCGTAAATTCATAAGCGCACGACTTAGAAAAAGTGTCTGTAGTCATGATCGCGGCCAGCATCTGTTCGTGACCAGCCTCAGATAAGTTGCCTGCGGCTTGAGTGATCCCGACAAGCACTTTATCCATTGGCAGGTTGACGCCGATTACCCCGGTTGAAGCTACTAATACTTCACAATCGTCTAATTTAAGGGCTTTGGCTGTCTCATGTGCCATTGTCTGGGCATCATTCAACCCTTGATCGCCGGTGCAGGCATTGGCACAGCCGGAGTTGACGATGATGGCGCGGGCTTTGCCCTGTGCAACAGCCTGGCGTGAGACAAGCACAGGCGCTGCCGCCATTTTGTTGGTGGTAAACTGTGCTGCTGCCGCTGCGGGGACAGTACTATATATAATACCTACATCTTCTTTGCCATTCTTTTTAATACCGGCATGAACACCGGCTGCCTTAAATCCTTGCGGCGCAGTAATGCCGCCAGTAATTTTAGTTAACATTGCATTCTACCTCCTACGGAAATAAGGGCGCGTTGTCTAGCCCTGTCCGCTCCTCTATATTAAACATTACGTTCATATTTTGTACTGCCTGACCTGCCGCCCCTTTAACCAGATTGTCGATAGCGGCAACGGCAACTACCCTATTGGTCCGTTTGTCAATATGCCAGCCCAAGTCGCAGAAATTGGTTCCACGTGTATTCTTGGTGGTAGGATACCCGCCCCGCCCTAACAGCCTGACAAAATATTCATCGCCATACAGCGAGGTGTATGCCTCATCAACAGCCTCGGCGGTTACGCCCTGTTTTAATGAGGCATAACAAGTGCTTAAGATGCCTCTGGCCACAGGAATCAGGTGCGGCGTGAAGCTAATAACAAGTTCTTCACCAGCCAGTTCGCCCAGCGCAGCCTCAATCTCAGGTGTATGCCGGTGACCGGCAACATTATAAGCCTTAACGCTTTCGAACACCTCGGTAAAATGCGACCCTAGGCTCAAACTACGTCCGGCGCCAGATACGCCTGATTTGGCGTCAACAATAATCGATGTCAGGTCAATCAGTTTATGCTGCACTAGCGGCGCCAGAGCCAATATGCTGGCTGTTGTGTAGCAGCCGGGGTTACCGACAATAGACGCCTCGCGGACTTGGCTGCGATTTAATTCTGTCAATCCATACACAGCTTGTGCTTCCCTGTGTGTATGGGGTACTTTGTACCATTGTTCATATACATCATGATCCTTAAACCGGTAGTCGGCTCCAAGGTCAATAATCTTTATTTTAGGATTCACTGCTGTTGCCTTACGCCCGACCTCCATGGCATGACCATGGGGCAACCCAATAAATATGACCTCGCTCTGGGCAGCCATCTTATCCAGCTCAGCCAAGCTTGCTAGTGCTTTCCCATAAAATCGTGTAAAATGGGGATATATTTCATTAATGGCTGTACCTGGCTGGCTTTCGGAGGTAATATACAGTACTTCAGCAGCTGGGTGAGATGCCAAAATACGCAAAAGTTCCGCACCGGTATAACCGGTCGCTCCTACAATGCTTATTTTCATGGGCCTCGCTCCTTTTCTTGTTATAATTATACAGTGTATATGAATATTAATGCAAGTATTTTCGTGTTTTGTATACATTAATTTTTTTGAGGTAAGATATGACTATAGACTTTAGTCCCCTTATTGAAATTATTGAGCAATACAGCTATGGAGCCGTATGTTTGGCTATGGTACTTGAAGGCATGTGCCTGCCGGTCCCCAGTGAATTGGTACTGGGCTTTGCCGGATTTATGGTGTATCAGGGTGTTTTTAGTTTTCCTGCGGCAGTGGGGGCCGGCTGGCTTGGCAGTATGCTTGGTTCCTTATTCATCTATTTTGTGGCCAGGCAGGGCGGGCGCAATTTTCTCTATAAGTTTTGCCGGATTTTTCGCCTATCACCGGTTTATATCGATAAAATGGGTGAAGCTTTTATCTGTTATGGCCCCCAGATTATTATCCCTTGGCGCCAGTTACCCATTGTCCGTACTAAAATCAGCATCGCTGCCGGCCTGCTCAATATGCGACTAGCCACCTTCTGTCTGCTTACCGCCTTGGGAATTGCGGTATGGTGTACATTGGCGGTAAGCTTAGGTCTATTCTTCGGCCCTCATTGGCAAAAACTGATTGACATATTCACTGAACTTGGATACCTAGTTATAGCCCTTGGCGGCATTATCGCTGTCGTTATTGGGATATATTGGTATAGTAGACGTAAAAGAAAAAAAGAGGCCACAGATAATTGCAGTTAGCCTCCTGCCCTTACTTAAAACTGGACTTCTCCGGTTATTGATATACTGTTCCCGCACTGGGGGCAGTTTTTTTGGTTTAACCGGCTATAGCCGCCCAGACGATCAATTACTTTATAGCCACAGTCCGGACAATATGTATCTGAGCCCTCACCGCCAGTATTGCCAATATAGACATAATTGAGCGCTTTACTGGCAATTTTGTAGGCCCGCTCAAGAGTGCTGACAGGAGTTGGCGGTGCGTCCATTTTGTAGTTGGGAAAATAACGGGAGAGGTGCAGCGGTATATCCGGGCTGATGCCTGCCAACCATTCAGCAAGGCCCGCAATCTCGCTTTCTGAGTCATTGAGCCCTGGAACGACTAATGTGGTAATCTCCACATGGCAGTGCTGAGCCGCCAGCTTGACTGTCTGTTTGACATGTTCAAGCTCGCCGGCACAAACTTTTTTATAAAAATCATTGTTAAACGCTTTTACGTCAATGTTCATAGCATCAATATGCGGCAGCAGCTCCTGTAAGGGTTGCTGGTTAATAAACCCGTTAGTGACAAGTACGTTTTTGAGGCCGGCTGCTTGTACCAAGCTTGCGGTATCCAGGATATATTCGTACCACACACTGGGTTCTGAATAGGTGTAGGCTATACCGATATTTCCCTGGCCAATGAGGTGGCTGGCTAAAGCGACAGCAGCCTGGGGCTCAAGGTTTGTTACTGACGGGTTGTCTTGGGCAATATGCCAGTTTTGGCAAAACTTACAGGCAAAGTTACAGCCCCAGGTACCGAGTGACAGAATATAGCTGCCAGGATAAAAGTGATACAGCGGTTTCTTTTCAATCGGGTCAAGCGCCTGAGCTGTCGCTTGTGCATAGTTGAGGCTATATAATTTGCCGCCGGTATGCTGACGTACCCGGCAAAAGCCTGTCTGCCCCTCGCTAATGATACAGCTTTTCGGACATAAGCTGCAGGTGATACCCTTGTCATGCTGTGTGTAATGGAGCGCCTCGCGCACTTTGTTCACCTGCTTTAGATTATTTATACCTCGTCACGGTAAAACGATATAAATCAATCTCTTCATCTGGGCGGATACCGGCTTTTTCCATAGCGATCTCCACCTGCTCGGTGGCCGTATCTACTCCCTCAAGGTCAGGCAGAAGAAGTCCGGAACGCCGGCCGTTGCGCACAATGACACCATATTTTTTGGGGTCAAGCTCATCCAGGCTGTATATCTGTTCAGGCGCTTCCAGTACGTCCACTGAGATTTCGAGTTCAGAGAGCTCTGCCAGTCCAATTGGCGGAAAACGCGGATCTTCCGTCCCAGCACTTACGGCGTTTTGAATAATCTCCTCCGCGATTGTTGGCCGGGTAGGAGCAAAGGTACCGATGCAGCCGCGCAAATGGCCGCCTTTTTTAAAAGAAACAAACGCCCCGGCTTGTCCTAGTAACACGTCCGGCAGTTCAGCAGGTTTGTCCATAAGCCGGCCATGTTGCAGGTAATATGTAAGACTTTCCAGGGCAAGAGCTCGCGCTGTACCTTGTCCACTCATGCTAAAGCCTCCTATTTCTTACCTTTGATTTTATAAAGAGCAACAGCATATCCAACGCCAAATGGCCCTTCATAAGAAACCTTGACTACCTCTACATCAAGTCCGCCCATAGCGCCCATAAGAAAGAAAATTGGCCGGAGGCCACATTCTCCGGCCTCATCAATCAAATTTCTATCCATCTTAAGTAATGCTTTGACATCAGCGTTTTTGAGAGCTTCCACTACCTGGCTGTCAAACTCAGCGCCGCGCGGATTATAACCGGCCGGGGCATCAGGTGTCAGACGATGCGACAAATCGCCTGATGCGATAACAGCCACGCGTTTGTCCATACTGCCAATAGCCGCCTGAACCGCTTTACCAAAGGTATACATCTCCTCATAGGCCAGCATGCCCATCGACAAATTGACAATCTGACCTTTAAACCCGGCTTTAGAAAGATAATAGAGCGGTACAAACGCGCCATGGTCAAGAGTTAGGGAGGTTCGATAATTTTTCGCCACATCGTCAGTTAGTTCTAATAAATTAATACCAAGCCGCTGGCAGTTACGGATTATATTCTTTATTAATAAATTGTCAGTCTCAAAGCCAAGGGTTACATCAGCTGCACCAAAATTGGCCATACTGCCCCGCAGGCGGGGATGAATGCTAACCGTAACCGAATCATCAAATACCGGTCCATGCGGACTAATAATTACAACGGTCTGAGGATTGCTTTCCTTTAACAGCTCGGCGACTTGATTCGCGGTTTCAACTGTAGTTTTAATTGTGTTTAGTTCGTCTTTTCCCACTTCTGGGATCATGAGCGGCGGATGCGGCATGAGCGCACAGCCAATCAAGTTTTCCATATAATCGCTCCCTTGAGTTAGTGGTGCGTTTCCGCGTTTCTATCTTCCCACATTCTGGCTGAAATGATACGCCAATGCTTTGGCGATATACTCGGCCAATTTTTGCTGGTAAGCATCGCTGTTAAGGCGTGCTGCCTCTTCCGGATTGCTGATAAAACCGGCTTCAACGAGTACACCTGGCACACTTACAGATTTCAATATAATAAGTTCAGAATCCTGCTTGACTTGGCGTTTGTTGCCAGGAGGGAAATTTTTTAATGCATGCTGCATACTCTCTGCTAACTGTCTGTTCTCCTGAAGCTTAGGATGGTAAAAGACCTGAGCGCCTGACCAATTACCGCCTTTGATGGCATTGCAATGAATGCTGACAAAAACATTTGCTCCAGAGCTTTCAATAATTTCGGCACGTTTTAACAGGTCATTGCGCTTACCGCCTTTACCCTTGGTGTAATAATCAATATCACCTTCCCGGGTAAGTACAGTTGTCGCCCCGTTTGCCGCCAAAATTCCGGCTAATTTTCCGGCAATAGCGAGATTAATGTCCTTTTCATCGACACCATTCCATTTCGCACCATCGTCAATCCCGCCATGCCCTGCATCAATGGCAACAGTCTTACCGGCAAGTACTGACAGGTTAGCATTTTCAATATCATCCAACACCAGATACCGCAGTGTCAGGAGGTTTAACACTACTACCGCAATGCTGAAAACCACCGCACTTAATAGTCTCCGCCGTGGCACCACCACTATCCGCATGTTATCCCCTGCCCCTCTTTCAACGCCTTTGCTACTTACACTGTATTCTCTATTGCCCAATTAAATGCTAAAATATAGGTAAGCGCTACTCTGTAGGAGGTGAAATGTTGAACATTAAACGTGTACGAACAGGTCGACTTTTAGCACTATTATTAATTGTATTTACTATAGCCTTTTTGTGGGCCGGCGGCGACTTAGTCCTTCGTTCGGCCATACCCAAAACTACGGTACTTCCTGCCGGGGCTGCTGACACAGTGTCTAGCGTTACAGGTGTGTGGGAGCGAGTCCACCGGATCATCTTTCTTAAAAGTGCGATTGGCGCTAAATTAGATAAAAAAAGGTATATTGGCCTGAATGATACCCCACTGGCCCTGCAGCAGGCTATCATCGCTGTCGAAGACAGCCGCTTTTATCAGCATATGGGGTTTGACATTGAGGGGATCCTGCGGGCAACCTTAGTCAATGTGCAAACAGGCTCTTTTGCCGAAGGCGGCAGCACTATTACCCAGCAGCTTATTAAAAACTTATTTTTAACACAGGAACGTACTCTTAGCCGTAAACTGGAAGAGGTTATACTGGCAATCGATATCGAGCTTCGTTATTCCAAAGAAGAAATTCTTGAGATGTATCTAAATACCATTTATTTCGGTTCCGGGGCTTATGGGATCGGAGAGGCCTCAACCATTTATTTTGGTAAACCTCCCTTTCATCTTAATCTGGCCGAATGCGCGCTATTGGCAGGGCTGCCTAATGCCCCCTCACTTACATCTCCCTATGTTGACTTTGCGGCTGCTAAACAGCGCCAGGCTGTTGTGCTCGCTGCTATGGCACGCCACAGTTATATCGGCCCTGCTCAAGCGCAAGAGGCTAAACTAACCCCCATACTTTTAGCTAAATAAGAATGTGTAAAGGGTCCGGCATAGGCCGGACCCTTTTACATTGCGATCTGTTTATCCTTTTCGGTTTTAAAGGTAGGTCCATAGACTAATGTACCAAGCGCCGTCAGCGTAATATTAATTGCACAGAACTCGTCGTGGTCCTGCTGACGGCAGTCGTCACATATTTTACTGACAACGTCATACGCTTCAACCGCTTTGAAGCGGTCAATACGGCCGTCAACAACAGGCAGCCCCCGCAGTAAGTCGAGAATGTCCTGCCATAAACAAGAATAAGCAACGAAAACGAAATTCTCACGCGAGGCGAGGCAATAAAAAAACCGCCAGATATCTCTGGCGGTTCTGTTGCAAAACAATATTAACGTTTGGAGAACTGAGAAGCTTTACGGGCTTTCTTGAGGCCGTATTTACGACGCTCTTTTTCGCGCGGGTCACGAGTTAAGAGACCAGCTTTCTTAAGAGCTGGGCGGAATTCACCGTCAACTTTTAAGAGTGCGCGGGAAATTCCGTGACGGACTGCGCCAGCTTGACCAGATACGCCGCCTCCCTCAACTTTTGCCAGAACATCATATTTGCCGACAGTGTCGGTAATGTTAAGCGGTTGAGTCACAATAAGCTCAAGAGTTTTCAAGCCAAAATATTCGTTAAGCGGACGTTCGTTAACGAGGATCTTGCCTTCTCCCGGAACCAGACGAACTCTGGCAACCGAGGTTTTTCTGCGGCCTGTGCCGTAGTAAGTAACCAATGCCATGTATATGTTCCTCCTTTCCGGTATTACCTAATATTAAGTTCCAGCACTTCCGGCTGTTGAGCGGAATGCGGATGGTTAGGGCCAGCGTAAACATTCAGTTTACGGTACATTTGACGGCCAAGAGTGTTCTTAGGAAGCATGCCTTTAACGGCCATCTCAACAACACGCTGAGGCTTGTCGGCCAGCATTTTGCCAGCCGGGGTGAAGGTAGTGCCACCCGGATAGCCGGAATGACGGAAATAGGTTTTTTGTTCTAGTTTCTTACCAGTTAATACAATTTTATCAGCGTTAACCACAATTACATGGTCGCCGGTATCAACATGGGGAGTAAAGGTCGGTTTATTTTTGCCGCGAAGAACTTTCGCGACTTCAACGGCCAATCTACCAAGGGTTTGTCCCTCGGCATCCACAACATACCATTTACGCTGGATGTCGGCCGGGTTTGCCATAAAAGTTTTCATTGTCTATCCTCCTCGTACAAGCTAAAGGACTAAAATCATGAGAGACAAGTTGTGATTATTAACCTTGAATTCCGGGGCTAATGGAAGCCATGGCAAAAATCTCATAAAGCTATTGTAATAAATTAGATAAAGGATGTCAAGCGTTATGCCTTGCCAGATCGAAAATATTTTGGACAATCCACTGATCAGTACTTAACCTCTACTAGAAATAAGCCTTGTGGAGGTGCAGTCATACCTGCTGCGCGGCGGTCACGTCCTGCCAATATGGCGGCAAAGCCGTCAGGCGTCAGACGGTGCTGACCAACCTTTACAAGCGTTCCCACCAGGTTGCGCACCATATGGTACAAGAAACCTGTTCCCCAAAATTCGAGCTCGACTATGGAATTACCCACCTCACGGCAAGTAGCCGACATAATCGTGCGTACAGGGCTTACCGGCGCACCGCCTGTAGCGCGAAAAGCAGAAAAGTCATGGGTGCCGACAACGGCTTGCGCAGCTTCATGCATCAGTGCTGTATCAAGTTTAGCGGTACAATGCCACGTGTAATTCCGCTCAAACGGATTTGCCAGGCGGGCGTTTAAGAGCCTGTAGCGATAAATTTTACTCTGCGCTGAGCGCCGTGCATGAAATTCCGGCGACTCTTCGCTGGCACCGACAATAACAATATCAGGCGGCAGCAGCCCTTTGGTCGCCAAGGCAATGCGTTCTGCCGGTATCGTGCCTTCTGTAAAGAAGTTAACGACCTGGCCGTAGGCATGTACCCCTGCGTCGGTGCGTGCTGATCCGTTAAGCTTAATCGAGTGGCCAAAAATTTTGCCCAGCCGCTCTTCTACTAGCTGTTGAATGGTCATGGCATTGGCTTGGCGTTGGTAACCATGATAGGCGGACCCATCATAGGCCAGTATCAGTTTAATGTTTCTCATACTGTTATTTTATATGCCCTCACAATTACTAACACCACAATTAATACCGCAAAGGTAACAGCAGCAAGCATATCCTGTACGCCTAGTTTTAGTTCTTTCATCCGGGTACGGTTTTCACCACCCCGGTAGCATCTTGCTTCCATGGCCACGGCAAGCTCGTCAGCCCGGCGGAAAGCGCTGATAAACAGTGGCACCAACAGCGGCACCATGTTTTTAGCTCTGCTTAGAATATTGCCTGAAGCAAAATCTGCCCCCCGGGCCATCTGTGCTTTCATAATCCGGTCGGCTTCTTCTAACAGTGTAGGAATAAATCTGAGAGCAATGGTCATCATCATAGCAAGTTCATGTGCCGGAACCCCGAGCCGTCGAAAGGGATTTAGCAACCGCTCAATACCATCTGTCAAAGCAATGGGTGAGGTGGTAAAGGTTAATAGCGAGGATACCGCAATGAGAAGCGCCAGCCTTAGGGACATGAGTATGCCCATGTGAATCCCTTCTTTAGTAATTGACAGTGGTCCTAAATTATAGAGGACGGTTCCTGGCGTACTAAAGATATGAATGGCAAGTGTCAAGACGATAATTATCCACAAAGGTTTTATTGACCTGACTACCATCTTGGCCGGAATTCCTGATATCCCAACAGCCATAGCAGCAAAGGCGGCCAGTATGCCATAGGCCAGGTAATCTTCGGCTAAAAAAATGGTACTGATATAGACAATAACACCCAGTATCTTGGTGCGGGGGTCAAGGAGATGTATCGGCGAGCGACCTGGAAAGTACTGCCCCAGTGTAATATCAGTTAGCATTCTTTCGCCCCCTAACAGCTTCTATAATTTCCACAGCCGCGGCCTCTGCCGTCATCGCGGTATTGGTAATCGGTAAGCCTTTCGCTTGGAGCGTGTCAATAAGCGCAGTCAGTGGCGGCACATCCACGCCAGCCTCTCTAAGCTCTTGACGACCACTGCCGAAAATGTCTCTGGGCGTACCGTCAAGGCTGATTTGACCGCCATTCATAACCAAAACTCGGCTGGCAAACCGGGCGACATCTTCCATATTATGCGATACTAAAATGACGGTAATCCCGGTTGTCTGATGCAGCTTGACAATCTGGCCAAAGATTTCGTCACGACCCCGGGGGTCAAGTCCGGCAGCAGGCTCATCGAGAGCTAAATAATCGGGTTCAAGGGCAATCACACCGGCGATAGCAACCCGTCGCATCTGGCCGCCGCTTAGGTTAAAGGGGGAGCGGTCTTTAAACATTTCGTAATCAAGACCGACAAAGTCCATGGCCCGGCGTACACGGCTCTCAAGCTCTGTTTCTGGGACTCCTAAATTTTTAGGACCAAAAGCGATATCCTCATAGATGCTTTCTTCAAATAATTGATGTTCAGGGTATTGGAAAACCATCCCTACCCGCCGTCGTGCGTTCCGGGCAGCTTCTGTCTTAGCCTTTAAGTCTGCGCCATCTACGGTTACTTGGCCAGAGGTAGGTGAAATAAGGCCGTTCATATGCTGAACCAGCGTAGATTTCCCTGAACCAGTGTGACCAATGATTCCAATAAATTCGCCTTTATTTATTGTGAGGTTGATATTTTGTATGGCTGTCCGCTGATAGGGAGTATCTGGCATATAGGTGTAGGTAACATTGTCAAATATTATGGACATAGAGCCACCACCAGTTGTTCATCACTTATTATATCGTTTTCCAGTTCCAGGCCCTGGTGGCGCAGGCAAGCGGCCACTTCAGCAGCAGCAGGAACATCAAGGCCCATAGTTTTTAGCTTGTCCACCTGGCTAAAAATCTCAGCAGGCGTTCCCTGCATAACAATGCGCCCTTGTTCCATCACCACTACTCGGTGGGCGGCAACAGCTTCTTCCATGAAATGCGTAATATAGACAACAGTAATCCCTTCCTTGTTTAGTAGGGAAACGGTATCAAGTACTTCTTTACGCCCGCGGGGATCAAGCATGGCAGTCGGTTCGTCAAGAACCAGGCACTTGGGGCGCATAGCCAGTACACCGGCAATGGCCACCCGCTGTTTTTGTCCGCCAGACAAGAGATGCGGGCCGTGGTGCCGGTAATCGGACATATTGACAAGTGCTAACGCTTCGGTTACTCGCCGGGAAATTTCAGCAGGGGCTACCCCCAGGTTTTCCGGCCCAAAGGCTACGTCTTCTTCAACGATAGCAGCCACGATCTGGTTATCCGGGTTTTGAAATACCATGCCAACCTGCTGACGTATGTCCCAAATCTTAGCAGGGTCAGCTGTATCCAGGCCACCTACCAGGCACTTTCCACCTGTCGGCAGAATGAGCGCATTGAGGTGTTTAGCTAATGTTGATTTGCCCGAACCGTTGGTGCCAATAATGGCGACAAATTCCCCCTGACTGACAGTCAGGTTAATATCAGTAAGCGCAATAACCTCCTGGCCTTCATAACCCTGATAGGTATGGCGCAAGTTTTCAAGCTTAATAAGTTCTCCCATAGTGAGGTTTGTACACCCCTTTACCAATAATACAATCGGCTGCTATTGTAAGAATAAAGGCGACCCGCCGGGTCGCCCTTGTCTTTAAACCTGTTACACTAATTCGATAATCGCCATAGGAGCAGCATCGCCCCGGCGCGGTCCCAGTTTAAGCACCCGGGTATAACCGCCTTGACGCTCGGCATATTTCGGAGCAATTACGTCAAACAGCTTTGTCACAACTTCTTCGTCGTAGAGGCTTGATAACACTTGGCGGCGGGCATGCAGGTCGCCCCGCTTGGCCAAAGTAATCATTTTATCGGCAAGGCCGCTGATTTCTTTCGCCTTAGCTTCAGTGGTTTCAATACGCTCATATGCAAAGAAGGAAGTCAACATACTGCGAAACAGTGCTTTGCGAGCACTAGTATCCCGTCCTAACTTTCTGTAGGCCATAACTCTTCCCTCCCTTTACTCTTCGTGTTCCGCAAGTGCAAGACCCATTTCAACGATCTTCTTCTTAACTTCTTCCAGTGACTTGCGGCCTAAGTTGCGAACTTTCATCATATCTTCTTCGCTCTTTTGGACAAGCTCAGCGACTGTGTTGATTCCGGCTCGCTTTAAACAATTGTAAGAACGTACGGAAAGGTCCAGGTCTTCAATGGTCATTTCCATTGTCCTGTTCTTACCTTCTGCAGGTTCTTCAGATACTAAACCCTGACCCTCATCCTCTTCAGGAGGTTCTCCGGCAATATTTTGAAACAATTTCAGGTGCGACACCATAATGCCAGCAGCTTTGCTGACCGCTTCTTCGGGACGCATACTGCCATCTGTCCATACTTCCAATGTCAGCTTATCATAGTTGGTTACGTTACCGACACGCGTATCGGTTACGTTATAGTTGACGCGTACAATGGGCGAGAAGATGGAGTCAATAGGAATAATCCCGATTACATGGTCGGGTTTTTTGTTTTTGTCAGCCGGTACATAACCTTTGCCTTTTTCCACCATGATTTCCATGCGGAGCTTACCACCAGCGCCAACTGTCGCCAGGTGGAGGTCTTCGTTCAAGATGTCAATATCGGCGTCGGCTCTGATATCGCCTGCAGTGACTTCGCCTTCTTCAAACGCTTCAACCAGTAAAACTTTTGGCTCGTCACTATGCATTTTCAGACACAGTTCTTTTAGGTTTAGAATAATGTCGGTGACGTCCTCCCGAACACCGGGAATAGTGGCAAATTCGTGAAGAACACCATCAATTTTCACTGAAGTTACAGCTGCTCCAGGCAATGACGATAAAAGCACCCTTCTTAAACTGTTGCCCAGCGTAATGCCAAAGCCCCGGTCAAGTGGTTCCCATACGAATTTGCCGTAACGGTTGTCTTCACTTACTTCCACTATTTCGATTTTCGGTTTTTCGATTTCAATCATCCGGAAAAAACCCTCCTCATTTGCGCAAACTCTTAAGTTACGCCATCGCCACGGTTGAGGGCAGATTATCTCGAGTACAATTCTACAATTAGATGTTCCTGGATAGGAATATCAATTTCCTCCCGGGTGGGGTAGCGCATAACTTTACCGCTCATATCGGCAGCCGTAAGTTCGATCCAAGCTGGAGCTTGCTTATGACCAAGAGATTCAGCGATTTTCTTCATAATTGGTGATTCTTTGCTTTCTTCCCGTACCGCAACAACGTCGTCAGCTTTTACCAGGAAGGAAGGAATATTTACGCGACGGCCGTTAACATTAACTAAGCCGTGACGTACTAGTTGTCTTGCTTGGTTGCGGCTTTCGGCCAGCCCCATGCGGTAAACAACATTGTCAAGTCTTCTTTCCAGCATAATCAAAAGGTTTACGCCGGTGATGCCTTTTTGGCGTTCAGCTTTTTCAAAGTAGTTCCGGAATTGACGCTCAAGCACGCCGTAGATACGACGGGTTTTTTGTTTTTCCCGGAGCTGAATGCCATATTCAGAAACTTTTTTACGGGTTTGACCGGCGCCATGCTGACCGGGAGCAAAACCGCGCTCTGTAAAGGAGCATTTATCGCTATAGCATCTATCGCCTTTAAGGTACAGTTTTGAACCTTCACGGCGGCATAATCTGCAAACAGGACCTGTATATTTAGCCATTCTTACCAAACACCTCCCAATTCCCTAAACTCTTCTTCTTTTCGGCGGACGGCATCCATTATGCGGAATGGGTGTTACGTCTTTAATCATATTAACTTCAAGGCCTGCGGCCTGAAGTGAACGGATAGCAGCTTCGCGGCCGGCACCAGGGCCTTTAACAAATACTTCGATTTGTTTAAGACCATGTTCCATAGCAGCTTTAGCAGCAGTTTCGGCAGCCATTTGGGCAGCAAACGGGGTGCTTTTGCGCGAGCCTCTGAAGCCGAGGCCACCGGCGCTAGCCCAAGATAAAGCATTGCCTCTAGTATCAGTGATGGTTACGATAGTGTTGTTGAAAGTGGAACGGATGTGAGCAACACCATGCTCTATATTCTTACGCTCTTTACGTTTAGGTCTGGCAACTTTCTTAGCAACCAATGGTTATCCCTCCTTTACTTCTTCTTCTTCGCGCCAACAGTCTTTTTCGGGCCTTTGCGGGTACGAGCATTGGTCTTGGTACGCTGACCGCGTACAGGCAGACCCATGCGGTGCCGCTTGCCCCGGTAAGAGCCGATCTCAATGAGCCGCTTAATGTTTAAAGCTTCTTCACGACGAAGGTCGCCTTCGACGCGATAGTTTTTATCGATGCTTTCGCGTAGTTTGGCAACTTCTTCCTCAGTTAAATCCCGTGTACGGGTATCAGGATTGATCCCGGTCTTAGCGAGGATTTCTTTGGATATTGTAAGACCAATACCAAAAATATATGTTAAAGCAATTTCAATGCGTTTGTCACGCGGTAAGTCTACACCGGCAATACGTGCCATGGTTTAATCCACCCCCTTTATTTTTAGCCTTGTTTTTGTTTATGTTTGGGATTTTCACAAATCACCATTACTCTGCCATGTCGTTTAATGACTTTGCATTTTTCACATATAGGCTTAACCGATGGCCTTACTTTCATAATTAAACCTCCTTATCGTGCGTCCGCCGTCCGCCAGTCCGCGTTCGCTCATCGACTTGACTAACGAACTTACGAACCCACGAACACAAGCTATTTAAACCTATAGGTAATACGGCCGCGTTTTAAATCATACGGTGTAAGTTCAATCGTAACTTTATCACCGGGCAAAATCCGAATAAAATTCATACGGATTTTACCTGATACATGAGCCAGTACTATATGACCGTTTTCCAGTTTTACCTGGAACATGGCATTAGGCAGTGCCTCAATGACCGTACCTTCTACTTCAATTACATCTTGCTTGGACATGAGCTATTCCCTCCTCGTCCGCTTTTAACAGCTTATCTGGGCACCTTCGATGTGGGCGAGGGCCTGACGGATTTCTTCATCGGAGGTTTTAATACCGCCGGCTAAAGCTTCCGCCACATCGTTAGCAATAGAATGCCTTTTTACGTGCTTAACGTTCTTTTTCTTAGGACTCACGACCTTACGTCCGCGTCCGTCAGCTACCAGAAGAGTTTGCGGCTTATACCACCCTACTACCACATAAGCGTGGCCAGCATCACGTCCTGCTGATGATATCACAATGTGCCCTGGGTTAATAGTTCCATCTGGCACAAGCCGTCTCCTCCTATAGTTTTGTTAATATTTCCGGACCATCGGCCGTGATGGCAATTGTGTGTTCAAAATGAGCCGAACGCTTGCCGTCAGCAGTCACTACTGTCCAGTTGTCGCTCAAGGTCTTAACCTCATGAGTCCCTGCGTTAATCATAGGCTCTATTGCTAATGTCATACCAGATTTTAATCGCGGGCCGCGTCCGGGTAGCCCATAGTTAGGTATTTGCGGATCTTCGTGCATGTTTCTGCCAATGCCATGCCCGACGAAATCACGCACTACACCATAACCATGCTCCTCAGCGTAGGCTTGAATGCTATGAGATACGTCGCCTAAACGACTTCCTGCGATAGCTTTCTCAATCCCTTTATATAGCGACTGTTCGGTAACTTCGATAAGTTTCTCAACTTCGGCATCAACTTCGCCAACCGGCACGGTAATCGCGGCATCGCCGCAATAGCCGTTAATGATGGCGCCAATGTCAATACTTACATTATCTCCATTTTTCAACCTTTTTAATCCAGGAATGCCATGTACTACCTCTTCATTAACCGAGGCACAAATGTTGCCAGGGAAGCCGTGATAGCCTTTGAAGGCCGGCACTGCACCTTTGCTTTTAATGTACTGTTCAGCAATCCTGTCAAGTTCCAGTGTAGTGACGTCAGGTTTTACCGCTTTTTTTACTTCATTAAGCGTTTCAGCCACTATCCGCCCGGCATCACGCAGGTAGTTTAATTCCCTTTGTGATTTTAATATTATCATACTTGCCCGCCTCTCAGGCTATTGACAATGTCTTGCAGGACATCATCGATAGGCTGCAGACCGTTGATTTCGGTATACAAACCTTTGTCCTGATAGTACTCAATCAGAGGCTGGGTTTGGGTTTGATAAACCGACAGGCGGTTAATTACTGTTTCTTCCCTGTCATCATCACGCTGATACAGCTCACCGCTGCACTTATCACAGACACCGCTTTTTTTAGGAGCGTTGAAGGATACATGATAAGTAGCGCCGCAGCTTTTGCAAATCCGTCGTCCAGTCATACGGCCGACCAGCTCGGATCCCGGAGCAGTAATATTGACAACCCGATCAAGTTTGATGGTAAGTTCGGCCAGCGTGCGGTCAAGGGCCTCTGCCTGAGCGATGGTGCGGGGAAAGCCGTCAAGGATGAATCCTTGCTTGCAGTCGCCTTTGGCCAAACGCTCTTTTACAATGCCGATGGTTACACTGTCAGGTACCAATTGTCCGGCATCCATGCAGGCTTTAGCCTGTTTGCCAAGCTCGGTGCCTTCTTTAACCGCAGCCCGGAACATATCACCAGTTGAGATATGGGGGATTTTAAAGTTTTCTACCAGTTTGGCCGCCTGAGTACCTTTTCCGGCGCCAGGCGGGCCCATTAACAGAATAAACATGACCATTACCTCCTACTTCATGAAGCCTTGGTAGTGACGCATAAGTACAAGCGCCTCTATTTGCTTCATGGTATCCAGAGCCACGCCCACTACTATGAGTAGAGCTGTACCACCGAAATATACACCCTGGAGGTTGGTCGCTGCTGCGACAAAGTTCGGCAGTATGGCGATTATGGCCAAGAATATTGATCCCGCTAGGGTAATCCTGGTCATAACCCGGTCTAAATAATCGGCGGTAGGCTTACCTGGCCTAATGCCCGGGATAAACCCGCCGTGTTTTTTCATGTTCTCTGCCATATCTGATATGTTCATAGTAACCGCAGTGTAGAAGTACGTGAAGAACACGATCAGAAGCGCATACAACGTTGTTTGTAGCGGCGTGCCCCACGCAAACCACCCTGCCACTGTTTTTACCCAGGGTACATCAATAAACTGAGCAATAGTTACCGGGAACATCAGCACAGATGACGCAAAGATTATCGGAATAACGCCCGCTTGATTTACTTTAAGCGGTATATGAGTGGAATGGCCGCCATACATTTTTCGGCCAACTACCCGTTTGGCATACTGTACCGGAATCCTGCGCTGGCCTTGCTGTATTGCGATAACAAACACAATCATGGCCACTGCAATGATCAGGAACAGGAAGACATTGAAGATGTTAATTGTTCCGGCTTTTACATACTCAAAGATAGTAAATAGGCCGTCCGGCAGCCTGGATACGATACCGGCAAAGATGATAAGCGAAATGCCGTTACCAATGCCTTTTTCGGTAATTTGCTCACCTAGCCACATGAGGAAGGTTGTTCCCGCAGTCAGGGCAAGCGCAATAATAAGAATCGAGCCAAAACCAGGGTTAATAATTGCTGCTTTCAGACCGAATGCCATGCCAATCGCCTGGATAAAACCAAGAACGACAGTGCCATATCGGGTGATTTGGGTAATTTTTTTGCGGCCCTCATCGCCTTCTTTGGCCCACTGTTCGAATTTCGGCACAACTACGGTAAGTAGCTGCATAATAATCGAAGCGTTGATGTAGGGTGTTATACTCATGGCAAATATCGAGAATTTGCTTAGAGCACCGCCGGAAAACAGATCTAGCAACCCAAACAGATTACCGCTGGTAAACAGCTGCTCGATAACGGCGGCGTTTACTCCCGGTACCGGGATGTGTGTGCCCAACCTGAATATCAAGAACATGACCAAGGTAAATACTATCTTCTGCCTCAGTTCAGTAATCCTTAAAATGTTCGAGAGCTGTGACAGCAATTAAATCACCTCGACTGTACCGCCGGCTGCCTGAATTTTTTCAGCGGCCGACTTAGTAAAGCCATTGGCTTTAACGGTTAAAGCCTTGGTAAGCTCGCCATTGCCTAAGATTCTAAGACCATCAAGCACTTTTTTAACTACACCGGCGTCTACCAGAGCTTCAAGATCAACAACCGCACCGTTGTCAAAGCGGTTGAGTTCAGCTACGTTAATTTCGCTATAATGTTTAGCGAATTTATTGGTAAAACCGCGCTTAGGCAGTCTTAAGTACAAGGGCTTTTGGCCGCCTTCAAAACCTGGACGCACACCGCCGCCTGCACGAGCATTTTGACCTTTGTGGCCTTTACCGGCAGTTTTACCAAGACCGGAACCAAGGCCGCGGCCTACACGGGTGCGAACTTTTTTTGAACCAGGCGCTGGAGCTAATTCATGTAATTTCATTAACAGCACCTCCTTGAACTAGTATATTGGCTATTGCCATTAGAATTTTTATTCTGCAACTGTTTCTACGGTAACAAGGTGTTCTACTTTGCGAACCATACCTTTGATTACCGCACTATCTTCTTTGACTACAGAGCTGTTGGTTTTTTTGAGACCCAATGCAGCTACTGTTGCACGTTGGTCTTCAGGTCTACCAATTAAGCTACGAGTTAAAGTAATTTTAAGTTTCGCCATTGTGTTACCTCCTTAACCCAACAGTTCTTGAACGGTTTTGCCACGCAGGCTGGCAACTTCTTCAGCGCGTTTAAGCTGGCTAAGACCGGCGATTGTAGCGCGAACCATGTTGTTGGCGTTAGATGAACCAAGCGATTTAGTCAGGATGTCATGAATGCCAGCAAGTTCAAGCACAGCACGGGCTGGGCCGCCAGCAATTACGCCTGTACCTTCGGAAGCAGGCTTTAACAGCACTTTGCCAGCGCCAAACACACCCATGATTTGGTGAGGAATGGTGGTGCCGACAATAGGTACTTTAATCAGGCTTTTCTTAGCGTCTTCTACACCTTTACGGATGGCTTCCGGTACTTCAGCCGCTTTTCCTAAGCCGAAACCGACATGGCCGTTACCATCGCCGACAACTACCAGGGCGCTGAAGGAAAAGCGTCTACCGCCTTTTACTACTTTGGCAACCCGGTTAATGAATACTACTTTTTCTTTAAGGTCAAGACCGGTGTAATCAATTCTGGCCATTAATTTCCCTCCTTTTCTTAGAATTCAAGTCCAGCTTCGCGTGCAGCAGCAGCCAGGGCGGCAACGCGGCCGTGATATATATAGCCGGCACGATCAAATACCACTTTAGTGATTCCTTTTTCGAGGGCCCGCTTGGCGATTGCCTCGCCTACAGCTTTAGCTGCATCAATGTTTCCACCGTACTCAACTTGTAATTCTTTATCCAAAGTGCTAGCCGCTACAAGAGTAGTACCAGTTTTATCGTTGATAATCTGAGCATAAATATGCTTCAAACTACGAAATACGTTGAGACGAGGGCGTTCGACGCTGCCAATTAGATTTTTCCGGGCTCTTAATTGACGTTTTTGACGCCCGATGTTTTTGCTCGGTTTACGCAGCAAGGTGTTCACTCCTTTCGCTTGAATTGCCTCTTACGAGTTTATTTCTTGCCTTTACCGCCGGCTTTACCGACTTTACGGCGGACTACTTCACCTTCATACTTAACGCCTTTGCCTTTATACGGTTCTGGTTCGCGATAGCCACGGATTTTTGCAGCAAGTGCACCGACAGCTTCTTTATCAATACCAGAAACAACAATGCGGTTAGGCGCTGGAACATCAATTGTAAGACCTGCAGGCGGCTCAACTTCCAGCGGATGCGAGAAGCCTAATGTGAGCGCCAGTTTTTGTCCGGATTTAGCGGCACGGTAACCTACGCCGGCAATCTCCAGAGTTTTGGCGAAACCTTGGGTTACGCCTATTACCATATTGCTGACCAGGGTACGGGTCAACCCATGGAGAGAACGGTGTTGTTTGTTATCTGTAGGCCGTTTGACGTTAATGATATCGCCTTCCATTTCGATAATCATATCTTTATGGAGTTGGCGGGTCAGTTCGCCTTTAGGGCCTTTAACTGTCACTACGTTGCTATCACCGATGGTTACGGTAACACCAGCAGGAACAGTGATGGGACTCCTACCAATTCTAGACATATTGCACCTCCTGTATCACTAGACTACCAAACGTATGCGATTACTTCGCCGCCGAGACCTTCTTTACGTGCGGCTTTGTCAGACATAATGCCTTTAGATGTCGAGATAATCGCAATTCCGAGGCCACCCAGTACGCGCGGCAGCTGCTCTTTCTTAGCGTAAACGCGAAGACCAGGCTTAGAAATGCGCTTAATTCCAGTAATTACTTTTTCGCGGTTCGGGCCGTATTTTAGGCTTACCCGAAGCATTCCCTGTTTGCCATCTTGAAGTGTGTCGTAGTCTCTGATAAAACCTTCGTCTTTCAGGATTTGTGCTACGGCTTTCTTGATGTTGGATGCTGGAATCTCGACTTTATCGTGAAAAACCGAATTGGCGTTGCGAATGCGAGTTAGCATGTCGGCAATCGGATCGGTCATAACCATGGTTTAGAACCCCCTTCCTATATGTTGCTGCTACTACCAGCTTGCCTTTGTTACTCCAGGAATGGCGCCTTTGTAGCTCAGTTCCCGGAAACAAATCCGGCACATTTCAAATTTGCGCATATATCCGTGTGGACGACCACATATTTTGCAGCGATTGTACTTACGCACTTTAAACTTAGGCTCGTTTTTCCATTTCTCAATTAAAGCCTTCTTGGCCACCGAATTCCCTCCTTTTTGTAAACTGTAGACTGTAAACCGGTCACCCGAAAGACGCTGCCGCGCCGCGTACACAGACGGTACGCTGGCATAAGTCTGAGAGCAACGACGCAGATGGGCGTCAATGGACAGTTTTAGTTATGCGCTAAATGGCATACCCATCAATCTTAACAGTTCCCTAGCTTCTTCATCAGTCTTGGCAGTGGTAACAATGATGATATCCATGCCACGAATCTTATCTACTTTATCGTAGTCGATTTCGGGGAAAATCAGTTGTTCTTTAACACCCATTGTGTAGTTGCCGCGTCCGTCAAAGGATTTAGGGTTTACACCGCGGAAGTCACGCACCCGGGGTAAAGAGATGTTGAAGAGTTTGTCAAGGAATTGATACATCCGCTCCCCACGCATAGTGACTTTGGCGCCGATCGGCATACCCTCACGGATTTTGAAAGCTGCGATGGATTTTTTGGCTCTGGTTATAACCGGTTTTTGACCGGCGATTAGAGTCATATCGCCTACAGCTGCGTCGAGAATCTTGGGGTTGCCTACTGCTTCACCGACCCCCATATTGATAACTACTTTCTCGACTTTAGGAATTTCCATGACGTTTTTGTAACCAAACTTTTCCATCATAGCTTGAGTTACTTCATTTATATATTTTTCTTTAAGTCTTGTAGCCATAAGTTAACCTCCTTTCAGGGAAGATGGTTTTTACTTGTCTTTATCGATAACTTCGCCGCAATGTTTGCAGGCACGTGCAAATGTGCCGCTAGCAAGCTGGGCTTTTTTAATGCGGGTAGGTTTGCTGCAAGCTGGGCATACCAGCATAACTTTGGCCGAAGAAAGCGGAGCTTCTTTTACCAAAATGCCACCTTGGGGCGCCTTTTGGCTAGGTTTAGTGTGGCGTTTTACTTTGTTTACGCCTTCAACCACTACTTTGCCTTTTTTGGGTAACGCTTCCACGATTTTGCCTTGTTTGCCTTTATCCTTGCCTGACAGTACAACTACTTTATCGCCTTTTTTTACATGCAATTTTTGGGCTTCGGACACTCCGGACACCTCCTTAATCTAGATAACTTCAGGCGCCAGTGAGATAATTTTCATGAAATCTTTGTCCCTGAGTTCGCGGGCTACAGGTCCAAATATCCGTGTACCTCTCGGGCTTTTATCTTCTTTAATAACAACTGCGGCGTTTTCATCAAACCGGATGTACGAACCGTCCGGACGACGTAATCCCTTACTGGAACGAACAACAACGGCTTTAATTACATCGCCTTTCTTGACAACGCCACCGGGTGTAGCGTCTTTAACAGACGCAACGATAACATCGCCAATGTTGGCATAGCGGCGGTATGAGCCACCCAGTACGCGGATGCACATAATTTGCTTTGCGCCGGTATTATCAGCAACATTCAGTATACTCTGTTGTTGAATCATAGTGCTTATCCTCCTTCCTCATGTGACTCGATGCCTGGTTAAGAGCAGTCGAGCTTTAGAAGCTTACTTCGCCTTTGGGTTATTACTATCTTGCTCTTTCGAGAACTTCTACCACGCGCCAGCGCTTTTCTTTAGACAGTGGGCGGGTTTCCATAATCTTAACGGTATCACCAATATGGCTTTCGTTATTCTCATCATGAGCTTTAAACTTAACAGTTTGTTTAATGGATTTATGATACAACGGGTGACGTACTAAACGCTCAACCGCGATTACTACTGTTTTGTCCATTTTATCGCTTACTACCTTACCGATACGGACCTTGCGCTCGTTTCTTTCAACGGTCACTCTGCATTGCCTCCCTTCATACTCACTAACATAGTGCCCAAATTACTGAGCTTTAAGTTCACGTTGACGCTGAACAGTTTTGATGCGGGCAATTGTTTTCTTGACGGCAGGAATCCGCATAGGGTTATCCAATTGGCCGGTAGCATGTTGGAACCGCAGGTTAAACAGTTCCTCTTTCAGCTTGGTAAAATTTTGCTCAAGTTCGGCTGCACTCATATCGCGGATATCTTTAGCCTTCATTTACTTCACCACCCGCTTTAGCATTGACACCAGGTGCGTCCATGTCCAAATGCGCGGTTTCCTCCCGCGTAACGAACTTAGTTTTAATGGGCAGCTTGTGCGCAGCAAGACGCATAGCTTCACGAGCTGTTTCTTCAGGCACGCCGTCCATTTCAAACATTACACGACCAGGTTTAACAACAGCAACCCAGTACTCCGGTGAACCTTTACCACTACCCATGCGAGTTTCAGCAGGCTTAGCAGTAATCGGCTTATCCGGGAATATTTTAATCCAAACTTTACCGCCCCGTTTAATATAACGGGTCATGGCGATACGGGCTGCTTCGATTTGACGGTTGGTAATCCAAGCCGGCTCAAGAGCAACCAGACCAAACTCACCGTGAGAAACGGTATTGCCTTTAGTGGCTTTACCGGTCATACGGCCGCGGAATTGTTTGCGGTGTTTCACTCTTTTTGGAATCAGCATTATTTCTCGCCCCCTTCAGTGGCGGCAGCGGCAACAACAGTCTTTTTAGCTTCAGGCAGGACTTCACCTTTATAAATCCAGACTTTTACGCCGATCCGGCCGTAGGTGGTGTGAGCTTCAGCAGTGCCATAGTCAATATCAGCACGCAAAGTGTGAAGAGGAATACTGCCTTCGCGATAGCTTTCAGTACGAGCAATCTCAGCGCCGCCTAAACGACCGCCAACCATTACTTTAATACCTTTTGCGCCCATACGCATTGTACGAGTTACTGATTGCTTCATTGCCCGACGGAAAGCAATACGCTTTTCGAGCTGAGCTGCAATGTTTTCAGCAACTAAAGTTGCATCAAGTTCGGCTTGCTTAATTTCGGCAATGTTAACTTCAATGTTCTTGCCGGTAAGCTCTTTCAGCCATTTTTTAATATTTTCAATTCCGCTGCCGCCGCGCCCAATCACCATGCCAGGCTTAGCAGTGTGAATAGTAACTTTCACTCGGTTGGCCGCACGCTCAATAATGATCTGCGACACATTCGAAGTGTAAAGTTTTTCTTTCAGCATATCACGCATTTTGATATCTTCATGCAGGTTTTTAGCATAATCTTTGTCGGCATACCATTTTGCGTCCCAGGTTTTTACAATGCCAAGACGAAGACCATGCGGATTAACTTTTTGACCCACTAAATTTCCCTCCTTCGTCGTTAGCTTATCTTTCTTTAACAACCAGTGTTACGTGGCTGGTACGCTTTAAAATTTTGAACGCCTGGCCGCGTGACCGCGGGTGAATGCGCTTCAAGGTCGGACCCTGATCAACAAATGCCTGTGATACATAGAGAGTATCGACGTTCAGGTCGTAGTTGTGTTCAGCATTAGCAATAGCTGATTTAAGCACTTTTTCCAGAACTTCAGCTCCGACTTTCGGAGTGTATTTCAAAATCGCAAAAGCTTCGCCCACGTTTTTGCCGCGAATTAAGTCAATAACTATGCGGATTTTACGGGGAGCAATGCGAATATGTCTGGCGATTGCTTTAGCTTCCATTATTTAACCCCCTTCCGGCTATAATCCCGGATTTTTGCTAAGCGTATGTTATCTTACCCCAGTAGACCGTTCAGAGCCGCTGTGGCCTTTATAAGTCCGGGTCGGCGCAAATTCGCCAAGTTTGTGACCAACCATATCTTCGGTAACATATACCGGTACATGTTTGCGTCCGTCATGAACAGCCAGTGTGTGTCCTACAAAGGTAGGCAGAATCGTCGAGCTGCGCGACCAGGTTTTGATAACTTTTTTATCATTTTTAGCATTAAGCGCATCAATTTTCTTGAGCAGGCTTTCATGCACATAAGGTCCTTTTTTAATTGATCTTGACACCTAAATAGCCTCCTTTCGTGTGTTCGCGTTATTGCAGTGAGACTACTTCCGTCTCTTAACAATCAGCTTGTCAGAAGCTTTGCTTTTGCGGGTTTTAGCACCCATTGCACATTTGCCCCACGGAGTAACCGGATGCTTACGACCGATAGGCGAACGGCCTTCACCACCGCCATGCGGATGGTCAATCGGGTTCATTGCGACACCGCGGTTAGCAGGACGAATGCCGAGCCAACGCGAACGGCCAGCTTTACCAATAGTGATATTTTCATGTTCAAGGTTTCCTACCTGACCGATAGTAGCCCGGCAGTTAATATGAACTTTTCTAAGTTCACCAGATGGCAATCTAAGGAGTGCGTGGCTGCCTTCTTTAGCCATAAGCTGAGCGGAAGCACCGGCCGAACGGACCAATTGGCCGCCTTTGCCGATTTTCATTTCAATGTTGTGCAGTTGAGTACCTACCGGGATATTCTTAAGTGCTAAAGCGTTACCTGGTTTGATATCGGCTTCAGGGCCGCTCATGATGGTATCGCCCACCTTAAGACCGTTAGGAGCTAGAATATAACGTTTTTCGCCGTCAGCATAATTTAAGAGGGCAATCCGTGCTGAACGGTTAGGATCATATTCAATAGTTGCAATTTTTGCGGGAATACCGTCTTTATTGCGTTTAAAGTCAATAACACGGTACAGACGCTTGTGTCCGCCGCCTTGATGCCGCACGGTTAAACGACCTTGCTGGTTACGACCGGCGTGTTTTTGGAGACGCTCGGTCAGAGAACGCTCGGGACGATCTGCGGTAATATCCGAAAAATCGGCTACCGTCATAAATCTTCTGCCAGGAGCGTATGGTTTAAAACTTTTAACTGGCATTTGTGCCCCTCCTTTTTAGGAAATTGTGGTTATACACCTTCAAAGAATTCAATGCGCTCGCCGGGAGCCAGTTTTACAATGGCTTTTTTAAAGTCCGGGCGTTTGCCGATATGCTTGCCCATGCGCTTAGTCTTGCCCATTACCCGGAGGGTATTGACATCAAGAACTTTGACTTTGAAGATTTGTTCAACAGCTTGACGAATTTCAACTTTATTGGCTGTTAAGGGCACAATAAAAGTATATTTGTTGTCAGCCATCATACTGGTGGTTTTCTCAGTAATGTACGGCTTAATGAGTACATCGCGCAGGTTTGCCATTATGCCAGCACCTCCTCAATCTTGGCGACTGCATCTTTGGTTACCAGCACCTTATCATGGTGAAGCAGGTCGTATACATTAAGTCCCATGGTGTTAATAGCTTTAACGCCAGGAATGTTACGGGATGACTTTACGACATTGTCATTTTGATCGACTGTGATAATAAGTGCCTTATTATCGCTAGCCTCAAAATTACCAAGAAGTTTAACGACATCCTTTGTTTTCGGTTCAGCAAAGTTGATGTCTTCGACAACCAGCAAGCCACCATCATTTACTTTAGCGGTTAATGCTGATTTAATCGCCAGACGACGAACTTTGCGAGGCATACTAAATTTGTAGCTGCGCGGATGCGGTCCAAACGCAACACCGCCACCTACCCATAATGGGGACCGGATGCTGCCAGCCCGTGCCCGGCCGGTACCTTTTTGTTTCCAGGGTTTTCTGCCGCCACCGCGTACCATAGATCTGGTCTTTGTTGCGTGAGTGCCGTGACGCTGGCTTGCCAGCTGCATAACAACTGCCTGATGAACAACGGCTTCGTTTATTTCTACGCCAAATACGCTATCATTAAGTTCAATTTCACCGGTCTTTGCGCCGGTCATATCATATACTGCCACTTTCGGCATATAGCACATCCTCCTTTCGATGCTCGCAACCTGCTCTTTACGTTTAAACGTAAGGCCGCAAGCTGCGATTACTTAGTGGGTTTTACTGTATTTTTTACGATTACAAAACTACCTTTAGGTCCGGGAACAGCACCTTTAACCAGTAGAAGGTTGCGGGGTACATCTACACGGACTACTTGCAGACGTTGAACGGTTACTTTTTGTCCGCCCATACGACCGGGAAGTTTCTTGCCTTTGAATACTTTACCGCCGCCGCCGCTCATCCGGGAACCAATAGTACCGGGTTCGCGATGGGACTTAGAGCCATGGGCCATAGGTCCGCGGGCAAAGTTATGTCGTTTAATGCCGCCGGCAAATCCTTTACCTTTAGCAGTGCCAGTTACATCAATCAGTTCGCCTTCGCTGAATACATCAGCGCTCAGAACTTGACCTACTGTATATTCAGAGGCTCCAGGCAGACGCAGTTCACGGATAAATTTTACCGGTTTGACGTTGGCCTTTGCAAAGTGACCCTTCAACGGCTTGTTGACATGTTTGTCTTTGACAGCGCCAAACCCAAGCTGCACTGCATTGTAGCCATCATTTTCAACGGTTTTGTTTTGTACTACGACGTTGGGGCCGGCTTCAATAACAGTAACCGGAATAACTTTACCCTCAGCCGTAAAGATTTGGGTCATACCCAGTTTTTTTCCTAAAATTCCTTTAGCCATTATCGCACCTCCTCCTACAGCTTGATTTCAATGTCCACACCAGCCGGCAAGTCGAGACGCATTAAGGCATCTACCGTCTTGGGAGTCGGCTCCAGGATGTCAATTAGACGCTTGTGTGTCCGCATTTCGAATTGTTCGCGGGAGTCTTTATTGACATGGGGTGAACGAAGAATAGTGAAAATATTTTTCTCTGTAGGAAGCGGAATAGGACCGGAAACCATGGCGCCAGTACGTTTTGCGGTTTCGACAATCTTGGCCGCACTTTGGTCGAGCGCCTTGTGGTCATACGCCTTAAGGCGGATTCTGATTTTTTGTTGTTTAGCCATTTATTTATTCCTCCTTATCGCCCAGTTTCTCTGAACGGACATTCTCGGTGGAAATTTCCCCGCGCGTGCGGGCCACCTTCCACGTCATCGCCGGTCAATATCCCGGCAAAAGGCGGCATCAGCCGCCCTTGCCAGATATTATTAAAAGCTTTTATTATTTAACAATCGCGGTAACAACACCGGCGCCAACAGTACGGCCGCCTTCGCGAATTGCGAAACGCAGACCTTCTTCAATAGCAATCGGGGTGATAAGCGCAATGTTCATTTGAATGTTGTCGCCAGGCATTACCATTTCTACGCCTTCTGGCAGGGTGACAACTCCGGTTACGTCAGTTGTCCGGAAATAGAACTGC
>NZ_DATMYD010000104.1:0-91477 GCF_035561155.1 Sporomusa sp. | reverse complement strand
GATCGCGGCACTGGTATCCTTTTATTTGCGTACTTGTACTCGATTTTGCCCACAACCGACTTTTTGCCCCAAACGGCTCTGCACCGGGATGGTATTACTGCTTAAAACATGGCATTCTTCAGTGGTTTCGAACCGTCCCCTAGAGTCAGACTCAAGGGGACGGTTCTGTTGAGTCGTAATCATGTATGGAGATGATTTATTTGCGCACTACATATTATAAGGTTGATCCGGTTAATCCTGACAGGGGTGTACTGACTGAGGCAGCTAAGCTGCTGCGTCAGGGCGGGCTTGTAGCGTTTCCGACTGAGACAGTGTACGGCCTGGGTGCTAACGGCCTTGATAGTAAAGCTGTGGGCGGGATATTTAGGGCTAAGGGACGGCCGTCTGACAATCCGCTTATTTTACATATTGATACCCCTGATAAGTTGAGTAAACTGGCGGCAACTGTCCCGGCAAGTGCTCAGGCGCTTATCGATAAGTACTGGCCAGGGCCCCTTACGGTGGTAGTAAAGCGCCTGCCTCATGTGCCGGATGCGGTAACCGGCGGTCTTGATACCGTGGCTGTACGTCTGCCTGACTCACTGATTGCCAGAGAGCTTATCCGGTTAGCCGGTATACCGGTGGCTGCACCCAGCGCCAACACTTCTGGCCGGCCAAGTCCGACGACAGCTCAGGATGTAGCGCGTGATCTTGATGGCAAGATTGACGCCATTATCGACGCCGGGCCGTGTGCGATCGGAGTGGAGTCAACTGTTGTGGACTGTACCACGCCAGTACCGACACTGCTTCGGCCTGGCGGCATAACATATGAAATGCTGATTGCGGTGTTGGGAGAAATCGAGGTTGACCCGTCATTGGCCGGTTCCACTGCAGTCCCTAGGTCGCCAGGTATGAAATATACCCATTACGCACCGGCGGCGCCTATGTTTTTGGTAGAAGCCGGACAGGAAAGCCTTTCTTTCCTTTTACGCCGTGAAATTAACCAAGCGTTAGCGGCAGGAAAAACAGTGGGCGCGGTAGTATCTGCCGAGGTAGCCAATGAGTTGCCGCAACAGGTAATAACGGCTGTTTATGGACCTCGTGCCCATACCGGCGTTATCGCCGCTAACCTATATACAGCGCTTAGAAGTTTTGACAATAAGGCGGTTGATGTGATTTACGCCGAGGGGATTGCTGAACAAGGACTCGGTTTAGCAGTAATGAACCGGCTGCGTAAAGCTTCAGGGTACCGCATTATCTGCGAATAGTACAAGGCATGCTTACATATTGACCTCTGCTGACACATATATATTACCAGACCGTTGATAAGGCTTCATTTATGTTGATAAGGCTTTTAAAAACGGTCTTAGGTAAAGGGGTGGAAATTGTGAGCATGTTTGAATTGTTCGTCTTAAGCGCAGCCCTCGGCACTGATCTATTTTCAGTGGCCGTGCCTATTGGCATGAACAAAGTGCGGCGGCTTGTTATCATCCAGTCAGCTATTGTATTTGCCTTATTCCACATTATTATGATTCTGGCCGGGTACCATATTGGTCACTGGTTGGGTACAGTCGTTGAACACGTCGGCGCCTATCATATTGACTGGCCGGTAGCCAGTGTACAAAACTTTGCTACAATTATTGGAGCGCTGGTATTAACCGGACTAGGCGCAAACATGATTAAGGAAAACATCAGTGGACAGGAAGACACTTCGCCCGGCAACCCTTTGCGCGGTGGGGCACTCATCATGCTGGCGGCAAGTGTCAGCATTGACGCTCTGGCGGCCGGTTTCAGCCTGGGAATGATTGATGTTGATTTGTTCCGGTTGAGCATCATCCTGGGTGCTGTTATCTTTATTATTGCTTTGTTGGGGTTGGGGCTTGGCCGCAAGCTGGGCCGGTTTATGGGCGAACGGGCTGAACTGATCGGCGGCATCGTTTTGGTCCTACTGGGAATACACATTTTATGGACGACAATTTATTAGCCAAAGGTTTAGCGGGTATGAGATATTTTCTCCGGACATAAAATATGAGGGGTTGACCTTGGATGTTCAAGATTCTGCTTGTATGCACAGGGAATACGTGCCGCAGCCCCATGGCTGCCGCGCTTCTTACTGATATGGTGGCTAAAGCCGGGATGTCCGGCAAAATAATGGTTGAGTCGGCAGGGATTGCCGCAGGGCGTCAGCCAGCTTCGGCTGGGGCTCAGTCTGTTATGCGTCAGGCCGGGTTATATTTGGACAAGCATTGTTCACAACAGCTTGCGCCTGCCCAGCTTGAGTCTGTCGACTTGGTACTGACCATGACTGTATCGCACAAACGCGCAGTTGCCAGTATGTCACCACGCTCGGCGGACAAAATATATACGCTGGCTGAAATGGCCGGACAAGCAGGTGACATATCTGATCCGTTTGGCGGCAATGAGGCACAGTACCGTAACTGTGCCTGGCAGATCCGGCAATTGCTTATGGCGGCGTGGGAAAAAATTGTCAGTTTGGCAGGAAAAAAGTAATTAACGTTGAAAAGGTGAAAAAAGACACGCAAATATATGACATAGGAAGTGTTACTACATGAAGATAGCCATTGGCAGCGACCACGGCGGTTTTCGCCTCAAAGAAGAGATTAAGGCACTGTTAACTGAACTTAAAGTAGATAGTCATGATTTTGGTACATATACTACGGACTCGGTTGACTACCCCGATATTTCCCGTCAAGTAGCCGAGTCAGTAGCGGGTGGCGAATATGAGAGGGGTATTATTGTTTGCGGTACAGGGATTGGCGTAAGCATTGCCGCTAACAAGATAAAAGGGATCAGAGCCGCGCTCTGCCATGATGTTTTTTCGGCGCAGATGTCGCGCGAACATAATGATGCCAACATTCTAACACTGGGTGAACGTGTAATTGGCTCTGGTTTGGCTCGAATGATTGTTGAGGTATGGCTCAAGACAAAATTTGCCGGGGGGCGCCACGCATGCCGGGTAGACAAGATTATGGAACTGGAGAAAGTGTAGATAAGAGCTCAAATGGAGTGGATGAACTCATGGACACAGACTTGGCAACCATTGGCCGGCAGACGATGCAGGCGGCTGAAGAGTTGATAAAGATGGCCCAGCTAAAGCCAGGGCAAATCCTGGTTGTAGGGTGCAGTACCAGTGAAGTGCAGGGCGCCCGTATCGGTTCCTATGGCTCAGATGTAGTGGCTGCTCGAATTTTATCCAGTCTTATAAAAGTTTGTTCCTGGTATCAGGTATCTTTGGCTATACAGTGTTGTGAGCACCTCAACCGGGCGCTTGTTGTCGAGCAGGCTGTAGCTGATCAATACAAGCTTGAAGAGGTCACAGTCATTCCGGTTGTGAAGGCCGGTGGGGCCCTGGCTGCAGGAGCTATGCGCGAATTCGCTAATCCGACGGTGGTTGAAGCGATTACGGCTCATGCCGGCCTTGATATTGGCAGTACGCTCATTGGTATGCACATAAAAAAAGTCGCTATTCCGGTGCGTCTGACGCAAAAATATATCGGACAGGCTTATGTTACGGCCGCGCGCACCAGGCCTAAATTGATCGGCGGGGCACGCGCCGTCTATGAGATGTGTTAAACACTACAGTTCTACTTATTTAGAGGAGGAAATACATATGACAATACTTGCAGGAGTAGACCCGGAAGTAGCACGGGCTATTGACCTTGAACGTAAACGCCAGCAAAACAAGCTAGAGCTTATTGCATCCGAAAACTTTGTCAGTAAAGCTGTAATGGAAGCCCAAGGATCTGTACTTACAAATAAGTATGCTGAAGGTTACCCCGGGCACCGTTATTACGGCGGCTGTGAGTATGTAGACATTGTCGAGCAACTGGCCATTGACCGGGCCAAAGAGCTGTTTGGCGCTGAACATGCCAATGTTCAGGCTCATTCGGGGGCTCAGGCTAATACTGCTGTATACTTTGCGTTTTTGCGGCCCGGCGATACTATCTTAGGTATGAACCTGGCACACGGCGGTCATCTGACCCATGGTAGTCCGGTTAATATCTCCGGGCAATATTTCAATATCGTTGCCTACGGTGTCGATAAGGTTACCCATCGCATTGACTATGATCAGGTTGCCGAGCTAGCCATGACGCACAAGCCAAAAATGTTGGTGGCCGGAGCCAGCGCTTATTCCCGGGTAATTGATTTTGAACGGCTGGGCCAAATCGCCCGCGACGCCGGTGCTATGTTTATGGTTGATATGGCCCATATTGCCGGTTTGGTGGCAGCAGGTTTCCATCCCAGTCCTGTGCCTCATGCCGACATTGTTACTACAACGACTCATAAGACACTCCGCGGCCCGCGTGGCGGCATGATCCTGTGCCGTGCCCAGTATGCTAAAGCCATTGATAAAGCCATATTCCCTGGGATCCAGGGTGGCCCGTTAATGCATGTTATTGCCGCTAAGGCTGTGTCTTTCAGAGAAGCGCTCAGCGAAGAATTCCGCCTTTATCAAGGCCAGATCATCAAAAATGCGCAGGCCTTGGCTGAACGGCTTAAACAAAACGGCTTTACTCTGGTATCTGGCGGTACTGATAATCATCTGATGCTTGTTGATCTGCGCGCTCAAAATATCACTGGCAAGCAGGCTGAACATCTCTTGGATGAAGTGGGGGTTACTGTCAATAAGAACGCTATCCCGAACGACCCGGCCAGCCCACTGGTTACAAGCGGGGTCCGCGTTGGCGTTCCAGCTGTTACTTCCCGTGGAATGGTCGAGCAGGACATGGTGGTTATTGGTGATATTATTTCCATGACGCTGACCAAGCCTGAAGACAGCGAAACTCAGGATAAGGCACGTTCTATGGTGGCCGAGTTATGCCGCAAATACCCGCTATACGCTTAAACGGCCGTTGATAAACTTCGTCTAGCTTTATTGCCTGGCTTTCCCCAATCCTCAGCGTACCTTACAGGTACGCCTCCGGTTAGGGAAAGCCAGGCGCCTCGCTATACTCGTTCTGAACGGCCTAGGCTGGGTGCCCTAAGCTGTGTTCCGGATGAAAATTAAGGAGAGATGATTACATGCAAGTAAAAATAATTGACCATCCCCTGATTCAACACAAACTATCGCTGATTCGCGATGTCAAAACAGGGACCAAAGAATTCCGTGAGCTATTAGAAGAAGTGTCAATGCTTATGGCTTTCGAACTGACCCGGAATATGCCGCTGGAGGAGACACAGGTCGAAACTCCGCTGACTACCTGTACCTGCAAGATGCTGTCAGGCAAGAAAATTGGTGTGGTACCTATTCTGCGTGCCGGATTGGGAATGGTAAACGGTATTGTGAAGCTCATTCCTGCAGCCAAGGTGGGTCATATTGGCGTATATCGCGACCATGAAACCTTGAAGCCTGTAGAATATTATTGTAAGCTGCCCACCGATGTGGCCGAACGTGAGCTCATTGTCATTGACCCCATGCTGGCAACAGGTGGTTCGTCGGTGGCTGCTATTGATATGCTGAAAGCCAAGGGCGCTAAACACATTAAACTGATGTGTCTGGTAGCTGCGCCTGAAGGCGTTAAGTTGGTTAACGACCACCACCCTGATGTTGAAGTATATGTTGCGGCCGTTGACAGTCATCTCAATGAACACGGTTACATTGTGCCTGGCTTAGGTGATGCCGGTGACCGCATTTTTGGAACAAAGTAATCAGGCATTTTGTACCTGGGCCATGAATACACTGTTAATACACCGTTTGGCCAAGGGGGTAGAAGAACATGAGTGATAAGACAGAGCTTGTCCGTCCCACCTGGGATGAGTATTTTATGGATATAACCAAGGTGGTTGCTACCAGGTCAACCTGTCTGCGCCGCCAGATTGGCGCTGTTATTGTTAAAGACCAGCGACTGCTATCCAGTGGTTATAACGGCGCGCCCTGTGGCTTGGCTCATTGTGGGGAAACGGGCTGCGTTCGCGCTGCCAATCAGGTTCCGTCAGGTGAACGCCAGGAGCTTTGCCGGGGTCTTCATGCCGAGCAAAGCGCTGTCGTCCAGGCCGCCATGTATGGTGTTCCCATTCATGGTGCAACCATTTATTCCACCCACCAGCCGTGCTCAGCTTGTACCAAGATTATCTTAAACGCCGGTATTAAACGGGTCGTTTATCAGTACAGCTATCCTGACAAACTGGCTGAACA
Organism: Sporomusa sp.; assembly: GCF_035561155.1. GTDB lineage: Bacteria > Bacillota > Negativicutes > Sporomusales > Sporomusaceae > Sporomusa. Next base: position 85,341 of record NZ_DATMYD010000104.1, on the reverse strand, counting down.
GCTGATTGCTGAAGCTGGGATAGAATATGTTTGTTTTGGTTAAATAAAACCACCGCTGCCTAACACTAACGTGGGCAGCTTTTTCTTTAGAAAGGAGTATTACGATGAACACCCCCTCTCGAGCCGCTATTGTGGTTGCTGTAGGTGTAGGAATTTGGCTGGTGCCGGTGCCAACAGGCCTTAAACCGGCTGCGTGGAACCTGTTTGCCGTATTTGTGTCCACCATACTGGGGTTCATTCTGCAGCCCTTACCCATTGGTGCACTTGCTTTTCTCAGTATTACTTTTACAGCATTGACCGGAATATTAAAACCGGCTGAAGCCTTGTCCGGGTTTGCCAATACGACTATTTGGCTGATTGTCTCAGCTTTTCTGTTTGCAAAAGGCTTTATCAAGACAGGTCTTGGGCGTCGGATTGCTTATGGGCTGATGAAGCGCATCGGCGGCAGTTCGCTTAAGCTTGGGTACACGCTGGCACTGAGTGACCTAATTATTAGCCCGTTCACGCCATCCAATACTGCCCGGGCCGGTGGCATTCTCTTTCCTATAGTCCGCAGTCTGTGTACTGCATTTCACTCTGAGCCTGGAGCTACTTCGCGTAAGGTAGGGGCGTATCTTATGCAGACCGTATACCAGGCCAATACTATTACTTCCGCGATGTTTCTAACTTCGATGGCCGGCAACCCGCTGGTAGCTGAACTGGCCTCGAAAACCCTTCATATTAAAATTTCCTGGGGACTTTGGGCCATGGCCGCTAGCGTGCCTGGATTGGTTTCTCTTTTAGTTGTACCGTATTTTCTCTATAAATTCTATCCGCCGGAGATTACCAGGACGCCAGAAGCCAAAACGCTGGCATCAACCGAGCTAGATAAAATGGGTCCCATGAGCCGGGGAGAAAAAATTGTGATTCTGGTATTTATCGGCGCACTTGCCTTATGGACTACTTCCCAATTTACCAGGCTGGATGCAACTCTGGTCGCTATGCTGGCTGTATCGGCTATGCTGATAGCCAATGTCATTAACTGGCAAGATGTACTTGAGGAAAAGGGCGCTTGGGACACACTGGTCTGGATGGGCAGCCTTGTAACCTTAGCTGATTACCTCACAAAACTTGGTTTTATTCCCTGGTTTTCCAAAACAGTCAGCGCAGCTATTGGCGGCGTACCCTGGATTCAGGCTTTCCTGGCACTTATTATTATTTATATGTACGCGCATTATAGTTTTGCCAGCTTGACTGCTCATATTACCGCTATGTATGCCGCCTTTGCCTCGGTAGCTGTAGCAGCAGGCGCGCCTGTATATGTAGTTGCCTTAGCGCTGGGCTTTATATCCAACCTGTGTATGTCGCTCACCCACTACGCCGCTGGACCAGCACCTATTTACTTTGGGGCTGGCTATGTTGATCAGGCAACCTGGTGGAAGCTGGGTTTTATGGTCTCAGTGATTAATATGGTTATATGGGTGGGTCTAGGCTCCTTCTGGTGGAAACTTCTTGGACTTTGGTAAGAGCAAGGAGGATTTTACCGGATCTTGGCGAACTTAAACTCATAATCTTAGGCTGGTTTGTATCCGACTTTTTTGGGATGCATAAACCAGCCTTTCTATAGGAGAATGTGCATGGTAGAAGCCATTTATTTGCCGAAACTTGAATCTCTGACGCCAACACTTGATTCAACTCTCTTAAAGGCCATGGAAGAGGCCGGAGAACTCGCCCGTGCTGTGCTCAAATTTATGCCCTGGGAAAAGCTGAGTCCAGCAGAATTGAGTGTGCAGCCTGAAGCAGTGGTCCTGCTCACTGATGTTAAGGAAGAGCTTTTAGATGTCGCCCAGACCTGTGTGACAATGATTTTTGTTATGGAAGACTCGTTCGGCATTGATGCCGATAGCCTGATTGGTGAACATCTGGTGAAACTGTTTGAAAAAGGATATGTGTATGATGACAGCCAGAGCTACCGCATAACTACAATAAAAAACCTCCATGGCGGCAACTACAAGTATATAAGCCTGCCTCATCTCAATATTGCCGATGTCACTCTGCTGACGACTGTGTGCAAGATTCAGGAAGAGCTCGGTGAATTGACCCAATTTCTTGGTAAGCATGCTGGCGCGTCAGGGGAACAAGCCCGTCTTAACACTAACGATGTTAACCGCGGCGCTGCCCTGGAACTCTTAGATGTTGCCCAATGCTGTTTTACAATGATGTATATCCTGGCTGAGCGGCATGCTGTAAGCATACCGGCACTTGTCGCGGCACATGTGGACAAGCTGCGCCGTAAGGGCTATTGTTAAGCAAAACGGTATAAGAACGAGATAAACTGAGGTATACTGAATATATCTGGTGCATATAGTTATTGGTAATCAAAATAAAAACGATACAGACGATTTGGCGACTAAGCGCAGATTGACAACTTTTACACACATGAGGTACAATGGGTGTTGCGTAGAAAAGAGGTGTTATCATATGCAAACATATGTAGTGGCTTTTACTGTTGCTCTGGCAGCAGCGTACTTTATCACCCCCCGTGTTAAGGAATTAGCCATTAAGGCAGGCGCGCTTGATGCTCCTGACGCTCGAAAAGTTCATACCATTCCAATCCCCCGTATGGGTGGACTGGCGATATATTTTGGTTTTGTGTTGGCCGTGCTATCCAGCATGCGCATCAGCCATGAAATTTTGGGCCTGCTATTAGGCGGCACTGTTATTTTGGCAGTTGGCATTATTGACGACTTAAAGCAGTTACCTGCAAAAGTTAAACTATTAGGTCAGATTGTGGCTGCCGCTGTACTCATTATGTTTGATATTCGCATCGAATGGCTGACAAACCCGTTTGGTGATATGATCTATGTTAACTATTTATCCATTCCGCTTACTATTATGTGGGTGGTCAGCCTGACTAACACTGTCAATCTGATTGACGGTCTCGACGGACTGGCAGCAGGGGTATCGACAATCGCGTCAGTTACCATTCTCTTAGTGGCGCTGGAACAGAATTTTTGGACAGTAGCGATTTTGACTGCAGCGTTGGCCGGCAGTGCGCTTGGCTTTTTGCAGCATAACTTTAACCCGGCTAAAATTTTTATGGGTGATACCGGCAGTATGTTCTTAGGCTATATGCTTGCCGCTGTCTCGATACTGGGAACAGTAAAAAGCGCAGCTACCATAGCGCTTGTTGTGCCAATCGTAGCACTAGGCCTGCCTATTATGGATACCGCGTTTGCCATTATCCGCCGTTACATGAGCGGACGGCCTATTTTCAAACCAGACAAAGGTCACTTACACCATCGCCTGTTAGCGATGGGCTTAAGCCAAAAGCAGGCAGTGCTGCTGATGTATGTAATAAGCGGCTGTTTGGGTGTAAGCGCCATTGCTCTGACCGAAGTAAGCAAAGTGTATGCCGCGTTGATCTTGCTTTCAATCATTACAGCCGCTATTTTGGGGGCCAAAAAGATTGGTGTACTAAAAAACAATGACGGTGTTCTTAAAAGCAGCGATTCAGTGAAAAGCCATTAGGCTTGAGTCGCGTTCATAGCGCAATTTCACAAGGTTATATAAGGGCGGGCAATTTTTGCCCGCCCTGTGCTATATGCGTCAAAAGTGAAATTTCCCACTTGATGCCAACGAAAGGAGAATCTTTATGTCCCGCATTAAAGTGATGACTGTCTTCGGTACCCGGCCTGAGGCGATAAAAATGGCGCCTGTTGTGCTGGAATTAGCCAAACACCCCGAGTATATAACACCGGTGGTGGCAGTAACTGCCCAGCACCGTGAGATGCTTGACCAAGTACTTAACTTGTTTAAGATTACGCCAGATTACGATCTTGATATTATGAGTCAGGGTCAAACCCTATTTGATATTACCTGCCGTGCCATGCAGGGGCTTAATCAGGTTCTTGTTAAAGAGAAACCTGACATTGTGCTTGTTCACGGCGATACGACTACTACTTTTGCCGGAGCGATGGCGGCCTTCTATCACCAGATAACAGTCGGCCATGTTGAGGCTGGTCTTCGTACAGGCAATAAGCATTCCCCCTTTCCTGAGGAAATGAACCGTAAACTGACAGGCTCACTGAGCGATATTCATTTTGCGCCAACAGGTACTGCCAAGCAAAACCTGTTACAGGAAAATGTGAGTAATGAGACGATCTCTGTCACCGGTAACACGGTCATCGACGCCCTAATGGCCACTGTTGATCCTGGATACCATTTTACTGATCACCTGCTCCAGAGCATTGATTACGTCAACCGCAAGGTCATTCTGGTTACAACCCACCGCCGGGAAAACTTAGGAGAGCCAATGCGCCATGTTTATCAGGCTCTCAAAGATATTGTTACTGCTTATTCTGACGTGGAAATTGTTTTTCCGGTACATAAAAATCCCCTGGTCGGGCAGGTTGTTCAAGAGGAACTGGGCGAGCTTGAGCGTGTTCACCTGATTGATCCGCTAGACTATCAGCCGTTTGCCAATCTTATTGCCAGATCTTATCTGGTGCTTACTGACTCAGGCGGTATTCAAGAAGAAGCGCCAGCCCTCGGCAAGCCGGTATTGGTATTGAGAGATACCACTGAACGCCCTGAAGCGGTGTCCGCAGGTACTGTTAAACTTATTGGTACAGACCGGGATCGCGTATATGCCGAAACCAAAGCGTTACTTACAAATGACAGGGAGTATCAGCAAATGGCCAACGCTGTTAATCCTTATGGCGACGGCCAGGCCTCCAGCCGGATTGTCAAAGCCATTTTGCACAAATACGGTTTAGTTAGCAGGCCTGACGAATTTTCAACTGGAAATATATAGGGATAAAGTTTACAGTTGTGCTATTTTTGTTAAATCTTTATTGTTTTCTGTAATTTCAAGCAGGAGTTTCGTCTATTGATAGAGAATAGGCAATAGTCGATATCGGCTTTTTTTTGGTATTCCTTTACCGGAAAATAATAGCTCCTGGTTTTGAGGGTTATAATAGCTAAGGATGGCTAGCTTGTAACGAGGTGAAGATATGCCTGGCAAAAATAATGGGCTATGGTCAGCCTTTAGCCTAGCCGGATCTATCGGGCTCAATATGGCGGCTTCCGTGGCTGTTGGACTGTTTTTAGGCCGGTGGGCTGACAGTTTTTTTAGCTCGTCTCCCTGGTTTACTGTAGCAGGTATTGTGTTTGGTATGGCGGCAGGGTTATGGGGGACCTATAAAAAGATTGTTAAGTAAGACTGTACGTAAGCAGAATGGCCATTTATAACCAGTCTAGGAGGACAAGTTGTTCAAAGCAGGTTTTGCTGATAACTTCGCCGTTCAGATGCGGCGAACACTTGCGCATTTGGCAGTTTGGGGTTTGTTCATAACCTTTGGCGCTTTAGTGTCAGGCAAAGTATTCATTATACCCGGTCTATTAACAGGCTGGTTGGGAAGTGTAATATACTTTCTTCTGATGTGCCGCCGGGTAAAAAAAAGTGCAGAACTGCCGCATGCTCAAGCGATCGCCTCCATGCGCGCCGGCTGGCTCATCCGGTTCAGTTTTGCAATTTCTATGCTTGTCTTGTCAGTTCATGTGCCATGGATTGATTTTTGGGCGGCAGTAGTGGGATTATTCTCACTTCACATAGTATTAATGGTTAATGCCGTAATTACCGTGATTTCCGGACTTATAGCAAATGTAGGCAAGTCCAATCTTAAATCAGGAAGGGAGTGAAAGCGAAAGTATGGGACATGGTGGAGGAGGCCATGAGATTGGCGGACATAAGTTGGCGCATTTTGCCGGACTTACCTTTAATCTCGACACCTTATACATGACATGGCTGGCCATGGGCATTGTCATAATCCTGGCAGTGATTGCTACCCGCCGGTTGGAGATTGTTCCTCGGGGCTGGCAGAATTTCCTGGAGATGATTGTTACCGCCCTGCTAGAACAGATTGACAACACCATGGGGCCAAAGGGGAGAAAACTAGCACCACTTATTATTACCCTGTTTTTGTTCTTGGTTGTTGCCAATGAACAGGGTCTGGTGCCGGGATTTACCTCGCCAACCAATGACATTAACACTACACTGGGTTTAGCGTTAATGGTTGTTATCCTTGTACATATTCTTGGTATCATGAATCGGGGTCCAGGTAGGTATTTCAAACATTTTTTTGAACCCTACATCCCCTTTGTCATTATCAACATTATCGAAGAACTCGCCAAGCCGATTACCTTATCCTTCCGTTTATTTGGTAATATTCTGGCCGGTGAGATTCTGCTCATTATCCTGGGCATGCTGGTGCCGTATGTTGCACCGACGGCGTGGTTGGCCTTCAGCGTGTTTGTTGGCGTTGTTCAGGCATTTATTTTTACCATGCTGTCTATGTCGTATCTGTCTAACTCATTGCAAGATGAGCACCACTAATTTTTTGCTCAATCTGAATGCTTATAATTGAACAATAGAAAAAGGAGGAGTTTTTTGTGGAACAAGCTATTATTATTGCAGCCTCTGCTATTGGAGCGGGTTTGGCTATCGGACTCGCCGCCATTGGCGCCGGTATCGGTGACGGTGCGGTTACCGCCAAGGCAATTGAGGGTATGGCAAGACAACCGGAAGCAAAAGGAACTATTCTTGTAAACATGCTGATTTCAGTAGGTTTGATCGAGTCTATTCCTATTATCGCAGCGGTTATTGCTATCGTGCTGGTATTTGCCAATCCGTTTATCCGATGACTAAGTCGCTCTAAGACTCCCGCTTCTTTAAGCGGGAGTTAAGAGCGACTAAGTCCCTGGATAAGGTCGACTAAACTTCAGATGGGGTTAAAACCCCACCTGAAGCTAAGTCTCACTTTATTAAGTAATCGAAGCGTTATCGGGCGACTGGCAGAAGCACATGCAGTTTTCTGCCAGCGCTCCCCTTATACGCCGGAAAGAGGAGGGGCCCTCAATTGGTTGACTTGAATGCGACGCTTATAGCGCAAATTATAAATTTTCTTATACTTGTTGCTATCTTAACTAAAGTGGCATACAAACCGCTAATGCAGGCGCTGGCTGACCGGCAGGCCAAAATTGCTGACAGTCTGGAAACGGCTGAACAGGAGAAGCAAGCTGCTGAAAAACTAAGGCAGGAATATCTTGCTCAACTGGCTGAAGCTCGTACCCAGGCACAAGCTATTGTTGAAAAGGCCGCCAAGCTGGCTGAACAGACCAAGGAAGAAATGTTGAAAGAAGCCCGCGAAGAAAGCGCACGGCTTTTAAAAGCCACGCAGGAAGAAATTGCCCGCGAACGTGATCTCGCCATCGCCCAACTCAAAGGTGAGGTTGTGACGCTAGCCGTTGCCGCTGCTTCGAAGATTATTACCCAGAACATGGACGAAACCGCCAACGCCAAGATTGTTGACGATTTTATCAATAACTTGGATGGCAAGAAAATAGGTGGTCTGCCATGCTAACAAATCAGTTGGCAACCAAATATGCACAGGCCATATATGAAATTGCCAGCGAAAAAGCTATGCTGGACAACGTGGAGAAACAGCTTAAGCTAGTTGAAGCCACTATTGCCGGACATGCTGATTTGGCTACCCTTATGTATCATCCGCTTGTACCGGCTCCAGCTAAAAAAGAAACAATCGGCCGGGTTTTTGCCGGAGATTTGGATGGTTTTGTCCAGAACTTTTTGCTGCTCTTGATTGATAAACGCCGCGAGCCGGCGCTGCCAGCCATTATTCGCGAGTACATACGTCTGGCCAATGAAGCCAGAAACATTGCCGAGGCCGAAGTCTATACCGCCAAAGAACTCAGCGCAGAGCAGCTTGCTGCGCTTGCGGCAAAACTAAGCCAGGTTACAGGCAAAAATATTGTACTCAAGACAACCATAGACCAAGAACTGCTCGGCGGTGTAGTTGTTAAAATCGGCGATAAACTGATTGACGGCAGCGTAGCCCGTCAGCTTAAGGCGCTTAAAGCAGCGCTTTTGGCGAATCAAGCCACTGCCGTATAGCCGAGGACTTTATCCGATGACCAAGTCGTTCTAGGATTTCCCTTCTTATGGGAGTCAAGACCGACTAAGTCCCTGGATAAGGTCGACTAGAGTTCAGATGGGTTACGATCCGTCTGAAGCTGAGTCTACTTTATGATTGGGGTGAGATCTTAACTTATGAAAATGAGGCCAGAAGAAATAACGGCGATTATCAAACAACAGATTGAGCATTATCAAGTAGACCTCAATGTTGACGATGTCGGCACCGTTATCGAAGTAGGCGATGGTATCGCCCGGATCCACGGTTTGGAAAAGGCCATGGCCGGCGAATTATTAGAATTTCCGCATGAAGTATTTGGTATGGTCTTAAACCTGGAAGAAGATAATGTCGGAGCCGTATTATTGGGCGGCGAGGTTGCCATCAAGGAAGGCGACACTGTTCGCCGTACTGGACGCATCATGCAGGTTCCTGTAGGTGAAGCCATGGTTGGCCGTGTTGTTAACGCGATTGGTCAGCCCATTGACGGCAAAGGCCCAATTAATACCACCGAGTTCCGCCCGGTTGAATATCGTGCACCTGGCATTGCTGACAGACAGTCAGTTAAAGAGCCGCTGCAAACAGGTATTAAAGCAATTGACTCCATGGTACCTATCGGACGCGGCCAGCGCGAACTGATCATCGGTGACCGTGGTACCGGTAAGACAGCGATTGCTGTTGATACCATTATTAACCAAAAAGGTCAGGGCGTAGTTTGTATTTATGTCGCCATCGGCCAAAAAGCATCCACAGTAGCCCGGGTCGTTAAGACTCTGGAAGAAGCTGGCGCTATGGAATACACCATTGTTGTCGCCGCTACCGCTTCTGACAGCGCTCCGCTGCAATACCTGGCGCCCTACGCCGGTGTTACCATGGGCGAATACTTTATGTATAAAGGCGGCGCCGTGCTGTGCGTGTATGACGATTTGTCCAAGCATGCCGTGGCGTATCGCGCTATGTCGCTGCTGCTTCGCCGTCCTCCCGGACGTGAGGCTTACCCAGGCGACGTATTTTACTTACACTCCCGTCTGTTAGAACGGGCAGCTAAGCTGTCTAGTGAACTTGGTGGTGGTTCAATCACGGCGCTGCCGGTTATTGAAACACTGGCTGGTGACGTATCGGCCTACATACCGACCAACGTAATTTCTATTACTGATGGTCAGATATTCCTGGAAGGCGAGTTGTTCTATTCAGGTATCCGTCCGGCTATTAATGCTGGTCTGTCAGTATCCCGCGTAGGTGGTTCGGCCCAGATTAAAGCTATGAAACAGGTTGCCGGACGCTTGCGTCTGGACTTAGCACAATATCGCGAACTGGCAGCGTTTGCCCAGTTCGGTTCTGACCTTGATAAAGCCACAAAAGCTCAGCTTGACCGTGGTCAGCGCATGATGGAAATCTTGAAGCAGCCGCAATATGTCCCTATGCCTGTAGAAGAACAGGTTATGGTTATCTATAGCGGTATTAATGGTTATCTTGATGATGTGCCGATTGAGGATGTAACCAAGTTTGAGCAGGACTTCCTCAAGTTCATGCGCAGTAATTACGCTGAAGTGGCTAAAACCATCAGAGAAAAGAAAGTTCTTGACGCTGAAACCGAGGCGGCCATTAAAAAAGCTGTTAAAGAATTTAAAGACACTTTTGTCAAAGTCGAAGCGGCGAGGTGATAATATATGGCTAGCGCCAGAGATATCCGCCGCCGTATTAAAAGTGTAAAAAATATTCAACAGATAACCAAAGCTATGAAGATGGTCGCTGCAGCCCGGCTGCGCCGGGCCCAGGAACGAGCCATTGCCAGCAAGCCTTATACCGATAAGATTAAGGAAGTACTGACTAGTGTAGCGGCCAATGCCCGTGATGCTTCCCATCCACTGCTTGAAGTGCGGGAAGGTAAACAGATTGGCTATCTAGTATTAAGTGCTGACAAAGGGTTAGCCGGGGCCTACTCGTCCAACCTCATTAAAGAGGTTTTGCCGCAGGTACGCGGTAAAGACAACGCCAAGCTGGTAACGGTGGGCCGCAAAGCCCGGGATTACTTTAAACGGCGTGGTTATAACATTGATGGCGAGTTTACCGGTTTTTCGGAAAAACCGTCCTATCCCGATGCTGTGATGCTGGCTCAGCTTATGGCTGAAAAGTTTGCAACAGGTGAGTATGACGAAATTTATCTGACATATACCCATTTTTATTCGCCTATTAATCAGAAGCCAACAACGATCAAATTGTTGCCGGTAGCCGGAATCGGCGAAGGGGCGGAAGCACCCCAGACCGAGTACATTTTTGAACCGTCAGCCGGTGAAGTTCTTAGCCTGCTTTTACCGCGCTATCTGGAAACAGTTATTTACGGTGCACTTTTACAATCAGCGGCTAGTGAGCTGGGTGCCCGGATGACTGCTATGGGTTCGGCTACTGATAATGCGCAAGAACTTATTTCCAAACTGACGCTAAACTACAACAAGGTTCGCCAGGCCACCATTACCCGGGAAATTTCCGAGATTGTCGGTGGCGCTGAGGCGCTTAAGTAGAAGGTCGAAGAAGTTAAGGAGGGGAAACCCTAGTGAATATCGGTAGAATTATACAAGTTATCGGTCCTGTTATTGACGCTGAGTTTCCCCCGGAAAAACTGCCTGCCATATATAATGCTGTCACAATTGACGAAGTAGTCGGTGATGTGCAGGTTAAGCTGACTGCAGAAGTTATGCAGCACCTGGGCGATAATACCGTCCGTTGTGTAGCGATGTCTTCTACGGACGGCCTGACTCGCGGCATGAAGGCAGTGGATACCGGGGCGCCAATTAAAATTCCCGTCGGTAAGGGCACTCTAGGCCGGGTATTTAATGTACTTGGTGAAACAGTCGATAAAAACCCTGAGCAAGTGACTGCTGATGACTACTGGCCAATTCACCGGCCCGCGCCGGCGTTTGAAGACCAGGAAACCTCTACACAAATACTGGAAACAGGCATCAAGGTTGTTGACCTTATTGCCCCCTACGCCTTAGGTGGTAAAATTGGTTTGTTTGGCGGTGCAGGCGTAGGTAAAACCGTACTTATTATGGAACTTATCCGTAATATCGCCACAGAGCATGGCGGCTACTCGGTATTTGCCGGCGTAGGCGAACGTACTCGTGAAGGTAACGACCTGTGGAATGAAATGATTGAATCAGGCGTTATCGACAAGACAGCTCTTGTTTACGGTCAGATGAACGAACCGCCCGGAGCACGGATGCGCGTAGGTCTTACCGGTTTGACAATGGCTGAATATTTCCGTGATGTCGGCGGCCAGGACGTACTGCTGTTTGTTGATAATATCTTCCGTTTCATTCAGGCCGGCTCCGAAGTTTCGGCGCTGTTAGGCCGGATGCCGTCAGCGGTAGGCTATCAGCCCACATTGAGTACAGACGTAGGCGCACTTCAGGAGCGGATTACATCGACCAAAAAAGGTTCGATCACTTCGGTTCAGGCCGTATACGTGCCTGCCGATGACCTGACAGACCCGGCGCCTGCAGCTACCTTCGCCCACCTTGACGCCACCACAGTACTGTCCCGTCAAATTTCGGAACTTGGAATCTACCCGGCCGTTGACCCGCTGGATTCCACCTCACGGATTATGGACCCGCACGTGCTAGGCGAAGATCATTATCAGGTAGCACGCGGCGTACAGGAAGTGCTCCAACGCTATAAAGAACTTCAGGATATCATTGCTATCCTGGGCATGGAAGAATTGTCTGATGAAGACAGACAAACTGTAGCCCGGGCGAGAAAGATTCAAAGATTCTTGAGCCAGCCATTCTTCGTTGCTGAAGCATTTACCGGTTCACCTGGTAAGTATGTGCCGCTCAAAGAAACCATTCGCGGCTTTAAGGAAATCTTAAGCGGCAAGCATGATGAACTCCCGGAAACAGCCTTCTATATGGTAGGTACTATTGACGAGGCAGTGGAAAAGGCTCAAAGAATGAAGGGGGAATAATATATGGCCAATAAGATTCGGCTGGATATTGTTACTCCTGATAGGATGGTCTATTCCGAAGACGTCAATATGGTGATCGCCAGAGCGACCGATGGTGACCTCGGTATTCTCCCAGGTCACGCACCGCTGATTGCCGGCCTTGAGATTTGGCCGCTCAGAATTATGAATGACGAAGGCGAGCAGCAGTTGTCGCTGTGCGGCGGCTTTATCGAAGTCCGTCCCCAGAAGATAACAGTATTGGCAAGCTGTGCCGAACTGCCGGAAGAGATTGATGTCAAGCGCGCTGAGGCTGCCAGAGAGCGGGCCGAATCGCGGTTAAAAGCCAGTTCTGACATTGATGTTCACCGTGCTGAAGTCGCTCTTAAACGCGCAATGATGCGACTCAGAGTTGCAGAAAAGAAATAATAAAGTAGACTTAGCTTCAGATGGGGTTTTAACCCCACCTGAAGGTTAGTCGCCCTTATCCAGGGACTTAGCCGCTCTTAACTCCCACTTGTAGAAGATGGGAGTCTTAGAGCGGGTTAGTCATCGGATAAAAAAAGATAAATCACTGAGATTACTTCACTCATGGTTGTATGGCGGTTACTACATTCGTCATAGCAAGCATAGCGAAGTAATCTCATTTCTTTTAACTCACCATAATTTACATTGAATAACGCGCCTAAATACTGGCAAAAATGAACATAGCGGCTTTATTTTACTTTATTATAGGTCTCTGGACTCTTGATTAGCTAATAGGGTGATGATAAACTATTATAGGACAACTGTAGACTGCTTCCAAACGCCCATCTGCGTTGTTGCACCTGGCGGGCGCTTGCTTGCGTACACAACCCGTACGCGGCGTGGCACATCCTCAGTGAGCCTAGCATCTGAACATTTGAACCAGTCTTTATACATTTAAGGTAACCGCTGTGGTGGGAGGAAACTTTTGTGGAAAAATTAATTGTTCGAGGGGGCAATCGCCTTTCTGGTATAGTAAAAGTTAGCGGCGCGAAAAACGCTGTACTGCCGGTGATTGCGGCAACACTGCTGGGTACAACTCCCAGCACCCTGGAAGAAATACCAGACTTGGAAGATGTCCGTACGATTGCCGAAGTGCTAGAGCATTTGGGCGCGGCGGTAAAAATTGAACCGGGAACATTATATGTTGATAGCAGCAATCTTATAGCCTGTGAGGCTCCTTATGATCTTGTAAGGAAAATGCGGGCCTCTTTTCTGGTTCTGGGGCCGTTGTTAGCGCGGGCAGGCTGCGCCAAAATTTCGTTGCCAGGTGGCTGTGCTATCGGTACAAGGCCGATTGATTTGCATTTGAAAGGCTTTGAGGCTTTAGGTGCTGAGATTGTTATGGGTCATGGTTTTATTGAAGCCAGAGCGCCCCACGGCTTAAAAGGCGCTAGAATTTACCTGGACTTCCCTAGTGTTGGGGCGACTGAAAACATTATGATGGCCGCAAGTATGGCCAAAGGCCAGACCATTATTGAAAACCCGGCCGAAGAGCCTGAGATTGTTGACTTGGCCAACATGCTTAACCACATGGGTGCCAACATTCGTGGCGCAGGCACCAAGATGATTAGAATTGAAGGTGTTAGTGAATTAAGAGGCGCTTGCCACACTGTTATTCCCGACAGAATTGAAGCAGGCACCTATATGGTAGCCGCTGCAATGACTGGTGGCGACGTGTATGTGGAAAACGCCCTAACTGAACACTTAAAACCAATCATTGCTAAGCTAAAAGAAGCTGGAGTGGTCATTGAAGAAGATGTTAACGGCGTAAGGGTCTGCGCTACAGGTGCCATCCGTTCCGTTGACATTAAAACGTTGCCATATCCCGGTTTTCCCACCGACATGCAGGCCCAGTTTATGGCGCTGATGACGGTTGCACAAGGCACCAGCATCGTTACCGAAACAGTATTTGAGAATCGGTTCATGCATGTTGACGAACTCAAACGTATGGGTGCATCCATTAAAATTGATGGACGTTCCGCTGTTGTTGAAGGGGTTACCAAACTGACCGGCTGCCCGGTTAAAGCCACTGATCTCAGAGCTGGAGCGGCGCTCGTGCTGGCAGGTCTGGTGGCCGAAGGGCAAACCGAGATTGGTTATATTCATCATATTGATCGCGGGTATGACAGACTTGTGGAAAAATTCCGCGGCATTGGTGCTAATATTGAACGCGTAGGTTAGATGAACTAATAATTATAATAAGCACTGTTTACAGATGAAAGAGCGAGATTGCTCCACTATTGGGTGGCAATCTCGTTTCTCTTTTTCCACTCATACCGCTTAGCTTGTTTGCATATTATGAAGTAGCAATGTGCATAACGGCTGAACGTGCCGGAAGAGGTGAGACGGTGAGGTATGTGGTGGTGTATAGTATCTTACTGGTTATAGTGGCTGTGATTGCGATTCCGGCGTTCATAGTACAGGGAATGAACGACTGGAGCAGAGAGCCGGCAGCAGCCAATACTCCTGTAGCTTACCGGGGTGAAGATATTAGTATTAAAGTTTATATGCATGAAATTAAACAGATTGTTTCCATGAACCTTGAAGATTATGTAAAAGGGGTAGTAGCTGCAGAAATGCCTGCTGAATTTGAACCTGAAGCACTCAAATCGCAGGCAGTGGCTGCTCGCACCTATGCTGTAAAACATATGGCCCTGTTCGGTGGAACCGGTTCGAGTGAGTATCCGGGCGCCGATGTGACGACAGACCATAATAACAGCCAGGCATGGCATAACGAAACCACACTAAGAGCTAAATGGGGTGAAAACTATGCTAAGTACTGGAGTAAAGTCAGTCGCGCTGTTAACGAGACACGAGGCTTGATTATTACGTATAATGGTGAACCCATCAATGCTGTCTTCCATTCTACCAGCGGTGAAAGGACTGCCAGTGCCCAAGAGGTGTGGGGCTTTGATTATCCTTACCTAAAAAGTGTGGTCTGTACCTGGGATCAAAAATCACCGCGCTATCAGGATACCAAGGAAATAACCTTGGCTGAGCTCGAAGCGCGGTTAGGGGCTGACGCCGGTATTCTAGCTGCCGCTCAGAGCGGTGGTAGTAGCAGTATTGCAGGCATTATCGACCACACCGGCTCCGGGAGGGTAAACAAAGTACGGATAGGAACCAAAACGTTGTCAGGCCTCGAAGTACGGCAAAAGCTCGAATTGCGCTCGACAAATTTCAGCGTTGAGTCTGCAGGTGATAAGCTGATATTTAAAACATTTGGCTATGGTCACGGTGTGGGCCTGTGCCAATACGGCGCCAACGGCCAAGCAAAAGAGAACCGGACCTTTCGGCAAATTTTAACCCATTATTACACAGGCACGGCTATTAAGAATATATTTGGATCGTGACCAATAGACCCACCCCGGTTTTATTTGTCCTGTTGGAAGTATAACTTTCCAACAGGACAAATAAAACATCGACTTCCGCTTTCGCCAAGGCTCGGCGCAAGCCGTGTTTTCTTTATACACAAAATGGGCATAATATCCATGAGGTGATGATATGCCCGGGAGAATATTGACTAAGCTGGCACGTTCTGGTTATTTAGGACAGGTATTAACGGCAGGTGTGCTATTAACAGTAGCATCGTTACTCATGTTTGCTGTTGTCAGTACATTGGAACCGGCATCTAATCCGCCGGTTACTAAAAGTGCACCATTATCAGAACCAATGCAATCTACGCAGGCAGTTTCGATTAATCGGCCACCTGCCAGCAGCATGGAGCTACCGGCTGATCAACCGGTGGCACTAGTGACAGATCCTGATATGGAAGCAGGTAATGAGGCCATTCGCGACCTGTGGAGCGGTACCGTAACCCGAGGATTTGGCTGGCAGCTCCATCCGCTATATCAGGATTGGCGGTATAATAACGGTCTTGATATTAGCGGTGGTGAAGGCCAAATCGTGCCTGCACTGTTAAGCGGTGAAGTTGTCGATGTGTTTACCGATAAGCAGAATGGTTTGACAGTAGCCGTGCAAAGCGGCAAGTATACCATCTGCTATGGTTCACTAGCCAGTGTTGCCGTACACAAAAATACTATGGTAAGAACAGGAAAACCAATTGGTTCAATGGGAATAAGCACCAGTCAACCAGAACCTCATCTGCATCTAGCCGTCAAAACAAGTGATAGCAAGAGCATTGACCCACATGAGATATTCCCGAATATCCCTAATTAAATTAACTTTCACAAAATTAATGACCTTTCAGTAAGGTCATTTTTTCTTTTCCTTCGCATATACATGTTAGCAAAGGGTTAAAAGGACGGGCGCGAGGGGGAAGAGGCTAGATGAAAGAGTATATTCGCAAGCGGGTGTTGGATATATGCAATCACATCATGGAAACAAAGCATACAGTACGTCAGACTGCAACTGTCTTTGGGGTAAGCAAAAGCACTGTTCACAAGGATATGATTGAACGTCTTCCGGAAATCAACAAGCGGCTGGCTGCCAAGGTAAAAAATATCCTTGAGCTAAATAAGGCGGAACGGCACATCCGCGGCGGTGAGGCTACCAGAAAGAAATATAAGGACGAAAAGGAAGAAGAATAAAAAATTAGAATAATTAACAGATGAAAGTGCTCTAAAATAGCGAAAAATAGAGGAATTTAATTTTATTTGTAGAATATCTAATTCACTTGTATTTATCTTGCTATTTACGCCTTTTTTCTTTACCAAAAAATGGGACATGTTGGGGGTTATGCAAGATAGCTTGAAAGGGGTTAAGGATTCTACATGTTTGGAACAATGGATATTGGCGTCGATCTGGGAACAGCCAACGTTTTAGTATACATAAAGGGTAAGGGTATTGTATTAAGAGAGCCATCAGTGGTCGCTATTGACCGCGATAGTAACCGCATTTTGGCAATTGGCGAAGAGGCTCGCCGGATGCTTGGCCGGACGCCAGGCAATATTATTGCAATCCGCCCCTTGCGTGAAGGTGTCATTGCCGATTATGACACTACCGAAAGCATGCTTAGGCATTTTATTCAAAAAGTTGCCGGCAAGAATTTCTTTTTCAAACCTAGAATTATGGTGTGCATCCCATCAGGCGTGACCACCGTAGAAAAACGTGCTGTATTAGAAGCCGCTATGCAGGCTGGAGCCCGCAAGACCTATCTTATCGAAGAACCACTGGCAGCTGCTCTTGGCGCTGGTCTGGAGATTTCCGAACCCTGCGGTGCGATGGTTGTAGATATCGGCGGCGGTACGACCGATGTTGCCGTACTCAGTCTTGGCGGCATTGTTGTCAGCGAATCACTCCGGATAGGCGGCGATAAGTTTGATGAAGCGCTCATTCGCCATGTCAAAAAGGAATACAATATCCTGATTGGTGAGCGTACAGCTGAAGCGATTAAAGTAGCTATTGCTACAGCCTACCCTGATGGACGTAACGAAAGCATGGAAATCCGCGGACGGGACCTGGTATCAGGCCTGCCTAAGACCATCCGTATGAGCTCATCTGAAACCAGGGAAGCGCTAGCTGAACCGGTGTCGCTGATCGTCGAATGTGTTAAATCAGTGCTTGAAAAAACCCCGCCTGAATTAGCAGCAGACATTGTTGACCGCGGTATTGTTATGACTGGCGGCGGTTCGCTGATTCACGGTTTGGACAAGCTAATTAATCAGGAAACAGGCATACCCACTTACTTAGCTGAAGATCCTTTGTCATGTGTTGCCTTAGGCACAGGCAAAGCGCTTGATGCGCTGGAGAGCCTGCAGGATACCCTGACAACACTCAAAAAAGGTACCCTGGCAGGTTAGAAACAATGACAATGGGTAAGATTGTCACGCAGGTATGATAGCCTGACAATCTCACCTGTGTGGTCAACTCATTCGGTTATAAGCCAAATCTTGGTATTAAGGAATGCAATAATTATTACGATATATACGTTAAGAGGTGAAGCCATTGATTCGAGGTATTTATACTGCGGCTTCCGGTATGCTGGCTGAAACAACTAGGACCGATACCATCGCCAATAACCTGGCAAACGGCAATACTACCGGTTATAAAAAAGATATTACAGTATCCAAGGATTTTGCCAGTCTATTAATTCAACGCGTAAATGATGGTCAGGACGCACCAACAATTGGAACCTTGGGTGTAGGGACCGTGATTGACCAAATCGCGACCATTCAAACTGCCGGTATTATTCGCCCAACCGGTAATTCGCTCGACTTTGCCGTTGACGGCAAGGGTTTTTTTGCTGTTGAAACACCGGCAGGTGTACGTTTTACCAGGAATGGTGCCTTTACCCGAAGTGGACAAGGCGAGATGGTTACCAGCGAGGGGTACCGGGTACTTGGACAAAATGGGGCAATTAGAATTCCTGACGGCAAAATCGCTGTTGAAGAAACAGGCCGCGTGACAGTTGACGGTGTTGCTGCCGGGCAGCTCAGACTGGTTGAGTTTGCTGATGATCGCCAACTGGTAAAAGAGGGAGCCAGTCTCTTTCGTGCCGCCGATAACGGACGCCCGGGAACAGGTAAAGTAATGCAGGGCTTTTTAGAACAATCCAATGTCAACATTGTGGCTGAGATGGTTAATCTTATCTCAGGATACCGGGCCTATGAGGTAAATGCAAAAACTGTACAGGCCCATGATCAATTGCTTGACAAAGCAGTCAATGAAGTGGGTAAAGTCTAGTGCGGGTGCCCCATTAACATGTAAGCTTTATTTTGAATAATCAATGTATCTACATAGGGCTGGACCTAGCGGAAGCCCACACGCCGCCGATCGACTGACGCGGCGAACTAAGACAATATGGGGGTAATAACTATGATTCGAGCATTGTGGACTGCCGGAACAGGCATGGTTGCACAGCAAGCTAATCTTGATGTCATATCCAATAACTTGGCCAACGTAAATACTACCGGCTTCAAAAAAAGCCGTACCGATTTTCAGGATCTTATGTATCAGACCCTCCGTCAGCCTGGCGCTGCAACCGGCCCTGATACCCAGCTGCCGAGTGGCATTCAGATCGGGCATGGTGTACGTCAAGTGGCTACACAAAAATTATACGGGCAGGGTAATTTCCAAAATACAGGCAATGACTTTGACCTCGCGATTGAAGGGGACGGTTTCTTTCAAATCACTATGCCTGATGGAACTTTGGCCTACACTCGAGACGGTTCCTTCAAAAAGGATTCACAAGGCCGTATGGTAACTGCTGAAGGTTATCCGCTGGAGCCACAAATCACCGTTCCGGAAAACTCAACAAGTTTAACAATATCGTCTGATGGACGTGTTACTGCAACAACACCTGCCGGCACCCAGGACATAGGCCAGATTACCATTGCCCGCTTTGTCAATCCGGCCGGCCTGGAAAGCATGGGCCGGAACCTGGCCAAAGAAACTGCGGCTTCGGGTGCGGCAACAGTCGGTAACCCCGGCACTGATGGTGCGGGTACTCTTGTACAGCAGTATCTTGAAATGTCGAACGTTCAGGTCGTTGAAGAAATGGTTAATATGATCGTTGCCCAGCGGGCTTATGAGGTCAACTCCAAAGCTATCCAAACGGCTGATGATATGTTGGGCCAGGCAGCTACCCTGAAACGGTAGGAAATAACCGATGAAGAATAAATTATACCGGCTTACCATGGTAATCCTATGTGTTGCCGGTATATTATTTACCGGCAACAGCGCCCAGGCACAAGGACTTACAATCGCTGTGGCTGCCGAATCTCAGGTGACTGGACAATATTTTACCCTCGGGGATATTGCCAGTATCAGCGGCGACGATAATGACCGCATCACCAGTCTAAAGCAAATTCGGCTGGGGCATACTCCGGCACCAGGTCAAAGTATAGTACTTACCGGGGAACTGTTAGGAGCAAGACTGAGCGTTAGTAATGCTGATTTTACTGGCGTCAGCTGGCAACTCCCACTGCAATTCAGAATAACAGCACTGTCCCAGATCATCAGCGGAGAGCGCCTTGTAAGCCAGGCAGAAAAATATCTGAAAGAGCGCCTTACAGGTGACGATGTTGTGATTACGCCAGTGGGCCAGCCCCAGGATGTGCTCGTCCCGCCAGGCGATATAGTATTTGCCATTGAACTGCCTTATGGCGTTAAGTATAATGCGCCGACCACTGTAAGTGTAGGGCTTACGCTAGCTGGTCAACCATATACTTCTGCCAAGCTAAGATTTGATATAAAAAAGTATGAGCAAGTTGCCATTGCCAGCCGCGCTATGGCTGGGCGTGACCTCATTACTGCTGATAGCATAGCCTTTGAGCGGCGTGATATCGGACGGATGCCGCCAGGATATTTTACCGATCTTAATAAAATACTAGGATTGTCTGTAAAGCGTCAAATGCCCCCAGGAACAGCCATTACCGACAGTGTTCTGGAAAAGCCTGTACTAATTAAGCGGGGGAAAACTATCCGCGTTGTTGCCCAAATTGGCGGTATTGAGGTAACTGTACCAGGAATTTCTATGCAAAGCGGTAGCGAAGGTCAGTTCATCCGGGTGCAAAACACGAATTCAAAGAAAGTTGTTACCGGTCGGGTAGTTGATGAAACAACTGTCCTGGTACATATATAGCGGAAAGTAAGGTGTGATAGGATGGGTAAGCTTATAGGTTTCCTGCTGGTGCTCATAGTCATGACTCAGCCTGTTCCAACTGCGCAGGCCGATTCTTTATGGGTTGATTCAGCGCCGGCAGCTAACTTGTTTAGTGATCACCGGGCTCATGCCGTTGGTGATATTATTACAATTGTTATCAGTGAATCGTCAAGCGCGAGCCGTACAGGCAATGCTGCCAACTCAAAGTCTGCCAGTGCAAGCCTGAATGCAGGTGTTGGGCTATTTACTTTCATTGAACCAGTGAGTGGTGGAACTTCAGATAGCTTTAAAGCCCAGGGTTCAATTGCCAATACCAACAAGGTAACAGGACGGCTCACTGTCAAGGTAACCGAGATTAAGCCTAACGGACAAATGGTAATCTCCGGTTCCCAAACAATAAAACAACATAGCGATGAACAGAAAATCACAATTACCGGCATCGTCAGACCTGAAGACGTGACTCCTGATAACACGGTGCTGTCAAGCAATGTAGCCGATGCCCAACTTAAAATAGAAGGCAAAGGTCCGATCGCAGGTAAACAGAAGCAGGGAATACTGACCCAAATCTTCAACTTTTTATTCTAAGGACAATGATAAGTACTCATCTGAGCATTTCAAATTGTCCTAGAAAACACTAACGGAGGAAATATGCGCAAATTAACAGCAATCCTTTTGGTCGCTGCACTGGCCGTAAGTATGACGATTCCAGCAATGGCTGCCCCGACGCAGGTCAGTGCCCGAATTAAGGATGTAGCCAAGGTGCAGGGCGTGCGCAGCAACCAATTGGTAGGCTATGGTTTAGTCGTAGGCCTGGCTGGCACCGGTGATTCTAATAAAAGTATTTTTACCACCCAATCTATTGCTAATATGCTTAAATCTTTTGGTGTTATGATCAGTACAGCGCAGCTTCAGTCCAAAAATGTCGCTGCCGTTATGATCACGGCTAACTTGCCGCCATTTGCTAAATCAGGCGATACCATCGATATTACCGTATCTTCCATGGGTGATGCTAAGAGTTTGCAGGGGGGGACACTTTTGCAGGCACCACTGCGGGCAGCTAACGGCCAAGTATATGCCGTTGGTCAGGGCTCGGTATCAACCGGCGGTTTTGCCGCAAGTTCCGGTGGTGCCAGCCAGCAGAAAAACTTCCCTACGGCTGGAAATATCCCCAGTGGCGCCTTAGTTGAACGCGAAGTACCTATGCCATTTACTGATAAAGACAAAGGGAAAATTACACTGGCTCTCAACCAACCTGACTTTACTACTGCTAATCGGATTAGTGAGGCGATTGATCAGCGTTTTGGCTCGATCACTGTGGCTAAAGATCCGGGTACAGTAGTCGTGAATGTTCCCTATTATTACAGTGACAACATAGTCGGCTTTATTGCCGCGGTTGAAGAGTTGGCTGTTATGCCTGATACTGTTGCCAAAGTTGTTATTAATGAACGCACAGGCACAGTTGTGATTGGCAGCAATGTGACGATCGACCAGGTGGCTGTCGCCCAAGGCGGCCTCACCGTCAAAATAGGGAAGACAACTAACGTTTCTCAGCCACCGCCTTTCTCTGGCGGCAGTACTGTTGTGACTACTGACACTACAGTGGAGGCTAAGGAACAACCGGCAGGGCTTATTGTGCTGCCAGCTTCGGCGAATGTCGGTGACGTAGTTGCTGCTCTTAACGCCGTAGGGGCAACACCGCGCGATATTATTTCTATCCTGCAGGCTATAAAAGCGGCGGGAGCCTTACACGCCGAACTCCAAGTAATGTAGCCGCGGCAGGTTATAAACGCCCATCTGCGTTGTTGCTCCTGTGGGCGTTCCCTCCGACGTACTTCCCAGTACGACTACGGTCACGTCCTCGTCGCGCCTAGCATCTGGACATTTCTAACCAGCCGCGGGCCTGTTCTAAATAAGGGGTGAACGATACATGAAAATAAGTAACAATCTCATACAGCCGAACACCATCCCCGCAAGCGGCGGAGCCGCTGTGCCTGATCAGGGAGCGGCCTTTGCCGGCAGGCTGGAGAAAGCCGTTCAGGCGTCAGAACAGGCTGCAAAATCGCCGGTGACGGCTTCGACCAAGCGGAGTGAAGATGCTAAGCTGAAAGCTGCCTGTAAGGAGATGGAAGCGGTTTTCCTGAATATGATGCTTTCGCGAATGCGGGCTACTGTACCGAAAACTAAGCTCATGGGCGACGGGGCGGGCGAAGAAACAATCCAATCGCTCTTAGACACTGAGTTAACAAAAAATATGGCGCAAGCCGGTGGGATGGGATTGGCCGATATGCTATACCGCCAGCTAAGTAAAAGCGCTGTTAAAGGCCAGGCTTCGCAATAGCCTGGCCTCTCTACATATACAGCTTGCTTGACCTTTCTAAGAAGGAGTGTGGTTTCATGTTCAATCACTTGCGGCTAAGAATGTCTCTAATTACAGCCTGTATGTTGCTGATTATGTTACTGCTCCAGAGCGCTGCATGGGCAGCCCCAAATGCAGTTGTAAGCAAAATCAGGACAAGCCAGAATGTTGAAACAGTACGAATTGTTTTTGATGTGTCCGCTTTACCGGAGTATACAGTCACAACCATTGAGAACCCACTTAGGTTGGTCATTGACATGCCGGGGGCTGTAAACAAGGCTGCTGCTCAATATGTTTTCAATGACCCAACAGTGGGGAAATTGCGACTGGCTGAGGCTGAGCCAGGCAAGCTAAGAGCTGTCCTCGATATGAAAACAGCCTATATGTACAAGGTGTTTACCTTGAAAAACCCTAACCGCCTAGTTGTCGACATCATTAAAAACTATGAACAGAAACTGGTTGAAGAACCGGCACCCGGTATTAAGTACACCTCATGGCTAAGAAATAGTGCCAGCGGCCCGGTATGGGCCCATATCCTTGATGTTGATCCCAAAGCAGGGTTTGCTATAAAACCTGTTCTATCCAACGGTGCAATCCAGGGACTTGAACCACTGCTACCGATGGTTGAACGTTCCCGCGCAATTGCCGCTGTCAACGGTTCTTATTTTGGACTTGACGGCTCGATTATCGGTTTACTTAAGATTGACGGTGAAATAGCCAGCACGCCTGAAGTGCCTCGTACCGCACTGGGCATCATGCCTGACGGCAAGCTATTCATTGATCAGGTTCACTATGAAGGAAAAATCGAATTACCTGACACCAGGACAGTACCAATTAATGCAGTTAACCGGGAACGCGGTGAAAACGAGCTTGTTCTCTATAACGGCCTATATGCCCCGGCGACCGGCAGTAACAATTTTGGCATAGAATACGTCGTTGTAAATGGTAAAGTGACTGCCGTCAATACCAGCAACTCGCCAATACCGTCAGATGGTTTTGTGCTTTCTGCTCACGGTGCTGCGGCAAGACTGATATCTTGCCTTAAAGTAGGCGATAGCGTCAAAGTGAACCAGACACTAGGTCCAGAGTGGGACAAAACCCAGCACGCACTGGGAGCCGGTCCCATGCTTGTTAAGAATAACAGCGTATTTTTGACTACCAAAATTGAAGAATTTGGCTCAGATGTGGCAGGTGGCCGTGCCCCGCGGACGGCGCTTGGCCTTAAAGCTGACGGGAATATACTGGTAGTTGTTGTTGATGGCCGCCATGAAAATAGCATAGGCATGACGCTGCTGGAACTGGCACTCTTTATGCAGGAACTGGGGGCGCAGGATGCCATGAATTTAGATGGTGGTGGTTCCAGTGAAATGGTGCTAAATGGCAAGATTGTCAACAAACCCTCAGACGGGCGTGAACGACGGGTGGGTGACGCACTGGCAATTATGTTGCCCCGTGTTGCTAATTAATGAAAATGCGCTATAATAAAAGTAGAGAAACCTCTATAGAAATACAAAGGCAGGTGTTATGTATGGCTCATAAGAAGAGTATAATGATCATTACCCTGCTGCTGGTTGTCGGCGCGGTAGCATGGTCACTGGCCGCAGGGCAGATGGTTGACCAGCGCGGTGTATTATCAGGAAATGTATTGGCAAACGGTCTGGTTGCCCCTGGCGCTATGGCACGGGAAGGCGATATTCTGGTCTATGTTGAAACCCTCACCGGTCCTGCGGTTGCAGTACGCGCCAACATTGACGGAACTGTCCGCGAAGTGCTTGTTAAACCTGGCGACAAAGTCCGAAGTGGCGATACTTTAGTAAGAATTGAACCGTTTAAGCGGTAATTACCCTATGATAGGGAAGCGGAGTTAGGGTGCTAAGGGGGCATCCTAATCTATCTTCGTGGAAGGATGAACATATTGTTTAATATTTTAAAGCGCTGCCTGGCAGCGCTAGCGGCGGTATTTGTCATGCTGCCGATTGCTTACGTTCAAGCTGCGCCTGAATTTATGCCTGTTGATCAAATTGTCAAAGGCATGCACGGAACGGCCAAAACCGTTGTCGCAGGCAGTCAAATTGAAGAATTTGGTGTAGAAGTACTTGGGGTTATGAAACAAAAAGGTCCGTCCGGTGATCTTATTTTGGTACGTACCTATGGCGATGTTATCGAACGAACCGGCGGTATTGCCCAGGGAATGAGTGGCAGTCCGGTATATATTAATGGTAAGCTGGTTGGCGCTATTGCCTATGGCTGGTCGTTAACCGACCATAAAATCGGCATGGTAACGCCTATTGCCGATATGCTCAAGCTATGGGAGTTAAATGGCGGTCAGGCTGAACTGCAGGCACCCACAGCAGAAGCGCCCGGTAATGCAGTCAGTACCCCGCTGATGGCCTCAGGCTTTGGCGAGCAGGCCCTCAAAATGCTGGCAGACAAGCTTAAACCCTATAACCTGACTCCGTACGCAGTGAGCGGCAGCATGTCTGATGCCAATAACGGTATTGCGTATAAGACCGTTGAACCAGGCAGCACTGTCGGCGTGCAATTAGTCCGCGGGGATATCAGTCTGGGGGCGTTAGGCACAGTAACCTATGTTGAAGGGGATAAGCTACTGGCTTTTGGTCATCCTTTTCTTAAAAAGGGTAAGGTTAACTATTTCCTGACAGATGCTGAGGTATACACTACCTTAAACGGTATGGAAAACTCTTTTAAAGTTGGAACATCAACTGAAACCATTGGCATGATTACCCAGGACAGAGGCGCCGGTATTGCCGGCACATTTGGTAAGTTTCCCAACATTGTGCCGCTCCGGATCAGTGTTACCGACAAAACCTTAGGCCGTACCAATGACCTATGGGCACAGGTTGTGCAGGACGAAGAATTGGCGCCTGTTCTATCGGCAGTCAGTGTGTTTAACGCGATTGAGAAGACCACTGACCGCGTTGGGTCGGGTACGGCCAGAATTAGCTTTGAAATCAGCGCTGCCGGCATTCCCGGCGAAGTGTTAAAGCGCGAGAATATGTTCTATACTCAGGGGAATGTTGGTGAGTTGGCAGTAGCCGAGGTGCATGAGGCACTGGCGCTTTTGACAGGCAATCAGTTTAATGCCGTTAATATTATGGATGTCAAGGTAAATGTTACCGTCGACAGCGAACGACGGACAGCCACTATTATTGAGGCTAAAGCCAATACTGCTGTAGCCAAGCCTGGAGACAAGGTAGATATAGCTGTCAAAATTAAACCGTTCCGTAATGACCCTGTAACCAGACATATTACCTACACTGTACCGAAAGAACAGCAGCCTGGGACACTGATGCTATCAGTGCGTGGCGGCGGCATGGTTTCTGTAGCGCAGCTTGTCGGTAAACGCCAAAACGGTGAAGAAGATTTTAGTAAGCTGTTTATGACCAAAGCGAAGCCCAAGTCTCTCGAAGAAGCAGTCAAAGAACTTGTAAACCGTGACCGTAATAATGATATTGTCGTGGAAGCCATCGAGATGAATATGCCTGATGTTGCTTCCGCCGGTGCAGGCAAAAATGCCAAACCGGTTGCCGACACGTTTGAAACCAGCCCCAGCCCGGCACTGCCTGATTCATCTGGCAAGAAACCAGCTAAAACCGGACGTACAGGCAGTGAAGTCGCGAAAACTGCCAAAGGGGACGATAGCAAACAAAAAGTATATATAACGACCGACTATATCATTGATGGCGATACCCAAGTAATGGTAAACATAACCAAATAATCACTTTAATAAATAAAAGCCGCTTTTTGCGGCTTTTATTTATTAAAGTAGGCGTAAAAATGGCACAGGAGCATCAACGGAAAATTGAGGGGATTTAAATTGCTGTGAGGTTAGCAGGGAATTGTAAATTAATATTGAATACTATTAAAGATTAACTGACCCGAATAAGGTTTAAGGAGCATGACTATGCTTATTGGACTTTTCACCCGTACAGGGAGAATTGTTATAGATGTTTTGGAGAATATGGGACAGGTGTTAATCCTGTTTAGTCAAACTGTTTATCATTTACGCCAGCTAAATAGTACGCTGCTGCTTAGGCAGATGGCGCATTTGGGTGCAGATTCACTGGCAATCGTGCTGCTCACTATGCTGTTTACCGGAATGGTAATGACAGTGCAAACTGCTCATGAATTTGTGAAATATGGGGCACAGTCATCAGTCGGCGGCCTTGTGGCTGTGGCTATGGCCCGCGAGCTATCCCCTGTTTTGACCGGAGTGGTATTTGCCGGCCGGGTGGGGGCGGCAATTACGGCAGAAATCGGTTCCATGAAAGTAACAGAGCAAATCGATGCCCTGCGGGTTATGGCCGTAAACCCGATTGCTTACCTGGTAGTACCCAGGTTGGTTGCGTGCATGGTAATGCTGCCGGTGCTGGTTATTTTTGCTGATGTCATCGGTATTATCGGCAGCTATATGATAGGCACAGCCTATGCCGGTATCAGTTCCTTCACTTTCTTTAATTCGATTAAGGTTTTCGCTGTGCCGCACGATATTATCGGTGGTTTAATCAAGGCTATGTTCTTTGGGGCTATTGTCGCTATTATTGGCTGTCACAAAGGACTAACAACCGCGCAAGGTGCTGAAGGAGTGGGCCAGGCGACCACAGGCTCTGTTGTGCTATCTATTATTTTAATTTTTGTCAGCAATTATTTTTTATCGGTACTATTATACCGTTAGTTCGAATGAGGTACAGCATGATTAAACTAGTTAATGTCAGCATGAATTTTCGCGGCAAGCAAATACTCAAAGACATTAGCCTTACAATTGAACAAGGGGAGATTATGGTCATCATCGGCCCCAGCGGTTCAGGCAAAAGTACGCTGCTGAGACTAATCATCGGCCTGCTAAAACCGACTTCAGGTGAGGTCTGGGTCAATGACCGGGAGATTACCCGCATGACTGAGGATGAACTGAATAAGATCAGGTTGGAGATGGGGATGGTTTTCCAGTATTCTGCCTTGTTTGATTCGATGTCAGTAGGAGAAAACGTGGCTTTTGGTCTCAGGCAGCATACCGATATGCCTGAAGAAGAGATTTGGCGGACAGTGCGACGCAAGCTGCGCATGGTAGGCCTTAGGGGGCAGGAAAATTCCATGCCGAACGAACTGTCAGGTGGTATGAAGAAACGGGTCAGTCTGGCCCGGGCCATCGCCATTAACCCGCATCTTGTCCTCTATGATGAGCCTACTGCAGGACTTGATCCCATCATGTCCAATACGATTGACAGGCTTATTGTCAGCACAAGGCGAATGATTGATGCCACCTCAGTGGTCGTTACTCACGACATGCCGAGCGCTTTCCGCATTGCCGACCGGATTGCCATGATTCATAACGGCAGCATTATTGAAATGGGTACACCAGACAGCATTAAACAGTCAGAAAACCCGATTGTGGCTAAGTTTATCCGAGGGGCAACCGCCCTGCCGGAGAGTAAAGGGAGGGCGAGAGCATGAATACCGAGGCAAAAGTCGGAGCCATCACTCTTTCCGGCCTTATTTTACTAGCCGGAATGTTTGTATATTTAAGCGGCATCAGTTTTGGCGATAAGGGCTATCCCATTAAGGCTGTTTTTGCTCAGGTAAGTGGTTTGAAACCCGGCAATATTGTACGCTATGCCGGCGTCGAGATTGGCAAAGTTACCGATGTTCTAGTATTGCCTGATGGGGTATCTGCTGACATTATGCTTAATCCCGGCGTCAAAATACCGGTAGGTTCTACACTGACTATCGGCTCTGACGGCTTGTTGGGTGAAAAGTTCATAAACATTATGCCGCCCCGGGAAATTAAAGGGTTCTTAGCCCCGCACGATAAAGTCTACGGCGATAATCCCCAGGGGCTAGACGAACTGATGGTATCGGCCAACCAGGTGCTTGCTGAGGTAAAGACACTGGTTAAGGCGCTGAATGATGTGCTGGCAGATGAGAAGGTTAGAGCAGCCCTCAAAGAAAGTGCGTTAAATACGCGGGACATAACAGTGAATCTTAACAGATTAACGGCAACGTTAGCCCTCCTGGCTGAACATAATCAGGGCGATGTGACAACTATGGTAGCTAATCTGAAAGCCATGTCAGGCAGCCTTAAAGACACCGCAGCCCGGGTGGATAAGATGATTGCTAATGTCGATAACAATGGTCAGACAGCGAAAGAGTTGCGGGAAACAATTACCGCGCTCAAGCAAACCAGCAGCCGGGTTGAAAAAATGGCCGCCGCGTTAGAGGGCGTTGTAACAGACACTGAAACAGCAAAAAACATTAAAGAAACTTTGAAAAACGCGCGCGATGCCACCGCCAACGCCAACAAAATGCTTAATAAAGTGGCAGATATAAAAACAGATGCCAATGTTGAAGCACTTTATAATACTGATACCCGTAAGTACAAAAGCAACGCCGATGTTTCCATCAGCACTTCGTCCAGCGACTTTACCGTTATTGGCGTTAGTGATATCGGCGAAGACAGTAAGCTAAACCTCCAGCTAGGCAAAAGAGGTCCGGTTTTTAATCAGCGCTTCGGCATTATTGACAGCAAAGCCGGCGTGGGTGTTGATGCCAAACTTAGTAATCAACTACGCATGTCGCTGGACGTATACGACCCGAATGATGTGCGTGTCAAGTTGCGTACTCAATACCAGGTGGCGCCTGACACCTTTATTGTTGGTCAGTCGGAAGACATGAACAAACGGGATGAGATAACAACTTATTTCGGTGTACGGCGGTCCTTCTGATTTTACTTATTCATTGACACCGCTCAGGGTTGGACATATAATTGTAAGTGCCTGACTGAACAGTCAGACCTTGAAAATAGTGATAATCTCAAGGAGGTCATATAATTTTGGCACAATTTAAATTATCTGGCAGCATGGCCAAACGCATGTCGGCCCTGATTACCGGTGGTATACTGGTAGCTGCCGCTCTTCCAGGCTTTGCCGCGCCGGTTGAACTTACACTTGATGAGGCCATCGCCATGGCTCTTAAGAGCAACCCCGCAATAAAAATCTCCGAATCCGATATGGACAAAGCTAACTGGGATGTAAGCATGGCTAAGGCCGGTAAAGCGCCGTCTGTCACCCTTTCTCACAATGCCAGCCGCTCTAAGACTGCTGAATCTAAAATTCTCGGCACGACAATCCCCAGCAGTATTGGGGATAGATATGCCAACAGTGTTGACATGACCCTGCCTTTATACACTGGCGGCAAGGTCGAGGGCACGATCGAAAAGGCCAAACTTGGTCTTAAAGTATCTGATCTGGGTATTGAAAAAGCTCAGCAGCAGGTTAAGCTTGACGCAACAACCGGCTATTACGGCATACTGCAAACCCGTAATCTTGTTAAACTTAGTGAGGAATCCTTAGATCGTCTCAATGCTCACTTAAAAAATGTCGAGGCTCAATATGGCGCCGGCACTGTAGCCAAGTCTGACGTACTGCGTTCGGAAGTGGAAAAGGCCAAAGCCGAACAAAGCCTAATAAAAGCCAAAAACTCCTATGAACTTGCGGTATCAGGCCTTAACAATATCATTGGCCTGCCGCTGGACACCCAGATTGCTCTTAAAGAAGAATTAAACTATGCAAAATATGATAAGACGCTGGAGGAATGTATTAGCGCTGCCCTGGTTAACCGCCCGGATTTAGCGCAAGCAGCCGCCAGCCTGGACATTGCCAAAACCGAAATTAAAGTGGCTGAAAGCGGCAAAAAACTTACGGTAGCCGCGACTGCGTCCGAAAAATGGAATGACAAGGATTTCCCCGGTACGGATAACAACACTTGGGCCATCGGCATTAATGCCAGCTATAACCTCTTTGACGCCGGTGTGACCAAATCCAAGGTCAAAGGCGCCGAAGCCGGACTTGACAAAGCAACTCAGCAGCTGCGCCAAGCCAAAGACAGTGCTCAGCTTGAAGTCCGCCAGGCCTACCTCAACATGCAAGAAGCTGAGAAACGCATCGAGACAAGTAATGTAGCTGTTACCAAAGCGGAAGAAGATTATAAAATCGCTCAGGTGCGCTATAGTGCGGGAGTAGGCACTAATCTTGACGTTATCGATTCCCAGGTTGCCTTAACTTCAGCCAAGACCGATTACGTTCAAGCCCTGTATGACTACAACACCAGCCGGGCTAAGCTTGACAAAGCCATGGGCGTAACAGTAAAGTAATGTAATTGATCAAGGCAGAACTGGGTTTTCCTAGTTCTGCCTTTTTATATGATGGACGTTTATAGATCGTCACCGTGACTAAAATCCCAGGAATAACATAAAGGAAGAGGACAAGACGGTGTCGAAGTACGTGAGTATCTTAAAGGCCAAGGGAGGCAAAATATGCGAACCAAAGCCGCACTTTTAGCTGTGATACTGTTTGTGCTTGGCATAGCTGCCTTTGGCTGGTGGTCTACCCACAGCCAGGCTGTTTTTGCCCAACTTGAAAGCACGCTGACCGCCGAGTTAACCCAGGCACTGGGCACCCAGGTTGACATTGGACAATTACAAGCGGCCGGGTTGACCTCGGCGGTTGTAAATGATGTGACTATATTTGATAAACAAGGCCGGGAACTGGCCGTTATCAAGCAAGTGACAGTAGAGTATAGCTTGATAAGTCTGGCGCGCGGACAAACAGCCATCAATGCCTTGCGCAAGATTACTCTTACCCAGCCTAACGTCATTCTGGCAGAAGCAGCTGACGGCACGTGGAATGTTGAATGCTTAAAACAAGAAACCAAGCCAAATGGACCCACCTTTAATGGCAAAGTTGTTGTTGAACAGGCAACTGTCGATATCAGAGCTCAGCGAGGTACCTGGCAACTCGCTGGTGTTAATGGTTTGCTTGCCATCAAAGACAGTCAGGCTATCGATGTAAAACTGGCAGCAAGCCACAATGATTCACCTGTGAGCATACAGGGTTTTATTAACATTGCCAAGAACAACCTGTCTCTGACAGTCAAAGCTGATAAATTGAATCCGGCAGCTTACGAGAAGCTGCTTCCGGCCGGCTCAGACCTTACATTTTCCGCAGGCTTGCTAAGTAATGTCGAGATTACCGTAGCCAGGAGTTCGACAGGGCTGAGTTATGCAGGTGAATTCTCGCTGGATAATTTAGCAGCCAACACCTCTGGCATAACTGTTGAAAAGGCACAAGGCCGGGTAAGCTTTACCAATAATAATATTTACATACTTGGCAGCAGCGCCCTTGTGGACAGCCAACCGGTTACCGTACGCGGCAAAATTGGCATAGCAGGTGACCAGCCAGTCTTTGACTTGAGCGTAGCCTCGCTGGGCTTCGACTCGGCAGCTGTTAGCCATAAGCTGCCTTTCTCTGGAGTTGTTGCTTTTAATGCTGCCATTACCGGAACACTGAAAAAACCGATTGTTACGGCTGACCTTACTGCCAAAGACAGTGTGGTCTCAGGCTACAGGCTGCAGGATGCCAGTGCCAAAGTCAAATTTGCCGATAAAGTGATAACGATTGATGAGTTTACCACCCAAGTGATTGGCGGTCAGGTACACGGCCAGGGAATATTTGATACAACTACAGAGCGCTATCAAGTGCAGCTTACTGCCAGCAATATCGATACTGCCGCAGTCAGAGACTTACCTGTTGCTCTAAGTGGCAGAGGGGATATCACAGTATCGGCTAGCGGACAAGGCAGCGATTGGAAGGCAATCAATGGATCAGCGGCGATAACACTTGCCGACGGCCAATTGGAGGGTGTGTCCTATACCAAAATGACCGGGCTTGTCGAACGTACCGGCAGCGACACTGAAATTAAACACTATGACATCCTTCTGCCCTCCGGTCTTGTTACGGCAGAAGGGATGATTCAGGATAATAAACTTAATATAAAATTAAATGGCTATGGCATTGAATTAGCAGAACTTCCGTTTGCATCGGTAAAAAATATCAGTTTTGCCGGTAGCGCCGGCTTTGAGGGCGAACTAACCGGTACAATAACCCAGCCTCAGCTCAATCTCAATTTTAACGCTGCCGGTCTTACCATGAATCAGCAACTTTTAGGTCAGGCCAGCGGTGTACTCAAAGCCTCGCCTGGCGCAGTATCTCTCGAACAGGTAGCGCTTACTGACGGGGCTGCCAAACATGAAATTTCTGGAAAGATTATACTTAGTGGCGTCCAACCGGATGTCAGCCTTACACTCGTGACCCGTTCAGCCAGGGCAGAGACCTTTGCGCGGCTGATTATGCCTGACCTTGCATTAACCGGTAATCTTGAACATGAAATGAGGATAAGCGGACCACTGGATAACCTGGCAGTTCAAGGGAGGATGAAGTTATCTGAAGGCAGTCTCGCGGGATATCTTGTTGCGAAAGCTGAGGGTACCTATGAGCGGCACAATGGCGTTACAACGGTAAATAACCTTGCTATAGACTCGCTTAATACCAAGATCAAGCTGTCGGGAACAGTATCTCCTGATAATAACCTTAATTTTGTCGTATCGGCTGAGAATATTGATGCTGCCCGGTTAAAAACAGAATATCCTTATCCTGTGTCCGGTATATTTAATCTAACAGGTCAGGTAACAGGCAGTATATCAAGTCCAGTGGCCAGCGGCCAACTAACTTCAAGCGGAGTCTTGCTGAATGGACAGGAATTAAAAAATATCTATGCCAATCTAAGCTATGAGGATGGCCAGGCCGATATCAAAGAACTGCGTTTTGCTCAAGGGCAGGGCAACTATGTTTTTAACGGGGCTGTTGATACTAGAACCCACGGTGTGGATGGATTACTAAGAGTCGAGGGTGGCGAACTAGCCGGTATATTGGCGATGGCCAACATGCCTGAACGCCGTATTCGTGGCAAACTTAACGGAGAGATTGCTTTAAACGGCAGTATTAGTAACCCTAACATCGTGCTGCGAGGCTCTATAGCAGGTGGAAAAATAAAAGAGTACCTGTTCGATACTATTGACATCGACGCAGAGCTCAATAATAAGGTAATTACCGTCAATAAGCTTATGGCTAAACAAGGTGTTGATGGGGTGCTTGCCGCTAAAGGTCA
Source organism: Sporomusa sp. (assembly GCF_035561155.1). Classification (GTDB taxonomy): domain Bacteria; phylum Bacillota; class Negativicutes; order Sporomusales; family Sporomusaceae; genus Sporomusa. The sequence goes on along the minus strand of NZ_DATMYD010000104.1, from coordinate 51,466 downwards.
GGCCAATTTAAACGGAAAGATTGATTTTGAGGTGGGCGGCCGTTCTATCGATACAGGCATCCTGACAGCGCTGTTTGATACAACAGTTGAAACTAAAGGGAAGTTTAGCTTTACTGCCCAAGCGAGCGGCCTTACAGCTGATCCCAATGTGGCTGTGTCAATGGAAGTACAACACGGCAGTGTAGCGAACGCTGAATTTGATAATCTATACGGTCTGTTAATCTATAACAAAGGCAGCATCCATGTGAACCAGCTGTTTGTGGCGCGAGGACCATATAAAGCAAGCGCTTATGGCATAGTGCCATTAAAAGCCTTAAACAGCCAAGGTCGCAGTAAAGCCGATATTACTGATACAATGGACCTTAAACTGCGGCTCGACAATGCCGATCTCAGCATACTGCCTATGCTGACTAAAGATGTTGCTTGGGCTACAGGTCCTACAACAGGCGAGATTGCTATCGGCGGTACACTCTCGCAACCTACTCTGGACGGTCACTTAACGGTAGTGAACGGAACCATTAAACTAAAAGCGCTGAATGACCCTATCCAAAAAGTAGGGATTGATATTCAGTTTAAAGATGATAAAATAAACATAAACGCTTTTGATGGGGAAATGGGCGGCGGTTCCTACTCTATGAGCGGTTCGGCTAAGGTAAACGGTTTAGCGTTTGACGACTATAACATCATGCTTGCATTAAACCGCTTAGGAGTAAAACATAAATACTTTGCCGGTCCTGTAGACGGCGTTTTATCAGTAACGAGCAAAAATTCCAAGCCGTACATTTATGGAAGACTCACTGTCGACAATGCTACTGTCAATATTCCGGCTGTGCCTGACAGCGGTGAAATTGCTTTTGATGCCGGCTTGGATATTGAATTGGTTGTGGGTGATAAAGTCCGGATGTATAACCCATATCTGTATGATTTCCTGGCTGAGGGAAAGGTTAAGTTTTCCGGAACACTGCAAAACCCGTTGGCTTCAGGACGTATTGAAGCACGGCGCGGTACGGTGAGATACCTGACTAACCGCTTTACTATTCTAAATGGCAGTGCTGAGTTCACTCAGTACGGCTCTATTGTACCGATAATCAAGTTACAGGCTGAAGCCAAGCTTGAGCGCACCACAATTAATCTGGCCATTAACGGCCCGGTCACGTCAATGGATCTTAAACTGACATCTGAACCGGCCATGAGTCAGCAGGAAATCATGTCGCTGTTAACCCTGCGCGGCGGCTACTTCTCGAAAAACAATTCTTCCGAGCATAACAGCACTTTTGGGCGCGATGAGTTGGTCAGCCTGCTGGATGCAGGCCTCCAGATGCGGTTTATCGCCGAAGTCGAAAGTGCCCTCCAAGATACTTTAGGGGTTGATGAATTCCGGTTGGTGCGAACATCACTGTTTGATACCAGAAGCAAAGGTGCACGGGATGACCAGTCTGACAGCCAGTTCCAAGGGTATAATATTGAGATTGGTAAATACCTGACAGATAAGTTTTTAATAAGTTATAGCATGGGTCTTGACCAGCATAATAGCAGTATCGGTTTTCGTTACGACTTGACCAGAAGTATTGGGATAGGTGGCTCCTTCGGCGGCACCACGAAAAGTCTGTTTACTGTTGAGACCAGGTTTTCTTTTTGAATAACGTAAAGGGATTGATACAAATGGTACTCAGTCAATATCTGGCTGAATTGAAACATATCCGTATAGTAACGCCCGAAGAAGAAGCAACTCTTTGGCAAGGATATAAAGAGGGCGGCGACCTTGCCTGTCGCCGCCGTCTAATAGAAAGCTATCAGCCATTAGTCTTTAAAACAGCGATGCACTGGCGACTGCCGGAGGCTACTATGCTGGATATGATCCAGGAAGGGACAGTCGGGCTGATCGAAGCTGTCGAAAACTATGACCATACCCGGGGGGTTGCTTTTAGCCTGTTTGCCGTGCACCGCATCCGGGGACGGATTATTAATCACCTAACCCGCGAAGACAATAGTCTGCTGCGGATTGACAGCCCGCTGGCTGCCGACAGCAGCCAGGCGACAATTGCTGATTTACTCATTGACGCACACGCTGAGGTGGCTGCTCAAGCTGAACATAATTACCTTGTTGAGCAGCTAAGAACAGCTATGGAACGTCTTCCTGCTAAGGAGCAGCAAGTCTTAAGCAGTGTTTATCTTGAAGACTGCGAACCCAAGGAAATTGCCGCAACCATGGAATTAAGTGTTTCGCACGTCTACCGCTTGCAAAAGCAAGGAATTCGCCGGTTGCGCGGGATGCTATCCAAACTAATGGGTAACTGGTAGGGAAACTGGCGATAAACGCCCATCTGCTTCGTTGCTCCTGCGGGTTGCTTGCTTGCGTACAAACTACGTACGCGGCGCTGCACAATCCTCGTCGCGCCTCGCATCTGAACATTTCTCGCCAGTTTCCGTAGAGTAAGGTAGCGTGTTTTAACAAACACGCCGAGGTAATCTCAAAAACTTAGCAAAACAGTCAAATCAAGTCGAAATACGTAGCATCAAATGGGCAATCGCGATATTTGCCCGTTTTTGCCTATTTGCTGATGACCAAAATCTGGCCTCTTCCCAGGACTATAATTAATGTTTATAATAGGAGTGGTGAATGTGGCGGATTGTAAACAAAATATTAATAGGCATCTAAACTCGGCTCAGCAGTGGCTTTCAGAGGCTGAAGAGGCTTTTGACAAAGATAGTGATATTCGCGGCGAGCTTAACTTGTTTTTGGCTCAGGCCGAACTTACTCATGCCAAAGAGGTTAACAGGTCCCGGTATTGGCGGCATAGATACCCCGTTCTCCGGCACAGCTTGGCCATCGGCCTGGCAATTGCTATCGCCGCCGGCGGGATGACTGCCAGTTACATGTGGGGAATAAGCCGCCACAACACCCAAAGGCCGCTGCAAGTTGAACAGTCAGTCCCAGGGGTTGAGAATGGACCGACTCAACTCAATGCTATTTCCGGAACAATAACGTCAGCAGCATTGCCTTTGACACTGGCATCTGAATCTAATGTCAATAAGGCTGCAGTCGACAAGGGCCATACTGCTGCCTCACAGCAGCAGCCTGCGCTGCCGGCAGCGGATGAACAATCGAGATCATCTTCAGCGGCAGATCAAACCAAAGAGGTACCGCTGACGCCTGATGAGATTAACAAACTTATCCGCTTAGCCGGAAAATCGTTGCGTGGACAGTAACAAATAGATAAGGAGGTAATGCATGAAGAACATTAAATGTTGTAAGATTTTTATTGCGGCAGCAATTGTTTTAAGCATGGCCGTAGGGTTGGTTTTGCCTGTTTACGCGGCCGACGTTGAAGGCAAAACGGCTACAGCTGTAACAGTTACCGGCATTAGCCAAGTTGCTGAGAGCACTGTTATGGGCGTGGTAAAAACCCGGCCGGGTGATACTCTGACGGCTGAAAAAATAAAACAAGACATGCAGGCTATTTACGATTTGGGGTACTTTTTTGACGTTGTTGCCAACTTTACTGAAGTGCCTGAAGGCGTGAAAGTAATATACACCGTCATGGAAAACCCGAAGTTAACCGACATTGTTGTCAAGGGCAACAGTAAACTGTCTGCCGATAAAATTAAAGAATTAGTGACTACAGGCAAGGATGGTGTCTTAAACACTAGGACACTGAACACCAACGTCCGTGCTATTGAAGCGTACTATCATGACAAAGGCTATATCTTGGCCAAAGTAAGTGATGTGGCGATGTCGCCGGGCGGGGTGCTGACCCTGACGATTAACGAGGGCTCGCTGGAAGGCATTGTCGTCAAAGGCAATGAGAAGACCAAGACCAATGTTATCACCCGTGAAATGAAGGTTAAGCCTGGTGAACCTTTCAACGTAAAGGACGCTCGTCGCAGTATGCAAAAAGTGTACAACCTTGGCTATTTTGAAGATGTTAACATGAAGCTCAACCCAGGCAAGGATCCTAACGCTGTTGTTCTTGAGACCAGCGTTGTTGAGCAGAAGACCGGTACTTTCTCAATCGGCGGCGGTTATAGCAAGGCCGATGGCCTGGTAGGTATTATTGAACTGGGCGACAATAACTTTAATGGCAAGGGTGATAAAGTTAAGCTCCACTGGGAGTTTGGCGGCGCCAGCAACAAAAACTATGAGGTAAGCTATACACGTCCATGGCTTGACAGCAAACAGACTTCGCTGAGCTTTAGCCTATACAACATGACCAACGAGTATAGCAATTATGACAACAACGGTGACCGGGAATCAAGCTTTGACAAAAACCGAAAAGGCTTTGATGTTACTCTGGGCCGTCCGCAAGGTGAATATGTTCAAAACTATATCACTTTCAAAAACCGCAAAGACACATATGTCGAGCATGTTGAAGGTCCTATAGATTATTCGAAGGATCCTGTATATCTCAAAGACAATTTTGGTTTGACCCGCAGCGTCACCCTGATGCGCGTATTTGATTCGCGGGACAACGTATTTAGTCCTACCGAAGGAACCCGGGTATCGCTTTCGGCTGAATTTGCCGGCAAAGTATTCGGCGGCGATTTCGACTACAACAAGTATACTGCTGAAGGCCGCAAGTACTACAAAGTAGGCCGTGACCACGTAATCGCAGCTCGTCTTACTGCCGGTTATGCTGATGGCAAGATGCCTGAGGCCGGTCAGTTTTCTGTCGGTGGTGCTGATAATTTGCGCGGCTACAAAGATAATGAATTCAAAGGTGACAAAATGCTGGCAGGATCTGTTGAATACCGCTTCCCAGTAGCCAATAAAGTGCAGGGGGTAGTTTTCTCCGATATCGGCAACGCTTGGGACGGCGAAGGGTACAAGCTTGACGATCTCAAAGCCAGTGTCGGTGTAGGTATTCGTGTAACCACACCGATAGGACCGATTCGTATCGACTATGCAAAAGGCGACCAGGGTGCTCGTACCCACTTTAGCTTTGGCGGTCAGTTCTAAATAGTTGCAGCTAACGAGTCAGGCCTGTGGCCTGGCTCGTTTACTAGGAGGAGGTGCGCGTTATTACTGTAAAATACCCGCGTCACATTCTGTATCTAAGCCTTGTGGTACTGATGCTGCTTGTTCTATTGCCGGGCACCGGGCTGGCTGCGTCGGAAACAGTGGATAAAATCACAGTGACGATTACAGCTGCTGAGCCGCCGCCAGACAGAGTGGCCAAACGGATGACAGCCAGTGTTACGACAGTTGGCGAGCAGATGCTTGTTGGACGAACCATCGGCGATGTAGCGACAAATCAGAGTAGTTATGAAAAACTGGTGCGGGAGATATTTGACCGGGTTCTTGTCGGCTATACAGTTGATCAGGTCAGTATTACGCCAGGCACTACCACCCGTATTTTGGTGGCTGTGATGCCATGGGGTGATGTTGTGCGCGACGTTTCTCTTGAAATTGACCTTAGTGGTCTGTCACCGGATGTAGTGCAGTTAATAAAAAAAGACATGGGTAAAGTGGAAGACCAGGTTGCCAGTGTTTTGATAGGCCTGCCTGTAGACTCGGTAGAATGGGCTGGCGGGGTATCGAAGGCTGTTATCCGGGAATTATTAGCAAACCAGTTGCCGGAATTCCGGAGTAATCTGGAGATTGCTGCCGGCCAGAAAACGAATATTAAACTTTCACTGGTTCCCATCGGACCGGTGATTGATAATGTCCACATCGCCTTGCGATCACGTACTATACCAAACGTCCTGCTGGCAGAGGCCAGCCCCTCTGTCAGGGGGGCGGCAGGGATGTTGCGTGGTTTGCCGGTAGCTTTTGTTGAGAGACATAAAGACTATTTTTCTGCTGAAATAACTTCGGTTGCTGCAAGGCATCCGGTAGCCAGTCAATATGGTTTAAAATTGACTCCGGTTGTTCATCCGGGAACAGATACAGAGATCATTCTTAATGCGGAAACCACCAAATACCGGGTTACTCTGGAAGGAAGCCTGGATATGGGCCGGCTGGAAGATAACACCTCGGCAAAACTTCACTTTGGTAAATTCACTGGCAGCCGGGATGAGGCTTTCTTGGAAGTCAAATTTCTGCCTGATAACCTGACCTGGGAGTTTGAACCAGGGTGGGGTCATAAATTTACTGAAAATACATTGGCCGGTATAAGGTATAACTTCTCTGATAAAGAAAGTACACTATGGGTCAATCACTACGTTGGTTCTAACTGGACTATCCGTTTTGAGCACATGCCTAAGTCAGAGTATAACGAACTGGGTGTAAGGTACAAACTGCATGATTTCCTCAGTGCCGAGTATGTTATTACTGAAAAAGAAAACTGGCTGAGACTTGTGGCTAACCTATAAGACTTGCTGAATAAAGAGCTGCCTGTTATAATTGTTACAGTAGAGGAGAATTTATTGCCAAGTGGCAGGAAAGAAGGGTCAAAAGTGTTTAAAGACAAAAAAGTGGCCAAATTTGTGGCTGTAGCCGTAGTTGCAGTATTTCTGCTAGGTGTATTCGGTATGGCAATCTCACAAAGCTCCATAGGTCATGCTGCCGGTGCAGGCACTGCATCCAATGTTGGTAAAGTGAATTATCAGCGATTGATTAATGAAACCCCGGAACTGGCTAAATTCAAAGAGACCATGCAAAATGAAGTTACCCAGGCACAAAAAGATTTCGACGAAAAATCTAAAAACATGAACGATAAAGAAAAACAGGATTACAGCAATCAGCTCCGCGAACGTCTGTCGCTTAAAGAGCAAGAGCTTAAAGCCCCGATTTTCAGCCAGATTGACGCTGCTGTTAAAGCAGTCGCTGATACCAAAGGGCTTGCCGTAGTACTTGATGTTAACAACATCGTATATGGTGGTCAGGATATCACCGACGAGGTAGTGAAGAAACTTAGCGGTAAATAATTAAACAATCCCGGTTGTTTTGAGCCGAGCCGGTTTAGCCTGTGCTCGGCTCTCCACTACTTTACTATAATTAAGAATTGTTATAAATGCGCAGATAGGCGTTTAGACGATTCGTCTAGAGAGGGTGATTTGGTGTGAAACTAACAACACCAATAAGGTTTCTGGCAACCCTGATCCTTGGTGCCGTTCTCCTAACAGGCTGCGCCCGCTCGATACCTGAAACCAAGTCGCCCGAAGCGCCTCAGGTTGGCGTTATTGACATGGATAAAGCCATTAAGGCTCATCCCAAACACCAGGAATGGCAAAAACTTAAAGAGCAGGCTGCCACCCTGAATCAGCAACTGGCCGCGGAGGCCGGTAGGACTGCTGGTGTTACCCCTCAGTTGCCGGCTATGAATCTGCCGGGGAGTGCCGAGAGCGGGCTTAGGGCAGCTGCTGAGCAGGAATTTAACGCGAAAATGGCGGCGAAGCAGCAGGAACTTCAAACTCGCCTTGCCGACAAGGCGAATAAAATCCATGGCGAACTCTCCTCTACGCTTAAGACCTATGCTGAGCAACTTGATAAGGAATATCAGCCGCAGCTGTTTAACTTGCAGTTGAAACTGCAGACTGTCCGTATGGATGAAAAAGAATCTGCAGAAGTTAAGAAAGCACTTGACGGCGTCAAGGCCGAGCAAGCCAATAAACTGGCTGTGCGAGAAAAGGAACTGGTTCAGAAGATGGATGCTGCCCTGACTCCTGACAAAGCCGCTATCGAGCAGGAACTTGCGGCCTATGCCAAAGAGTTGAACTCTGAAATCAGCAATAAAATGGCCGCACAGACAGCCAACATGGCTGGCCAGAGTGCGCAGTCAACTATACCGCCGGCAACATCTGCCAGTGTCAGCGCCCTTGAACAGCAGTTTACCAGGAAACAGCAGGAGATTAGTGCGATTGAGGAATATATCCTAAATGATATCCGGGATAAAGCGGCCAAAGTGGCAACTGAGCGCAGCCTTGATGTTGTATTGACAGGTCAGAGAGTAAATGTGAGCGCAGTAGATATTACCGATGCGGTTATTGCCGCGATTAAGAAATAATCAGCCTGCGTATACTATGAGCAATGTTGAAATACTGAGAGAGCGGCGATCCCCATCGCCTGCTTTTAAGGTTCCGAAGGAGGATTTTGTGATGAACAAGCAAATTAGAATGGCGTTAGTATTAGTACTGGTCTTTGTCGCTGCGTTAGCATTGGCTGGATGTAACACCGGCCAAGCGACGATTGGTGTCCTTGACGTAAATAAGGTAATGTCTGACAGCCCCAAAGTAAAACAACTCCAGGAGCAGCTTAATGTCAAAGGTAAAGAATTGAGCGATCAGCTAGAAAAAGAAAAAGCCGGTATCAGCGCTGAAGAATTCCAAAAGCGTCAGGAAACCGCTTATGGTGAATTCCTCAAGGTTAAGCAAGACCTGGAAACTCAGATTGATAACAGCATCAAACAAGCCATTGATCAAGTGAGCAAAGATAAAAAACTTGGTGTAGTGCTTTACAAAAACAGTGTGGCGCAAGGCGGCACTGATATAACCGATGCTGTAATTCAGAAAATGCAATAAGCAGGGGGCCGTTTTGTGAAAAAGACGTTAGTTGAGATTGCCGCCCTGCTTAACGGTACCGCCGCCAATGCTGGCGGCGTAGAAATCACGGGTGTCACCAATATTGATGATGCCGGTCCCGGTGATATTACCTTTGCTGTGCCGCCGCATATTGATAAAGCAGGAAAATGTGCTGCAGCAGCCGTAATCATTCCAGATACCGTCGAATCATTTTCCAAACCGGCTATCCGGGTGGCTAACCCCCGGATAGCCTTTACCACGTTACTGAGCCTATTCACACCTAAGCCTAATGTACCTCCCGGCATTCACCCTGCTGCGGTAGTAAGCGCCACAGCTAAACTGGGAACTAATGTGGCTGTTATGGCCCATGTTGTCATTGACGATAACGCGGTGATCGGTGATAACACGATTCTGTATCCTCATACCTATATTGGACAAGATGTTACTGTCGGCAGTGATGCATTGATCTACCCGAATGTTACAATTCGGGAACATTGCCAGGTGGGCAGTCGGGTTATTATTCAGAGTGGTGCTGTAATCGGCAGTGATGGCTTTGGTTTTGTCACCGTAGGTGGCAGACACCAAAAAGTACCGCAAGTGGGCAATGTAATTATTGAAGACGATGTCGAAATTGGTGCTAATACCTGCCTTGACCGGGCTACTACCGGCAGCACTGTTGTTAAACAAGGCACTAAAATCGATAATTTAGTGCACTTAGCACATAATGTAGTAGTTGGTGAAAACTGTTTCTTTGTCGCTCAAACAGGGATTGCCGGCAGCGCCAAAATAGGGAATAATGTAACCTTTGCCGGCCAGTCAGGCAGTGCCGGACATTTGACTATCGGCGATAATTGTGTCTTTGCCGCCAGATCGGCGCCGATCAATGATATACCTGCCAATTCCTTTTACGCCGGTTTCCCAGCCCGCCCTCATAAAGAGTGGCTGCGTTCTGAAGCAGCCATTGGCCGGTTGCCTGATCTGATCAAGAAAATTCGTGAGCTTGAACAGCGTCTGGCTGAAATTGAAAAGAAATAATATTACTGAGGTATACGCCGCCACGTATACCTCGTTTTTTTTGCCCACAAATTGGCGGGAGCCGATTAGCAGGATTTTTACGCTTGACAGGGAATTAATATAGATTGATAGCACACCATACAATTTTAGTGAGGAGAACAATTATGAAAAAAACAATTTTGGCAGCTGTAGCTTTGCTTTTGGCAGCGGCTCCCGTATATGCCGCCCCATCCATTAATGGCTCGACAGGTATTATCAATACTCCCTCGGCTGATGTGTTGCAGGAGGGCCAGTTTTCACTGGGATATTATCACCTGAAAGAGGGCGGTGTTGGTAGTTTTAACATCAGCCTGGCAAATAAGCTGGAAGTGGGTGTAGCCGGATTCCGCTATGACAGTGATAGCAACAAAGAAAATCAAACCTACTTTAATGCCAAATATGGTCTTGTGCCAGAGACCGTTCTTACCCCAGGCTTAGCTATTGGTATAGAGGACGCTGGTAATCGTGACAAGCGAACTTATTATGCCGCAGCCAGCAAAGCGTTGCCGTTCGGTTTCCGCATCCATGCCGGTGTTGGTGATGGGCGTTACAACGGTGTATTTGCCGCTGTTGAAAAGACCATTAACCCTGTCGGCATTATTACCGGCAGCAACGCATTTCCGGCTACGACCCTCATTGCCGAGTGGGATGGCGACCGCATGAACTATGGCGCACGCATGTCAATCGTTCCCGGTCTTAAAATCGATGCCGGCTGGCGCCACAGCGAAACTTACTTTGGGTTAAGCTACACTTATTAGGAGTAGCGATATGCAATATCATTTTGTGAAGTGCCTAAGCAGACTGGTATGCCTGCTGCCAGCTAAATTGAGGCGGGGTCTAGGCTGCCTGATAGGCAGGTTATGCTGGCCGCTGGTTCCTGCCAAAAGGCGTAAAATGGCTATTGACAACATCTGTCACAGTCTTGACGTGGATGAGCGCCAGGCATACGCGCTTGCCAAAGCCAGCGCGGTGCGGTTTGGCCCTATGTTTATGGAAGTCCTCTATATGCCTTGCCTGACCAAGGATAACATCGGGCAGTATGTCAAACTTAGCGGACGTGAACACCTTGAAGCAGCCTTAAAAATGGGGCGTGGGGCAGTACTAGCCACAGCCCACAGCGGTAACTGGGAATTGCTAGGGGCTTCACTTGCTATGCATGGTTTCCCCCTGGTTGCTGTTGTTCAGCGTCAAACAAACCCTGCAATGGACAGTTTTATCAATGAATATCGTACGAAAGCCGGAATGCATGTGACCTATAAACAAGGAGTACGGGAAATGGTTAAACTGCTTTGTTCAGGTAAAATTATCGGGCTTCTCATGGATCAGGACAATCACCAAGATGGCGTGTTTGTCGAGTTTTTTTCCCGGCTTGCGTCTACGCCTCAGGGAGCCGCGGCGTTAGGCAGGCTGAATAACGCTCCGATAGTCCCGGCCTTTATTACCGCTAACCCGGACGGCACTCACACGGCAATCATTCATCCCCACATAGTAGTGGAAAAAACAGCAGATCGTGACTATGATATTCGTATTACCACGCAGCGCTTGACACAGATTATTGAAAACCATGTCAGACAATATCCGCATGAATGGTTTTGGCTCCATAACCGCTGGAAGACGCGGCCGCCTGCGATGTAACAGCTAAGAGTAGTATAAATGAGTGAGTAAAGAGATTGCGCTATATTAGCCGCAATCTCTTTTTTATTTTTTTTACAATATATACAAAAACGTAATTATTGATATACTTATGGACAATAAAATGATATACGTGATATAATATACACCAGAAATGAGGTGACTGAATCCATGCTGACACAAAAAAATAAAAAGTTTAATTTCATTAAAAGATTGTTCAAAGATTCAATTCAACGCGATATTCTGACGCTACTCATTGTTAGCGTACTCATAGGCTCACTGTTGGCTGGTTCGGTCTCGATGGCCGCGAATACCTATTTTTCAAAAACCCTGTCCAATCTTGTGGGCGACTATGGTGAATATGACGTTATTGTTCAAGTCAGAGAAGAAAATCGCCAAGATGCGGCTGTTCACATTGAAAAGATAGTAAATGAGGTGTTTCCAGGCGGTAAAGTTAAAGAAGGTCCGACCATTACCGGTAAGACGCCGTTCTTTGTTGCTTTGCCTGACCAGTATAAAACTAAAAAAGTGTACGAAGATCTGGCGAAAAGCTTCGGTAGTACCCCTGGCGGCGGCAGTGTCGGCGTTATGACTGAGCCGCGTTTGACTGTGCGTGGTGTGCCGGAAGGGGCAAGAAATATGCTTATGGAGCGCATCATGCAGATGGATGGCGTCCGCTTTGCTTTCCGTGATGGGTCATCTGTAGGCGTAATATTAAGCTCGCTTGACAAATCGTCCTCTGTCAACGCTGCTATTAAGTCTGTTTTAAAAGACTATCAGGTAATCGAAATCAGCTTTCCGGTAGGCAGCGAGCCTTCCAATCCAGTGCGACTGGGAGAAGCGATTGCCGGGGCAATGCAGAAAGATCTCCGGCTTGAATATGCCGAGAACGTGTCTGTCGATGGCAAGAATGACGACATGACATACATGGTCAGCACCATGCTGGAGCTTAAGCGTTTCCTGCAGGCGTATGCATCTCAGGTAACAGTCACCCCAGGCGCCGGTACTGAACTGGCAAAAGGGGATATTGTTGTCTTTCAGGGAACGGCTAATACAGCTCCGCAAGCTGGCAATGCACCAGCAAAAGGCAATGTTGTTGTAGAAATTACAGCAACCGTTGCTAACGGTACAGCCGAAGGCCGTATCACCGAAGGAGATGCCGCCTGGTTTACCAGCCCGGCAGGAAAAATCCAAGGTTACAAACTAGAAAAAAATGTTGTAGGCGGGCACCTAGTAACAGCCTCCTACAAAAACCCGCGTCAGGAATTGGGTAATGCTCTTACAGAAACAGGAAAACTTGTTGCTCAAATCCCCGGTTTTGCCCAGGATACTAAGAGTCTCAGCTCAATTGCCCTTGGCGCTCTTGATAACTATGGCAGCGGCGTTGCTGCCTTAGATCAGACGCTGTCCAGCCTACAGGTGGCTGGCGGCACGATTCAGGCAGCTACCAGCGGGCTTGCCGGCATCGATACCAGCAGTATCCGCAGCCAGATTGACAATTCATCCCGTTCGATCGGCGGCCTGGCCGGTACCTTGCAAGTACTGCGTATTGTCAATGGTGATGTTGGCTCAACGATCGCTACGCTTAGTGGAGCTCAGCAAAACCTGAGCAGCTTAAGTTCCAATCTGGCCCAGTTGGATAGTGTGGCGGCTAACGCCCGTCGGGCCAAATCAACGATAGATAACATTGTTAACAATGGACAAAATACGATTGCCACCCTGAGAGCCTTCGACGTTGCCGGCGCTAAAACAAGCCTCACAAGTGCCAATACCCGCCTGGGGGCACTGCAGGAGCTTAATGTACCAATGGTTACTGCCCAGGTACAATACCTGGCCAGCGCTGTGCCGAACCTTAAAGACGAGGAGATTAACCACTCAATCAACTTGTTGGATAAATTTATTGCCGGACAAGTAATTCCCGGTGCGCGAATTCAGATTCTGACTACCAGCAGTATTGACGTTAACGCTGTGACGCCTGTTGTGTATAAGCAGGCAGGCCATAATAACGTATCGCTGTATTCGACAGCGCTGGGGGTAATCGAACCTGACCCGCGCGGCGAGCTGTATCAGGTGCTTACTGAAGTCAAGAGCATTCTGGCCGGTATGACAGCCACAATTGTTACCATCTTGTTTCTGGGGCTTGACCACACTGCGATTATGACAGTAATACGCCGTAAGCGGTTGAGTAAAAAGATACCTGCTACCGGTTGGCGCAGAGCAGTGGAACGGCTGACAATTACTTTCAGCGCCCCTGAACGCCTCTATGGTATGGGCGTGGGCGCGGTAATGCTGACAGCTATGTTTATTCTAGCTGGTGGCGGCATTCCATATCTGCCGTGGATTGGCGTGCCTTTACTGGGCGCAATGCTCGGTCTGTTGGTTGCCTGCTATACTGAAAAAATCAGCCCGATTGCCGGTGAAGAAGTCATGGCCGGCGAGGCATTAGGCTTGTCAATGGACGAGGTTATGCGGGAGATTGTTATCCCGAGCGGTCGTCCTGGTTTAATGCAAAAACTAAACCAACGTAAAGTAAAATTTAAATAAAGAGGGGGTGAGCTGTGTGCTTAACATCCAAAACCTATATAAACAGTTTGGCAGCATTGTAGCTGTGAACAACTTGGATCTGTCGGTAGCTCCAGGAGAAACAGTAGTGATCATGGGACCATCTGGCTGTGGTAAGTCAACAACGATCCGGATGATCAACAGGCTGATAGAACCTGATAAAGGTTCTATCCTGTTTGACGGAGAGGATATTATCCAACTAGATGATAATATCCTAAGAAACATGCGTAAACGCATTGGCTATGTCTTTCAGCATTTCAATCTGATCAATCGCCTCAGTGCCGTGGAGAATGTCATGCTGGGCTTAGTCATGGGAGGCCAGTCTAAGGAGGAAGCCTATGATAAAGCGATTGCGGCATTAAGCAAAGTCGGTATGGAGCAATGGATCGATCAAAAGCCCGGGCAGTTATCCGGCGGTCAGCAGCAGCGAGTGGGTATCGCCCGCGCTCTGGCCTTCGAGCCTGAGCTTATGCTGTGGGACGAGCCCACAGCCTCGCTTGACCCCATGTTGGTTAGAGAAGTGCTAATCGTCATGGAAGAACTGGCTAAGTACCGGGCCGCCACTATGCTGGTGGTTACCCACGAAATTGCCTTTGCCCTGCATGTCGCTGACCGCATTGTTCTCATGGAAAAGGGAGCTATAGTTGAGTCAGGGTTACCCAGTCAGGTATTTGTAAATCCGGCTTCCCACGTTGGCCGCCAGTATAAGGAACTTATTGAGTATCAGCTGAGCACCAGCGCCAGCACACTGGCCGGCAAACGTATAGCATAATAAAGTAGACTTAGCTTCAGATGGGGTTTTAACCCCACCTGAAGGTTAGTCGCCCTTATCCAGGGACTTAGCCGCTCGCCTGTGCCCTTTGGGTATAACTCCCACTTGTAGAAGAGGGAGTCTTAGAGCGGGTTAGTCATCGGATAGACCTCCAAACAAAATCTAGTACTTGCACAAAGCTGCAAATTCCTGTAGAATAAATTGGAATTAGACAACTCAGGAGGAACCTTAATGAATCGCCAAACCACAGTAGCTTCGCGCGTAACCTATACCGGCATTGGCCTGCACTCTGGTCGGGACGTGACCATCGCCCTGAATCCGGCCCCTGCTGGCAGCGGCATTGTGTTTGTCCGTACTGACCTTGCAGGCTTGCCGCGAGTATCAGCCCAAGCAGCCAATGTAACAAATACCATGCGGGCTACTACCCTAGAGCAAGGAGAAGCCAAAGTTTTTACAGTGGAACACCTATTGGCTGCTTTTTATGCAATGGGGATTGATAATTGCCTGGTGGAAATATCATCTGTTGAACCGCCGGTCGCTGATGGCAGCTCCCTGCCTTTCCTTACACTAATTGAGTCAGCAGGTATTGCCTGTCTGGAGGAACTACGACAGCCGCCTATTGTCATTAAAGAAGCCCTAGCAGTGCGTCATCCTGATAAATTTATCGCCATCTTACCCTATGACGGATTTCGCATTACGTTTACCTCGATAAACCCGCATCCCTTACTGGGGGTTCAGTTTGGCGACTACGAAATTACTCCTGAAGTTTTTGCCCGGGAACTGGCTCCGGCCCGTACCATCGGCTTTATGCACGAAGTCGAGGCGCTCAAAGCCCAAGGCTTAGCGCTGGGGGGAAGCCTGGAAAATGCAGTAGTATATGATGACAGTAAATGTTTAACGCCGCTTAGGTTCCCTGATGAACTGGTACGGCATAAAATTTTAGATGTAATTGGCGATTTAGCGCTGGCTGGCCGGATTAATGGTCATGTCATCGCGGTAAAGTCAAGCCATGCACTTAATACTACGCTGGCAAAACACATTATTAAAGTATAGACCGTTTAGGCGAGGCTATATCAACGGTCTAAGCAAGTACGTGATTGATATGAGGAGGCGCTTTCCACATGATTCTGACCGCAGCCGAGATTCAAGAGATTATTCCGCATCGTTACCCGATGCTGCTAGTTGATCGTATCGTTGAGCTTGAGCCAATGAAACGGGCGGTAGGTATAAAAAACGTAACCATTAACGAACATTTTTTTATGGGACATTTCCCTGAGAAACCTGTCATGCCAGGAGTGCTTATTTTGGAGGCAATGGCGCAGGTTGGTGGTGTGGCCATGCTGTACCCCGAAGAATACAGAGGTAAACTGGCTTTTTTCGCCAGTATGGATAGGGTTAAGTTCAGAAGACCTGTTACGCCTGGCGATCAACTCTATATGGTGGCCGAAATCATCAAGCTTCGCGGTTTAGCGGGTAAACTATGGGCGGAGGCTTTTGTTGATGGTCAAGTTGTGGCTGAAGCTGAATTTATGTTTGCTCTCTCATCCAGATAATGCTCGTAATACTGATATAAATACTGAAAATCGCTTGATAAACGGTAGTAATGCACGTATTTAGGTAATTTAGGCTAAATATGCCTATATTTAGCATGTCGTTTTTCGACTGCTCAGTCGGAATATATATAACAATAAACGACATACGATACCTGCTTGTATAGTTCTAATTTAGTGGGGAGTTGATTTTGATATGAAACCCGAATCGGTTGTAATACCGTTACGTAAAATACATGAAACTGCAGTTGTCCACCCCAACGCCCGTATCGGCAAAGATGTAGAAATCGGGCCATATGCTGTTATTGGTGAACATGTGCTCATCGGAGATGGGACGCAAATTGGTGCTCATGTGGTTATTGACGGCTGGACCAGTATTGGCCGGAATTGCGTTATCTTCCCGAGCGCGTCCATCGGCGGTGAGCCGCAAGATCTGAAATTCCGTGGCGAAAAAAGCTACGTGTTTATTGGAGATAATACTAAAATCCGCGAGTTTGCGACAATTAACCGCGCTACCGGCGAAGGAGAAGAGACCCGGGTCGGTTCTAACTGCCTCCTGATGGCTTACACCCATGTTGCCCACAATTGTGTTGTTGGCAACCATGTAGTTATGTCCAATGCGGCAACACTGGCAGGCCATGTGGTAGTAGAAGACCGTGCTGTAATCGGCGGTTTAGCCGGTGTGCACCAATTCGTAAAAATTGGCCGTAATACCATGGTCGGCGGTGCCTCCAAAGTGGTTCAGGACATTCCGCCGTTTGTTATTGTTGACGGTCATCCGGCTAAAGTGTGCGGGTTAAACAGCGTAGGTATCTCCCGCGCCGGTGTGAGCGATGTTGCCCGCCGCAATCTTAAGAAAGCCTACAAGATTCTTTACCGTTCAGGGCTCAGTCTGGCACAAGCCATTGCTGTTATGGAACAGGATCTTGAATCCTGTGAGGAAGTTGAGCATATGCTGAGGTTCCTACGCAACGCTGAACGTGGTATTTGCCGCGGACGCAAGGACCTTAACGATTAAGGTATATGTAGGCGCTGCTCAGCAAAACCTATAGGCAAACGACTTAATAACTATAGTATAGTGCAGGACGCGGTCAGGCCGCGTCTGCTACATAAGGTGGGAACCAGGATGAATACCATAGGACTTATTGCCGGTGTTGGCCGGTTGCCGGTTGAATTTGCCCGTGCCGCTCGCGGCATGGGTTTTGCCGTGATAGCTATAGCTGTAGCGCCCGGTGTAGATAGTGAGTTAGCCAAAGTAGCTGATAAATTCTACACAGTTGGCCTGGGTGAATTAGACACGCTGCTTAAGATCGTAAAACAAGAATCGGTGCAGAAGATTACCATGTTAGGTAAGGTAACTAAAGAGCACCTTTTCAGCGGCGCAGCGCGGCCTGATGCCCGAATGCAGAAACTTCTCGCCGGGCTTAACGATTTGAACGACGACACTGTAATGTTGGCTTTAGTGCGGGAGTTTGCAGGAGAAGGCATCGGTGTTCTTGATCAGACAGAACTCATCCGCCAATTGATGCCGCCAGCAGGTGTACTTACCAAGCGTCAGCCTGCTCCTGAAGAGCAAGCCGACATGGAGTTTGGCCTGACAATGGCCAGACAGATTGGTGGCTTGGACATTGGACAAACAGTCGTTGTGAAAAACCGGGCGGTACTGGCTGTTGAGGCCATTGAAGGAACTGATGCCTGTATTCGACGTGGCGGTCAGTTAGGCCGGGGCGGTGTTATTGTAGCCAAGGCCGCAAAACCTAACCAAGACATGCGCTTTGATGTTCCCAGCGTGGGGCCTGATACTCTTAAAGCCATGATCGAAACAGGCGCAGTTGCACTGGTTATTGAGGCAGGGAAAACGCTTTTAGTGGATCAACAGCAGGTTGTAGCCTTAGCAGATCATAATGGCATTACCATAACAGCCATGTAGTAGATACAGCAGGAGGAAATCCATGAAAATTATGCTCTCAGTTGGCGAAGCGTCTGGCGATTTGCATGGTGCCAGTGTAGCCAATGCCCTGAAACTTTTACAGCCGGATATTGAACTTTTTGGGATGGGCGGTAAGGCAATGCAGGCCGCCGGGGTTAATGTTATTTATGACATAGCCGGCCTGGGAGTTATTGGTTTTGTTGAGGTAATTAAAAATCTGGGCAAACTGTTTGAGTTGAGAGATAACCTTGCCGCGCTAATGGACAAAGAGCGACCGGACGTGCTTGTCATTATTGACTATCCGGATTTTAATATGAGGCTCGCAAAAATTGCAAAGGCAAAAGGGATTCCGGTAGTGTCGTATATTAGCCCGTCAGCATGGGCGTGGCGGCGCGGCCGGGCTAAAGAGGTGGCCAAGACAGTAAACAAGGTTGCGGCCATTTTTCCCTTTGAAGCCGATGTCTACCGTGAGGCTGGCGCTGATGTCACCTTCGTTGGTCATCCCCTGGCAGATATCGTAAAACCAGCGCTTAGCAAAGAAGAAGCGTACCGGTACTTTGGTGCCCGCCCTGACCGGCCGGTAGTTTTGCTAATGCCAGGCAGCCGTGAGCAGGAAATCAGCAAACTTTTGCCGGTAATGCTGGAGGCAGGTGAGTTAATTGTCGAAAAGTTGCCCGACTGCCAGTTTTTTTTACCCGTTGCCTCGACAATTTCCCGGGAAATGCTACAAAATATCATTGATAGCCATAATGTGAACGTTACCCTGACAACTGAATACACCTATGACTTAATGGGCCTGTCTGATGCTGTCATTGCTGCGTCAGGAACCGCTACCCTGGAAACCTCGTTAATGGGAGCACCCACTGTCATTATCTACAAGATAGCGGCTCTCACATATTTTCTGGGGAAATTTTTAATTAAGATACCAAATATTGGTTTGCCGAACATCGTTGCCGGGCGGAGGATTGTGCCGGAATTGCTGCAAGATGCCGTCAATCCTGGCTCGATTGCAGCTGAGACTGTAAAACTTATTGCCGATACGGCAGTCAGGGAACAAGCATTAGCAGACTTGGCCGAGGTAAAAGCGAAGCTTGGACAAACCGGTGCGGTAAAAAGAGTCGCTGAGGTCATACTAGAAGTAGCGTCCCTATCAAACCGTGAGGTAACTAAATGAAACTCTACTTACGTCTGTTAAGTTATATTAGGCCATATATGACCCGGTTTGTAGTTGCGGTAATCTGCATTCTGGTAGCGTCTGCCGCAAATCTGTTTATCCCCTGGATTATTCAAAATGTGATTGACGATGTGTTGGCTGCCAAAGACATGAAAATGCTTAATACGATTGCCGTTGGCATTGTGGTAGTGTTCTTACTGCGTGGTTTTTTCTTTTTTGGACAGACCTATTTAATGTCATATATTGGACAAAAAGTAGTTATTGATATTCGTGAGGCGGTATATCGCCATTTACAGCGCCTATCCCTATCGTATTATGAGAAACGTCAGACCGGCAGTATTATGAGCTATATAACCAACGATGTGGCAGCCCTGCAAAACGCGCTTGTCGAAAGCGTAATTGAAGCTGTAACAGAATCAGCGGTGCTTATTGGCTCTATGGGGGCCATGTTCTACATCCATTGGAAATTATCCTTGCTGACATTTATTACGCTGCCGCTGGTGGCCCAAGCTATCAGTATTTTTGGTAAACGACTGAGAAGTGCCAGCCGCGTAATGCAGGAGCGAGCTGCGGATATCACATCGATTCTGCAAGAGACCATCTCGGCCGTGAGGGTGATTAAGTCTTTTGTCCGGGAAGACTATGAAATCAGTCGTTTTAGCCGGGAGAATTACTCAAATTTCCGGGCTCAGATGAAGACTGCTCAGCTTGGTGCTACACTAACGCCGATTGTTGAGTTTTTGGGTGCCATCGGTGTTACGATTATCATCTGGTATGGCGGACGCGAAGTCATTAATGGCAGCCTGACTGCTGGTTCACTGATTGCTTTTTTGATTTATGTTGTAAACATTACCAACCCGATTAAACGCTTGAGTCGGGTCTACGGCAATATCCAGCGGGCGCTTGCCGCAGCTCAACGGGTGTTTGAGGTATTGGATACCGAACCTGAGATCAAAGATATGCCTGGTGCTGTGGATTTACCGCCGATTACCGGACGGTTAGCCTTTGAACATGTTAACTTTTCCTATAAACCGGGAGAAGTGGCGATTGCTGACGTATCGTTGGTTGCCGAACCGGGGCAAATGATTGCCATCGTTGGACCAAGCGGTGCAGGCAAAACGACGATTGCCAACCTTATTCCACGTTTTTATGACCCCGAAAGCGGCTGTATAACCATTGATGGCTATGATATTAAATCAGTCACACTAAAATCCCTGCGTGAGCAGATTGGGATTGTTCCCCAGGAAACGGTCCTATTTAACGGCTCGGTATATGATAATATATTGTATGGCGATCTTGATGCAGAAAAAGAGCAGGTTATTGCTGCCGCTAAAGCCGCTAACGCCCATAATTTTATCATGGCGATGCCTGATGGTTATAACACCCATATCGGCGAACGCGGTTCCAAGCTGTCAGGCGGGCAACGCCAGCGCATCGCGATTGCCAGGGCTATTCTAAAAGACCCTCGTGTGCTTATTTTTGATGAAGCGACTTCGGCACTGGATACCGAAAGCGAGAAACTTGTACAAGAAGCGCTTGACAAACTTATGGTTGGCCGCACATCCTTCGTTATCGCCCACCGCCTGTCAACAGTACAACGTGCAGATATCATCCTTGTCATGGAAAAAGGACGCATCATTGAACGCGGCTCCCACACTGAGCTAGTTGTAGCAGGCGGTATGTACAGTAAGTTGTACCAAGTGCAGTTTTCTAATCAGTAAAAATCCGTTTTCACCGATGTTTTTTGTGGAATTCCAATAAAGAGGTAGCGACATGTATCTTATTTACAACATCCTGGCCGTACTATTGGTAATCCTGGCATTACCGGTATTTGCCGTAAGGATTATTCATGAGAAAGGCTTTGCCGAACGCTTGAAACAGAGTCTCGGCTGGCTGCCTGAAGCGACAATGGTCCAGGTGGCCGGTAAAGACGTCATCTGGCTACATGCTGCCTCAGTTGGCGAAATTGTGGCTGCCAGTCCGATTGTTAAGGAGATTCGCCGTGAACTTCCGGGGATGCCTATCCTGATATCGGTAGTTACAGCGGCTGGCTATGACATGGCAAAGCGGATCATCCCTGAGGCTGACGGTATCATCTTTTTCCCCTTGGATCTCCCCTTTCTCAGTCGTGCGGTTATTACTAAGATTCGTCCGCGGGTGTTTTTACTTGTCGAAACCGAGTTGTGGCCTAATTTCCTGAAAGCGGCCAGAGATTTGCGTATACCTGTCATGATGGTCAATGGGCGGATTAGCGAAAAGAGCCTGGGCCGTTACTCCTATTTCAGAAGCGTTCTTAAAGATATGCTTGATACTATAGTAAAATTCTGCATGCAATCTGCTATTGATGCCCAGTATATTACCCGGCTTGGAGCCAACTCTGACCGGGTAGTAGTAACAGGCAATACTAAATTTGACCAGTGCTATACAAAACTGGTCGAAGCAGAGAAAACTGCGTTATATCATGCCTTACATTTGAGACGGTCAGGGGCCATTATTGTGGCAGGCAGTACCCATAAAGGGGAAGAAGACCTGCTGTTTACAGCTTTTAACCAGGTAATTGCAGAATTTCCGGACACGCAGTTCATTGTCGCTCCCCGTGATATTTTACGGTCAGGCGAGCTTGTGGAGCTTGCGGCCAGACATAAGTTTACGTCTGTCAGGCGGACAAAGCTGGCAGAAGGAGAAACTTCAGATCAATATAATATGATTATTATCGACACCATTGGGGAATTGGGGAAGATCTACGGTGTCGCCGATATAGTTTACATTGGTGGCAGCCTTGTTCCCCGCGGCGGGCATAATATTCTTGAGCCTGCTGCTCATGGCAAACCGATTCTGATCGGACCGCACATGTTCAACTTTAAAGACACATATGCCATGCTGTCCGAACGGGATGCCTGCATCACAGTCAGTGACAGCTCCAGCTTGGCCCAGACAATACTTAGTCTTTTGAACAATCCTGCAGAGGCTAAGAAAATGGGCAATGAGGCGCTAGCAATTATCGAAGAAAACCAGGGCGCTTCCCGGAAAAGCGCTTTACATCTAAAAGAAGTATTACAAACTAATGGGTTATTGCAAACCAACTAAGAACAGGTGAAAAGGCGGAACACCATATGATGCATCAGCGTGAAGCGCTACAAGTATATCTATATAAATTAGTGCACGGCGAAAAGCACGGTTTTTTGGCAGCCGTGCTTCTTGTCGTGCTCCGCGCCATGTCGTTCATTTATGGCCTAGGAGTCTCAATAAAACTAGGGATGTGCCGGTTAGGAATCTTAGAATGCAACAGACTGCCTTGTAAAGTAATCAGTTTGGGCAACATCACAGTAGGCGGCACAGGCAAAACCCCTACTGCGCAACGCCTGGCGGCAATCATCCGGGATATGGGATATCGGGTGGCCATTCTAAACCGAGGTTACCGCTCTGGCTGGAAAGGTCAGGTCGGGGTAGTATCTGACGGCAGTAAAATCTATATGACAGTGACGGAGGCCGGGGATGAAGCCTACCTGCTTGCCAAAAACCTGCCCGGAGTACCGGTAATTATTGGCCGCAACCGTTATGTTACCGGTAGCTATGCGGTCAATAACCTTAACGCCGAGGTTATTATCATGGATGATGCCTATCAGCATTGGCAGCTCCAGCGTGACCTTGATATTGTGCTTATAGATACCCTAAACGTTTTTGGCAACAACTTCCTGCTGCCGCGCGGCACGCTGCGTGAGCCGCTCAAAAACTTAGACAGGGCTCACGCGTTTCTCTTAACAAAAGTTGATCAGGCGGCAGACAATGCGCGGGAGACCATCAGGGAAACGTTAGCCAGGTACAATGATCAGGCGCTGGTTGTTGAAAGTACCCATACACCACGGTGTTTTATCGAAATCGAAGAGTGGTATAAGGGTGTCCGGCCGGAAACAGTACCGCTAGACACCATTAAAGGCCACTCTATTTTGCCGTTCTCAGCCATAGGCAACCCGTCTTCCTTTGAAAAGACAATTACCGATTTGGGGGGCATCGTTGTTGGTGCTGTGCAATTTCCTGACCACCACGACTATACCATGGCTGAGATGCAGTGGATTATGCAAAAAGCCGTTGATAACAATGTACGGGCACTGATTACTACCGACAAAGACGCTGTCAAAATTCCTTCAGAGTTTATCCATTCTGAACGTCCGCTGCCGGTGTTTGTGCTATCAATAGAAGTCAGGTTTCATGACGGTTATGCCGAACTCATGGAACTAATAAAAAATGTCACAAAACTTGGTTCCTAATTGGGGGTATTCTGATGAAAATACTGTGTGTAATCCCGGCACGCTACTCGTCAACGCGGCTGCCAGGCAAGCCGCTGGCAATGATTGCCGGTAAACCCATGATCCAGCATGTGTACGAACGGGCAAAGCAGGCTAAACGGCCGGAGACTGTGCTGGTCGCGACAGACCATGAACTGGTCTATAGCGTTGTTAAGGAGTTTGGCGGCGATGTAGTACTGACTTCACCTGATCACCCGACAGGGACTGACCGCTTGGCTGAAGTCGCCGCTAAATATCCTGATATAGATATCATTATCAATGTTCAGGGTGATGAGCCGCTCATAGAGCCGGAAATCATTGACCTTTTGGCCAGTGCCTTTGATGGTAGCCCAGAACTGAATATGGCAACCCTCATGACTGAAATGGATAAAGATGAATACAACCTGGCCAGCGCTGTCAAGGTCGTGGCAAGTTTGGACGGTTATGCACTCTATTTTTCGCGTTCCTTGATACCTTATCCACGGAGTAACAAGCTGCCTGACGGTCCACTGCCAGTCTATAAACATATCGGTATTTACGCATACCGGCGTGACTTCCTCCTTAACTATGCCGCCTTGCAGCCAACGCCGCTTGAACTAACTGAGTCTTTAGAACAGCTTAGAGCACTTGAGCATGGCTACAAAATAAAAGTACTTAAGACAGGTTTTAAATCGATTGGTGTTGATACTCCGGAAGAGCTGGAGAAAGTCAACGCGTATTTCAAAAAGCACCAACTATAAAGGAGGCCGACTCTATGAATACAGTACAAATTCAAAACATTACCGTAGGTGCGCAAAACCCCATTACCCTGATTGCCGGACCATGTGTGATTGAAGAGCCTGAACGTACCCTTAAGATTGGCCGGGCTATCAAAGAAATTGCCGATCGACTGAACATCCCTTATATCTTTAAAGCATCTTACGACAAAGCCAACCGTTCGTCATATAACTCTTTCCGTGGGCCTGGCCTTAAGGAAGGCTTAAGCATTCTGGCTCATATCAAAAAAGAACTGGGAGTGCCGGTTGTAAGCGACATCCATTGCGTGACTCAGATTGAAGCGGCAGCCGAGGTGCTCGATATCCTGCAGATCCCGGCTTTTCTGTGCCGGCAGACTGATCTTGTATATCAAGCAGCCCGGACAGGTAAGGTCATCAATGTAAAAAAAGGCCAGTTCTTAGCGCCGCTTGATATGAAGAATGTCATCGCTAAGATTGAAGAAGCCGGTAATCACAATATCTTGCTGACAGAACGCGGTGCAACCTTTGGTTATAACAATCTGGTGGTGGATTTCCGGGCACTGCCGATTATGCGGTCACTGGGTTATCCTGTCGTATTTGATGCCACCCATAGTGTTCAATTGCCTGGTGGCGCCGGAACCAGTTCAAGCGGCCAGCGCGAGTTTGTCCCCTACCTGACAAGATCGGCAGTAGCCGCCGGGATTGATATGCTGTTTATGGAAGTCCATGACAATCCGCCTGAAGGTAAGTCTGATGCCTGTAATATGCTGTATGTAGACAAGCTGGAAGAGCTATTGAAAGATGTTTTGGCAATCGACAGTGTTACGAGAAAATATAAGTAGAGCCATTATCCTTCAAGGGAGGTATTACTATGCCTATTGAACAAGCACGGGCCTGCTTAGAGCTTGAAGCCGATGCTATCCGCGCGTTGATTCCGCGCATTAATGATCAGTTTGTTGCTGCAATGAACATGATTTTGCAATGCTCAGGCCGGGTAGTTGTTACCGGTATGGGCAAATCTGGGCTTATCGGCAAAAAAATAGCTGCAACCTTGGCCAGCACTGGTACGCCGGCCTTTTTTCTTCATCCGGCCGAAGGCATTCACGGCGACCTGGGTATGGTTACAGCCACTGATATCGTCTTAGCCATCTCTAACAGTGGTGAAACAACGGAGCTCATCAGTATTTTGCCTGCGTTAAAACGTATCGGCGCCCCCATCATTGCGATGACCGGTCGCGAGCAATCTACCCTTGTGCAAAATGCCGATGCTTTTCTTAATGTTGCTGTAGAGAAAGAGGCCTGCCCGCTAGGTCTGGCTCCTACGGCCAGCACAACGGCAGCGCTCGCCATGGGGGATGCACTGGCAGTAGCGCTGCTGTCGGCCCGTAATTTTACGCCTGAGGAATTTGCTTTATATCATCCGGGCGGTGCACTGGGGCGAAAACTATTGCTGACTGTGGAAAACGTGATGCACGGCGGCGAAGACCTGCCGGTGGTAACACCTGATAAAACAGTAAAAGAAGCCTTATTTGCCATTACCGCTCAAGGGCTTGGTGCTGTACTTGTAGTTGAGTCGCTTGAAAGTATGCAGCTGGTGGGGCTCTTAACTGACGGCGATATCCGCCGCAGCCTGGAAAAGGGTCATGAATTCCTGGATAAGCCGGTAGGTGAGCTTATGACCAAAAATCCGCGCACAATTGCTAAAGATAAGCTTGCCGGCCATGCCTTAAACATCATGGAAAAAAATAAACCGCGTCCAATCACCCTGCTTCCAGTAGTTGACAGCCAGTTTCGGGCGATTGGCATTATTCACCTTACTGACTTATTACGTCAAGGAGTGGTATAATGGATAGTGTCTCATGCGCAAAAAAAGTCAAACTACTCATTTTCGATGTTGATGGTGTTCTGACCGGAGGGCATATCATATTTGGCAAAGAAGGCGAAGCTGTAAAGGAATTCTATGCCCAAGACGGACTGGGCATATCCTTGGCTCATAAAGCCGGACTTAAGACCGCGATCATTACCGGACGCGAAAGTGAAATGGTGCGGCGGCGTGGGGCCGAACTCAAAATCGGGGACGTATATCAGGGTGCCATGGATAAGGTGACTGCCCTGCAGGAACTTGTGACAAAACACTCGATTGCCTTAGACCAAATCGCCTATGTCGGCGATGACATCAACGACCTGCCTGTTATGATTCAGATTGGCCTGCCCTGCGCGGTTGCCAATGCTGTGCCTGAAGTGAAGGCTGTAGCTAAATATGTTACCAGCCGTCAGGGCGGTAACGGAGCCGTCCGTGATGTCATTGAGCATATCTTAAAGGCCCAAGGCCTCTGGGATGGCCTTATCGCGGACTATATGAAACCAGAACGATTTAATATAAACCAGTAATACAACGGAAGAGAATTAGAGTTTAGTAGGGGGTGGAGGCTGGGTATATGTCAAATGAATGGCAATATTATATTTGGAAAGCAGCCAGCCGCTTCGCCTGCCTGCTGCCGCATTCAGTGATACTTTTTGCTGGCAAACTGCTCGGTCGCCTCTACTACCGGGTTGCCAGGAAGCAGCGTAACCGCGCCCTTAAGCAGATTAAAGAGCGTCTCAATCTTTCTCAAATCGCTGCTGAATCCATTATCAAAAGCTCATTCCTCAAGCTGGGGCAGACTTTTTTGGAAGTCCTTCAGATGCCGGCTTTGACTAAAGAAAAAGTCAAACACTATGTTACCTTTGAAAATAAGCACTACCTTACCGACACGCTGGCACAGCAAAAAGGCGTAGTATTTTTGACAGGCCATCTTGGCAACTGGGAATGGTTTGGCGCGGCGCTTGCTTTGGAGGGCTTTCCAGTGGCAGACATCGTGAAACGTCAGCCAAATGACCAGCATACCCGCATATTAAACGAACACCGGCAAATGTTCGGCATCGAGATATTTGCCAGCGGCACCAGTGAAATATTAGGGGCCGCCAAAGCGTTAAAAAAAGGGAAGCTGTTGGCATTTTTCGCTGACCAGGATGCTGGCAATGAAGGCGTATTTATTGATTTTTTGGGTAAACCTGCAGCAACTCATCTTGGTCCTGCTGTTTTTGCCCGCAAGTTTAAGGCGCCTGTTGTCCCGGGCTTTATTGTCCGGAACCCTGATGGTACTCACCGTATCCTACTGCAGCCGCCTATTTACTATGAAGATACCGGCAACCCGGATGCCGATTTATATAACCTGACTGAACGCATGACCAAAATCATTGAATTAGCAGTCAAGACCTATCCTGATGAATGGTTGTGGTTTAAAAAGCGCTGGAATACGGAGGTGAAGTCTCCTTGACGAAAAAAACATATTTGGGTATTGCCTTTGCAGTACTCATCCTAGCCGGGGGACTCTACTATCTCTTCTGGGGGGGAACCGCCGGAGACTCATCAACTGATCCCCAGGCAGCCCCGGCTCAGGCCGCTTCTAACCTTACCTTTGCCGGCAGCTCCATTGTTGAGGAGCAGGATGGGAAAAAATTATGGGAACTAAGTGCCGACACCATTGAGGCTGAACCTACTGGAAAAGTAGTCTATCTAAACAACCTAAAAGGTGTGTTTTATCAGGAAAACGGCAATAAAATTGAGATCATTGCCAAGCGGGCAATCCTGGATTCCAAGACGCATGACATTTCTATGCAGGGAGATATCAAGGCCACCGCCAGCGACGGAGCGGTATTTACTGCTGCTGAAGCCCGTTGGTCCGGCGACCTCAAGAGCTTTACCGGCACCGGCGGTGTCACACTGACTCGAAACGGCACCATTATTACCGGTGATAATATCCTGACAGACGCCAATATGGAAAAAGTCAAAGTATACGGCAGGGCCAAGGTAATCACAGGAGGGAAGACTGAGTGAAAAAAATAAAAAAAGTTTCATCGACGGCTGTAATTGCCATGACATTAGCGTTTAACTTAGGAGCAGGCAGCCTGCTTGCCTTGGCGGCACCGCAGCCTACAGCCAAAACCCCTGTTGAGATTGCGGCCGACTCGATTGACTACGACTCAGCCAGCGGCATTATGCTTGCTACCGGTGGTGTCCGTATTACTCAAGGCCAAGCCGTAATGACAGGCGCGAAAGCCGAGTACAATACCAAAAGCCAAGAAGGTCATCTTACCGGCGGCGTTAATGCCGTTAATCAGGATGCCACTCTGACTGCTGCTGAAGTAAAGACATATAAAAACAACACTCATCTGATTGCTATGGGTGATGCTGTACTGACGAAAGGTGATCAGCGGCTTACCGGTCCTAAGATTGAGTATTTCTCAGAGACTCAATACGCATTGGTGCCCGAAAATGGAAAAATTGAAATGCCTGACGGGACAATGACTGCAGATAAAATTGAAGCCTTCATCCCTGAAAACAGCGCTACCGGTACCGGGTCTGTTCATATCGTTAGTCCGGCGCGCAAGCTTGATGCCACCTCAAATACAGCAACCTACTATGGTGATCCCAAAGGCCAAAGCAAAGTAATTCTAAACGGTAACGCCCGTGCCATCCAGGACGGCAATATTCTGACAGGTGAAACTCTGACACTGCGTCTTGATGAAAAAGCCATGGATGCTCAGGGACGTACCAAACTGATCATAACCCCGCAGCAATAAGGTGCAATTGGGGTTTAAACTCTTAATAGTAGCGAGGATGTTTGCGATATGTATATCGAAACCCGCGATTTAGTAAAAACTTTTAAAACCCGTAATGTGGTAAATGGTGTCAGCCTGCGTGTCGAGCAGGGACAAATCGTCGGCCTCCTCGGGGCGAACGGCGCTGGTAAGACAACTACGTTCTATATGATTGTCGGCCTGGAGCGTCCCAACAGCGGCCAGATTTTTATTAACGGCGAAGAAATAACCCACATGCCGATGTATAAGCGCTCACGGTATGGCATAGGCTATCTGCCGCAGGAGGCCTCTATCTTCCGCAAACTCACAGTGGAAGATAACCTTATGGCCATCTTAGAAACAACTAAGCTTACCAAGAGCGAAGCCAATGCCAAGATGGAAAGTTTGTTGGACGAATTTCATGTTACCCATGTTCGCAAACGCCAAGGCTCTGAACTGTCAGGCGGTGAACGCCGCCGTGTGGAGATTGCCCGGGCGCTGGCTACAGATCCTGCCTTTATTCTTTTAGATGAACCATTTGCCGGCGTTGACCCGATCGCTGTATCTGATATTCAGGCCATTATCAGCTATCTGAAGGAACGCGGCATCGGTGTGCTCATCACCGACCATAATGTCAGGGAAACACTCAGCATTGTCGATAAAGCCTATATTCTTAACGAAGGTCAAATCCTGATCGATGGCGACAGTGAGACGATTGCTAACAGCGAAGTCGCGAAAAAGTATTACCTTGGCCACAACTTCAGCTTGTAAGGAGAATTTCATGCGTATACTTGACAAATACATCCTAAAAGAGCTGCTGGGGCCATTTTTTTTCGGTATAGCCGCATTTTCCAGTGTCTTTATTGGCACCAGCACGCTGTTTAGAATTGCTCAATATGTAACTAAATACGGTGCATCAATCCCCACCGTAATCAAGCTGTTCTTATACAGCCTGCCGGGGATCATTGTCCTAACGTTTCCCATGTCCATGCTGTTAGCCGCACTCTTATCTTTCGGACGTCTGTCCGGTTCAAGCGAAGTAACTGCTATGAAATCAGGGGGACTTAGCTTTTACCGGCTGGCTGTTCCGGTTATGATCACTGCTTTTGTGGTCAGCCTTGCAGCCATCGTTCTCAACGAAGAAGTCGTGCCGGCTGCCAATGCCGGCTATAGTAACATTGTGCGCTATGAGATAGAAAAAAATACCCGGCCTAAATCACAAGAGCATATTATTGTCAAAGACGTTAAAGCAGGGCAGATTGAACGTCTGACCTATGCGCAGAACTTTATGGCAGATACCAACACTATGAGTAAAGTATCTGTCCAGGAATTCGAAGCCGGACGCATGGTCAGGATCGAAAATGCCGAGAGCGCGGTATGGGCGGCTGACCGCTGGATCATGTATAATGGTACCATCACTGATCTTGCAACAGATGGCAGAGTGAGCCGAACCCTTAAATTTACCGAACAGGTAATGCCGATTGATAAAAAACCCACTGATATTTCGCGGGAACAAAAAAAGCCTGATGAAATGTCGATGAAGGAACTCAAACAGACTATTGAAGTTTTGAAAAAAGAATACGCAAAAACAAGCAACTATGAAGTCGAACTTTACCAGCGGGTAGCTATTCCGATGGCGAGTTTTGTCTTTGCCCTAATTGGTACGCCCCTGGGGCTGTCCCCGAACCGGTCAAGTTCTTCCATTGGTCTTGGCCTGAGTATTATCATCATCTTCATGTATTATGCAGTATTGACAGTCTCAACCGCCCTAGGACAAGGCGGGGCTATTGCGCCCCTGGCCGCTGCCTGGATACCTAACATAGTTGGTACACTGGCAGGCATCTATTTGATCTATAAGGCCTCACGCTAACGATAGTCTCATTACCTGTAGAGAGGAGGGATATCTATGTACGGTGTAGTGCTAATTGCCATAATTGCTGTTATGGGCGGCGCCATCGCGTATATTGGCGATAAACTAGGTACCAAAGTAGGCAAGAAGAAACTCAGTATCTTTGGTCTCAGACCCAAACATACCTCGATTATTGTAACCATAGTCACAGGTATTCTCATATCGGCGATTACGCTGGGTTTCATGACTGCCGTATCCTGGGACGTCCGAACCGCATTATTTGGCATGGAAGAGCTTAAGGCTGAACTGGTATCCCTAAACAATGAAGTGGATTCTAAATCGAATGAGCTTGAACGCAGCCGCGCTGCCCTTGAAACCAAAACGACGGAATATGTGGCGATAAGTGCAAAGGTCAAAGATACCGCCGAACGCCTGGCGCAGATTATGGTAGAGCTTGATGAAGTCGCTGCCGAGCGTGACAAGGCAGCTGATGCCTTAAGCCTGCTGCAATCAGATTACTCCCTGGCACAGCGTGACTTAGCCAAATACCAAGGAGATATTAAGAATCTCCAGGCAATAAAAAAAGAACTAGACAGCCGTATTGCCGGTCTTAACACAAAGATGAACGAATTAAATACGGCCAAGACAGCTCTCCAGAGTGACGTTGACCGCCTGAACGATTTGACTGTCAGCCTTAAAAAGGGTCTCCAGAGTGTCCGTGAAGGCACCGTAGTATTCCGAACCGGTGAAGTGCTCTCTACCTCAGTTGTGGCCGGAGGTAAGTCGCTGGAGGCTACGACCAGCTCACTGGGTGAGGCAGTATATAAAACCAATGCGCAAATTCTGGATAAACTTGGCGTATCTGACAAAAAACTTGAAGTTCTATGGATTGCCCGTTCTGAGTTCGACCAGGCGGCCGCCTTGATTGCTGAAACTAATCAACCAGTCATTGTCCGTATCTCAACAGTGGGCAATACTGTATATGGTGAACCGGTAATAGGACGGCTTGAACTGTTCCCTAATCACCTGGTGTATAACAAAGGCGCGGTTGTTTACAGTGAAGTCGCTGATGCTTCAGGTAATGCACAGCAGGCAGAGGAAACCGTCATGGTCTTCCTGCAAAAAGTGAATGCCGCCGCTGTTAATCAGGGCATCCTGCCTGATCCCATCCAGGGTACAGTAGGCAGCATGAGCGGCTCACAGCTATTTGAGATTGTTAACAGAGTCAAGCGTTACAGTGGCAAGGTAGAGCTCACTGCTGCGGCCAAGACCGACACCTATACAGCCGGTCCGCTGCAAATCGAAATACGCATTAAAAGCGCACTCTAAATAATTGACAGAATATACCGGGTAAGAATCCTGCTTAGCAAGCAGGATTCTTTGTTTTTTTGCAGAATATATATCAACATGAAGTTTAGTTATGTAAAGTTCATAACTACTTCAAGATGCAGTTGCTGTATTTGATAAATGCTTATAAATCAAGAGTTTTACCAAAAACTACATGTAGTTAGTAAGGAGGAATTCTTGCAACTGTGTCGAAATTATGTTAACATAAAACCTGCGGAATGCGGCAGGTGCATATCGAGAATAAGCCCTGCGGAGAGGAAGGAAAGATTGAGGAAACGTGGATACTCATTCGAAGCCATCCCCCCTGAACGGGTAGACCTCCCGGTATGTCGGTGGCAACACCCGCAAATTTAAAATATATTAAATTTCAAGGGGGATATCTCGAATGAACAAGAAACTTCTTAAAGTAGCTGTTACAACTGCTCTTACCGTAGCCTTTGCCGTTCCGGCTTTCGCTAACCCGTTCTCCGACGTACCTGCGAAACACTGGGCCTATGACGCTGTAAACAAACTGGCTAAAGCCGGTGTAGTAACTGGTTACGGCGATGGCACCTTCAAAGGTGACAAAACTGTTAGCCGTTACGAAATGGCTTCCATGATTGCTACTGCCATGCAAAAGAACCTCAACAACGACCAAAAAGAAATCGTTGACCAACTGTCCAAAGAGTTCGCTACCGAGCTTAACAGCATGGGCGTAAAAGTAGAAGCCCTTGACAAAAAAGTGGACAACATGGTTAAAATCTCCGGTGACGCCCGTGTTCGTTACGCAGCTCTTGAAAATAATAGTGAT
The DNA here is from genome assembly GCF_035561155.1 of Sporomusa sp. GTDB lineage: Bacteria > Bacillota > Negativicutes > Sporomusales > Sporomusaceae > Sporomusa. The sequence continues at coordinate 18,701 of NZ_DATMYD010000104.1, read as the reverse complement.
GACACCGATTTCCGCGCTCGTGTAAGCTTCGACGGTAAAATTAATGACAACATGAAGTTTAATGCCCGTGTTACTACTGGTGACGTTAAGTACGATGATGCTTTCACTACTAAGAGCTCAATTAATCTTGACACTGCCAACGTAACCTTCAACGCTCTTGGCCTGACCAACACCATCGGCCGTCAAGACATTAAACTTGGCAACGGCTCCCTGATGGACACTCAAATGACAGGTTTATCTTCTAACCTGGGCGGACTGAAAGTGTTTGCCGGTAACATGAAAGACCAAAACCGCATTTATGTCGGCGAATATGGTCTCAACATTGCCGGTGCCAAAATTACTGCCGACTATGTTAAAAACGATACCACGGGTGACGACACTTATGGTGCTAACGCCAGCTTCAAACTGACCAACGGTGTAGCTGCCCTTGGTGAATTCTACAAAACTGACGGTACTGCCGTTAACGCGAATGCTGCCGCTTACGGCCTGAAGTTCAACAAACTTGGCCTGACAGCTCTATACCGTGACGTAGAAGCCGGTGCCCTGCCGCTGTACTCTAACATGCGCATTGATCTGACTCCGGTAGCGAACAACAACGGCTTTAAAGGTCTGGAAGTTCAATACGACAGAGCCCTCGCTAAAAACACCACCCTCAATGTTAAGTACCAAGACTTCGAAGATCAAAACGGCATTGAGCTTGGTGCCCGCACCGCTGCTACCGTTAACGTTAAATTCTAATAAGCATTCCGCAACAAAAGGACGCCCTCGTGGCGTCCTTTTTGTTTTATATGCATATATGTGATATCATCAAAGCGGAAACATTTACAAGGCTAAAGTATGTAGTTATGGAGGGAATGTTTAGTGCCCACAGACATAGTCTTATCCATCGACCCAGGCCGGGAAAAATGCGGAATTGCCGTAGTACATAAGGAGCACGGCGTCATTTATAAAAACGTTATTACCACTGCTGAACTGATTACGACAGTGACTACCCTGGCTGCAACCTATAATCTAACAACCACAGTCATCGGTGACGGTACTACATCTCATACCGCTCAAACAGCCCTTGCAACTATTAAAACTAACGGTCATAAGCTTAATATAATACCTGTCGATGAACACCGCTCTACTGACGAGGCGCGTACGCTCTACTGGACAGATAATCCGCCCAAAGGCCTAAAACGCCTGCTTCCAACTACCATGCAAGTTCCGCCAGTACCGGTAGATGACTACGTTGCTGTCATATTGGCTGAGCGTTATTTTAGAGAACGATAATATAATTATTGTAAACATTTTTGTGGAGTGCAAAAAATCAATACTTTTTTTTGTAAAATTTTCTTAACAAACAAGCAGGAATATATTCTATCATGTAGAATAACTCAAATATAGGAATAATTTCCATGTCCTATATTTAACTGGGTCTTCACGCCGATCTAAGAATTTGGCGTTAAGATATGAGCCATAAAACCGAAAGAAGAGACATTGAGGAAACATGGACACTCAACAGCCCTCTTCTTAGGTAAGTGCTCAACAAAAAAACAAGAAACCTAAGGAGGCAAACAAAAAATGAAAAAACAAACTGCTCTGGCTTTGGCTGCCGTATTCTCCCTGAGCGTAGCCGGTACCGCGTTGGCCGCTCCTGCTAACCCTTTCGTGGACGTTCCTGCGAAACATTGGGCTTATGACTCTATTAACAAACTCGCTAAATCCGGCGTAATCTCCGGTTACGGCGATGGTACCTTCAAAGGCGACAAAACCCTTACCCGTTATGAAATCGCCGTTATCGTAGGCAAAGCGTTGGCCAACAGCGACAAAGCCGATGCTGAAACCAAGAAAGCGCTGGAAGCTCTGAAAACTGAATTCGGCGTAGAACTGAACAACCTTGGTGTACGGGTTGATAATTTGGAGAAAAACGCTTCCAAGGTTAAGTTCACTGGTGAAGTTCGTGAACGTTATGATTATCAAGAAGACTATGGCAATAAAATGCAAACTCGTCTTCGTTTGAAGATGACTGCTCAAGTAGATGAGAATGTAACTTTCAATGGTCGTTTAGCCAGTCAATCTACATGGGGTAATGCAGATTCAGCAAATCAAGTAAAACTGGATCAAGCGTATATCAGTGGCAAAGCAGCAGGTTTAGATTATAGCTTCGGTCGTCAGCCGATCTTCTTAGGCCAAGGCCTACTCGCTGATGTTAGCGATAACAATGATGGTTTAGTATTAAGCGGTGGTAAAGATGTAAAAGTTACCACAGGTTCTTTTAAGAGAGGCAAGTCTAATTTCGTTGCTGCCAACATAGACGCTAAGGTTGCTGATGACCTCAATGTAACCGTTTCTTACATCAAAGATAAGGATGCTACTAAGGCGTATAAGAGTACTGCAGCAGGCTTAAGCTATACTGGTTTCGGTAAATTCGCAATAAGTGGCGAGTATGGTAAAAACGACGCTAAAAATATCGATGCTAAAGCGTGGATGGCTAAAGTAAAATACGGCAACGCTGGTGCGGTTAATACTGCTGGCGTTTGGATTGGCTACAGAAATGCTGACAAAGATTTCGATCCTGCAGGTTTAAACACGCTTGATTATGGTATCTTGGACGGCAGCATTGGTGTAGTTGACAATGTTAAAGGTTTAGAGTACGGTGTTGAGTATACCGTATTCAAAAACGGTGTATTGACTTTTCAGTACAATGACCTGGAACAAAAAAATACCAAAATTGATAAGAAAAACATCTGCGCTCACCTAGTCTATAGCTTCTAAGATTGAAATTTCTAAAACCGCTAACTTTTGTTAGCGGTTTGTTTTTTTTGAAAATTATTTTTTTGACAATGAAGGAATATAATACATATTGTAGAATATATTACATCAGGCAAATAATGAGAGAACTATGAGGAAACATGGACACTCATATTGATCTCTCCTTAGAAGCTTAAAAAAATTCGTAAAATCTAAGGAGGCAAACACACATGAAAAGACAAACAGCTATGGCTCTTGCAGCAGTATTTGCAATGAGCGTAGCAGGAACTGCCCTTGCTGCTCCTGCTAACCCTTTCACCGACGTTCCTGCAAAACACTGGGCTTATGACTCCATCAACAAGCTTGCTAAATCCGGCGTAATCTCCGGCTATGGCGATGGCACCTTCAAAGGCGACAAAACCCTTACCCGTTATGAAATCGCCGTTATCGTCGGCAAAGCGTTGGCAAACAGCGACAAAGCCGATGCTGACACCAAGAAAACTCTTGAAGCTCTGAAAGCCGAATTCGGCGCAGAACTCAACAACCTCGGCGTTCGTGTTGATAACCTTGAGAAAAACGCCAGCAAAGTTAAGTTCACTGGTGAAGTTCGTGCACGTTATGAGTATTCCGACGATTCAACTACAAACAAGAAAAACTACGAAAAAACCCGTGTACGTCTCTCCATGACTGCACCTATTGATGAAAACGTAACCTTTAAAGGCCGTTTCCACAGCGAATCCTCATGGGGTGTCTCCGGCACTGGTATTGGCCCTGCTCCTGACACTAACAATACAGTTCTTGACCAAGCTTATATCACTGGTAAAATCTTCGATGGCGCTGTGACCTATAACTTTGGTCGTCAACCTAGTTACCTGGGCCAAGGCTTACTGTATGATAACAGCCAAAACAATGATGGTTTAGTAGTAACTGCTGGTAAGGATGTTAAAGTTACCGCAGGTGCTTTCAAGTACTCAACATGGAATTTTGTTGTTGGCAATATTGATTTCAAGCTTAATGACAAACTTAATCTTACCGCTTCTTACCTCGCAGACGATGCAGACGGTGCAGTTGCTACTGGCAATCTGTATAAGAGCACTGCTGCTGGTTTGAAATACACTGGTTTGAAAAATTTCACTGTAAGTGGTGAGTATGCTCAAAACGACTCTGACTGGGCTAATTTAAAAAACGCGGGCGACGCAGCAAAAGCCTGGGCAGGCAAGATCAAATACCGTGGCGCTAAAGCTAGCGAAGCTAAATCCTACGGCGTATGGGTTGGCTATAGAAAAGCTGATGAAAACTTTGACAAAAAAAATGTAGGTACTCTTGATATGGCCAATGGTATGGACGCCGTCTACCTGCTTGAAAACGACAATGTTAAAGGTCTGGAATACGGTTTTGACTACGCTGTGTTCAAGAATGGCATCCTGACCATTCAGTACAACGATCTGGAAGAAAATAAAGGTACTCGCGACAAGAGAAACCTGATTGCCCAACTTGTTTATAGCTTCTAATTAGAAGCAACGAAAACCCGCTAATTTTGTTAGCGGGTTTTTTCTTCTTGGGGGTCATACGGGGGTCAGGCTTGCGTTATTTAAAAGATTGTGCTATTTGTTTCCGTGTTAGGTTTTGCTCTTGATGTCGCTGGAGACAGTTCTTTTTGATAATATGACCTTATAGTGTCCTCAAGAATATTATTTTTCAGCCTATAATAGTGTTTATAAAATATATCTTCCTAATATCCTGCTAGTGTCTGGCAGGATTATTTGCGTATCGTGCCGAAATATGCTAATAAAATACTTCGAAGGAGGAATTTGGTTTGCTTAAAAATAGGTTAGTAGCAACTATTACTCTCACATTGCTGCTGATTTCACTATTAGCAGCTCCGGTATCAGCTCAAGCAGCAGGCGAACTTACTGTTATCGGCAAACTGGCGACAGTTGAAAGAACCATATACGGCGCTACTCAAACGGGAGCATTAATCGATCGGGTAAACAAACTAGAACAGGACATATATGGACAAGAAGCACACACTGCGGTACTGCCACGTGTGGATAAATTGTATAACCATGCTTTTGAAACAACAGAGCAGTCGTCATCGCTTATTACCAAGCTAAACGCGGTGGAGTGGACACTTACCCATAGTGTCAGCAATAGCCCAATAAAGATACGAATTGAGAATCTTGAGAAAACTATGAACGGCAGTCCCACTACAGGGTCTCTGGACGAACGTACCGATAAACTGCTTCGCCTTGCCTATACTGGCGGCCAATTTGAGGTTAATTCCGTGACGATAGCCAAGGATACATTGGTTAAAATCAAAACACTATCTACCTTGAACAGCAAAAAAAGCCGAGCTGGCGATAATGTCGCATTAGCTGTAGCCGACGATGTTTTTATTGACGGTGTACTGGTACTTCCCAAAGGGGCAACCGGTATCGGTAAAGTGGTAAAAGTCCAGCAAGCCGGAAACTTTGGCCGGGATGCCAAGCTTGAAATAACCTTTGATAATCTTGAAGCGGTTGACGGCAGTAAAGTTAATACCTTTCTAGGTGATAAAGCCAAAGAACAGACCAAATCTTTAACCAAAGCAGCCGGTGCCAGCGTAGCCGGTATGATTATCTTAGGACCTGTTGGTATCATTGGCGGTGCTTTTGTAAGTGGCCAAGATGCTAACATTCCTATCGGCAGCCAGATGTACATTCAGACTAAAGATAACGTTGAAGTTTATGGGATTAAAGTAAAATAGTCGGTAAATCCAGTGAAAAAGTCGCCTAATAGCGGCTTTTTCTACATATTACCGGACAAAGCATGAAGGAATGGCGATGGATTTGTCGAATAGATTGTAGAATACACGCCTGTTACCCATAATCTTTTACTAGTAGGAGAATATTAAGCGCTATGGCTAATAATAAAAAAATTATCCTCGGACTATTGGCTTTCATTATAGTTGCTGGCGCTGCTAATCAAAGCCAGGCTCAAGAAACAAAAGCCAAGCAAGCGGCAACCAGTCAAGTTCCGATTGTCATTGAGGCTAATGATTTGTCCTTTAGTGATGAAACAGGAGACATCCAAGCCACAGGCAATGTTGTTATTACTAACGCAGGCCAGCGCATGGAAGCTGCACAAATTAACGGCAATACCAAACTAAGCAAAGTCTGGGTGAAAGACAAAGCCGTACTTTCTCAACAAGGCACAACGATTACAGGTACAAATACCATTTATAATTACAAGCTCAAAACAGGCAGCATGGAAATGGCTAAAGGCCAAGTTGAAAGTAAATATATTTCTGGCAACAATATCAGCATGTTCCCAGATAAATTAACCATTAACAACGGTACAGCCACCACTTGCCCAGCCAAAGTACCTGATTACCATATCAGCGCAGATAAAATCGAAATTTGGCCTGGTGATAAGATGATTGCTTATAATGCCAAATTTTGGATTGGAAATATGGTGATTTTTACTCTTCCTAAATACCAACAATCCTTGAAACCGAATGAGGGGAGCGGAGTGTTTCCTCGCTTAGGTTACGATAGTGATGACGGTGCTTTCATAAAGCAACGCCTAGAATATCCTCTTGGCAACACGGTATCAGCCTATGCTAATCTTGACTACTACTCACGGGCCAATTTTAAACCAAACTATGGACTGATCCATCGCGAAAAAGACTATACCTTTGGTATTGCCCAAGGCCATTTTAGAGATGTTGATAGCAATTGGATAAAGAAAGAACCAGAATTTAAATTTTCCTACAATCCGCATCGTTTGGGCAATCTGCCTATAAGCTACACCTTTACTGCTGCTTATGGTAAATGGAGTGATTCAGCAAAAACAAGCTGGCATCAGGATTATAGTCTTTATCTTAAGCATGACCCGATTAAAATTGGTAGCAGTGCCAACCTCAATTTAGGAACCGGGATTCAGCATGTAAGGGAAAGCTATGATGATTCTACGCAAAATATTTGGAAGTTTGACGCTACCATGGATAAAAAATGGTCTGAGCGCCTCAGTACTTGGGTTGGATATCATTATACCCAGAATAATGACACGCTGTTTGAGTATGATAAAACTGATTTGAGCCGTGAACTGAAATCTGGCTTTACCTATAAAATCGACAAAATGAATGCTATTGGCATCAGTCACAGCTATGATCTGGATAACCACAAGGTTGCCGACGTAGACTATAGCTGGTATCGCAATCTGCATTGCTGGGAAGCCAAAATAACTTATCGTGCTGAACGCGATCAACTTAGATTTGATATTAATACTAGCAAATGGTAATACTCTTTCCTCGTAACTCTGAAAGGAGCCATTCCACTCATGTCTCAGCATCTTGTGAACTATATCGATAAACTCCAAAACCAAAAAATCATGATTATCGGTGACATGGTAGCCGATGTTTATCTTGAAGGTAAGATTTCGCGTATCTCCAGGGAGGCGCCTGTTTTGATTCTTGAACACTCATGTGAGACAGTCGTTCCCGGCGGTGCGGCTAACGCCGTCCATAATGCCGCGACTTTGGGGGGGCAAGTGTATGCTGTTGGCGTGATAGGCGACGACAATGCCGGCCAGCAACTCACCCAAGTGCTGACAAAAAAAAATGTCAACACACAAGGCTTTATCGTTGATTCCTCACGCCCAACAATAACTAAAACGCGGGTTATGGCAGGAGGGCAGGCTACCGTACGCCAGCAGATTGTACGTATCGATCGGGAAAGCAGACAAGCTCTTGTTACTAATATTGAAAATCAACTTCTCAGCTATGTTGAAGAAAATATCAGGAACATGGATGCCGTAGTTATGAGTGACTACGGCAGTTTCACCGTTTCGTCGGCGGTTAGAGAATTTGTCATTGAAGCTTGTAGCAAGGCGGGTATACCCTCGATGGTGGATTCCCGTTACAACGTTATGGCTTATAAAGGTATTAAACTTGTCAAGCAAAACGAGTCTGAAGCTGCCAACGCATTAGGTTTCCGGGTTCTTGACCAGAACTCGTTAATACAAGTAGGTCAGGAAATGCTTGAACGACTAGATTCTGAAGCGGTCTTAATTACCCAAGGACCTGAAGGCATGACCCTATTTGAGCGTTGTGGCTCTATTTCTCACATTCCTGTCAGCAATAAGAGTGAAGTGTATGATGTTACTGGTGCCGGGGACACAGTTGTTGTCACTATGATGCTGGCACTTGCCGCCGGGGCATCGTATTATGACGCCGCGTGTTTAGCTAATTTTGCTGCCGGAGTAGTTGTTCGCAAGCCTGGAACGGCTACAGCTTCCCCGGTTGAACTAAAACGGGCGATTGGAGAGCATCAACCATGACAATTGTCTGCCGTGCTGATATTAGCGCTGTTGCTGCCAATTTAAAAGCCGCTGGTAAAACTGTTGTTTTTACCAACGGCTGCTTTGATATATTACACGCTGGTCATGTCCGGTATCTGAATGGTGCCCGGGCGATGGGGGATTGCCTTATTGTTGGTCTGAATAGTGATGACTCTGTGCGCAGCCTAAAAGGCCCCACCCGTCCGGTTAACAGCCAGGATGACCGGGCCGAAGTATTGGCGGCGCTTAGAGCCGTGGATTATGTGGTAATTTTTCAAGAAAAAACAGCTGAAAACATCGTTGCTGAAGTAAAACCAGATGTTTATGCCAAGGGTGGAGACTATAGCATAAAAGATTTACCTGAAAGCTGCATAGTGGAAGCCTATGGTGGACGTATTGTGCTGATACCTGAAGTGCAGGGACGGTCTTCAAGTAATATCATCAAGAAGATTAGCGGCCAAGAAGTTTAAATGACTAAACTACAGGAGGCAGTCTCTTGACTTATAAAAATATTCTTATCGTTAAACTCAGTGCTATAGGCGATGTGATTCATGCTCTACCGGTTGCACCCGCTTTAAAAAAATGCTTTCCGCAAGCGAGAATAACATGGGTTGTGGAACAACCGGCCTATGACCTTTTGACAAACAACCCGTATATTGACGAGATAATTACTTTTGAAAAGGCAAAGTTTAAGTCTTTCACAGGATTTTGTCAGTACGCACCAGGATTTATTAGTGCTCTGAGGCAACGTCGATTCGATCTGGCGCTGGATTTACAAGGATTATTTAAGAGTGCCGCTATATCTTTTCTTAGTGGAGCACCCCAACGGTTGGTATACTGCAATGCCAGAGAGTATAGTGACGTAATTGGCAAAAAAACATGTGGGCCAAACCAAAACGGTCACATTGTTGAACGATGCTTAGACGTTGTAAGAGAATTAGGCTGCAAAATTGATGAGCCGGAATTTATGATAAATATAAGCGCAAAAGAAGCGGAGTTGGCTTGTGCAATCTCGAAACAAGCAGGACTAGATATAAATAGGCGGTACGTTGTGTTGATACCTGGAACGAATTGGCCTAATAAATGCTGGTCTACGGATAACTTTGCTAAACTAGCAGATAAGGTATTCGAACATGAAATAATTCCGGTTTTCGTCGGTGGAGGCGCCGATAGACTGGCAGTAGATGAAATTATCAGCAAAAGTACTGTTGTGCCGATAGATCTAGTGGGGAAAACATCTCTTAAACAATTAGCTTATATTATAAGAAACTCATGCGCTGTTGTTGCCGGTGATACAGGACCAATGCACCTGGCGGCAGCCTTGAACACCCCGGTGATTGCCTTGTTCGGTCCGACCGATCCAAGTCGCAATGGGCCCTATGGTACACAGCATATCGTTCTAACGGCAAACCGCTCGTGTCAAGGTTGTTGGCATCGCAAATGCCCAAAAGAGATAGACTGCTTGTCAGATATTAATGCAGAGCTAGTATATCAAGAACTGTTAAAAATTGTTGGTTAAGTTTCTGAAAGTAGGTTGTAGATATAAGATGAGTCTTAGTGTATTAATATTAGCCAAAAATGAAGAACAAAGAATTGCCGATTGTATAAAGAGTGCTAGTTTCGCAGATGAAATAATAGTTATAGACGATTACAGCACAGATAATACTGTAACAATAGCAACCGAACTTGGTGCTCGGGTAGTTCAGCGGGGCTTGGATGGCAATTGGGGCGAACAGCAGACCTTTGCAATTCTGCAAGCAACCACTGATTGGATTTTTTTCCTTGATGCTGATGAACGGATTAACCTACCGCTTCGCGAAGAGATCGAGAAGGCCGTGGCTCTGAATGAGCGCGTCGCCTACCGGACTCCACGTTTGAATCATCTTATGGGATATCCACTGCGGCATGGTGGCTGGTATCCAGATTATGTTCCGCGCCTTTTTCCGAGAGACAGCGTTCGGTTTGAGGGGCTGGTGCATCCGGCTCCTGTATATAGTTTGGCACTTAAAACCTGTAAGTCTCCGATTATCCATTATACCTATAGTAGTTGGGAACAATACTTTAACAAACTGAATGTGTATACCAAACTAGCTGCTGAGAAAAATGCCCTGAAAGGAAAACAGGTGAATTTTCTCGGTGATATTGTGCTTCGTCCAATGTTTGCATTTATTAAGCTGTATATTCTTCGCGCAGGCTGGCGGGATGGAAAAGCCGGTTTCATCCTGGCAGTTTTTCACTATTTCTACACCATGGCTAAATACGTGAAGTTATACTATATACAAAATCCAGGGAGTTCAGAGCGTGAAAATCGGAATATTTGAGTCAATAATGACACCGGCTGGGCATGAAATAGATTTTGATAGAATGCTGGTTAATGAACTGGTAGGAATAGGACATGACGTTAGTTTGTATGTCCCCCAAAATTATGTTTTTAAATATGACTACGGAGTGCCGGTACACTTTTTACCCGGTCAGGGTGTAAGCTACGAAGGTGTCTCCGGTCTTAAGAAAGCATGGTTATCTGCTAAGCGGGAGTTTAACCGTCAAAGATGGTTTAAAACGTTATACGAGTATGCTTGTAACGGTCAAGTCGACGCCATCATCGTACCAACAGCAACCTATCGGTATCTGCGGGCGGTGAATATAAATGCAATTCGCAAGTCGCCTATTCCTGTAATATTTGTCATGCACGGCATTAATCCCAAAGAGGCGCCTAAGTTTTTCAAGGAGATGGAAAAACTACAAGAGTGCCCCAATATTAATGCTGCGGCACTGCTATTTACTGAAGATGTTTTTGGAAAGAAACTATCCAAAGTTCATTGTATAAAGCCACCGGTATTTACTCCACGTGACATTGAGCATGAGCGTACTGCGAATGATAGTTCAACCGCAAAGCTAACGCTTGGGTTTTTTGGGCAATACCGCAAAGAAAAAAACTTAGATGTTTTTCTAGATACTTTGTTATCGTGCAATATCGATACCGAGTATGAGATGATTATCCAGGGAGCTACCGTCAAACCAGAAGACGCTGCTGACTTTGCCCGCATTGAACAAAAATACAAAGCAAACTTGCAACTCGAATTTTGGCACAAAGCCCTTATTGGCCAGGAGTGGCAGCAGGCTATAGCCAGTGTAGACGCACTTATCATGCCTTATTCTGCTACGCGCTACCGCTACCATTGGTCAGCTATGTTGTTCACAGCCATAGGCTTTAATAAACCGGTAGTAGCAGCTGCGGATATTAATCCTGAAGTATTCGAGAAATATGCCATTGGATTGACTTTTCCCGCGAGTGATAATAAGGCTTTACAAAATACATTAGAGCAGTTTATCAATACCTACAATGAGCGGAAAACAACGTACGCTTCTGAGTTGGCTAGAGCAAATCAAGAATACTCGCCGCGGATGTTTGCTCAGAAGCTTGTTGAAATTGCATCTAATGTTCAGTAAACAGAGATTAGTGTGAACGAGGTATAACAGTGTATCAAAAAATTTTAATCATCAATCTTATGTATATAGGCGATTTGCTGTTTACAACGCCGCTTATCCAGAGCTTGCGCACTAATTTTCCAGCGGCACATATCGCGATGTTAGCAGATGCCAAGAATGCAGATGTTATAAAAAATAACCCCAATTTATCAGAAGTGATTGCCATAGATAAAAAAGGGTATCATAATAAGCTAGTTAATTATATTGGTCTTATATCAGATATTCGTAAGCAAAAATATGATTTGGTAGTCAACCTTCACGCCAATGAACGAGCTACGGCTATTGCGGCATTTAGCGGTGCTAAGAACATTGTTGGCTTTGCCGCTAAAGGGTTTGGTATGTTCTTCAACCAGGTTGTTGAAGAACGAAAGGATATCCACCAGGCAGATGCTTATCTGGAAGTTTGTAAGGCAATAGGTGTAAGGATATTTGATGCCCACGGCTTAGCGCTATGGGTAGATGACCAGTCGCAAGCTAAAGCAGATGACCTATGGCATACAGCGTTTGGCAGGGATACAACAGCAAAACCGGTAATCGGATTGAATTCAGGTGGTAGTTGGCCGACAAAACGTTGGACTAAAAGTGGGTTTGCCGCATTAGCTGATAAACTACTGAGTGAAGGATTTGGAGTCATCTTTTTCGGCGGCCCCATGGATGTTGAAGATGTTACAGAAATACGCCAACAGATGTCTAACCGCAACCACAAGCGTTTAGTCACAGTTACCGGAAAAACAACCCTGTTAGAGATGGCGGCGCTAGTAAAAAAATGCGCCGCATTTGTCAGTGGTGATTCAGGTCCTATGCACATTGCCGTCTCGCAGAAAGTTCCGGTAGTTGCTATTTTTGGTCCATCAGACCCGCGTCGATATTCACCATACCACCAGCCTGATGCAGTTATATTATCAAATAAAGACTGTCTTGGTTGTGGCGAGCATAGTTGTGTTGAGCATGGGTGTATGGTCGATATAACAGTGAATGAGGTTTGGCAAAAGTTAGTTAAAAAGCTATAGTAGCCTTTACATATTTTTTTGCGGGTTTAGGGATTCAGCTAAAGGGGTGTTTGACTATAACGACTGTAAAAAGAAAGCTATCTATAATCGAAATGATTTCGATAAGTAAAGAGTGGGGCGGTATCGAACAGCATGTCCGGGATGTTAGCCAGTCGTTAACAGCAAACGGACATAAGGTTAATATAGTAACTCGCCCTGTAGAATTATTAGTACAGGAGTTTTCTAAGGTCTGTCCGGTTAACGTTCTACCTATACGCAGCGCTATTGATATTGAAACCATTTGGAAGCTAGCTGGATTGATCAAGAAAGAGCAAGTAGACATTATTCATACTCATACAAGCAGAGATTCCTGGCTTGCCGTTTTTGCCGTACGTTTAGCCGGTAGAGGTAAAGTTGTTACTACCCGGCATATGCCGTTTCCGGCCAAGACCGACGCTATTCATATATCGCTTTTCAGACGGATTTCGGCTGTAATTTGTGTATCAAATTTTGTGAAACAACGTTTTCTCGCTAATAAGCCAGCGCTTGATCTGAACAAAGTGCAAGTTGTTTATCCGGGTATTGATATTGAGCGGTTTTCTACCTGCCAGACAGTCGATATCCGTGCTCAACTAAACCTCACGCCAAGTGAATTTGTTGTTGGTTTCGCTGGGCGTTTAACCAAAGAAAAGGGAGTCCATGTCTTAATTGAAGCAATAGCTAAGATTAACAACCAGGGTAAGTACTGCCGTCTACTAGTTGCAGGCGGGGTAAATCCTAACACTCCGGACTATCTTAACCAGTTACGCAGTCAAGCAGACAACCTAGGAATCAGTCACCTCGTCGATTTTTATGGATTTACCACCGACATTGTCAGTGTAATGCGGAGTATCAACGTCTTAGTATTGCCTTCTGTTATTCCTGAGACTTTCGGACTTGTTTTGGCTGAAGCCATGCTTGCTGGTCGTCCCGCCATATCAACTCGCACAGGAGCGCAGCAAGAGGTAATTCAAGACGAACAAACCGGCTTTATTATACCGCCTGAATCAGTAGACGCTTTGGCTGAGGCAATCATTAGGCTGATAGACAATCCGAAGCAGGCTGAAGACATGGGAAATAGCGGTAGAGAATATGTGATAAGCCACTTTAGCAAGAATGCGATGAGAGATAATTTGGAAGACGTCTTTTTACAATTGCTATAAGGGAGAACTCATGAACGATTTAGTTTCAATAGTTATGCCGGCTTATAATGTACAAAACTACATAGGGAAAAGCATTGAATCGATACTTCTTCAAGGTTATAAGAACTGGGAATTGATTTTGATTGATGATGGTTCAAGTGACGAGACCTTAAAAGTTGTTGAATCGTTTGCCTGCGATGACAATCGAATTCATATATATCGGCAATTAAATTCAGGCGTATCAAAAACCCGCAATCGTGGCCTCGATTTGGCAAAAGGACGATATATTGCTTTTCTTGACGGCGATGATTTTTGGGAAAGTTCTTTTCTTGAAGAAATGATCGCCAGAATAGATCAGTCTAGAGCTCCGATGGTCTACTGTGGTTGTGTTAGTTTATATCGAAACGGTAGCAAAAAGTTACATAGCAAACGATTTAGCTACGCTAAAGGAAATATCTTGCCAGATGTACTGTTGGGGCGTGTTTCTATTGCGAATGGGGCGGCCTTGTTTATAAAAGACTTTCTTATCGATAATAATCTTAAATTTGCAGAGGGTTGCCGAAGTGGAGAAGATTTCGAGTTTTATATAAGAGTTATCTGTTTAACTCATGTGGATGTTGTTGAGAAAGATTTAATGGTGTATGTACAACGCTCTAATTCAGCATGCAATTTGCCTTGGAATTGGAATTTGATTGATAAATACTACTCACTACAACGAGTTAAGTATTTTATTACCGGTAATTACAACAAAAATGATAAGCAGATTGTTATGCATGCTTTGGATTTACAAACCGGCCAATGGATATATCGTTTTTTATGGAAAGCGATTAAATATGGCTATAAAAAAGAAGTAATAGAGTTGCTTAAGGACGAATTATGGTATAATCCGCTGAAGCAAATCTCTCTAGAAGAGTCGCGATATAAGGATAAATTAAAAATTAAGATTATATTATCAAAAAACGAACGTATATGGAGTCTAATTAGTTGTTTTAGATAGTTGATATAGAATCAAAATAGGCGGTGCACATGAAAGTATTAGTAATTGGGCCGGATTATTTTAATTACACATCAAGTGTAACTTGGGCTTTAAACAAACTAGGACATAACGCTATTGAAAAGACCTGGGTTGGTTTTTATGGAAATTGTAATTATATAGCCAAGAAGCTTAGTAAACTGGGAATTAGTTCATTCAAGAGACAATATTACCGTGACTGGAATGAAAAACTTATTGATCATTGTAAAAGCTACAACCCTGATATCTGTTTCATTATCAATGGAGAATGGATTTTTGATGAAACAATGGCAATGTTTAAACAAAAAGGTATCAAGTTAATCCTATATCTTATAGACAGTATTATTCGACTGCCGGAAAACGAAAGTAAGTTATATTTTTATGATAGGATTTTCTCTTTCGAACCCAAAGATCAAGATTATATAGCTAATAAGTTCTCACTAACTTGCTCCTATTTGCCGGTTGGGTATGATCCCCGATTTTATTATCAGGATAATAGTGTGAAACAAGATATTGATATTTCATTTATTGGGGCTAATACCCCTAATCGTCTTTCACTTTTGCGTGAAGTTGCAAATCATGCAAAGAACAATGGACTGAAGCTTGCCGTTTATGGACATTACTGGAGTGATAAATATTGGTGGAAGAAAGAAAAAATTGTTAAGAAAATTGATCCATTACATCTTTTTATTGAGAATAGAAAAATACCCCCAAGTATAGTTGGGAGTGTATATAGACGTTCAAAAATTTGCTTAAATATTCATATACCTGAGCATGAAGGAGTAAATCCACGCACTTTCGAGATTTTAGCCTGTGGCGCCTTTCAATTAATTGACACCAGAAAGGATATGAAAAAATTTCTTAACAATAATGAGCACTTAGTGTCTTATCTCAATAGCCGGGAACTAATAGAGAAAATTGAGTATTATCTTAATAATTACAATGAAAGAAAAGTTATTGCCAGCCAAGGTTGTAATTATGTTGAAAATAATTATTCAGTAATATCTACCATAGCACGAATCATGGAGCAAGTTTAGAAAATTAGAAGGAGTGTCTAAATGAAGGATAACTATTATTGCTGGGGGAGAGCGGAAGTGCTCGACTTAGTACCCAATACACCGCAGAATGTTTTGGAGTTAGGTTGCGGTGAAGGGATATTTGGTTATTTAATTAAAGAAAAGTATGGCTCTTTTGTAACTGGGATTGAGTTGTGCCCAGAAGCAGCAAAAAAGGCTGAGAATAGGTTAGATATTGTACATAACACAACTATTGAGAATTTCGATTTTACTACAGATGGTAAATACGATCTAATTGTTGCCAATGATTTGCTGGAACATCTTACAGATCCATGGAGTTTAGTTAATAAATTAAGAGACAATCTTAATGATGATGGATATTTTCTTGCTAGTATACCAAATATTAGGCATCACAAGATATTTACCGAATTGTTTATTCAGGGTAACTGGCAATATGTTGAGAGTGGATTGCTAGATAGAACTCACCTTCGCTTTTTCACCAAGAAAACAATGATTGATCTTTTCCAAAATAACAACTATGTAGTTAACTCTGTTCATCCTATCAATATTGATCGTATTAAAAACAAACATTTTTTGAAGAAGATTTTAAAAGTTTGGTTACCTGACTTATACACATTACAATTCGTGATTATTGCCCAAAAGTTGAAATAAGGAGCACCTTTAATGACCGCATTGGCACTGGCTCAGAGTATTTTGGTTACCGGCGGGTCAGCTTTATTGGCAGCCATAAGTTAGGGCATGTGTTTCCTCTTTAAATATTGAAATACCCTACTGTAGCAGAACTTACAGTAGGGTATTTTTATTGAATAAATGCTCCTGTACTAATTCTCCACCAGGCTAACCCTCGCATGGCATCAATAGCTTGCCTTTGTTCGGCAAAATCCGGCTTTGACAAGGAATTTTTATTATTCACTGCCAATGTCTCAGTGTTTTCAGAATCAATCTCACCTATAGCTGTATCTGAGATCCAGAAGGCATAATTGGAGCCAAACCGGCTTCCCTTTGTCAGACTTTCACCCACTGAATGATATACAAAGTCTTTCGGAGCTATCAGCTCGATGAGAGTAGGTTCGATGTCGATATGAGATCCAGCAACGTGAGCGGCAAATAGATTCTTGTGAATTCCTGGTCCATATAAAATGAAGGGAATGGCATAACGTTCAAACATCGAAGGGGTTGGTGTAATGTTTACCCGGTCGGCATGGTCTCCTGTAACGACAAACAAACTTTGTGGATACTTTTGGCGCATGTCTTCGATAAATTTGGACAAGTATTTATCAGCGTACCAGAAATGACCTAGCTTAGTAATTAGATCGTTGTCTGTTTTGGCTGAACCGCTTAAACCCGGGGTAACTATACTATCACTAAAACCTTCTGATTGAATATTTACTGTGTACGGTGGGTGGTTAGAGCTTGTCAGAATAACATTGAAACTAGGCTGCTCACCTTTAAACAGGTTATTGAACCCTTCAATGAAATATTTATCTTCGCTTCCCCATGAATTGCCGGAAGCATATGTAAAATCACTGCAGGAATAAAAATCATCAAACCCCTGAGCTAATGTAAATTCCTTGATGCGCTGCCATGAAGCAAAACCGGCATACCAAAAACGGGTTTTGTACCCCAACTTCTTCATTTGGGCGGCAAGCGAAGTAGCATAAACAGTCTTATATGACTCTTGCTGATAGTTAGGATAAAGGTTAACCTCTGGGAAGCCGGTAATAATTCCGTTAATTCCAGCCATCGTACCTGTACCTGTCGGCAAAAAAGGTTTTACAAGTACAGCATTATCTTTATCGAGAATACTCTTCATTCCGTTGGCGATGTTCAAATCTTTGAACTCTGGCAGCAGCGGCCACTCAGCGTAACTCTCACCAATAATCAAAAAGATATGAGGTGGCTTAGGGATTATTGCCCCTTGAGCTTCTTTCCTGAAATAATCCTCAACATTTGTTGTGTCAATATCTTTACCTGCCAATAGTGTGCCATATTTCTTTACTTGTTTTGGATCAATATTTAGTTTCGCGGCTTTCTTCAGTGTCTCATGGGCAGAGTATGCGCGGTAAAGTGCTTGAATGTCATCTAAAATAGCTTCGTTAAGAAAATTATCTTTGGTAACAACGGCATTCTCCCAGTGAACAGAATTTGTGTAGGTCAAACTGCCGCCAAAACGGGTGAAGATCATAAAAAAAACTATTCCCGCTACTAAGGCAATCCGGAAGGCAATATTTAATGAACGGTTTGATAATTGCGGTAAAGCGAAGGTTTGAGTTTGCAATAATCTCTTTAACAGTTTGCAAAGAATAAGCGAGATGCATATGATAGAGAAAAAACGTAGCGGTAAGTTATACTCATGCATAATGGTAACAAATAAGGCGACTGCATCATCTTTGAAGGTATTAAAGAGAAACTGGTTAAATGCCACATGGAATACTTCGTAATAAGGAATCCTTATGTGTAGTAATAGTGTTAGAATAAATATATAGAAATAACCTAAAGTGGATCTTATTTTCTCAAGTTTGTCATTTTTCGATATGACAACTAAGACTGTGCTAAACAGAAACGACAGCAAGACTACGACACCGGCGCTTTTTAAACTGATGCGAAAGCCGTAGATCAGGGCAAGCCAGATATCATATATAGCGGTTGCCGAATCTAAATATTTATTGAGATACAAAATAAAACTCACACGGAATAAGCAGAAAACAGCAAGTATAAATACATATAACTTAAAATCTTGCTGAATCTGCTTAAAGAAAGTTTCCCATCTTGACATGTGTCTCAAACCCTTCCTTTTATTAGGCGATCATAATGAATGCTCCTAATAACAATATATCATAAAATCTTTTTAGATTTTAACATTATTTTAACATTGACATAACAAATGCCTTTATTTCATCTGTTTGCATTTAAATATGACAAAATAGTCCTCTAGTAG
>NZ_DATMYD010000103.1:0-21960 GCF_035561155.1 Sporomusa sp. | reverse complement strand
CATCGGTTGTGTAATGCTTGTGGGTAGGCGAAAGTCTGCGTATAGGTATGTAATGATCGGTGTAGGCTGTAGCGTAGATCATTGCGGGCTCTTTACTTTATAAAGATAAATTTTAAGCCACTCAGCAATGAGTGGCTTTTTGAGGTACCATCATGATATTACGATTTATAGACAGGTGGATCATGAAGCCACCCGCGTTGATCCATAAGTTTTTTTAGTGTTGCCCCGAAAATCGTTTTTCTGACAATAACTTTGAAAAAGATTAATCCTACATCAGCACGAATGGACTCCGTAAGTCCTCTTGAAGCATAATTAATTCCAAGAAGAAGGTTAAAAGACATTAGATTGGCAATTTCTTCATCATTTAATTTTGCTCCCTCAGGGATAAGTTGAAAATCTCCAACTGGTTTTGGTGGAGTCCCTTTGGGTAAGGGTACCCTTTCTGCCAGCAGAAAATCTTGGATTTCTTTTGCAATTGGTTGATGAACACTAGCCTTTGCATCCCATAACCTGTCTTTAAGCTCCTGGTCTTGAGCTAAATTGTAGGCTACTTCTTCATTGCGCATCGTCGTCTCACTTATCGCAAGAAAAAACCATAAATTCGTGGCCTCCATAACATTTAATGCTCTTTTTTCGCCATCTAAAAATGGTTCAAACGAATCATGAATTACCTCAAAGATATTCACAAAAATCAACTGCCTTCCCACAGCATCAACTTCCATCTAGTATAGCCAGATTTTGGGCATTCATGTATCTTAATGAACTTTTACCAAGAAAGTTGGCAGCAGACAAAAGAAGGTTATTCGCCAAGGGATTGATCTTGGAGGTTTGAGGTTGATGAATTTAGTTATCCTCCGAAAAGTTCTTAGCTTGGAAATAAGACTCTGCGGCGTTTAATTACGTATCGCAGGGTCTTTTATGCGTTATATTGGCTTGATTATGCTGGCTTCGCAGGGGTTGGAGTATTCTTGTGCTTTGGGTATGGGTTCAGATGCAAAAATGTGGCAGTAGCAGTGTGAGGATTAATAAGAAGTTAACAAATCGATAACCTTTGAAAAAAGAAACTGTGTCATAATGTAACAAAAAATGGGCTATCATGTTGACTTAACAGCGAGAAACAGATTGATATTTTAAGGAGATGTTAACAATGAAGGTTAGTGTAGGTATTCGATAGGTGCCATACATAATCAGGGATTTTCTCACTTCATAGTACAGAGGTGATATTCATTGCTAAAAATGCTGATCAAATTTGCTGTAGTGGGGTTGTCCGGGGTTGGCGTTAACATGGTAGTGTATATGTATTTGATCGCTTTGAGTGCCAATTATATGGTTGCAGCCGGCTGCTCCTTTGGTATAGCGGTCACCAGTAATTTTGTCTGGAATGTATTATGGACTTTCAAAGGGCGCGCGGAAGATAAAAGCATTTCAAAAAAATACGCGAGCTTTTTTGTTATCAGTATCATGAATCTAGGGGTTAATCTCCTTGTCCTACAGTTTTTGGTGGAGTATGTTCAGGCCGGTAAAACCTTGGCACAGCTTGTGTCTATTGCACTGGTCAGCGGCCTGAATTTCCTGTTAAACTATCAGATTACGTTTGGTGAAAGGCGCTGTAAGCAAGAAAAGGGGGCTCCCGTATCTTATGAAGCTAATAGTTATACCAACTTACAATGAACGTAAAAATTTAGCAGAATTGCTGGCACTTATTTATCGGCAGGACGGGGAATTTCATGTTCTTATTGTCGATGATAATTCACCTGATGGTACAGGGCAATTGGTTCGTGAACTCATTCAGAGTCACTACCCCGATAAGCTGTTTTTGCTGGCTCGGTCCGGAAAAATGGGACTGGGGACAGCCTATATTGCTGGATTCAAATGGGCCTTAGAGCGGGATTATCAATACATTTTCGAAATGGATGGTGATTTCTCCCACAATCCTAAATACTTAGAACAATTTCTCGCTACAGCCGAGAAATATGACCTGGTACTTGGCAGCCGCTATGTTCCCGGTGGAGGAGTTACGAACTGGAGTACTATTCGCCGGCTAATCAGTTATGGTGGAAGTTTGTATTCCCGCATGATCTTAGGGCTTCCGTTCAAGGATTTAACTGGCGGGTATAAATGTTTTCGCCGGGAGCTACTGGAGAACATTGATTTGGACGATGTCCGGTCCAACGGTTATTCTTTTCAAATTGAGCTGACGTATCGTGCTTTCCTTAAGTCCTTTACAATTCAGGAAGTACCAATCATTTTTGAGGAGCGGGCGGCGGG
This sequence comes from Sporomusa sp., assembly GCF_035561155.1. Lineage (GTDB taxonomy): Bacteria > Bacillota > Negativicutes > Sporomusales > Sporomusaceae > Sporomusa. The sequence continues at coordinate 19,692 of NZ_DATMYD010000103.1, read as the reverse complement.
AAACTCAAAAATGTCCAGGAAAATTTTCATGGAGGCGATATGGATGGTCTTGAAGTTGCGAGCTGCTAAAAATCGACTGAAGGATTCTAGGTCTAAGTTCATTCACCACGAGACGACATTAACACATCCGTAGTCGGGAAAATCCCAGAAGGAGCAGTTCTACATGAATTTAAAATCTCCACCATCCATCGTCATATTGATTATCATAATCGGCACTTTGTTCCGCATTGCTTTGGCCGGAGCTATCGGCCTCGGAGTGGATGAATCTTATGTGGTAGCTATTGCCCGTAATTTCAGCCTGAGTTATTTCGATCATCCGCCACTGCATTTTTGGATAATTTGGCTGACTACTCATATTACCGGCAGTGAAAATGGGTTAGTGCTGCGTCTCCCATTTATTGGTATGTTTGCTGCAACTACCTGGATGATGTATCGACTCGGTGGCAAACTTTTTGGCGAATGGGCCGGGGTTTATGCTGCCTTGCTTTTAAACGTTTCCGCCGTTTTCAGCCTCAGTACCGGAAGCTGGATTTTGCCTGATGGGCCATTAATGTTCTTGATGATGGCAGCTACCTTGGTGCTGGTACATGTATTTTTTGAGCCTACTGCAAATTCATCTTGGCAACTGTGGTTAGCAGCGGGTTTGTTGATCGGATTGGGTATGCTGGCAAAATATCATGCTGTCTTTTTGTTTTTTGGCAGTTTGCTTTTTGTGATAACCACGAAAGAACACCGCCGCGTGCTGTTAACCGTGGGGCCTTATCTTGCTGCAGGAATTGCTGCGATTGTATTTCTGCCGGTAGTACTCTGGAATCAGGAACATCATTGGATATCCTTTTTGTTTCAAAGTGGCCGAGGTGCTGCTAAGGGATTTTATCCGTTAAAAATGTTGGGTAATATCGCCGGACAGGCGGTATGGGTTTTGCCCTGGATCTGGGTACCCTTGGTTTGGGTCTTGCTGAAAGAAACCTTCTCCGGGCCGGGTGATCCGATGAGGAACCCACTTCAGAGCAGGCAGTGGTTTCTATGTTGCTTGGCCATTGGGCCAATTGCACTATTTACAGTGGCAACGTTGTGGGGGGCACAGGGGCTATTTCACTGGCAAGCGCCGGGATATCTTTTGGCAATGCCCTTGCTGGGCCGTGCTGTAGCAGGCTGGATGAAACGGGGTAGTGGAATTACCCGGGTTTGGCTGACAGCCTCAGTGACCATCTTTTTGTTGATGGTAGGGGTACTCGGCAGTCATACGGCAACAGGCTGGATGCGTCAGGTTCAGCCCCAGTGGTTTCAATCAGGTGATCCAACAATAGAGGCGCTGGACTGGAGGAATCTGCCGGGATTTCTTGCGGAGCAGGGTTTACTTGATTCCCAGGTTCAGTTTGTTGTTGCCGCTCACTGGATTGACGCGGGGAAACTTGATTATGCCTTAGGCGGTAAATTGCCGGTTCTATGCCTGAATAACGAACCCCATCATTTCGCCTATCTGCACAAACTGACTGATTTTCGGGGGAAGGACGCACTTATTATTGGCCGAAAAGCCATCATAGCAGAAGTACTGCCGCTGTATCGACCTCATTTTGCGGCCATTGAGTTCGTGGGAATGATACCGGTCACTCGCGCCGGAATACCGGAGCTAGATCTCGTAGTGTTTTATGCCAAAGATTTCAGCGGAGCATTTCCGATGCCCTATGGGCAATAACGTAGAAGCAGAGGAGGACGACTCATGAAAGCATTGCTGGCGAGCCTGGATCATAGGGAGCCCCTTCGTAGGGCAATTATGTTAGCGTTGGTTGTCGGTGTGGCTATAAGTAGCATAGTTCTTACCATCCAGCCGTCCCAAGATTATGCGGTTTACTCTGTGGGAAAATTTCTGGGTGGTATGGGGAATGATCTGTTTTTGATCCTTTCTAACCTGCTCATTATCGGCTGGGCATGGCGCAAGCGGCTGACGAGCATCATTAAACTAACTTTGACGCTAGATCTGTTCGTTTTGATTTTTGTACAGGGCCTTAAATTGATTCATTTAGAACCATGGTATCTTAGGCCAAATGGCGGAACTGGCGGTTTTCCCAGCGGGCATGCGACCCATGCCTTCGCCATGGCATTTTTGCTGACACTTTATTTTCCGCGACTTGCCTGGCTGTGGTATTCCTGTGCGGCTGCCATATCCTGGTCAAGGGTGGAGACCAATTGGCACACGGGATTTCAAGTTACTGCCGGAATTGTGCTGGGAATTATACTGGTTTGGAGGCTGGTCAGCCGATGGCTTACCCATCCTGATGCTGTGATCATTCAATCTCAGCTTTCGGAGGAGCAGAACTCGCCACTTCGCGGGCAACAGTCTTATGCGACGGAATAAACAATAGCAGAGGAAATTCTGGGGAGAATACACTTATGAAAAAAATGTATTTATCTGAAGTGCAAGCTGAGCTCGACAAATCAATAGTAAGCCATGAGGTATTTAAAGAAGAAGATATATCAACTCTTCCCGAACCGGTTCAGCGCTATTTTAGACATTGCGGCTATATAGGCAAAGCAAAAATGACAAAAGCTAAATTTGTATGGGATAATGTCAATTTTAAAATGCGCCCTAATAAGCCGTGGATTAAAATAAAATATGAGCAATATAATTTTGTTTTGGAGCCAGCGAGACTAGCATATATTTATTCAACAATGTTTGGTGTCATTCCGTTTGAGGGAAGAGACAAGTACCTTAACGGGCAAGGAAATATGCTGGGAAAACTGCTGAAGAAAGTAACCGTATTTAATGAACCGGGGCTGAAATAAATGTATCTGCTGCTGTCACATACTTGTCTGAGATTTTGGTAGTGCCTGCCTGCGCCCTACAGCCATATATCAGGTGGGAGGCTATTGACCCAAATCACGCTAAAGCAAGTATTGACTACAAAGGTGTTAAAGCAGAAGGGGTATTTACGTTTAATGATAAGGGTGAATTTACAAAATTTGAGACAGATGATCGTTATATGGATACTGGCAAAGGGAAATCTGAAAAACACAAGTGGACGGCTGAGGCAAGTAATTACATCGAAAAGAATGGCATAAAAATACCATCTAGGTTAAAAGCAATTTGGAACCTGCCTGATGGAGACTACGAATATTTTAATGGTACTTTATCGGATATTGTGTATAATGACGCGAGAATCAATTAATTTTATTATGCAGTAGAGGCTTGTGAGTAGACGAAAGTACCATGTCGGTAAAGTTAGAATTTACTTATGGTTAGAGCAAGAGTGCCCTCCTAAAAATAAGCGAGGCACTCTTGCTCTATTTTAACTATTGTTATGACACTTGACAGCACCGACGAAGGGATTCAATTTTGGCGGTATATAATTGGGTACTATGATACAAATAAGTGCGTACTTGCTAATTGTTGCATTAATAACTATTATTATAGCAAGAAAACAATTATGAACTCAGTGGAGATTAATTTTTCTGTTGAAAGGAGGAGCAACACGATGATAATTACAAAAGAGATGGGTATCGGTGCGGTCGTTAGTCAATACCCGAAGACGGTTGAAATATTCCGTAACTATGGTATGGGTTGCTTTGGCTGCGCAGCCGCTCGATTTGAAAACATTGCACAGGGTGCTCAAGCACATGGCATCGATATTGATGCGTTAATTGCTGACCTAAACAAAATAGTGTGAACGTTTCTGACGCTGACCTTTTCGTTCCTCGGCTTCGGTGATTACAAAATCCTTATCGCCGGGGGATACGTAAGCCAGAGGATTTGCTCCGCCAAACCGCAGTGGTGTCGGAAGCCAGACAAATGAGTAGCTGGCTTGCTGAGTAAAGCGAACTTTCTCGAAGAGGTTGATATCTCAGTAGGCCAGCTAAAATTTTAATCAAAAGATTTGTAATGACCAGACCCTTCAATATTGATGTTTATAACCAAATCCAGAATTGTTTTACCAAGGGGATTGTCAACCTTTTCATTTGGGTATTTACGCCGGAACATTTCCTCCAGGTTAAAGATATCCACTGATTCCGCCTTATATTTGTCAAAGAAACTATCGCACTCAGTCTTCAAATTCTGAGCCAGCGATTTTTTTATTTGTTCGCGCTGGTCTGGGGTCAGGTTAATGCCGTTTTGAGCCTCCCGAAAGGTTAGGTCTAATTCCAGCTTCTTTGTTAGCGTAATATTAGTCCCATTGTAGGCAACCTTTGTTCTTATATGGGCATTGACTGTCTGCAGTGACACGTAACTTCCCGGATATATGGGGTTGTCGATGGTATATACAGACACTTGGTCACTGTCCTGAAATAAGCTGTAATAAGGGACTTCTTGCTCTGGTAGTATTGTCACCAATCTGAAATCACGTAAAACTGCTGCGCCACTGACCCCCGGGATTTTTTCTACGTGCTTAGTTAGCGTCAAAACAGGGAGTACACTTGTACGGCTGTAGTCATACCTTCCATTAAAAAGATCTTTCACCTGTACTTCCATTAACTTGGCTGATTTGAGATTGTAATAGCGAAATAGGTCATAGCAGTGCAGGCCCAAGAACTCATCTCCCGGTAGCTTAGCACTGAACAAATCCTCAGGCTTGCCATCAAATAGTGCTACATAACTGCGCAGAAGATGTTCCTGATCCCTAGCAAACAAATCTGTGTATTTAGCCAATCCCGCTTCGGCGGCTCGTCTTGAAAATAGCACAACCTTGGTATGGCCAAAGTTGGGCTTATTGCTAGCAGTCGCATTTAGGGAATCGATCACTTCCGATACGGTTTTGCCGCTGATGATAAATATTGCCCGGTCTTCCTTTTTATCTTTGCCTGACGCACGCTTGGGGCGAAAACCCTCAAAGTATATTTTAGGTTCACCGTTCTCACCCACGTCGACGAGAACTGATGTGATTAGTAGTGACTTGTTTATGTCCTGATAGAAGCCTGTACACCCGGCACTCCCAATAGCGGCAGCCAAAAGCACAAAGCAAAAGAATTTTGTCACCATTAGGAATTTTCCCCTCTTTTAAGAATCCCAGATGAAATATTCTCGAGGTCGGATCTAAATAAGAAATCCTTGGAGTAAAAACGTTTGGCAGTGCCAAGCGGAAAGAAATACGGGTAGCCGCAGCTTTTTAACGAGGCCAGGTGCCCAGCCATTAGAATAAGTCCGACAAAGAAACCCTGCAGCCCTAATGCGGCGGATAAGGTGATAATAAACACCGACCACATAGAGGAACCTGATGCAATCTTGGGATTAATAAACGATGTAATGGCATAAACCCCCATGACGACCACTGTGCTATCTGACGTAAGTCCGGCATTTATGGCCGCCTGGCCTAGAATCAGTGCAGATACTATGCTAAGCGATGGCCCTATTTGGGTCGGGAGACGTTTGCCGGCCTTTTTAGTGAATTCAAAAAACATCAGCATTAGTAGGACTTCTGCAACGATGGGAAAAGGTACAACAGCCCGTGACGTGGCAATTGTCAAGGCAATAGTTGTGGGAAGAAGGTTCAGGTGGTTCGTGGTGAGGGCTACATATAACCCGGGTAACATCAGCGAAACGAAAAGAGACATTACCCTGAGAAGCCTGGCAAAATCGGCTGTATATTTATTTAGGTAATAATCATCTGCAGCCTGGAAGATTTCCATGAAAAATGTCGGTGCTATCAGCGCGAAGGAAGTGCCGTCCACCAGTATAGCTGCTCTACCCTCAAATAAATGGGCGGCTACGGTGTCGGGACGTTCGGAACTTGTCAAGGTATCAAAGACAGTTCGACTGGTTTTTAACTGTTCATCAATATAAGATACGTCAAGGATAAAGTCTATATCAATCGCGGAAAGCTTCCTTCTTAGAAGACGTATTAGTTCCGGCGGAGCTGTGCCTTCAATGTAGGCGAGAACCACTGTGGTTTGCGATGACCGTCCTAGCACAAACCTTTCCAGCCTAAGGTTAGGGTTCTTAACCCGGCGCCGGATCAGGCAAACATTGTCAAGCAGGACCTCGTTAAACCCTTCCTGAGGGCCTTGGGACACAGCGTCTCCTGCAGGATCCTTCACTGCCCGTTTGCTGAATTTTTTCACGTCGCAGGAAAGGACTTCTGTAAGGAACTCAAATAAGACGATTGCTTTTCCTGACAAGATGCTCTCAATAGCATCCTCAGGTGATTTCACATCAGATACCTCAGAGGACCTAAGAATAGTCCTCTTGATATCTTCAGCATTGGCGAGATCATCAACTACGGACTGTAATGGACCGATGATGTAATGGCTGATCCTTTCATTTGCTGTCATGTCTTCAATGTAGACCAGAGTGATCTTGCCTCTAGGGGTCTCGATATCCCTGTATTTAACATCAAATTGATTTACAAGCGTTGTCTTTATATGCCCGAGGTAAACATAATAATACAGACTCATGAAAAGCTCCTCCGATCATGGATAATTGCCAGTGGTTCCGCCAATAATTTCATATATGGGTATTATTTACTAACGGAGAGAAAAACATGTTTAATTCGAAGCACCTGATGTTCATTATTGCTGGCCTTACTATAGTATCAGTCAAGACTTACCCCGCGGTATTTACTAGACTGGCAGGCAGGGACACTTGGCTGGCAGTCGCTGTAGCTATGCTCTTAATCTTGGTGTACATCAGCTACTTGATCTGGGTATGCCGGAAAAAGAATTGCTATAGTATGGCACACATCTATCGCTATACCCTTGGACCGGTATTGGGCAATGCCATGCTTAGCCTGTTCATGTTGTCGGTCCTTTTACATCTCCTGGAAAGTGCGGCAGTTGAATCTAGCGCCATGCACGAGCAGTTTCTCTTGAATATTCCCCCAACAGCATTCATGGCCGTGCTAATGACTGTGGGCCTATATATTGCCACACTCGGGTATCAGGCTGTCATTACTACTACTATTATCCATATCGCAGGCATAGCGACATCGGGAATGGGGCTATTTATTCTGGTTGCTAAATACAAGAATTACGATTATATTTTTCCCATCATGGCTGATGGCGTCACCGGGGACTTTGCCCAAGCCGTCCTAAAACTGACCGGGGTTTATGGTAGTATCGCTATTATCCTGCCATTTCTCTCTCGGGTGTCTGATAAAGCAAATATTCTGAAATACACTGTGCTAGGTACATTATTTGTTGCCCAGAACCAAGTCGTTTCGATGATAGGGACAATAGCGACATTTTCCCTACCATGGCTTAATGCCATGTTCTATCCTAAACTGCTACAGACACAGCTTGTTAGTCATTTCGATTTCATGGAAGCCGGTGAACTGTTCGTCATGTACCAGATTGTGGGCGGGTGGCTAATGAAGTACATACTGTGCTTTTTTGCGGCAATAATCCTGGTCAGGCTTCTTGGAAAGCCAAAAGAATATTTTTTTTGGGTGTTAAGCGGCATTATCTTTTTCGCTGCCAAATACCTAGCAAACAATATTTTTATGATGTTCGATGCTTTGGATTACTTTGCTTACATTTCGATTGTCAATTTAATAGTCATCCCAGTGATTATTTATACCATCTTCCTATTCAAGGACAGTTGTGCCATCCCCAAAAGGGATAACAGCGTTTGCAGGCGATAGAGCTCTCGCTAAACCTGTTATCTTTAAAATCCATATCTTTTCATTCAGGAGGGTTAATATGCTAAGGTGGCCAAATATTCTTCAGGGACTATGGGGTCTTATTCTTGTGGGGGAAATGGTTCAGTGTGGATATTTATTGGTTGTAGCAGCAATAAAGAATTGGTAACAATAAGGTTATTCCTTAGCCTGTTACGCCTAAAAAAGCCCGTGATAGAGGAGTTTCTTGTTCTCAGGCAGGAATATTACATGATATTACAGAAATTCCCTTTTGATTGAACGAGAATTTATTCATCTAGCCGAACTTTAAAGAAAGTGGTTTAGGCTGTGAATTCATTTAGGAGGGATTAAAATAATACGATTGCTTACTGAACAGGATAGAGCCCAAGTCCTGAAGTATTTAGATAGGTATAGTTTTGGAGGAGCTTTTTTAGTTGGAAATGTGTTGGGATTTGGCTTAGAAAATCATAAGGATAAGAGAAGATGTGGTGATTACTATGGTTATTTTTCTAAAGGGGAATTATTGGGGATATTACCCTTTTATAACATGGGCAGCTGTATTCCAGTATTTGAAGAAGAAAAAGAAGTGATTGCATCTTTTACAGATATTATGAGAAAGCGACAGTTCCAAGTCTTAATAGGAATGCAAAAGTTTATCAAGCCCCTATATGAAGCCATTTCTGCTGAAAAAGAGGTAGTAAGTTACCAGGAAAGCAGTTACTTTGTAAATAAGCATTTTACCCCTTTGACTTTAGAGAATACAATTTTTACCGATGCGAGCGAAATTGATAAAAATGAAGCAGTGGAATTTATAAGAAGGGCTTATTGGGAAGGGTTCCATCATGAATATACCCCTGAAGAAACAAGAAAAGTAATAGAACAACGTGGCGCAGAGGAAGAGTATCTTTTTTTAATGGTTGACGGTAAAATCGTTGCCCAGGCCTATATTCAGGCTGTTACTGATACAATCAATCAAATCGGCGGAGTATTTACCCTGGGGGAAGAACGTAGCAAAAGATATGGCAAGGCCATTGTAGCGGAATTATGTCGTCGAATTATTGCCAGAGGTAAAATTCCAACTCTTTCGGTTAGTAAAGATAATACTCCAGCAGTTAAAGCCTATGTTGCTCTTGGATTTTCGCATCATGATGACTATCTAATTATTAAGTACAAAGTATAATTAGGTGAGGGGACATCAGATGGCTAAAATATAGTTGCAAAAGCAGATTCCTATGATGAACAGGTGGTTGGGCTAGCGATAAAGGAATTATTTAATGAGTTGGGAGGTATATCGCAATTCATTAAGCCAAATGATAAAGTTTTGATTGAACCGAACATGCCCAAAAGCGTAAAAAAGATCTTTCAGTAACTGCCCAGCCGTGGTAGTTACTGAAAGATCTTTTTAAATTCTTTAAGTACTGATTTTGCCTATAATTATATTTTTATAGCCTAATAGAAAATAAAACGCGGGGTTGAGGCTTATTCTATGGAATTTTTAACTAGTCCATAGGAATCAATAAAAGCTTGATCGACTGTTTTAATAAAAGCACGTAGTGCAGGTGAAAGCCACTTGCTTTTGTGATAGATAAGCTGCGTCATATATTGTGGAAGAGGTAGCTGGTGTGTTGCTACAGCCAGTTGGTTATTGTGAAGTTCTTTTTCAACAGTAAAACGAGGGAGTAGTGAAATACCTAAGCCCAGCATAACCAACTGCTTAATAGACTCAATACTATTTACTTCCATGCTAGAGCGAGGCGTGATATACGAATCATCAAGTATTTTCTCAATCGTTGCCCGATAGCTGCAACCTTGTTCGGTTAAAATAAGGCATGTTTCACTCAGGTCTTGTGGTGAAATTGTTTTTTTTGCAAAAGGATGATTCGGGGCGGTAATAAAAAGCATTGGTTCAATCGCCAAGGATTTTACTATAAAGTCTGGATCTTCAACTTTACGGTTAATTATTAGGGCGATATCCAGCTCATTGTTTCGAATACAGTCGCAGATTTTACTGCAATTCTCAAATTTTAGAACGAGTTCTACGTTAGCGTAATCTTGACGATAAGTCTGTAATAAAGTTGGAATTTTATAAGTGCTGAGTGACTCACTTGTTCCAACGATTACAGTTCCATGCGGAGTAGTTGTCGGTGTGACCGCTTCTTTCGCCTCATCAGCAAGTTTTATGATTTTTTCTGCATAAGTTTTAAAGGTTCTGCCTTCAGAGGTTAGATTGATTTTATGACCTAGGCGGTCGAAAAGTTTAATACCTAGGTGGCTTTCCAGGTTTTTTATATGCGTGGTTACTGTAGATTGCGTATACCCGAGATGAGTGGCAGCTTGTATAAAGCTGCCCATTTTTGCAATGCTGAGGAAGGTTCTTAACTGACGTAAATCCATGGTTATTCTCCTCGTCAATTCGAAAAAATAGAATGTTTTATTTGAAATATTCAATTTTACGCTGATCTAGCTATATGATACTATGAAATCATCAATATTTCCAGAACTAAAAAAAGAAGGTGGGAAACGGCTGTGAAAAGAGTATTGCTTTTACTGGCTAACGGTTTTGAAGCTTATGAAGCCAGTGTTTTTACAGATGTCTTAGGTTGGAACGAATATGAAGGAGATGGAACCACTCAAACAGTGACGTGTGGAATGCACAAGCAGCTCAAGAGCACTTGGGGTTTTACTGTCATTCCCGAGATACAAGTAAATGCTGTGGACGTAGCGGATTATGATGCCTTAGCGATTCCCGGTGGATTTGAGGAGGCTGGTTTCTATCAAGATGCCTATCAGGAGGAATTTCTCTCTTTGATTCGTCAGTTTGATGATGCAGGCAAATATATAGCGACAATCTGTGTAGGTGCCTTGCCTGTAGGCAAGAGTGGAGTTCTCAAAAGGCGAAAGGGGACTACCTATCATCTTAATAATGGGTTACGGCAAAGGCAATTGGCTTCGTATGGAGTAGACATAGTGAATCAACCAGTGGTCATTGATGGGAATATTATCACTTCTTCTTGCCCATCCACGGCGATAGATGTAGCTTTTCTTTTACTTGAAAGGCTAACATCGGCAGAAAACTGCCGTCGTGTAAAGTATCTTATGGGATTCCAAGATAGGTGAATGACTCAGGCTAACGAAAAAAACTGATGGCAGGAGGTACTATGAAAATCAGGCTTATTCGCAGTGCGACAATACGATTGGAATATGCGGGAAAGAAGTTTATCATTGACCCGTACCTAGCGGCAAAACACGCAATGCCTTCGTATACTGGCAAGTCACCAAATCCTTTAGTGGACTTGCCTTGTAAACCATTTCAAGTAATCGAGGGGATAGATATGGCTATTATTTCACACCTGCACTCAGATCACTTTGATCCAACGGCTCAAAGGTTACTACCCCAAGAATTACCGATCCTGTGCCAACCAGGAGACGAGTCTGCAATTAAAGCTAAAGGATTTCATCGTGTTGTACCGGTCATCGATCGAATAACTTGGGAAAACATAGAGATTAGCCGCACCGCATGTCAGCATGGTTCGGGCGAAGTATTACAAGAGATGGGGGCCGCGTCGGGATTTGTATTTAAGAATGAAAATGAGCCTACGGTATATTGGGCAGGCGATACGATTTGGTGTAAAGCTGTCGAGAACATTATTTCTCAAGTGAAACCCTCGATTATAATAACCCATTCATGTGGTGCTGTATGGGGTGAGCATGTTCCAATCGTAATGGATGCCGAACAAACAGTTAAAGTTTGCTTGGCTGCGCCTACTAGTACAATCATCGCTACACATATGGAAGCGCTTGATCATACCACAATATCTCGTGACTGTTTAAAGAAATATGCTGAAGCCAAGGGGATTAGGGCGGAACAATTGTTGATACCCTCAGACGGTGAAACCGTATTATTTTGATTGCCAACGCTGACCGCGAAAAAGCTTGTATATTTGCAAAGTAGATATGATTTGCTCGCGGGGGTGATGCTGATGGTTTTAACATTATATCTGTGTGAGGGATCGCGCCCTATAAAAGAGAATTTTTTCAGTTGAAATATGGAGGAGTGAGCATGGCGCAACAATTGAATGTAGGTATTCTATTGTTTAATGAAGTGGAGGTACTGGATTTTGCGGGGCCGTTTGAAGTATTCTCCATAACAACATCGCCAGGTAAGCTGGATAAGCCTTTTTTCGTACATATTATTTCGCAAACAGGAGAAATGGTGAGTGCTCGAAATGGTTTAATGGTAAAACCTAGCTACAGTATTGCTGATGCGCCTGTTTTGGACATATTAATTATTCCAGGCGGGTATGGTGCTGAGGAAATAGAAATACATAATGAAACGATCATTGAGTGGATAAGAAAACAATCAACCCAAGTAAAATTGCTCGCATCGGTTTGTACGGGTGCTTTTCTTCTGGCTAAAGCGGGACTGCTTAATGGTAAAAAAGCGACTACGCACTGGATGGATATTGACAGACTAGCAAGGGAGTACCCCGAAATTGATATTCAACAGGGACAAAAATATGTAGATGAAGGCTCAATCATTACTGCCGCTGGAATTTCTGCCGGTCTTGACATGTCGTTTCACATCATAAAAAAACTTTTGGGATCTGAGATTGCTAGAACTACAGCCAAACGTATGGAGTACGATATAGTGATCGCTGAGTAAAGCTGCTAAGTCTAGCGACTATTTTTATCGCCAACTAGTTGACATTTCAACTAGTTGGCGATAAAATTTAAGTAGTTGAAATATCAACTACTTAAATGGAGGTTTTACATGACTAAGCTGAAAAATGAAATTCTTCGAGAAGTGGGTATGCTTGCTCGCTGTATTCAGTCGATTAGTGATATTAAATATCGGGAATTTAAACTGCAGAGAGGTCAGTTTATTTTTCTGACTCGTATTTGCGAGCACCCGGGTATTAATCTAATTGAACTCTCCAATATTCTCAAAGTTGATAAGGCAACAACAACTAAGGCAATACAAAAGTTAATAGAAGAGAATTATGTATTGCGGGAACGTGATAGTTTGGACAAGCGGATGTGGCATCTATTTCCGTCTTTAAAAGCTAAGGAGACTTATTCTTATATTATTCAAGAAGAAAACCGGAATATTGAAATCTGTTTTAACGGTTTTAATCTAGAGGAAAGACACACTGTATATCAATTACTTAAAAAGATGCGTGAAAATATTGAGCAGGATTGGAAAGAACTAAAATCATACAAGGAAGAGCACGAATAAATAGGGATAAAGGTCTACAAGGAGGCGTACAAAAATTGGAAAAAGTTATTATACAAGAATTTTCTCCAAAGTATCAAGAGGATGTTATTAATTTAATTCTCAATATTCAACGAAATGAATTTGATATTCCTATAAGCAAAGAAGATCAACCAGATTTAAGTGATATCCCCAACTTCTATCAGTCAGGATGCGGTAACTTCTGGGTAGCTCTTTATAATAACCAGGTTGTTGGAACGATTGCGCTGATAGATATTGGAAATTGTCAAGTGGCATTAAGAAAAATGTTTGTAAAAGCTGATTATAGAGGGAGAAGCTATAATACAGCAGAACTGTTGTTATTCGCATGTATGTCATGGGCACGTGAGCATGACATACATGAAATTTACCTGGGAACCACCGAAAAATTCTTAGCTGCACATCGCTTTTATGAAAAAAATAGGTTTGCTCAAATATCTAGAGAGCTATTGCCAAGTACATTTCCTATCATGAAAGTGGATACAAGATTTTATAAAATTTCTTTCGGTTCGTAAAGACAATACTCCAGCAGTTAAAGCCTATGTTGCTCTTGGAGTTTCGCATCATGATGACTATCTAATTGTTAAGTACAAAGTATAATTGGTAAGGGGACATTAATGAAGTGCATTTGAGTACAAGAGTCTCTGGATTAGCTAGGGGTGTTCGCTTACGCAACAAAACTGACGCCGTATGAAAAAAGGCGTCAGTTTTGTTTTAAACAGCTACTAGGGCAAAACCTTAGTAATAGCCCTGGTCTCATCGGATTAGGTCAAATTTTACATCCAGTCATAGCGATTGGAACCGCAAGACTATCATGAACTTCTTCGTTGTTTTCAATGTTTGGACAAAGTAGCCAAGCAATATTTTCGTCCTCATGGATAAAGGATAATTGCAGGTTACTTTGACAATACTCGCAGCGTATATTAATTTTCGACCCAACCTGTGCCAGATATAGCGGAGATCCATAAAGCGAATAGTAAAGCTGGTCAATATATTTCTTAGCCTCGTCATAAGATGAAAAGCGCTTATAATTGTTACTTAGACTGTCTAGACAGTTCCAGGCTGCCCATATACCCCCAGCTAGCTCTGTGACGTACCACTTGATAATAGATTCTGAATAAAGAATCTTAGAATGTTCCAGCAGGTCGGCATAGCTGGCAAATCCAAGATTCTGTGCATATTGATGCATTTCTACCAACCTCCGGATTTGCGTTTTTAGGTAAGCTTCAACGTGTGACGCAAACTATCCGGAAAGTCGGAACGGAGCGCTCATCGTCGGTACGACACTACGCCATAAGACGGACATCATTGTAAGCTCCAACGCCGTTACAGAGCGTTCCAACCTGCAACGGACGTGTAGCGAGATATTTACCGTCTTACTTTTACACAGTGTGATTGGCCTACGCATGGTCTCATCCTCCTTCTTCTAATATTTGGATACATTATAATATAAAGCACTAAATAAATGAAGTATTTATGTATGGATTCTTATAATTATACATGTATACATCAAATAGCCTAATTTCAAAGACAAAATAAAAAGACATTTCTAAGTAAAAACTCTAACTGCCATATCTACTTATTATCTCTGTTTATATCAAAAATCCTTTCTAATACTTTTTCCCATTACTCGCATAGGACCTACGGAATGATAATTCTTGTTTTTTAATGACAGTGGTGCCATGTACATTAAAATAAAAAACTATCCTCCCTTAGTATGGGGAGGATAATAGGTGCACTAGGGTATTCAGAAGCATTATCTATAATTTGCTGAGATGGAATGGTCTTAAGCCGGGGAGACATACAACTGATTATTTGTCCAAACAACTATAGATACTTTCAAGTGATTTGGTATAAGTTTTTCCTGGTAAGCCGATAATGAATTGGCAATCCGGACTTTTGCAGGCATGCCCACCACTGCAATATTTCGTAAGTAGTTCGCTTGTTTGCTCCTTTCCTTGACCGGTGAGGGTATATGCTGTAATTTGCTGAGCTACTTCCTTGTTTGTAAACAAGCATTGGATAATTCTATTAATTGTAATTGTTTCTCGCATTCTCAATTCCCTCCTAAAAACTTCGTTGTATTTTAAGAATATAACGAATTATCGTGATGAAAGATAGACAAATTGTGTTAAAAAGATACTAATTTTTGTTAACATGATCTTAATTTTTGGGGGAAATGAAAAGTGCTAGACTGTGAATAGGATAATGCCCATTTCCTAAATTTTAGAGGGGGCAATGACCAAGCAAGCCCTGCGGCAGGGATGAATATATGATTTGTCGAATGGACGTAGAGGACATAAAAAGGAAAATGGATGGAGTATTTTGGAAAGAGGTGCAATATGAGTCAAGTAAAATTTGCAATAGTAGGGACCGGATCAATAGTTCCTATCCATGCCCAGGCAATTTCAAGAATAGATGATGCCTCTTTGGTCGCTATTTGTGGTAAGAATGCCGCAAAGGCGCAGGAATTCGCGACCAACTTTAATTGTGATTGGTACAATGACTATCAGGAAATGCTGAAAAGAACTGATATTGATGCAGTATCGATATGTACTCCTAGTGGACTGCACGCTGAGTTAGGGATTGAAGCTGCGTTGGCGGGTAAGCATGTTGTTATCGAGAAACCCATTGATATCACCTTAGAAAAGGCAGATGCTTTGATTAAAACTTGCCAAAAGCAAGGAGTTAGATTGGGAGTCATATTCCAAAGGCGCTACAGTGATGGTGTTATCGCTTTGAAGAGTTTACTCGATCAGGGTAAACTAGGCAAACTGATTTTCGGAGGGTGTTATATTAAGTTATACCGGAGCCAGGAATACTACGATAGCGGCGCATGGCGTGGGACGTGGGAGATTGATGGCGGTGGTGTGTTAATGAATCAGGGCATCCATTATATTGACATGTTACAGTTTCTGGCAGGACCGGTCGCGGAGGTTACAGGTCATTGCGGAACTTTTGGGCATACAGGGCTTGAGGTAGAGGATACCGCTTCGGCTGCCATCAAATTTCAATCCGGCGCGTTGGGAGTAATTGAAGGGACTACCTGTGCGTATCCGGGTCTGGTCTCACGTATCGACATCTATGGGACAGAAGGAAGCGCGGTTCTTGAAAATGATGTGCTTACTTCTGTTCAATTAAAATCAGGTTATGAATATAAAGTAGGAAGCAGTACTGACAATGCTGGAGTAAGCAGCCCCGACATTTCGTTTGAATGTCATCAGCGCCAATTTCAGGAGATAATCACAGCGTTTAAAACTGATATGGAACCTTTAACTAACGGTATAGAAGGGCGAAAAGCCTTAGAAGTGATACTGGCTATTTATAAATCCGCATTTACAGGGAATAGAGTAACACTGCCGCTAGCAGACAGCTTATTTTTAAAAGAGCTAGCAAAGTCTGGCTGGTAAAGCTCTAGTGTTTGCATTGGTAATGGCGAAAAGTGGACAGAAACAGTTAAGAACCAACAGCCTAAGGAGGGGTGTTGGTTCTTAAATTTTAGTTCACGGAAAATATGACCTCTAATTTCTCCATCTTACGGTACATGGTAGTGCGACCTATTCCTAGTTTCCGGGCTGCAGCAGCGATATTCCCATTAGTATCTTTTAATGCCTGAATAATCCGTTTTCTTTCGAGGGCGGCGGATTGCTGTGATATTTCATCTTCAAGACTAGTGCTTGATCTTTGAAACTTAGTTTTGTATTCATTAGGTAGGTCTTCTATGGTTAACGTTGATGCTCCTGGCGATAAGGCGATCATATTCTCGATACAGTTTTCTAACTGCCTTACATTGCCCGGCCATTGATTATTTATTAAATGGGGAAATAACTCTGGGCTGATATCCATACTCGGCATTCCGAATTTATTGCAGAATTTTTCGACAAAATAGGGTACTAGATCCCAAATATCCTCAATTCGTTCTCTAAGTGGGGGGATTTCTATAAAAATAACTTTCAGACGATAATATAAATCTAACCGAAATTTTCCTTGATCTACCATATGGCGTAGATCTTGATTAGTTGCAGCAATAACACGGGCATTCATTATACGGCACTTATCATCACCAATACGATAAAACTCTTTTTGTTGAAGAACTCTTAACAGTGCAGCCTGAACGTGAAACGGCATATCTCCAATTTCGTCTAAAAATATCGTCCCAGTACTCGCTAGCTCGAATTTCCCCGGCTGTCCACCCCTCTTTGCCCCTGTAAATGCGCCGTCAGCATAACCAAAGAGTTCGCTTTCTACCAGGTTATTGGGAATTGCCGCACAGTTTAATGTTATAAACGGCTTTTCCTTTCGCATACTGGAGTTATGGATAATCCTAGCGACAATTTCCTTGCCTGTACCACTTTCGCCTTGGACGAGAACGGTTGAATCTGTCCGAGCTGCGCGCATAGCGATATCGAGTATAGAATGAGTTTTCGGACTGCGTCCATGCCATTGATTGTTTTCATTTTCTACTATGTGATTAAATGACATAGGTACAAAGAAATTTTGTTTTTCTGTCTTTCTTGAACCGCCTTTATCAACATGTACTGAGCCGTGTAGCAAGAGTTTACCTAAAGCATCTAGATCTCCCTTGGAAAGATTAAATCTTGCTTTCATTTCAGCGATTTGGAGGCTTTGTTCAATCATAGTGGCCCCAATGGTCGTTATCTCCATTAAATGTTTATGCTTAGCACCGGCCTCGCCAGAAATGTTAAGTACTCCAATTAAGTTTCCGTCACTGGAGCTAATAGGAGAAGCCCAACAATCTAAAAAGCTAACAGGCTGCGAATAGTGTGTCCAGCCAGGAATAGCTAAAGGAGTTTGCTCGATGAGTACGGTACCTATCCCATTTGTACCCTTTAAGTTTTCCCGCCAGTTGACACCAGGGGTTAAAAAAAATTTTTCAGTTTTGTTAACAAATGAGGGATCTCCAAAAGTTTCCAGTATGTATCCTTGATTGTTACTAAGCATGATTTGATAATTGCTTGTACGCAATAAGCTGAATAAATGCTGCAGGATTGGCTTGGCGATTCTAATTAGTTGTTCATATCTGTCTAATAATTCTTTCAGCATGCTCGATTGTAAAATATCATCTTGAAAGATCTGTTCATGATTGACATTTAGCCCCCGGCATCTTTTCCAAGATTGGAAGATGGGCGGCGGGACTTTATCTATTACTCTGATATCGTTTCCGTGAATAAAACTTTTTAATAGGCTAGCCATACTTCACCTCCAGCTAACATATTACACTAACGTGTTTCATTAACGAAACATTCGTCCAAACATATTGTTCCTGTACTGATACATATTTCCATATATTTAATAAATTACCTTTTCTGAAAATATCTTTATTTTTTTTGATGTTAGCTGATAAATGGCCTTTTACGTTGTATTATTCTTTAAACTGATATTGGCATGATGCTTGCATTACAATATGGTCAGTAGATAAGAAATGGGCTTAGCCCTAAGGAGGTTTTATTTATGTCTATTGGTGAACAAGTCTACGGGTATTTTACACCTACTGTGAGCCTAATGGGAGTAGGAGCGCACAAACAAATTCCTGCACAAGTGAAAACACTTGGTGGTACAAGTGTCTTCCTTGTTACTGATGCTTACCTAGGCCGCCCAGGTGGGATGGCCGACGATATTAAGGCAATGCTGGAAGCTGATGGTATCAAGGTTACAGCTTTTGCAGGAGCAGAACCAAACCCTACCGACAAAAACGTTCATGATGGTTTAAAAAGTTACCAGGAAAGCGGCTCCGATACCATTTTAACCTTGGGTGGCGGCAGTGCTCACGATTGTGGTAAGGGAATTGGTTTATTGGCTACCAATGGCGGAAACATTCGTGACTTTGAAGGTCTTGATAAATCTAAGAAGCCGATGCCTCCGTTTATCGCCGTTAACACCACCGCCGGTACTGCTTCTGAGATGACTCGATTTGCTGTTATTACCAATACTTCTAATCATGTAAAAATGGCTATTGCTGACTGGCACACTACTCCAAATGTTGCAATTAATGATCCTTTACTGATGGTTGGTATGCCGCCCGCTCTTACTGCTGCTACCGGTATGGATGCATTAACTCATGCTGTTGAAGCGTATGTTTCCATTGCTGCTACACCGGTTACTGATTCAGCGGCTCTGATGGCTATTAAACTTATAGCGACTAACTTACGAAATGCGGTAGCCAATGGGCAGAATATGGAAGCCCGTGACAAAATGGCTTATGCCGAATATTTAGCTGGCATGGCATTTAACAACGCGGGTTTGGGATATGTGCATGCTATGGCTCACCAACTAGGCGGTTTATACAACCTGCCGCACGGAGTGTGCAATGCTATTTTACTGCCTCATGTTGAAACATTTAATATCATTGCTTGCCCAGAGCGTTTTGTTGATGTTGCCGTAGCAATGGGTGAAAATATACAAGGTCTGTCTGTTCGTGATGCTGCTGATAAAGCTATAGCGTCTATTAAGAAATTATCCGCTGACATTTGTATCCCTTCCGGCCTTGCTCAGTTAAAGGCTAACGAAAAAGATTTCGAGGTTATGGCCGGAAACGCAATGAAAGATATTTGCAGCCTATTTAATCCACGTACTGCTACGCTGGATGATATAATTGGTATCTATAAGGCAGCTATGTAATGGTTGCATGATGTAATTGGGTTATCGATTCATGCTATAATGTTAATTACTACTAGGTGTATCTCGCAGGTTCAAAAAAAACCGCAGACACTTCGGAGGCCACTGAAAAAGTCCCTTTAATACTTAAAAAGGTATAGACCCTCAAGAAAACTGAGGAGGCTGTACCTTTTTTCCTGTATAATAAAGGTATTAAAGGGAGCAGGTGAGTCAAATGATTCAACAACAACAATCTAT